>DATKAP010000101.1:0-6903 GCA_035577905.1 Binatia bacterium
TGCCAGCCCTGTTTCGCTCATCACCTTCCGCAGCCGCCACCTTTGTTTCCGCCGCATTCGGCAAGCTGAAGTGGAACGTCGCCCCGCGCCCCTCATTCGAGGTCGCCCACAATTTCCCACCGTGCGACTCCACAATCGACCTGCTGATCGCCAGCCCCATTCCCGACCCCTGTTCTTTCGTCGTAACAAACGCGTTGAAGATTTCGTCGGCCTTCTCCGCCGGAAGCCCCACCCCGGTATCGCTGACTGAGATCCTTACCCTTTCATCCCCTTCCACTTGCGTCCGAACCGTCAGCACGCCGCCTGTGTCTTTCATTGCTTCGATCGCGTTCAGCATCAGGTTCATCAGCACCTGCTGCAGTTGCACGCGGTCGGCGACGATCTTCGGCAGATTCTCCTCCAGGTCCATCCTCACCGACACTCCCTGCCGGCTGGCCTCGCCGCGCAGCAGCACCACCATCTCCCGGACAATCGCATTTATCTCCACCGGCTCCCGTTTCGGCGGAGACTTCTTATACAGCGACCGTAGTCGATCGATGATGTCGGTCGCCCGGCTCCCGTCTTTCGCAATGTTCTCCACCAACTCGCGGACCTCATCCAAATCCGGCGGATTGTGTTTCAGCCAGCGCAGGGAAGTGTCGGCATTCGCAATCGTCGCCGTGATCGGCTGCTTTAACTCGTGCGATATCGACGCCGCCAGCTCGCCCATCATGCTCACGCGGTTGATGTGCGCAATATCCGCCTGCAACTGTTCCGCGCGCCTGCGGTCTTCGATGTCCGTCGCGGTCCCCGACCACTTCACGATCTTCCCGCGCTTGTCCCGCAGCGGCACCACCCTCACCGTGAACCACCGATACTGCCCATCCGCTGCGCGCCGGAATCGCGCCTCGTAGTCCATCGGCTCGCCGCTCGCCAGCGCCGACTCCCATTTCGCCACCACTCGTTTGCGGTCTTCCGGATGCACTGCCTCCTGCCATCCCGACGCCGCCGCCTGCTCCGCCGTCAGTCCCGTATATTCCACCCAGCCTTTGTTCACGAACGTGTGATTGCCGTCCGGCTGCGCCACAAACGCCATCGCCGGTATCGATTCAATCGCCTCCCGAAACTTCTCTTCTTGCGCCCGCAGTTGCCCCACCCGCACCCGATAAAGCCCATACAGCAGCGCCAGGAACGCCGCCACGCACAGCCCTCGAAACCAGTTCGTCTGGTACCACGCCGGAGGGATCACGAACTCCAGCGTCGCACCCTCTTCGTTCCACACCCCGCTGTTGTTGCACGCCTTCACGCGGAAGCGGTAGTGCCCCGGCCCCAGGTTCGTGTAGTTCTCGTGGCGATCCGCCTGTTCTCTCCAGTCCGGATCCTGCCCTTCCAGCTTGATTCGGAAGCGCACCTTCTCCGGCGCCACCAGGCTGAGCGCCGTGTAATGGATCTCTAGGTTGTGTACCCGCGGAGGCAGGCGCAAGCCTTGGGTTCCCGGGGAAGCTGCGTCGTACGTTTTGTCATCGGCGACAATTTCCTCGACGTGTACCGGCGGCGGAAGTTTGTTGACGGGAAGGTGACGCGGATCGATGACGCTTACGCCGTTGTACGTGGCGAACCGGAATCTTCCATCCTCACTCTTGGCAATTGGCGGACTATAGACACTTGGACTCGCCGCGTTCCTCACGCCATCGGCACTGTCGAGAACTGTGCTCTGGATCATTCGCATCGGATCACTTACCCAAGAGTCCAGCTCGGACCGAGGAATCCGCACTAGGCCACACGCCGTGTACAGCCAGACGGTTTGATCGTCATCTTCAATCGACCAATGGACCGCATCGCATGGCAGTCCGTTCTTGCTTGTAAGTGTTGCGACCTTCCCGTCCTTGATCCGGCTCAGCCCACCGGCGGTAGCTGCCCACAGCGAGCCGCGCGATCCAAGTCGAAGCTGGTTGACGCGGCCCTCGCCCAAACCATCACCGGCGGCATACCGTGCGCGGACCTGACCGTCCTTGAAATACACAAGGCCACCATGAAAATATCCAAGCCACAGACCGCCTTTCACAGGGTCGGCCAGCATACTCATGGGAACGTCCTTGCCTCCCAGCCGAGCCCAGGCGATCTGCTCGACCACCTTCGCTCCCAGCAAATGAAATAGTCCCTCGTTCTGGTTCGCGATCCAGAGATTACCCGACCGGTCCCCGGCGATTGAATGTACGTATCCGCCGGGCAGGCCTTGCACCGGAATGAACGAACCGTTTTCGAAGTAGGCCATCCCGCGGACAGTCGAGAGCCAGACTCGCCCTGCCTCGTCCTGATAAAGAGAGTCGACTCCGTCATCTGGCAGTCCGCTACCGATTATCTGACGCACCGCTCCGCCGACTCCCAGCGGCGCCGCAGTCCGCACACTTCGCTTGCGGTAAATCGTGAACTCGCCGTTTTTCCACCTGTCCAAACCGTCAAGGGTGCCGATCCAAAGGCTGCCATCGTTGACTGCTAGAACCGAGCCAACAGCGGCATTGGACAAACCTTGCTTGACCGAAATCGTAGGGACGGCGAAGTCGCGAAAACGGTCGATTCCATTAAGACTAGCGACCCAAATGTTGCCCTCCCGATCCTCAAAGAGAGTGTTGATGGCATCCCCGGAGAGACCGTCACCCTCTGTAAACGCATCCGTCCTTCCCTGATGAACATGCAAGAGTCCGCTGTAAGTGCCGATCCATAGTCCGCCATTGCGGTCACGGAGGATGGAGCCGGGATTGAACGGCACCGTAGCGCCAGGAAGCGGGTAGGGCTCGACTTCCCCGTCAATCAGTTGTCTGACTCCCTGGCGCGTGGAAATCAGGATCGCGCCGTTGTCGCCTTCGATCAGACCCCGGGGATTGGGCGTCGGGCCTGGTATAGGGTAGAACTTCGGTGGGCCAGGCTTCCACCGCCACAACCCGGTCGTCGTCCCCACCCACAGATTGCCTCGACCGTCCTCATACAAAGGGCTCGCGGAAATGCCGAAACGACCGTCGTCTCCATAGCACTGAACGCCACCACTCCGAATTGCGCAAAGTCTTGCCGTTGGAAGCAAGAATCCGGCAACCCATACCGTTCCGTCGCGATCCTCCTGGATCTGGGTAACGCCTCGTCCGGCCAATTCAGAGTATTGCTTTAGTTTGCCGTCCTTCCAACTCGCCAGGCCTTCGAGAGTGCCAATCCAAAGCGTTCCGTCATGCGCGGCCAGTAGTCCCCGAACATTGTTGCCGGGCAGATGTTCACCCGAAGGCGGTTGCCATGGGACCGCCCGCACCCCGTCGAAGCGGAATAATCCGAATTCCGTCCCTATCCACAAGTAACCGTCCGGTGTCTGAGCTATTTTGTTCACGATGCCTTTGGGAAAACCGTCGCTGATCTTCCACGCCGTGTGTGCGTACTGGCTGACGTCGAGCGAAGGATCAAGCGCGAACGCGCAAGCGCAAAACGCCAGCAAAATGGCGATTGAGATGCATGTCTTCGTGTGCGCACTTCGCATAAGTCAATACATCTTATTCCAGCTCGTAAATGGCGTCAGTTGCTTACAGCTTGCTTCAAGAATGTTTTTGTAAGAGCACGGCTTCAGCCATGCCGAGCCTGTTACAAAGAACGTTTTCGGAAGGCCATGTTTTGAAGGGGCACGGCTTCAGCCGTGCCGTTCCAGAGTCGAAATTCATGCGGCTTTAGCCGCTGAGGTGTCAGATTTCCGACACCAGCAAACAAATTGTTGACACCAAATTTGACTTCTCAGTCGGTCCGCAGGTGTAAACTTGCGGCCACAAATGCAGCGTGGGGTGGCGTATGACTCGTTTTACACCGGCCCTTTCAGCACTGCTCGTTACTCTCTTCCTTGTTCTGCCCTCGCCCGCACACGCCCAGGCAGAAACTGGCAGCATCCGCGGTTCCGTTACCGATCCCAGCGGCGCCGTCGTCCCCAACGCTACCGTTCGATTGATCGACATTGACCGCGGACTTCAAAACCAAGTGACGATAGGAAGGGGTGGCTTCTACGCCTTCGCCAGTGTTCGTCCGGGCCGTTACGGCATGGAAGTCGAAAAGCGTGGATTCAAGCTCATCCGTTTGACCGGAATCACCGTCAATGTTCAGGACAATCTCGAGCAGAATTTCAAGCTTGAGGTCGGGAGCGTTTCGGATTCCATCACAGTCGAAGCCGACGCTGTCACCGTGAACACCACCGACGGGACCGTGAGCACAGTGGTGGACCGGCATTTTGCCGAGAACATGCCGCTGAATGGGAGAAGCTTCCAGACACTGATCATGCTTACGCCGGGCGCGGTCGTGACCCCTACCGCATTCAACGATCAGGGACAGTTCAGTGTGAATGGGCAACGCGCGGATGCCAACTATTTCACCGTGGATGGCGTGAGCGCTAACTTCGGAGTTACCGGCTACGTTCCACTAGAGCAAAGCGCCGGGGGGGAGCTTCCCGCGCTCAGCGCTTTGGGTGGCACCAATAGCCTCGTATCGGTGGATGCCATGCAGGAGTTTCGCATCCAGACATCTTCGTTCGCGCCCGAGTTCGGACGCACTCCGGGCGGGCAGATTTCGATTGTGACTCGCTCCGGAACGAATGCTTTTCATGGCACCGCGTTTGAATACTTCAGAAACGACTTGCTGGACGCGACGGATTGGTTTGTAAACCACAACTACCTCGCAAAACCCGCAGAGCGGCAGAACGATTTCGGCGGCGTCTTTGGCGGACCAATCATCAAAGACAAGACCTTCTTCTTCTTTTCTTACGAGGGACTGCGCTTGCGCCAGCCATTGAGCCAGCAAACTGTCGTTCCCGACGCTGCATCGCGGCATCAAGCCCCTGCGACTATGCAGCCCTACTTGGACGTTTATCCAATTGCAAACGGCGCTGAACTCGGTGCAAGTTTGGCACAATTCAACGCTGCCTATTCGATCCCATCAACACTCAATGCCTACAGCATCCGCGTCGATCAGGCCGTAAACTCACACCTCAACTTGTTTGGCCGTTATAGCTACTCTCCGTCCAGCATAGACCAGCGGGGTCCTTTCCCCTCGGGCGGCATGGTCCTCAGCTCTACGCAGTCAACTTCATTCTCCGTGCAGACCGTCACGATTGGACTGACCGCGATTATCAACCCGAGAATCAGCAACGAGATCCGCACGAATTACAGCAACAGCAGAGTGGGTGTCACCTATGGTCTTGATAGTTTCGGCGGAGCTGTGCCGTTTCCCGATACACCCTCGTTCCCCGCTGGCTTCTCATCCACAAATAGCGCGTTCTTATTTCTCATCAACGGTGCGGGTGAGTACGCGAAGGGCAAGGGTTCAACGGACGAACAACGCCAGATCAATCTCATTGACAACCTGTCGGTGACCAAGGGCAGTCATCAACTGAAATTCGGCGTGGACTATCGCTGGCTTGCCCCTTTCACCAGCCCCTTCAATTACCTTCAATTCTTGAGATTTTCAGGGATGTCCGCCAGCCCTGGAGGAGCTCTTTCAGGGGCGGCTCCCGGGGCCACTTCGACAACCGTTTCTTTTGCCGAAACAGCATCCGGACAAAATGGCGCGCTACTTTCACACAACCTATCCTTTTACGGCCAGGACACTTGGAAGATCACGCCACGACTGGCCGTCACTTACGGGCTGCGTTGGGACATCAATCCCCCCTTGAAAGGCAAGAACCTGGCCAATGATCCATTCACGGTCACGGGACTGAATGATCCGCCGACAATAGCCTTGGCGCCTCGCGGCACTCCGCTCTATCAGACGACATATGGGAACTTTGCCCCCAGAGTGGGAGCGGCCTATCAACTGGGTGACGCGTCAAACTGGGGCTCCGTCCTGCGCGGAGGGTTCGGGATTTTCTACGATCTTGGCTCCGGCTCACTGGGAGGAGTAGGTAGCTACTTTCCATTCATCAAGTACGTAACGCTTGCGCCCGCACCTGTACCGTTCCCGTTAAGTTCTCAGAATGCTGCACCTCCGACACTCACTCTCGATCCACCGTACTATGTGCTTGCTGTGACGAATCCTAATTTGAAGCTCCCAAGGGCGTACCAGTGGAATGCCGCCTGGGAGCAGTCCCTTGGCAACCGCCAGAGTTTATCGCTAACGTATGTCGGTGCGGTTGGCCGTGATTTGCTACGCCAGACTGCTCTATATCACCCTAATTCGAATTTCACCTCATATATCTTTCTGACCGACAATACCGCTACTTCGGATTACCATGCTCTTCAGGTTAAGCTCCAGAAGCGGTTGTCGGCAGGATTGCAAGCGTTGGCGTCCTACACATGGTCGCATTCCATCGACATTGCCTCGACCGATGCAGCGTCTAACTACCCCAACACGCCGAGCGTCATCGCGAGCCCGAACATAGACCGCGGCGATTCGGACTTCGACATCCGCCACTCCTTTACCGCTGGCGTTACGTACGATCTGCCCTCGCCCAAATCGAACAAGGTTCTTCATGCGGCGCTAGGCGGCTGGTCGGTCGACAGTTTCATTATGGCTAGATCGGCTCCGCCGGTTGATATTCTTAGTGCCTATTCTTTTGCCGCAGGCACGTTTTTCCAAACCCGCCCAGATGTAGTCTCAGGCGCGCCGCTCGAGCTCCATGGCTCGCAGTATCCCGGCGGCAAGATTTTCAACAAGGCCGCTTTCACCACACCGCCCACCGGCCAGCAGGGCGATTTCCGACGCAATGTGCTGCGCGGCTTCGGAGCCTCCCAGGCCGACGTCGCCATTCAACGCCAATTCCTCTTCACCGAAAAGCTGCGCCTCAATTTCCGCTCCGAGTTCTTCAACATCTTCAACCACCCCAACTTCGGCCCTCCCAACAACACCCTCACCAGCCCCCTCTTCGGCCACTCGACCCAGACGCTGGCCAGCAGCCTCGGCTCCGGCGGC
>DATKAP010000102.1:0-2269 GCA_035577905.1 Binatia bacterium
AGTGGCGAGCTGCCACACAATTTGGTACGCCACATGGAAAATGCCTATCAGCAGAAGGTGGCGACGAGAGGTTCAAGCACTTTCATCCGCTGGTGGAAAAGAGTAGCGGTATCCCAGAGTCGCGCAAATCTTAATGGGTCGGTACTGGACCGGACATGAGGCGGTCCGGGAGATTAGGCGGCGTAGGATGCGCCCGCGGCCGCGTCTTCACTGGGGTCCGGCTCGTTCACGATTCTGTAAACAGTAGCCCGGTTGATGCCCAGAATCTTCGCGGCTTGTACTTTGTTGCCGCCCACCTGATCGAGGACTCTCCGGACATGTCGGCGCTCCAGTTCAGCGAGAGGCAGCAAATCATCCGGCCCCTCGTTCTTTTCTTCTGCCGCGCGCACCCGGATCCGTTCCGGCAAGTCGCGGACGTCGACCACGTCACGTTCCGCCATCATGCAGGCACTGCCGAGCGCGCTCTTCAGCTCCCTGATATTGCCCGGCCACGAATACCGCGCAAGTACGATCTGAGCGCGCGGAGTGGTGCCCCTAATTATCTTGCCGTACTGTTCCGCAAATAGTTCGACGAAATAGCGCTCCAGCAGTTGGAGGTCTTCCCTACGATCGCGCAATCGCGGCAATTCGACCTCCACCATCGATAAACGATAATAGAGGTCCTCGCGAAACTTCTTTTCAGCGATTAGTTCCTGAAGATTACGATTGGTTGCAGCGATCACGCGTACGTCCACCTTTTTTACAGCCGGGGACCCCACGCGTTGAATCTCCCGATTCTCGAGCACGCGCAGTAGCTTACTCTGCATCTCCAGCGAAATCTCGCCGATTTCGTCTAAGAACACGGTCCCCCCGTTGGCATACTCGAACAAGCCAACCTTATCTTGAGCCGCCCCGGTGAAGGCTCCCCGAACGTGCCCGAAGAGTTCGCTCTCAAACAGCGTTTCGACGATGGCAGAGCAGTTGCAGACTGCGAAGCGGTTGTTCGCGAGGGGGCTGAGCCGGTGCAATGCGGCTGCTACCAGTTCCTTGCCCGTCCCACTCGCGCCGGTAACCAGCGCGGTGCGATAATGCGGTGCAACACGCCGGATTTTCGCGAACACCTGAAGCATGAGCGGACTTCGCCCAATCATGCCTTCGAATTGGTAGGTCTTCAGGAGTTCGGAATCGAGCTGCAGGGCCGCCTGGCGTTGCTGTGCTTCCGCGACGAGTTTTCCAATTCGTTCGCGCAGCACGTTCAGGTTAATCGGCTTGGTGATGTAGTCACTGGCGCCGCGGCGGATCGCCTCAACCGCCGATTCGGCTGAGTACTGCCCCGTAATGAGGATCACTTCCGTTTCAGGCGCGGCTTCCACAATGCGATCCAGGACTTCCAGACCGTTCATTGTTGGCATCATGAGATCAAGCAATACGATTTGAGGACGCCGATCGAGAACCGCCTTCAATCCCGTGTTCGCATCGGTTTCGGCAAGGATCTCTACCGGCTGCTGTTTCAGCGCGGCCTTAATCAAATCGAGGCAGCCTTTGTCGTCGTCAATAGCGGCAACCGTTACCAGGCGCGGTTCCATGATCGTTTCCTCCAGTTGCTGCTCCCAGCAGTTGCCGAACCTGCTGCCTCAGGGCTGCCGCACGGACAGGCTTTGTCACGTACGCCGTGAACCCGGCGGCCAGAGCCTTTTGACGGTCGCTTTCCATAGCAAACGCCGTGACGGCGACCACCGGCAGATCTGCGAACGCAACATCCTGCCGTATTATCCTGACGACCCCCAGCCCGTCGAGACCTGGCATGTCAACGTCCAGCAGGACCAAATCCGGGAGCTCCTGCCGGAGTAGATCCAGACCCTGTTGGCCGTGCGAGGCCTCGATGATATCGCACCGAACGGGTTTCAAAATGGCGCGAATCAGGTCGCGGCTCGCCCGGTTATCATCTACAACTAAGACTTTTTCCATAATTCTTCTGAGCCGTACTGAACCACTGCTGCTTAGGGGCGTGCTCGCCCGCTTGAGCGGCCGGCACGGTGAAAAAGAAGCGGCTCCCTTTCCCAGCGCGCTTTCAACCCAAATGCGCCCGGAAGCCCGGCTGTCGAATAGAGTGCGCAAATGTCAATCACTCGTGTTACAGAAATTGGCAATTGGGGATATCCTATGCCGCTTCCTCCCAGGATGCGCTCGCTAGATCGTCGGCCTTCTCCTGACAACCGATGCATAGCTCGGCCCACGGTATTGCCTTCAAACGCTTTGGCGCGATTTCGTCTTCGCAGTGCAGGCAGAG
>DATKAP010000103.1:0-64985 GCA_035577905.1 Binatia bacterium
CCTGATTTTTCACCTGATGGGCAGCGGATCGCCTTTGCTCATGATATGACCGGCCTGCTCGAGCTTTACGTTATCAATACAGATGGCAGTGGCCTGACTCAAATCACTCACGGCGGCGGTCTCGTCCCTCGCTGGTCGCCGGATGGCAGCCACCTCGTTTTCAGTAGGCCTGTCGACATCTCTCCTTTATTTCCCGGATTCGGAGTGGGCGTGATTGCTACGATCAAGGCCGACGGCACCGATGAGAAACTAATCAGCAGCCGAGTGTGGGACAGCCTCGACGGTGAATACACGCCGGACGGAAAGCACATCATTTTCGAAACTCAGACGGATGGATACCTAGCGGCGCTTTGGATCATGAACACCGATGGTTCACACCAGAGGCGGCTCACTGCTTCGGAGCTGGAGTCGGGCTATCCCGACATTTCGCCGAACGGGAAGCAGATTATCTTTTACAACAATCAGAATACGCCTAAGCTAAACAGTATCTTCAAAGCGAATATTGATGGCACGGAACCGACGCGGCTTACCGCGCCCGGTCACGAGGATACGTTGGCCGCCTATTCGCCGGATGGAAGTAAGATTCTGTTCATGAGCGATCGGGAATCGCCTGGCGGTTTCGATATTTGGATGATGGATGCCGACGGCTCCAATCAGAAGCTGCTGATCAAAGATGCGGGTACACCGAACTGGGGTCCAAAACCACAAGATCGCTGAGGCAAAATGCGAAGGTTGCCGCGAGCGAACGCCGCGGGCGCAAGGTAGAGGTCGCACGTTCGGGGAGTGTACGACATGTTAAATCAGACCTGGGAGCTGTGGAGGTTGTAGAGAAGTTCTTGGACACGCAAGAAGTCGTTTACCTTTTACCTGCACAGCCGTCCGAGCGTGCCGGTAAAGCGTCCCATTCTTAAGAAGTGTGCCGCTTTGATGGTGTTTTTATCCGATGAGGGAAGAGCCGCCAAAGGCCTTGTGCGATGAGCCCTCAGAACTTCAGTTCTGCTTTTAACTGAATCATTCGCGGAGCCACGTCGATCGGAGCCCAAGGAGGACCAGTGCCCAGGATGCTGGTTGGCGGCTGTTGCAGGTATGTGATCAAGCCCGTCGGAAACCCTAATCCGGTGACCGGAAATCCAAAATTTGGATTATTGAAGAAGTTGAAAAATTGAAAGCCAATGGCGAATGTTGCCGTTTCCCAGCGAGGAATTTTCGTACTCTTCATAATTGCGAAATCAGTATTGAAATAGTGCGGTCCGCGAAAACGATTGCGGCGCTGACTGAAAGACACAGTCGGACCGTCGCAGATGCCCACGGCTCCTAAACGCCCAACATCAAAACCGACTTCGCATCCAGGTTGCACAAAGAGAGCATCTGGGCCGGGTGTAGTGCCGTCCAGTAAAGTCTGGGTGGGAAGGCACGGATGTGGGGCAATTGGGATGGCGGCGCCCTTGCCGCATGGCGGATTTGCTCCAAGTGGCCTGACCGGTACAGCATAAAGAAGGGAATAGTAGTTTTTCGAAATTAGGTCGGGCGGTGGGAATATGTCCAACACTGTGTAAGGCAGCCCAGTGCGAGCAAAAATGACACCTGATATTTGCCAACCGTCCACCAGAAAATTCGGCCCGTGTCCGCGCAACGCGGCTTTAACCGGGAGTCCCCAAACGTAGCTTCCGTTGAAAGAGTGGCGCACATCGTAGTCCGCCGGGCCGTAAGCTCCGCGCAGATTGTTTGGATCCTGAGGAGTTACAGTGAAGGGCTGCCTGGCCCAGTTGGAAAACGGAGCGGTGCCGCCATTCGATACTTCATCAAGGGCGTGGCCGTAGGTGTAATTGGCCTGGAACAGCCCTTGGCTCCAGCGACTAAATCTGTGCTGCAAAGAAAGCACCATGCCGTTGTAGTTGGAAATACCCTTCGTATCGAATTGAAGCACTTCGCTGAATCGAGGATCAGGCGCGCAGTCTGGAACCGGATCGGTGCATCGCCCCGGAGCCAGGGTGCCGAAGCCCCACGCATTTGCGCTAGGGTTCGCAACGAGTTCGTGGATTCCATGATGGCCAAAGTAGCCGACGCTGAGCGAGGTATGCGCGCCAAGCGCCTGCTGTAATTGCAGGCTCCATCGCTGATACTGGGGTTCGTGGGTGTGCTTTTCGGAGACGTTTATCCTCGGCGGAAAGAAGTTGGGGACCGAGTTTTCAATCTGTCTCAGAGTTTCTCCGGAGGCAAAAGCGTTAACGAATGCCGCGTTCGAGGCGGCCGCCTTTGCAAACAGGCTGTTGTTTTCACCTGGCGAGAGAACGTCTCCCGTGACGGTGAAGGAATTCACGAGCGGAGGATTGTTCGAAAAGTAGGATGCTACGCTATCGACCGAATCATAGAAAATACCAATTCCGCCGCGAAGGACTGTGTTGTGTCTCACACCGAGCGGCTGCCAGGCAAAACTGAATCGAGGTGACCAAAGAATATTGTCCAAGCCCTGGAACGCTCGTTTCTGATTAACAAGGATGGCCTGATTGTACGGTTGATTGGGGTCATGACTTATTTCGTTAAATGGCCCAGCCAAACGCGCAAAGCAGTGCGTTTGGCACACGAGATTCGATTGATGCTCCGCACGGACTGTCATCGTTATAGCTAGTCCGGGACGGGCACGCCATTCATCTTGGGCATAGATCCCGAGGTGATACCAGGAGGTTGGATATCGCGTGCGGGACTGAAAACCCTGAAAGAGTTGGCTGAAGTCGGCGGGAGAATTCGGATCCTCCCCTCCTTGATAGAAGGCGTCTAACGTCGTTCCAAGCCATCCAACATCGTCAGAGACAGACAAAGTCGAACTGAATCGATCCACATTAAATCCAAGGCCGACTTTGTGCTTTTGTCCTGCCTTTACAAAATCCTCCGAAATCTGGTACTGCACGAGTCCGTTATGCATCTGGGAGCTACCACCTGGGTCCGCGAGCTGTACAGGGGGATTAAAGAAGAGATGAGTTGGAAGTGCTGCCACCGCCTTTGCAAGGTCCGCCACGCCGTTTGAAAAGTTAATGCGTCCGTAAGCGAACAGGAATTGGTTTGCGGCCGAAGCACTCAGTGTGTGAGTTTCGGCAGCTTGAATTTGCCACCATCTCTGTTGAGTGCCGGTATCGAACACAGAGTTAATAGGGCTTAAGAGTTTCGTATGCCCGTTGTCGTTCTGAAACCGCAAGACGATGCGATCGCTTCTGGTTGGGTTCCAATCTACGCGGCCAACAGTCAAAGCATCCTGACCGGGCGCGCCAACATTGGCCAGGAAATGCATCACGCACGGGACCCCCGCAGGGAGCAGAGATCCAAGTGATGGCCCAACGCAACCCAGGTCTCCGGGCACGAAGCTGCCGGGTAATGCCGAACTTGCGCCGGGAGCCGAATTGTAAAGGTCAAAGACCTTTTGATAGAAGGCGTGCGACGCAGAGGTGGCCCCGAAACGCTTATCAATATTCTGAATATTGGCGGCCTGAAACTGGGGGCTTGCGATCATTACCTGGGCAACGGAAGGGATCAGCACCCGCAAACCTTCCGTATCAAAAAAGAAAAACAACTTGTCCTTTCTGATCGGACCTCCAAACGAACCGGCCCACTGGTTTGCGATATCAAACGGGCGCGGAAAACCGAGGGCATTGTTGAACCAATCATTGGCATTAAGCACACGCCCGTTCCAGTAATACTGCCCGTTTCCGTGAAATTGGTTATTCCCCGATTTCGTTGTGAAGTTGATGTTCCCTCCGGCGGCGTTTCCAAACTGCCCGGAGTAGCCAGTGCTTACCACGGTAGCTTCCTGAACTTGGTTCTGCCCCAGCAATAAGCCGAGAACGCCAGTTGGAGGGTTATCCACTCCGTCGATTGAATAAAGATATGAGGTACTCGGCATTCCGAGAATCGAGAAGTTCATTCCTGTCGAGTTAGGGCCATCGGTATTCATTATGACGCCGGGAGTAGTCTGCACAATGTACGTGAGATCGTTCCCAGGGTTCGGAACCTCAGAGACCTGGTGCTGGGTCACAGTAGCCGAGGCGTCGCCATTCTCTGCATGGATCAACGGTGCTTCATCGCTCACAGTTATCTCACTTTTTGCTTCCCCGATCTCGAGCGTGATGTTCGCCGAGACTGCGGGACCCAGGAAAACATTCACAGTCCGCTTGACGTCCCGAAAACCGGTATGCCTGACACTCAACGTGTAGGCGCCCGGGGTGACAAAGAAGAAGCGGTACACTCCCTCCCCGTCCGTTCTTGTTGATTGAGTCGTGCCCTTGGCATCATTCGTAATCTGAACCTCTGCGTGGGTAATCACTGCCGAACTCTGATCCGTTACAACGCCTGCCACTGCACCCGACGCCGTGGTTTGCGCGTTAAGTTCAGAGAGGAAAAGGAAAGACACACCGATCAGGAGTACCACTGGGAGGGTTGACGGGCTCGTTGGCACGGTCTTCATCGAACCGCCCTAATGAAATTCGATCAGGTATCCCGAGTCCTTCAGCGTCAAGGATTGCGGCGTCGAATGGCTCTAGTCCATTCGGCTCAGAAATTTTCCAACATCCACACGTTTTGGTTATAGGTCGCAGCCATGACCGCGAGATTACGACCGTCCGGCGACGGTAATCCCAACACCACGTCAGGCGTGTGATTCGCGATTAGCGGCTGCGCTTTTCCGTCTAGGCCTACGCGTAAGAGTGCAAATCCCCCTGAAATTGAGGCGCTAACAAATAATGCCTTGCCGTCTGCCGCCCAAGAGGAGTTCAGGAGACTGGGCGAATCCCTTATCTGGAGTTCACGTGTCGGCTCACCCCGCAGAGATACAATTTTGATCTGCCCCGGTGATCCCGAAATCACGGCGAGGCGCGTGCCATCAGGGGAAAGGGCGGCGTCCCAACCGTCCACGTTCGGATCGAGGTCGATTCGCGTAAGCTCGTCGCCAAACCCCTTCATAGGATCAAAAGCAGTCACAACGATGTTTTTGCGATCTTGGGTCCGCTCGAAAATGACACAACCGCTTGACAGAGTCCTGGCACAGGATGGTGCCCCATTGCCATGCGGAAAGAAAAAGAGCGTCTGTGCAGTCCCGCCGCTTATGGGGACTCTTATGAGTTCGTGCGGCACCGATCGGGCGTCGGACTCAGGACTATGCACATAGAGTAGCCACTTCCCATCAGGGCTCACTTTCCCGCATCCCTGAGATCCAGAATCTTCCACCAGCACCTCGGGCGAATCGCCATTGAGTGACTGCTTGTAGATCCCCTCGTGACCGTACCGATTGGAATGGAAAATCAGTGTATTGCTGTCCGGTGTCCAGTCACATGGCCAGTCCGCGCTGTCACTCAGTGTGAAATGATGCAGATTACTGACCCGCGTTCCACCATCGTGGAGCTTCGCCACATCAACCGTCGTTTGGCTGTGGCTAGCCCACTCCAAGAATGCCAGCCGCTTGCCGTCTGCCGTAAAACTGATCTGGGTCATACAGAACGCGGAAGGCCAGTGCGTCAGCCGCACAGGTTTATCGATAGGGCTACCGGTCTTAACGTCCACATGGAATGTCCAAAAACTACAGGTGTTACCATCACCTGTACTATCTCTCCGCGAGGAAATAACTCTTCCATCGGGCAGTTCCGCGCCATCAACTATATCCTCCTTCTCAGAAGCAGTGCCGTTTCTTGGAATCTCCTTGCCAAGGTGGTCTCCTTCCCAAATGAAGTTGATCGGCTCGAACACAGATTCGTTGTGGCGGTTATACGTGACTCTCCGGCCGTCTGGAGACCACACAAAACTATCGATGCCGTACTCGCCCCCGCCGTCGAGGATTTTGCGCGCGTGCCCCCCCTTCGAATCCATCAGCCAGATTTCACGCGGGCCGTAGTTTCCTTTGTTCGCATTGAAGGAAATCAATGAACCGTCCGGTGAATAGGAATCTGCCCACGCCATATAGCGAAGCATCCTAGATGCGCCACTGGGGACGGAAAACTCCCAGATGCTCAGGCCGCCGCGCTTAATCATATCGTCTTCACTTGCAGCTTCCACATCGAGCCCCGAGGGATGCGCATTCGCCAGGAACTTCTTGCTATCGCGAGACCACGCCGCATTTGCAAGCGATAACTCCATCTTTGGCCGTTTGAGCGCCTCGGGCAAAGGAATCGTGTGGATTTCGTTTGTGTCAATGATCTTGAGGTGCATACCCGCCCGATCGGTGTAAACCAGGCACTTGCCATCAGGAGATATCCGACCCTCTGTGACACGGTTTTCGTAAGAATTGGATGTCAGTTGCTTCAGCTTCAAGTCAGTCGCAGGCGAGAGTGATCTTTGTTCTCGTCTGGCAAACCACCAACTTGCAAAAACAAGCAACAGTGTGACTGTTGCGACGACGATCACCCACTGGCGGAAGCCGCGCGGTTCCATCTCACGTTTCAGCTTCTGCAGTTCGCTCCTTATATCCAAAGCACTCTGATAGCGCGCCACGCGCTCCTTCTGCATTGCCTTATCGATTACGGCCTCGACCTTCGAAGGAATTCGAGGATCCAGATCGCGGACCTTAACCGGCTTGTGGTTCAGGATCGCCTGATGAATTCCTGGGACGGTATCTCCTTCGAATGCACGCTGCCGCGTTGCCATTTCGTAGAGAACCAGGCCAAAAGAAAAAAGATCCGTCCGTGAATCCAACTTCTCACCACGTACTTGCTCCGGCGACATGTAGGCTGCGGTCCCAACCGTTGTGCCCGTGCGGGTCAGCGTCAAAAGTGGATTCCAGTCTTCGGAGGATACAGTTTGCGTTGACTCATCAGACCGCCTTCCGGCAGTTTCGAACTCGTGAAGTTTGGCGAGTCCAAAATCCAGAATCTTCACTTGTCCCTGGTTAGTAATAAAGATGTTCGCCGGCTTGATATCGCGATGGATAATACCCTTCTGGTGCGCGGCTTCGAGGCCTTGCGTGATTTGGATCGCGATATCAAGCAGATTCGGCATTGGCAGCATTGAATTTGCACAATCGGCGATCACATCCCGCAACGTCCGCCCTTCCAACAGTTCCATCACAATGAATGGCTGACCTTCATGTTCTTCCACAGCATGGATTGTGCAGATGTTGGGATGGTTCAGAGCAGAAGCTGCTCGCGCCTCGCGCTCAAACCGCTGCATGGTGCCGGGGTCACCGACCAACTCTTCCGGCAAGAACTTCAGAGCTACAGGACGTCCGAGCTTGATGTCCTCAGCCTTGTACACCACTCCCATGCCGCCGCCACCCACCACCTGCAAAACTCGATAATGAGAAATCTTCTTACCGACTAGGTTTCCATTGGCCGGTCTAGGCGGAGCGGGACCGGCCAGTGGTTGCTCCCAGGTCACGGGTGACTTCCATCGATAGCCACGGCGCGCCAGCGTCTCAATAAGCTTCGGGCTCTCGGCCGAATCGCCCAGCGCCTGACGAAGCCGGTTCATCGCTGCGCTAATGCTGTGCTCAAACTCGACGATCGTGTCGTTTGGCCAAAGGCGCTTGCGAAGTTCTTCACGCAGAACCAGCTCGCCGGGACGCTCCAGGAGTGCAATTAAGATTCGCAGGGGTTGCTCTGACAGGCGGATAGTTATGCCATCCGGCTTGCGGAGTTCGGCACTTCTAAGGTTCAGCTCGAATCCTTCGAATCTGGCAATACTCTCCGATCGGCCAATCCCCAACATGGCACCCTCAGAATGGTGGCAATTCTAGCATTGAAGCCAGCAAGGATTGTCTTTCTCTTGGTCTCGCTTTCTTCGTAAGTTGCTGAAATCACATGAGCTGCTGTTGTGATTCAAATGTGATGCTTCGGTGACCCACTTTGCATTGAACCGATTGCCAGTTTTCTTGGAGAGTGGCGGCCAGCTCTACTGCGACGGTGGCTGCGCGATGAACGCTTTGCCAAATTCCAGCATTTGAATAGCTCTTGCGAGGAGGAACAAGGTTATGCGGCTCAATTTACGGAACCCAGCTTTGGCTATTTCGCTACTACTTTGCCTGGCAGTTTGCCTGGCAGTTCCCCGCGAACTGTCCGCGCAACACACAGTGCGCTATAGGCTCATCGAATTAACTCTTGGCGGACCCATCAGCCATGAGCCGACGGATGAGAACGGGGGCCGGGCGTTGGACAATGCGGGTGTTGTCTCATCGTATGCAGACACCACTCTTCCTGACCCGTTTGCTCCCTTCTGCTTCGAGGAAGACTGTCTGGTAGCTCACACTTTCCGTTGGCGCCACGGCAGGATGACTGATCTGGGCAGTCTTGTCGATGGTGTCACCAGCTCTGCGGCTTCACTCAACGACCGGGGGTGGACTATCGGTGCATCAGAAACGGGAATCATTGATCCCAATGGCTCCCCGCAATTTCATGCGACATTGTGGACAGAAAAGCGAATCATCGATCTCGGCGTAGTTCCTGGTGGCAGCGACAGTCTCGGCGTCACCATTAATAATGCAGGGCAAGCCGTAGGAATCTCCAACAACGGGGTTGACGATCCCTTTTCACCATTCGGTGTGCAGGTGAAAACTTTTCTCTGGGAAAAGGGGAACCTTCGCGACATTGGTACTCTGGGAGGTCCTGACGCTCAACCCGGACCCGGTTGCGACAACCAGCGATCTGAAATCATCGTGGGAGCTTCCTACACTAGCTTCACGCCTAATGAAACCACGGGCATCCCCACGCAAGATCCATTTCTATGGGACAACGGAAAAATGACGGATCTGGGCACGTTAGGCGGAAGCGCGGGATTCGCACAGTGCGCGAACAATCGATTGCAGGTTATTGGAACGTCCAGTTTGGCCATGCATCCGGCAGCGTGTCTTACTGGCGAAGCCGGTTGCCACGCCTATCTCTGGCAACGTGGAGCGATGAATGATCTCGGCACGTTAGGTGGAGACAATAGCGAGGCGCTTTGGATCAATGACGCTGGAGAGATCGCCGGGTCAGCCGATCTTTCGGAGACGGGTCTTCACCACGCAGTTCGGTGGAAAGAGGGTCAGATTCTGGATCTTGGAACGCTGAGTGGCGACCCCTGCAGCCGTAGCAAAGCGATCAATGCAAGAGGCCAAATCGTTGGCCTTTCCTCCGATTGCAGCAACCCCCTTCGCGCCTTTTTGTGGGAGGAGGGCGGACCGATGATCGACCTGAACACCGTAATACCCCAGGGGTCCGGTCTGCAGCTTACATTTGCATTCAATATCAATGACCGCGGGGAGATTCTGGCGAAGTCCGATCTCGGTCACGTGGTCCTATTAGTTCCATGCGACGAGGGCCGCGGTGATTGCGTAAGCGAACTCGCGGCACCGGGCCTTTCGATTTTTCCTTTTTCTCGAACGGGCGTCGAGCAGCAGCTAACGACCCGAGACGCAATGCGTGTGTGGCGTGAACGATTCACGGCATGGCAGGCAAAGATCGGAGCTGAGACGCGATAGCACAACATTGCGTCATCGGTTCAACGTTTGCTGACCGGAGACCACGACGCCCAACCGCAGCGCGGGGTGTAACCCGTGGAGCCGCATCTTTGACGCGCCCACCACTCTCCCATCGAACCATTCAAAAGAAACGCGCCACCTTGGTAGAGCAGTGGGCCTCGTCCTAATTCGATCCGTACCAGCATTGCGCTTGCGAGTCCGCCCCTCAGGCCCTGGACGCTTCACTGGCGATGAATGCGATCTAGTTGTTTCCATCGAAAACATTTTCTCGATTGCATGTTCAAACGTTCCTTCATTTCACGAGTGAGTTGGTCGTGCTCTATCATTGCAGATTGATCCAAGGTCGTAGTCCGTTTTGTATTCGGATCCATATCGCTCTCTGGAATCAAAATAGCGGCTCGGCCGTCGCCATTCGGGAGCAGCCCATTGGCCACTATCATCCCTTCTTCGGTGATGTAGTTAGCTTCGGTAAGGTAAAGGTCAGAGGGATTCGATACTAACGTATTTAAGTCGACCATCGGTCCACCGTTTTCCCACAGGAACGCATGCGAAGCAGTGACCTGCTGCCCATCCCAAAACCAACTTTGTCCCACGACCTGACCGCGATTGTTTATCCAAAAAGCGTTGCTGCTGGTATCACCCTGGACCGTGCCAAGGTCGATCATTTGGCCCCTCTTCCACACAAATGCATGCAGGAGCACATCATTTGACGTAAAGCTCCAGCCAATTACTTCGGAGGCATCATTGAGCCAATTGGCTGTAGCGAAGCTGCCGCCCAAGGTCCCCAAGTCTTTCATCTTCCCATTTCGCCACAGGAACGGATGGGCAGTAAGATCGCCAGCAAGATTAGAAGTTCCTGCGATCTGTCCATTTTCGTTTATGTCGACCGCAACGCCTAAAGTGCCGCCCAGAGTCCCAAGACTTCGCATTTTGTGGATCGAGTCCCATAAAAACGGTGCAATCGTTGGAAGGCCGGTCGGACCTGGTGTTGAATTCACTAGCGAGAATCCAATTGCTTGGTTCGAATTGTTGATGTCGAGTGCGAATGCACCGGGCCCACCCAGCGTGCCTAGATCTTTCAGCTCTTCGCCATTCCAACGGAAGGCACGCAGCTCGGTCGTACCGCCAATTCCGTTGGCTGCAGCAAATCCCGTGGGATCCTGAATTGCGTTCTCTGCAATCCCCACTACGACGCCCCGATCATTCACCGCAGCGCCAAGGCCGAAGCTTCCGCCAAAAGTGCCCAAGTCGATTACCTTGCCCTTCTTCCACGCAGTCGGCACATACGCCGGAACGCCTGTATCGGGATCGATTTCACCGTTCTGCGATTGACCAACAACCACTCCTTTGGAGTTGATGGCATTGGTCCAGCTGTTGAAGCCATTAGGGAGTACACCCAAGTCCACCAAGTTGCCTTCGTCCCATTCCCACGCGTGGGTTACGAAGCAATCAAAATTCCAACAATTCGGGAAGTAAGGATCGGGGGAGTCCGTGTCAGCCGCTCCCACCACCGTGCCACGTCGGTTGGCTATTGCACTGGCGTTGTAGCCGCTCCAAGGGCCTCCGAAAGTTCCGATCTCCACAATTCTGTAACGCTGGTGCTGTTCCAAGGAGTGTTCCTGCGCCATCGTCCTAAGGGGTCCCATCGTTAAGGTTATGGCAACGACTGCGATCGCGCTGTATATCAGATATCGTGATCTCATAATCTTCTCCTGCCGCACTGAATTGAGTGTTTTCGTTCTTGTAGCTGGGTAATGACGCACGACTGATTTTTGTGTGGCGGGCTGAATTTGTTCAATGTGTTCGGAGTGACCTGTGGGTGATTTCCATGTGAAAGCACAGTTCTCAGTTTGGTCTGGCCCCAGGCTATTAGGCGGGTCTGACGACTCCAAGCTATTGTTTAAATTTGACTTAGTTCCTCATCTATTGCCTCGCAGAGTGGCAACAACACAGTAGCGACACCGTGCTAGACTCTTGCTCACTTGAGTGGTGCAACGGTTGTCCCCCCCCAGCCGCGGACACAGATGGATCACCGGCGAATCAAATGAAGGAAGCGACCCAGTTTTCTCAACTCATCCGCTTCGAAGCCTTTGAGGTGAACCTTCGCACCGGAGAGCTGTTCAAGAGCGGGGACAGAATTCGGCTGCCGGAGCAATCCTTCCAGATTTTGGCCTTGTTGCTGGAAGGTCGCGGTCAACTCGTCACGAGAGAAGATATCCGAAAGAAGCTCTGGCCGAACGATACGGTCGTTGAGTTTGAAAACAGCATCAACGCAGCCGTAAAGAAGTTGCGAATAGCGCTTGGAGACTCAGCGGAGCAACCGCGCTACGTCGAGACCCTGGCTCGTCGTGGATATCGCTGGATGGTGCCGCTTAAATTCATAGATGCTGGGCAAGAATTCCAAAATTCAATGCCGGTTGTGGCTTCTCTGACGGAACGAGCGCCCCACCTGATTGGCAAGCGCGTCTCACATTACCGACTTCTAGAAGTCATCGGTGGTGGCGGCATGGGAGTGGTCTATAAGGCCGAAGACCTGAAGCTGGGGAGACGGGTTGCTCTCAAATTCTTGCCCGATGAACTGGCCCATGATCCGACGGCAAACGGTCGGTTCGAACGTGAAGCTCGATCTGCTTCCGCCCTCAACCATCCCAACATCTGCACCATCCACGCTGTGGAAGAACACGAAGGCCACCACTTCATTGTCATGGAGCTACTGGAAGGGCGAACACTGCGGGATGTGATCGCCGACTGGCCAAACTCAAAGTCAACTCTGCCACTTTCAAATCTGCTCGATTTCGCAATCCAAATCGTGCACGGTCTCGAAGCCGCACATCGGAGGGGCATAATTCATCGTGACATCAAGCCCGCTAACATCTTTATCACCAGTCATGGTCAAGTCAAAATCCTTGACTTCGGTGTCGCCAAACTTGTGGAAGCTGACGTGCCTGAAGGGGGAACCTCCCCTGATTCGGAAACCCTTGCCACTCAACCCTCTAATCTGAACCTGACACGCACAGGTGTAGCGATGGGCACGGCGGGATATATGTCCCCTGAGCAAGTGCGAGGTGAGAGGGTCGATGCACGCACCGATCTTTTTTCCTTTGGGCTCGTGATCTACGAGATGATGACCGGGCAGCGCGCCTTTACCGGGGAAACAGCCCCCATACTTCACAATGCCATCCTGAACAACAAACCGCGGCCTATTCGAGAGCTGCATTCAGGAATTCCTAGCAAGTTGGAAGAGATCGTTAACAAAGCTCTGGAAAAGGACGTGAAGCAGCGTTACCAGACGACAACGGATCTGTCTTCAGACTTGAAGGCTCTAAAGCAGCGGATCACTCCAGCAAACTCGCGTTCTGCGTGGCAGGTTCTTGCAGCGCTAATTGTCATCTCGGGATTTGTGCTTTGGTTTGCCACGCGCCCCAGCGTACAGGTTTCTGGTTTGCCTGAAGTCAGGCAGCGTCAGCTGACCCTCAATTCGTCAGACCATCCTATTGGCACCGGCATGATGTCTCCGAGCGGAAAGACTCTGGTCTATAGCGACGCCCAGGGACTACACCTAAAGCTCATCTCCAGCGGCGAGACACAGACGTTACCTCTCCCCGATGAACTCAGAGGTAACAACATAGACTGGGAAATTGGATTCTGGTTTCCCGACAGCATGAGATTCGTTGTTAACAGCCGTCCGGCCAATGGAGTCTTCATTTCGAAATCGGAGGGTACCAGTATTTGGGTCTTTTCCGTTCTGGGTGAAGCACCACGAAAGCTTCGCGACGAAGCTTATGCTTGCGCTATCTCTAGTGAGGGATCCCTAATCTCGTTCGAGACAAACCGTGGGAGGTATGGGGACCGCGAGATTTGGCTGATGGGGCCTCAGGGAGAGAACCCGCGCCTGCTCTACGAGTCAGATGAGAATGGCTCTCTGAACTGTTCTATGTGGTCCCCGGATGGCAAGCGCATTCTATATGTACAGAGCGACCGGAACGGCGCAAATTTCGTAAGTCGTGCTCTTGACGGTGGGTCTCCGGTCCTCGCACTTGAAGGCGCAGAGGAAATATCCGATGCCTTATGGCTAAGCGATGGTCGGCTGATTTATGCGAAGTCGGAACCTGAGATCATTGGAGGAAATATCTGCAATTTCTGGGAAACTCGCCTCGACAGCAACACGGGTAAAGTCTTGCAGAAACCCCGACGGTTAACGAGTTGGTCGGGTTTTTGCATGAGTGGTCTGAGCGCCACCGCCAATGCGCAAAAACTAGCTTTTCTGAAATGGGCGAGTCACTTTACGACGCAGATTACGGAGCTTACTCCCGATGGTGACCGAATCTCGAGCTCAAGGCACTTCACACCTAGCGAGAGCGTGGATTTGCCTCTCGATTGGACTCCGGATGGAAGAACTCTAATTCTGTACTCGAATCGTACAGGCCACGGTGGAATATATCGGCAGAGTCTCCATGAAAACAGTCCGACACCGATCATTCTAGGGTCGGATATCTTAGAAATTGCTCGTGTTACAGCGGACGGCAATTGGCTTCTATATCTCCGTAGAGAAAAACCCGATGGGCCAGAGTTGGTTATGCGAATCTCACTTGCGGGAGGAGGAGTTCCCCAGGTCGTCTCAAGCGCCAAAAGGGGTGCACAAATTGTTTGTGCCAGAAGGGCGTCTCAGCTATGCGCGATAGCCGAACCCACAGAGGATCATCGGCAACTGATTATCACTGCAATAGACGCTGTGAAAGGTCCTGGGGCCGAACTCACCGCGTTCAGCCTTGATCCGAGAGAAGATGCTTGGTTCGTCGATCTTTCTCCAGATGGGACCCGTATTGCCGCGATTACCAGTCCGGCAGGTCCTATCCACATCAGATCACTACGCGGTGACGCTGAGAATCAGATCCACGTAAAAGGCTGGACCAATCTTCGTTCACTGAATTGGGCAGCAAACGGCAACAGCTTGTTCGTAGGCACCGGAGGCGCAGGGGAACTTCTACACACAGATTTTCAAGGCAAGGCATCTGTTCTGCAGAAAGATCTTTTGGCATTCTGTGTGAGATCATCTCCGGATGGTCGTCACCTTGCCGTCGCGCAACGCACGATGGAGCGGAATCTGTGGATGATGGAAAACTTCTAAAACAGTAACTCGGGCCATTTGTGCCCATCCACTTGATTTCAATTAGTTACACTGGCCAGATTCTCGTCACGGCAGAGGCTGTTTCCTCGCGACGCACGAAGCAACCTTTTGCTACCCCAAAGGGCCGTCTTCGGTACCAGCACACAGAACTGACGCAACCAGCGTCGCACGGCTCACAACGTCTTCAGGCAGGACTACGCCGAGCGGACGAGCATTTTGAATCTCTTCAGGCGTCGGCGACATGAAATCGTTCTCGATGTAGTCGCTCCCCATGTCCTCATTCGAGCGAACCAGATTCAGGAACTGGTCTTTGTCCCCAGGCGTCGAGAAGGAAAAAAGGAGCTCGTATGCGCCAGCCTCAGGATCGCCCACCAGTGCAAGAGCGCGTGCATTCGTCAGCTGTGCGTAGCCAAGAAGATAGCCAATGATGTCTGCGCCAAACGTCCGGCCTTCGGGGTCATTGCTGGGCAAGAATTCCACTGTGCAGAGCCAGTCATCTTCGTCTTGCCAGTATTGTTCAACGTCATGTCGGTTCATACGTTCAGTCTCGCTGAATCCGAATTTGCCGAACTTTCGTAGCGCGAGACTCGCGGTGCGAGCAGTTGTCACAGTGCCTGGATTCCGGCTGCACCGCACTACGGATTACGCTACGGTTGTGCTCCCGCTACGGGGAATTTCTAACGACTTAGAGGTCATCCGCCTCTTGTAAGTCCTTTAAAGTCGTGTATTCGCCGTTCTTTCACGGCGGTAACACGGGTTCAAATCCCGTCGGGGACGCCAAACAAGCGCCATCCTGCCCACGAGTTCTTCCACTTTCCGAAAGGCGGAGTCATTTGATCTTTGGTGCCAGCAGTTTGGCTTTTGCTTCTGCTTGCTGTGCCTCCCTCTCCTTGCCGACGGCGGAATACGCTTCCGCGAGCAAATGGAATACCTCGGAGTTGGTATTTGCGTGCGTCTTCGAGAGGATTTCGAGCACTTGAATGGCATCCGCGAAGTCCTTCTCGGATATATGCGCCTTCGCTAATCCAATTTGGGCTTCCACATTCTCGGACTGCAGCAGTAACGCCGCTTCAAATTGGTCCTCGGCAGCCCTTGCATCCTTCAGATCCAAGTAGACGTTGCCAAGTAGCAAGCGTGCTTGAAGTTGCCCAGGCATCAGCTTCAGGCTTGTTTCGAGCGCATCTCGCGCACATGCTGGATCATTAGTCTTCGCCAAGGCCTCTCCTGCGTGGAGCGCCGCCGCGGCGTCGTCGGGTCGAATGGCCAGCGCATTTTTCAGATGCTGCGCCGCCAGAGCATAGTCTCCTGCTTGCAGTTCCAACTCACCGAGTTGACCCAAAGCCGTCGGGGACTTGGGATCGAATTCGAGCACTTTCTCCAGGGCTTTTCGGGCATCGGCGGGACGATCGTCTTCCGAAGCCATCATTGCCGCGTGTAACAGGTTTTGTTCTTCGATTTTATCTTTCGGGTCCGGCAGAGAAAATACATTTCCAGTCGTGTCCGATTGGGGTGCGTCTTTAAGTACATTTCCGGCAATTTCTCTTGCTCGCAGTTCAGCCAACATGGCCCGCGAGTTCTCTACACGCGTGTCAGAGGGCTTGTAGACGTTATCTTGCTCGGCGGCGTCGCGCGTCAGGTCATAGAGCTCAGGCCGCGGGGCTTCGATAAACTTGAAACCGTCTTTCCGCAGAGAGCGCAATGGAGCCCAGCCGAATCGTAACGGGTAGTCGGTTTCCCCATAGACGGGGCGACTAATTTCGCTTTTCTCCGACAGGTAGACCCGCAACGATTCTCCGTCGCTCTTTGCCGGCGCAGCGGCTCCAGCCAGATCCAGCAGGGTCGGAGCAATGTCCACAGTCCGTACTTGTGCCGCGATCGACGTGCCGGCGCTCTCTCGGCCCGGCAACTTGACGATCAAGGGGACGTGCGTCGTCGAGTCGTAGAGGTAGATGCCATGAGTGTTTTCCCTGTGCTCGCCGAGACCTTCACCGTGATCACCGACGACAACAAGCAACGAGTTCTGATACTTGCCGCTCGTTTTGAGGTATCCGGTGAAGTGTGCCAACGCGGAATCGGCATAGGCGATCTCTCCGTCGTAGAGATGATCTTTGTAGGTTTGCGCATAGGGTGCGGGCGGTTCGTAGGGATCATGCGGGTCATACAGATGAACCCAGACGAAGTGGGGCCCCGCAGGATGCTTGGCCAGCCAATTCTCGGCATGTGAAACAACATCCATGCCACGACGCTCCAGCCGTCCCCATCGCGATTTGGTCAAGGAGTGTTCGGGAAAGTTGTCGTAGAAGTCGAAACCCCGGTCGAAGCCCGGGGCGAGACTCCTGGCGTCAAGAATCACAGCGCCGACAAATGCGGCAGTATGATAGCCGCGCGTTTTCAGTAACTCGGCTATGGTTGGATGCGCGCTTGCGAGGGGGACGGCGAAATCCGTGACTCCGTGAGAGCCCGGCAGGAGACCGGTAAGGATGCTGGCATGAGATGTATTGGTGATAGGACTGGGCGTGAAGGCGTTAGCAAAGAGCACGCCGTCTTTGGCCAACGTGTCCAAGGCAGGAGTGGATCCATTCGCGTATCCGTAACAATGAAGGTGATCAGCGCGAAGGGTATCGATGGTGATTAGAAAGATATCGGGCAGCGGCGTTGATGGCAGCGTCGAACCGGTAGCCGACAAAACCCCGGACAGGAAAACGCCCACAAGGGCGACAAGAGGATTCACAAGTTCAATCAGCGTAGCACAATAAAATATCCTTCAGTGGACTCTACTTGCCGACTAGCCTGAGGGGGATCTCTGTTGTGCCGAGAAATCCCGTGTGCATGTCGCGCACAGCCAGGCGCAAGCGATATTCGCCTGGGGTCATTGGCAACTCAGTCTTGAACGGGATTCCCTGCTGCATGTAGGCCTGGAGCCGGTCCGCTTTCACGGGCGCATCCAGTCCCTGATCGATGTGTGTAATTAACTTGCCGTCGAGCGAATATGCAGCCACGTGAAACTCCAAACCAAAATGGCGTCCGCCATCCTTCATTTCTTCACCCGCGATCGTTTTGGGATTAACGAGGAACTCCACGGGGACCTTGACTTGTGGCCCCGGTGGCGGCGGGATTACGCGAGAATCGAAGACCACCATGGTTGCGGGGGGAAAGCCCATGGACATGGCGGTGACGAGATCCGGATCATTCTTGGCCTTGCTCTTGTCCCATTTCATGGGGTCTCTTGCGTAATAGCCAGTGCGATAACGGAGCTCGCATCCAGGCCGGTTCACCTTCACCTGGATTTTTCGAAACTTGCCATCCCAATCTTTGGAGTCCGGTGTGTATCCGAGCATGTAGTAAGCCGAGCCATCAGCCCGGCTGGAGCCGACAGCACCGGCAACATCGTTGTCATTCTTGAAGAATAACCCTCCGCTCTCCGAGGCCAGAGTTTGCAGCGTCTGTTGGCTTGCCTGAATTGCGGCACTTGCGCGAGCGACGTTGGCGCCATATTCGGCACCCGTCTGCAGCAGCCCTGCCGCATTGGTTCCCTGATGGCTTGCGTCGGTCAACGTGGAGCCGACGAGTCCGCGCGCATCCACTGCATAAACGGAAAGCTGGGCGTCGGTCAGTTCAGCGGCGAGTTGGCGCAAAAGATCCTCGTAGGATTGTTCAACGCGAACTTGAGGGGTAGCCATAGTCGTCTGCTGGGCGAGCACATCAACGTCGGTGGTTTTCCGCTCGACTTCGCTGGTGATGTCGATGGGAAATCCGGCACTGACCCAAATGAGATTCTTGCGGCCGGGATAGCCGCCCATACGGCGCGCGATCAGTCGCAATGCTGCTGAGGTTCGTAGAACCCGGTCCTGAATGGCGAGTTTGGCCTGTTCGCTCATAAACTCGGCCATGTGAAAGAACAACAGGCGCAAATTGTCGGCACGAGAACCATTCTGGATCCCAGCATCGCTGGTGACCGGCACGTTCGGCATCAGGGCAGCGACGTTTTCGATCTGCATCTCGATGGATTGCTGTGGGTTGAAGTGCTCGATCGCCGCTTTGAGTAAATCGACGTCGCCGGTGAAATCCTGCAGCAAGCGCAATGAGCCCGCGAGGGTGTAAACGGCCACAGGTTGGCCAGGCTGAAGCTGGTTCCCCAAATATTTCAGCATCTGGGAGCGTGCGTAACCCTGATCCGCCAGACCAGTATTGAGCCCATCGAGCAGCAAGATTGTGAGCGGGCCATTCGGCATATCGTACTCCGGCCGGTTGGTATAGACGTTCGGCGGGAGCGTTGGCCGGCGCGAAGGAGACTCGGGAACCTCGAAGGAGAATGCCGAAACTTGTTGCGGCTTCCCGTTCTCCAGCACGGTGAAGTCGTCCTTTTTGAGGTCAGTGATGCGCCGTCCGGACTTGTCGGTGACCACAGCATCAACGAGGACGAGGCGTGCGCTGACGCGCACGGCGGGCGTGTTCACGTCGTCTTTACTAAATTGGGGAGGCAGCGCAACAATGTCGATTACGGTGCCAAGAAGTGAGAAAAGCACGATTGCTGATCGGCGCAAAATCATAATCGGTTCCGAGGTCCGGCGAATTATGGCATACGGAGCGCATTCTGGATAGTTGCGGACGAAGTGGGTGGCTTGGAGGCGTCGGCGGTCGAGGATATAATTCTTGAAGAGCATCGCCTCGTCCGCTCGAAGCACCCAATGGGTTCCAGACATCTTCCTCACATCGTTTTCAGGCGCTTATCCGGCTTTGTGCTCCTTGGCGCGTTGAGCTCTGTTTCAGTCGCGCAGAAGGCGGTGCCGCGGCCGACCCCTCAGCCGAATCTGCTCCTGGTCACCATCGATACGCTGCGTCCGGATCACCTGCGTTGTTATGGTTACGACCAAATCCAGACTCCGAGCATCGACTCGTTAGCGACCGACGGGGTACGTTTCGAGCAGGCCTATACTCCTGTTCCCATCACATTGCCGTCGCACGCCGTCATGCTTAC
Organism: Binatia bacterium; assembly: GCA_035577905.1. Taxonomy (GTDB): domain Bacteria; phylum Acidobacteriota; class Terriglobia; order Terriglobales; family Acidobacteriaceae; genus Sulfotelmatobacter. Next base: position 19,537 of record DATKAP010000103.1, read on the forward strand.
GGGGACATATCCCATGCTAAGCGGCATGCATGACTTCAGCGGGAACAACCTGGGTCAGGAACAAGCCACGTTAGCCACGGTGCTGCGTGCACGCGGCTATGACACTGGCGCGGTGATTGCGGCGGCAGTCCTGGACCGGCGCTTCGGGCTGAACAATGGGTTTGATTTTTATTACGATCATTTCAACTTCAGCCGGCTTTCGGAAGCTAATCTGGACTTCATGGAGCGCCCTGCGAATGAAGTGATCGATCAGGCCCTGAAGTGGCTAGCCAAGCCACGCCAGCGTCCGTTCTTTTTATGGGTCCATCTTTACGATCCGCATCACCCCTATCATCCGCCCGCTCCTTTTAATGAGACGTACAAGGCGAATCTTTATGATGGGGAGATTGCGTTCGCGGATACGCAGCTAGGACGACTGTTGACATATCTCAAGCAGCGGCGGATGTATGACCGCACAGTGATTGCCTTGAGCGGGGACCACGGCGAAGGATTGGGAGAGCATGGAGAGAAGACTCACGGATTCTTTATCTATAACTCGACGCTCCATGTTCCGCTGATCCTCAAGCCGTCGGCGGGGATGAAGTTCACGAATCGTGTTGTGAAGAAAGACGTGAGCCTTGTGGACCTGATGCCCACGCTGCTGGGTGTACTGAACGCTCCGATTCCAGCGAAGGTACAAGGAAAGAATCTAGCTGCGATGGTGCTGCGGGGCGGCGAGATGGAGACAAGTCCGCTCTATTCCGAAACGTACCTGCCGCGAATCCATTTCAATTGGAGCGAACTGCGCGGCTTAAGCACGGGGAATTACCATTTTATTGATGCTCCGAAACCGGAGCTCTTTGATCGGACGAAGGATCCCGGGGAATTACACAATCTCTATGCTGATAAGGATGCCGTCGGTACGGAGATACGGACCCAGCTCACTGCGACGGTGCGGCGCTTCACGACAGAACATGAGATGGCGCAAAAGTCCACGTTGGACCCGCAACTGGCCGATCGCCTGCGATCATTGGGATATACGGCGTTTGCGTCCGGGGAGGATTCGCCGGTAAGCGACCGCAAGCTTCCCGACCCTAAGGACCGCATTCAGGTATACGAGACTGTCAGTGAGGCGATTGCTGACAGCCAGCGTGGGAGATATCCAGAATCTATTGAAAAACTGAAATCGACGCTCAGTACAGAGGAGAACTCGGTTCCGATTCACTATCTTCTCGGACTGAACTATTACCGCACGAAAGAGTTCGCCAATTCGGTTGTGGAATTCAAGAAAGCGTTGGAACTAAGTCCCAACTACATGCTGGCGGTCTTCAATCTGGGTCTGGCCAGCGCTGCCCTGGGAGATGATGCAGAAGCGATCAAGTGTTTGAAACGGACGCTTGAACTGGACCCGACGAATTTCGGAGCTGCTTTCGACCTTGGGGCAACGTATCTCCATCAGAACATGATTGAGGAGAGCATTGGGGCATTCCGGCAGTCAGTCACTATTAACCCGGATTTTGCGCCGGGTTACCGAGCTTTGGGCGAGATGCTGGTGTATCAAGGGAATGTGGACGAGGGATTAAAGCAATTGCGCACTGCGGTGCGGCTGGCGCCCAATGACCCTCGCGTTCATGAATCGCTGGCCAAGGCGCTTGAAGCGAAGGGGCTACACGAGCAAGCCGACGAAGAGATGAGAAAAGCTCAGGAGGCCGCCAGGTGATGCGTGGCGCGGTCTGGGCAGTCACAGTGAGCTTGATATGCGCGTCGGGATCATTCGGCCAATCTTCACGCGGAACCGCCGCGAAAGCGCCTGGCAAGACAGATGTCCTGCTGATCACAGTCGACACCCTGCGCGCGGATCATATTGGGGCCTACGGGTACAAGCAGGCCGAGACTCCGACGATCGACGGACTGGCGCGGTCTGGACTGTTGTTTGAGCACGCTTACTCGCAGGTCCCGCTCACGCTGGCAAGCCATACCAGCCTGCTTACAGGAACTTATCCATTTCACAACGGAGTGCAGGATTTTACGGGGAATCCGCTCAGCCCGAATATCCGCACCGTTGCGCAGGCGCTCGAGGGGCAGGGATACGATACTGCCGCTATCGTGAGCTCTTACGTTCTCGACCGGAGTTGGGGGCTAAATCGGGGTTTCAGGCTGTACTACGACGTGTTCAAGGGCAGCAGCTTCCTGGAGAACGATCCCGGACTGGTTGAGCGGAAGGCAGGTGACAGCGTAGATGAGGCTTTGAAATGGCTCCGGCGTCCTCGCAGCAAACCTTTCTTCCTGTGGCTGCATTTGTACGATCCACATAGCGGGTATAACCCGCCGGAGCCGTTTCGAACCCGATTCGCCGACGCGCCGTATGACGGCGAAATTGCGTATGCCGACCACGAATTAGGACGGGTGATCGCATATTTGAGACAGCGCGGGCTTTACGATCGCATGTTGATTATCATTGCCAGCGATCACGGCGAGTCACTGGGGGAGCACGGAGAGAAGGAACACGGTTTTTTTGTCTATCATTCGACGCTGCATGTGCCTCTGGTGGTGAAACCTCCGTTGGCAGGCGGGTTCAAGCCTCATTCGGTGTCCGACCCAGTACCGATTATGGGGATCGCGCCCACGATTCTCGGCGTGCTCAAGGTGCAGGATCCGATTGAGCAGCAATTTGAAACGCAGAGCTTATTGGCAACGAGGAGTGCGGATGCAGCAACCGTGTACAGCGAGAGCTTCTATTCCTTCAGTTCCTTCGGCTGGAGTCCGGTAAGGACGGTCAATAACCGGTCGTATCAGTTTATAGAGGCACCTAAGCCCGAGTTGTATGACTTGCGCAACGATCCGGAGGAAAGGCAGAACCTGATTGCAGAGCTACCGGCGGTAGCGTCTGTTCTGACTCAGGAACTGAAAAATTTGGTCGCCCGCTACGCGCCCACGGAGTCTGCGGCCAGCGGTAGCTCGCAACTGGACGCATCAGCCGTCGAGAAACTACGCGCCTTGGGATATATGGCATATCGCTCACCGGTTTCAGCGGAAGCACTGGCTGCCGGCTTGAGCGATCCGAAGGACAAGATTTCGGATTTCAACGCTCTGCTCGACGGAATCGACGCCGGCAAGCTCGGAGATCTTGATCGTGAGCGACAACTGCTGAACCAGGTGCAGAAAACCAATCCTGACATGTACCTGATTCCTTTCCTGTTGGGAGAAACTGAGTTGAAGGCTACGAACTGGAAAGCCGCGCAGGAGGCGCTGGAGCGGAGCCTGCAGCTGAATCCGAACTTTGACCAGGCTATGACAGCGCTGGCACGGGCATTCCATCAGCAGAATCAGGATGAGCAAGCTCTGCAATGGGTAGACAAGGCAATTGATGCTAATCCCAAAAATCTGAGGGCGTGGTATCAAAAGGGCTGGATCAGCGTGAAGGCAGATCCGGACGGGGCGATGGTTGCGTTTGAGAAGGCGCTGGAAATTCAGCCGGGATTCGCGATGGCGCACCGTGATTTAGGCATGATCCTGCTGCAAAAGGGTCGCTACAGGGAAGCAGCCATCCACCTGGAACAGGCGGCTGAACTGGGACTGGCGCATGCAAAGCTCTATAACTTTTTGGGAATCGCATACAGCCGGACCGGCCGCTATCAGGACGCCGTGAAGGTTTATACCAGAGCGCTGAGCAAGGAACCTGATTTTGCGGAAGCGCATTTGAATCTGTCTTATGCGTACGAGAAGTTAAATCGTCCGCAATCCGCCCGGCTTCAGTATGAGACTGCATGCAGGCTGCAGGCGAATCTGTGCCAATACGAGCCCGGGAAGGCGCAATGAGGATCATTGCGAAGGCTTCGATTGCAGCTTGGTGAGTAACTCGCGCGCATGCGGCGCGTAAGGACTGTCGGGAGATTGCTTCAGGAACGACGAGAGCTCCGCAACGGCTTCATCGCATCTCGCCTCCTTAACGTAGAGGTTGACCAGGGCAAGATGAGCATTGGCGAGATTGGGGTCGTTATTCAACGCAATCCGAAAGTGCTTTTCTCCCTCCCGCATATTTCCTTTTCTGACCAGCACAGATCCCATCAGGAATTCGCCAAGTCCTGACTGAGGCTGGCGTTGCAGACCTTCTTCGAGCGCTTCCGTAGCCTGGTTCAGGCGGTTCGTCAGCAGGTACACGTTAGCCAGATTGAAGTAGGCGTTCGCATCGGCATGATTTTCGGCTATGACCTTTTTCAACTGAGTCTCCGCCTCACTAAATCTCTGCTGCTCGAGATACAGTGACGCCAGGTTGTTTCGGGCGGCGTACATGGCGGGGGCGATGGCGAGCGCCTTTTCGTAGTGGTCAATCGCTTCCTGATGTTTGCCTTGCCGTTCTGCCTTGGTGGCCTTGTCATATTGTTTCGTTGCCTCTTTTGGGAAGCTGTCTGCGAGGGCAGATTCATCCACCATGGCAGGGTTAGCGCCTTTCATCGTAGGCTGCGCGGCAGTCCTCGTATTCTCTTCGGGAACCAGTTCAATCGCCGGTAGGTAAACGGTATGTTGAACCGAGGAATTGAGCGAAACCGCTACATCGACAGCCCGATAGCCTTCTTGCCTGATGACAACGCGGTAGAGGTTTGGGGGAAGATCGCCAAAGAAAAACTTGCCTTCCGCGTCGCTATAGGTTTCTCCGGCCTGGGCACCACTTCGTTCCAGCTTTACGAGAACACGCATCGGGGGTGGACCCAAGCGCGTCACCCTTATCTGCCCGACGATTGTTATCGCATCACTTGTCTGTTGCGCCTGGAGGAACGCGCATGAGAAACAGCAGACGAGTAAATAGAGGGACCCTCGACTCAGGCGCCGTAGAACGAAAGAAAAGGGAGTGGCCTGCCGCATCAGAGAACCTCGTGCTAAAAGAATAAGCCGGAACCGGTCTGATGCAACCGGTCCCGGCTAGTTTTTTCGTACTAGAAGCTCAACTTCAAACCGAACTGCAGATTACGTGCATTGAAAGTTCCACCAGCCTGTCCAAAGGTTGAGTCTCTAACGCTGTCGTGGAACGCGCCTTCGGCACCCGGAAGTTTGAAGTTCGTGTGGTTCAAGATGTTGAAGCTTTCCGCACGGAACTCAAGTTTGGTTCGCTCCGTAATCTTGAAGTTTTTGAAGAGCGATGGGTTCCACTCCATGAAACCCGGTCCCGTGAACGTGTTACGCCCAAGGGTTCCGGTATTTGCAGGTTGAGGTCTCTGGAAGACGCAATTGTCAGGAGTAGTGAAATCTTTGTTGTAACAGAAGTTTCCGCCCCAGCCGTTGGCCCACATGTCGTGGTTAGCTCCGCTGTAGGCAGCGATTGTGGAGTTGGGACGATCATTCGCCTCGTAGTCGTTGTTGTAGTCACAACTACCCCGTGAGCCGTGGCAGAAAGGCTCCCAGTGTGCACCCGTGTGATAGGCAATCGTGCCGTTCAGCTGCCAGCCTCCCAGAACCGCTCCCGCGACCCCACCATGGTTCTTGAAGAACGGAAGCTCGTAAACATAGTTCATGGTAAAGGTGTGGCGAATATCGAAGATCGAATTGCCACGGTCGAGCCTTGGCATAGTCTGGTCGCTGCTGTATCCTTCACCGGCCCCCTCATGGTTCGAGCTGGTTGCACCGCTGTGCCACGTAGAACCATTGTCAATCGCATGCCCCCATGTGTAATGGGCGGCGAACTGCATCCCGTGGCTCATTTTCTTGGTGAGCGAAACCTGCATGGAGTTGTAAATCGAGTTGTTTACGTTTTCCCAAACTCTCAGTCTTCCATAGTTAGGGTTTAGCCGTCCGGTCGTATTAGTTACGCCCGCGACATCTTTTTGGCTGCAGAGCTCCCGTCCGAACCGGTCGATGGTGCATCCCGCAGGTACGGAAGCGTTGTAAACCGTGGTGGGACTCAGAGATCCACCAGGAACCCGGTTCACCTGTTCGGCACGGAATAGCTTGTGCGCGACAGTGCCAACATAATTCACCTCGAGAACTACACTGCGCGCTACTTCGCGCTGCATTCCAAGGTAATAGTTGTATACGTAAGGATCCCTTATACCCTTTGGTGGGATAATTCCGGTTAGATTGGCAAGATCTCGGTTCGATGGGTTCCATCCCATAATGTTGCCAACCGCCGTGTACGTAGTGTCGTTACCTTGGAAGTTGTTGGGGCCGGCTGGCCCGGTAAATGCCGGAGCATCTGTAGCATATCCCGTGCCTCCGAGTGCGGGCTGCGGACCATAATAGACGAGACAACCTGTTGGAGTGCCGCATCCAGTGCCAACGGCGGCATCTTGGACGGCATTGAACGAATAATACGGCGGGTTCCAGCGAGAGTTTGAGAGGGGGTTGTACAAAGTGCCCTCGTAGGAAACACCGAAACCGCCGCGAAGAGCCATCTTGCCGTCCCCGAAGACGTCATATGCGAACCCGATCTTCGGCCCAAAATTGTTGTGGTCGCCTGCGCCCAAACTCTTCGCAGGAGCAAATCCTCCGGGTCCGCAAACCCCGGCCAGAACGGCCATCTGGTCGATCGTGTGGAAGCCGTCCGGTCCAACTGCTCCAGCAGGGCATGTCGCCGAACCTACAGGAGCGTTCGCATCATGGATTGTTCCAGCACCTGTCGTAATGTTGTCGACGTAATGCGTGCCAGGGCCTGGCAAGAACGTGGTGGCCAAACCTGCGTTTTCGTTGTGGCGCTGGAACAGGTCGTACCGAAGGCCGAGGTTCAGAGTCAGCTTGCGAGAAATTTTCCAGTCGTCCTGTACGAACGCGCCGAATTCGATGTTGCGCCAGTGGCGAATATTGGTCGCCAGTTGGGCATTTGATTTGGTCGTGAAGCCCGGATCGACGCCGGCTGCCATGCCGTAAGGACCATCGACCGCGAAGAAAAATGGATCGTAGAAGTAGTACGACGGCCGAGCTACGTTGAACTCGGAGTTTTCGATATTTCTCCGTACTTCGCCGCCAACCTTGATGCTGTGGTTGCCATGGTTGATCGACACCATGTCGGCATAGTTGTAGATATGTTCCTTGAAAAACTGCGGATACCCGTTATAGGAGCCGAATCCCATCGTTCCGGCATAGTCGCCGATGTAAATCGAGGGAACACCCGGGACGGATGGAACATAACGCGAGTAACTTCCCGAATACCCGGCGCGGGCTTCGTTCACCACGTGGGGACCAAAAGTATGTGCCCAGTTGATCGTGCCGTTGGGAGAGATAAACCTGGTCGGATTCAAAAAGCCTCGACTATTGGCAGCAGGCTGAAGTGTGTTCTGACGGGACCAGTTGAATTGCGCAAATATCCGATCCTTGGAACCGGCATTCCAGTCGATTCTGCCCGAGGCTTCGTTTCCGTCGAAGAGATTTCCCAGACTTTGTGTATTTTGAATGTTTATCGTCTGGTAGAGCATCGGCGTATCCAAGCCAAGTGGTGAAGCTTGGATTGCATTGAACAGGGTGGTCATCCGGTTGCCGATATTCGCATCGCCGTACGGGCCGAACCCAGTGGAGCTAGTGTTGGGATCTTCGTACTCCCCGACCGATGAAAAACCGGTGCCGCTATAAAAACCCTGGAGATATTCGTTTACTGTCAAAAATGGGGTTCCCTGAACATTTGGTGCGAATTGACTGTAAAGCAACTGACCTACTGATTTTTGCCCCCCAGGTGCCAATCCGGGCGCGTTCGCGACAATCGAACGAAATTCAGGACCCTCGGCGACGACCGGCGAGGGAAGAGTGGACGTCTTAAACCGATCGCCCTGATAGGACCCGAAGAAAAACAGTTTGTCCTTGATGATGGGGCCGCCAATCGTGCCGCCAAACTGGTTGAAATGCAATGGCGGTCTATCGAGGCCCTTCTGATTGGCGAAGTAGGTATTGGCATCCAACTTGTCGTTGCGAATGAACTCCCACACGCTGCCATGAAGCGCATTGGTGCCCGACTTCTGCACGAGGTTGGTGATGGAGCCGGCGCTATTGCCGTATTGCGCTGATTGATTGAGGGTCAACAACTGGAATTCGGCAACCGTGTCTTCGATGGGCGTGTTTTGCGGACCACCGCTCAGTCCTTTATTGGAAGACCCATTGACCAGAAACCCGTTGAAATTTTCGCGCAGCCCATTCACAACCGTGTTGTGGCCATTCTCGCTGAGCACGCCGTCAACATTGACTGCGCCGGCAGCCTGCTGCATGAGGTCATAAACATTGCGTCCGTTTAGCGGCAGGTTGGAAATTTGAGTCGAATCGACCGTCGTCGAGAGCCGCGAGTCTTCGGTTTGAATTGGGGGCGCTTCGCCCGACACTTCCACGGTTTCACTGGCTTGACCAAGCTCCATCTTGAAGTCGAGGTGAGTTATAACCCCGGCATTGGCCGTGACGTCTGACCTGACGGATCGCCGGAACCCCTTGGCCTCGACCGCAACGGTGTATTTGCCGATCTGTAATTGGCCGACGTTATAGGCGCCGGACTGACTGGTCACAACGCTAACAGTGAGATTCGTACCGACGTTGGTGACGGTGACTTTCGCGTTGGCGATCGCCGCGCCGGAGGGATCAGTGACATTGCCAGTGAACTGCCCGTTTTCCACTTGGGCAATTGCGGTTAGCGTAAGCGTTACAACGACAGAAGAAATCAGAATTGCCTGCAGTTTCTTCACGGCGTTTCTCCCGAGCTCAACGGTGAAATGGAAAACTATCGGCAAACTCCGCCCCAGGCCCCATGCACAACAGCTACTGACAATGCAAAATCACAGAAAACTGTGAAGTGGGGGGGATTTTCCACTGACGTTATGTCTATTGTCAAGAAGTCTTTAATGTTTTTGGATTATGACGAGCAGCAGCGAAAGAAAGCTTTTTCGCTATTGGACCGAACCCCTCTGCAAAAAGGGAGCCATGCTCACCCTGACCATCAGGGGTTGGCTGTCTATTAGGGTTCGTGATGGTCTGTGCGGTCAGTGGGTTGCGGCCGCAGGCGCGCAGGTGTGGGGAACGGTAGCGTGCCGGATTTCTTTCTCGGCCCGCTCGCCCCAACATCGTGGTTTTCTACCGTTAATATCGAAACTTTTGTCCGATGCCGAGCCCCGGAAGACGAGCATTAATGCCTTTTGAACCCGTCTTGTCTCGCCGCTTGGGGCACTATGCCAAGGCCTTCCTTAACCAACATTTCCTGGTCTGCCTGCTGGGCCCCGAGTCGGTCCACGGTGCCGGATGGCCACCGAATCGTAATGGAATCAACGCGCGTGGCCAGCCCAAGCCCGAAATGTATTCGAGAGTCGCTGGCCGATTCGAAACTCGAGTTCGCCCGGACTTCGGCAGATTGAGTCCGGTCTCCGGACTTAACCTCTATCCGGGCACCAAATCCGTTGCGGTCGGATCGAACTCCAACGGTCTTTATGCGAATCCAGTGGCCCGCCCCAGCGCTGTGGTTGCGGAGCAGGAGAGGGGAACCATCGATCACGTTGACCAGCAGATCCATCTTGCCATCGTTGAAAAAGTCCGCGGATGCCACGCCTCTGCCGACATACCGTCGCGTAAGAGGCGATCCGGCGCGTTGACCGATCTCCTCGAATCTACCAGTTCCCAGGTTGCGAAAGAAAAATGGTCGCTGCGCGTATGTCACCCCGAAACTGTGCTGGTCCACCTGCGGATTTACGTGACCGTTCGCAATGAATATGTCAGGCCACCCATCGTTATCGGCGTCGAGGAATTTCAAGCCGAATCCGAGGAAAGGTGTGCTGATGGGGCCGAAATTGGCGGAACCGGCGAGATCCGTGAATTCGCCGTTGTGATCGTTGTGGAACAGGTTATTCGTGTCATCCGAGAAATTTGCTTTTGCAATGTCGGGCCACCCGTCGTTGTCGTAGTCAGCGGAGTCGATACCCATCCCCGCCTGTTCGCGGCCATCCCCGCTGTAGGCTACGCCAGCCCGCGCTCCAACGTCGCTGAATCCGCCTTTGCAGTCACCTTTGTACAGCATGCTCGGGCTTGAATCGTCGGAGACATACAGATCGAGGCAACCATCTAGATCGTAATCCAGCCACATCACGCCGAGGCCATAGTAGGAGCCCGGATCAATATTGAGCTTCTCGCTGACATCGGTAAACGTGCCGTCTCCGTTATTGTGATAAAGGCGGTCACGGGCGCCCTTCAGTCCGCGCGGCCCGCACGAAACCCCAAATCCGCGATACTGGCAGAAAGGGCCTTGCCCAAATTCCGGCAAGTGATCGAGGTTGAGTTCGACGTAGTTGGCGACATAGAGGTCGAGATAACCGTCATTGTCATAGTCGCCGAAGGCAGCGCTCGTCCCCCATTTCCCAGTGTTGCCAACACCCGCCTTCGAGGTCACATCAGTGAAGGTGCCGTCACCGTTGTTGCGATACAGTACTGCGCCATTGAGGTAAGTAATGTAAAGATCGTCGTTGCCATCGTTGTCGTAATCCCCCACCGCAGCCCCGAAGCCCCAGCCACAATGGTCGATGCCAGATTTGGCGGTAACATCGGTGAACGTCCCGTCTCGATTATTGCGATAGAGCTTTGCGCTATGGCACTTACCAGCTCTGAAATCTCCGATCTCGGAGCCGTTCACCAGGAAGATGTCGACCCATCCATCGTTGTCGTAATCAAAGGCCGCGACGCCACCGCACATCGAATCCATGATGTACAGCTTTTCGGGTCCGCCACAGGTGAGTCGAAAATCAATTCCTGCCGCGCGTGTCACATCGGCGAAAGATATGCTGGGCAGAGTCAATTTTCCTCGACTGGACGATGGTGCAGCACGAGCAGGTTTACGGGACGCCGAAGTCTGTTGCGGAAGTGATTCAGTTGAAAGCCAGAAAATGCTGGCTCCCGCCGCGGCGAAGGCCAGCACCCATCTAAGACGAGGAACGTTCCTGATCATTGGATGGGCCCAGCAGCCATCCCCCCGGTCACAGGCTGCGCCTTGTTCAGGGCAGTAAAGGTTTCCAGTTCCTGCCTGGCTTCTTCGTTTCGTCCCAGCTTTTCGAGTGCGCGAGACAACTGGTAATGCGGCGTAGGATCCGCGGGCTTGAGTTCTGCGGCGCGACGCAAGGCCGGAACCGCCTGCTGGGCGTCACCTTTCAGAAGTAAGGCTTTGCCCAAATCATAAAGTGCGTCGAAATTCCCAGGCTCAAGCTGTGCAGCTTTCTCTAGATGCTCGACAGCCGAGGTCCACAATCCCGCGGCGAGCTGGCAATGACCAAGCTGATACAGGGCAGTGCCGTTGCTCGGCGAACGCTGGATCTCCTTTTCGTACTCAGCGATTGCTTCTTCATTTCTGCCAAGGCTCTCGTAAGCGAACCCGAGGTGGTAATGCGCCAAAGGAAGATTCGGTTCCAATTGCAGAGCCGTCTGAAATTGTTTTACCGCCTGCACACTGCGATTCGTATTTTGATAAGCACGCCCCAACAGCACGTGCGGCAGTGCAGCTTTCGGATCAAGCTTGATGGCGATTTCCAGTTCCTTTGCAGCATCAGAGTACTGATCGTCAGATAACAGCACGAGCGCCAAGTCAAAGTGGATGTCGGACTGCGAAGGGTCCAAATTAACGGCATGTCGCAACTGGGGAATCGCGAGGTCGTTCTTTTGTTGCTTGAAATAAACCAAACCTAACCAATGGAGCATTTGGGCATCATTGGGCCACCGCGTGACGGCTGTTTTTCCAATACCCTCCGCATCAGCCAAGCGGCCAAGCTGAAGATAGCTGAGCAGCAGACCACGGTTCACTTCTTTGCGGTTTGGGTCGATTTGCCGCGCCTGCTCAAAGACAAGGGCAGCCCGGTCGAAGTCTTCAGCTTGCAGCGCAGCTTGACCCTGACGGAGAAGATCCGCCAGTCGGTTGCCCTGCGGTAGCGCAACCGGCGCAAACAGGAATATTGCCGTCAACACAGCAGCCAGCGGAACCACCGCATGGGGCGCTGAATGAGACCCGAGTGTAAACAACGAGACAGATCGCAATGGCAGGCTCCTACTCAGCTCCGTTGATAGGCTAACAAACGAGCGCGAGAAGATTGATGCTTAATGATTGGTATTTCCTCCAGATATTTTTGCTCGTTCGCGGGCGGCATCCGGTAGACGTCCAAGATGTTCGTACGTCTGTGCCAGAGCAACATGTGCGGAATCGAGCCCCGGCAACCGCCCGGCAGCTATCTCAAGGTGGACGGCCGAAGTATTGAAGTCACCAGCTTTCATCAGGCTTATACCTATCGCGTAGTGAGCCCACGCGGAATCAGGCTGCAGTTCAATCGCCTTGTGGAGATACGGGACGGCATCAGCATATTGTTGCTGTTGTACCAAAGCCGCCCCCATTCCATACTGCGCGAGATAACTCGTCGGTTGCATAGCAATGATCTGCCGCAGTGTGAGGATCGCCTTCTCCGGCTTTCCATCTTCCAAATCAAGGATTGCCGCCATCGTTCTATTGATGGAACCGATAGCATCTTTCGGATCGCTTCCTTCCGCCGCCGCATTAACCCCGGTACCCGCCTTCTGCAATCCAACGTATCCCAAAGATGCCAATTTCTGCATTTCACTGGGGGTCAAACCAGACTCCGCGGATTTCACGGCATCATTTCCCAGATGACTATCGAAGGTCTGCATCTGCGAGGCCATAGTTTCAAGCGTCGCCTTTGCACTCTGTGCCAGATTGTGCATTGCCCCGGGATCACTCGACAGGTCGTACAACTCGGGTTTCGGCGCGCGGATGTACAGATATTTCCCCGCACGCCATGACTCAAGCACGCTGCAGCCGAAGGAGCGCTTTGAGAATTCGCTACGGGAGTACGCCGGCTGTTCGGCTTGAGAAGTGGCTTGTGCGATTCGAATCAGCGACTGTCCTTGCATCTGGGGCGGGATTGCAACACCCGCTTCGGCCAGCAAAGTGGGAGAAATATCCAAGAGACGAGCGCGATTCCGTGTCTGTTTTCCCGCCATCTGGTTCTTCGGAAGCTTCAGTACAAGCGGCACATGAATCGTCTCGTCAAAAAGGAAAACCCCATGGGTATCTTCTCCGTGGGCGCCCAGGCTTTCTCCATGGGGAGAAGCAACCACAATCACCGAATCGTCATAGAGAGACTGGGCGCGCAGCAGATTCATCAATCTCCCAACTGCCGAATCTGCTGCCGCGATTGCGCGATCGTAAGCGCTCCCGCTGACGCCGGCGGGGTTCTGCAGGTGCACCCACAAAAACAGAGGGCGGTGCTTGTTGTTTGCCAGCCACTTGCCGGCGCGCGACACCACCTCACTCCCGTTGCGTTCCACGGATTGGAATCGTCTTTCGCCTTTTGACGCCTCGTGAAAGCCCGCATCGTACAGATCAAAACCGCGGTCATAGCCCTGGTACGGACCGTTCCGCGGATCCAGCAGGAACGATCCGACAAAGGCAGCGGTGCGGTAGCCGCCGGCGTGCAGCAGAGCGGGCAGGTAGGGGAACGTTGCCGCAAGAGGAGTTCCAAGCTCGCTTGCCTGATGAGTTTGCGGATATGTCCCCGTCAGAATAGTTGCGGCGGAGACCACTGTTGTGGGCGCCTGGGAGTAAGCCTGGGCGAACACGATGCCCTGATGCGCGAATCCGTCGAGGTTGGGGGTAAGGCTGCTGCGCGCGCCGAGAAACCCCATGCGGTCGGCGCGCGTAGAGTCCAGAGTAATCAGGATGATGTTCGGCTTCGTTGCAGCCCGACAGTCGACCGGGGAAACAAGCAGAGGTAAAATGACAGGCAAGAACCAGGGGCCCAGACTCCGCAGCATGCGTAGAAGTCTAGCAGTGTTCTGAAATGGTGTCACAACTGAACAAAGAACTCCGAGGACTCGCTCTCTGAAGAAAATTTCCTGGGTGCTGTGCTTCATCGTGCTTGTTAGCGCGGTGTTCATGCTACTGTCCCGTCGGTCTGCGCGTGCGAGTTCCGAGGCAAGCCGGCGGTTGATCATTCTCGGCATCGATGGGATGGATCCGCAACTTCTGCGTCGGTTCATCAGCGAAGGAAAATTGCCCAACTTCGCCAAACTTCAGGCTGAGGGAGATTTCCGTCCATTGACCACGAGTATTCCACCTCAGAGTCCGGTGGCATGGTCGAATCTCATCACCGGAATGAATGCGGGTGGTCATGGGATCTTCGACTTTATTCATCGTGATCCCAAGACGCTGAGCCTTTACTTTTCCGCCTCAAAAGTTGAGGAACCGAAACACTCGATACATCTGGGGAGTTGGTCGATCCCGCTGGGCGGGGGCAGCGCAGAGCAACTGCGGCACGGCGCCGCCTTTTGGGAAATCCTCGACCAGCACGGGATTCCGAACGCAGTATTTCGTATTCCTTCCAATTTTCCGCCGGTACCCACCAAGGGAAAAACCCTTTCGGGCATGGGCACGCCCGATCTGCGCGGTACGTACGGCACATTTTCCTTTTACACCGATGACCCAATGGCAACGCCGGGTGCCGTCGAAGGGGGACAAGTCATTCCTGTTCAGGTGCAGAATTATCGAGTGACAGCCAGCCTGATCGGCCCGAACAATTCGTTTTTGAAAGGCAATCCTGCGGCTACGGAACCATTCTCGGTTGCGGTAGACCCTGTTGAGTCTGTGGTTAAGATCAACGTGCAGGATCATGAATTCGTGCTTCGAGAGGGCGAGTGGAGTAACTGGATCCGCGTCGAGTTCCAGCTAATCCCTCTCTTTGCAAACGTAAAGGGCATGTGCCGCTTCTATGTCAAGCAGGCGCATCCTCGTTTTCAATTGTACGTATCGCCAATCAATATGGATCCCGCCGATCCGGCGCTTCCGATTTCGACGCCATCCAGCTATTCGCGTTTGCTCACCGATGAAGCTGGAGAATTTCACACACAGGGGATTGCTGAAGATACGAAGGCACTCTCCGATGGAGTGCTCGACGACAAGGAGTATCTGCAACAGGCGCGGACGGTATTGGCGGAGCATCGTCGTATTTTCGACATGGAATTTCCCAAGTTCAATCACGGCCTGTTTTTCTTCTATTTTTCCAGCCTCGACCTGAATTCTCATATGTTCTGGCGCCTGATGGACTCACGACATCCTGAATACGACGCGACTCTGGCGGACCAGAACGGCTCCGCGATCGCCGATTTTTATCAGCAGATGGATCAGGTTCTCGGGGAGGTGCTGCCCCATGTGGACGATCGGACACTGTTGCTTGTTGTTTCGGATCATGGATTTGCTCCTTACTATCGTTCCTTCAACCTGAATACGTGGCTCCTGAGCAACGGGTACATCAAACTCAAGAACAATAGCGCCGCAGATTCAGGCGAACCATTTGCGAATGTAGACTGGACCCAAACACGCGCATACGGTCTTGGTCTGAACGGCCTCTATCTCAACTTGCGCGGCCGCGAGGGGGGCGGAATCGTTGAACCTGGAACTCAGGCCGACCTCTTGATGGCGGAGCTTCGAACAAAATTGCTCGCAGTTCAGGATCCTGCGTCGAAGCAGCAGGTGATCACACGTGTGGACCTGGCCTCCGAGGCCTATCAAGGACCATATGCGCGATCAGGTCCGGACATGCTCGTCGGCTACAATCGCGGCTACCGGGCAGGATGGCAAACGATTCTGGGTTCGTTTCCGCCTGAAGAACTCGAAGATAATTCGAATCCCTGGAGCGGGGACCACTGCATGGACTATAAGCTCGTACCCGGGGTCTTACTGAGCAACCGGAAGATTGTTGCCAGCACGCCCGCATTGACCGACATAGCCCCCACGATCCTCGCGGAGTTTGGAATCGAGAAGGGAAGAGGTATGATTGGTCAATCCGTCTTCAACCGGCCGGATCCCGATAGAATCCTTACCAAATAAGAATTGAGGTTCAGGTCAACATGTTCGGCTCTCACAAGGTGAAGCTGGAGGGCGAATTGCTGGAAAAAGTGAAACAGTGTGCGGATGCGTGCGGCTACTCCTCCGTTGACGAATTCGTTGTGCACGCTCTCGAGAAGGAAGTGAATAAGGTCCTTCCGCCTGGCGAAAAGGGAAATACGTCGAAGGACATCATAAGGAAACGACTGCAAGGGCTGGGATATATCGAGTAGTGGGTCTGCACTATACCGTCCCTATGGGCTCTCTTGGAATCAACGTTCCCTCCGGAATTGTTGTCGGCATTTCACTGATTGTCGGGCTGGCGATGGTATTGGTGTTTGGCCATACTTCCGACCAAAAAGCAATTCACATTGCAAAGGATCGGCTCAAAGCTCACCTGCTGGCCCTGCGCCTTTATCAGGATCAGATTCAGGTAGTTCTGCGCTCCTATGTTCAGATAGTGTTGGCTACCGGGCACTATCTCCGACTCGCATTCAGACCTCTGCTCTTTGTGATTGTGCCGATCACGCTTCTGATTGTTGAGGTCGATCGATATCTGGGATCAGAGCCGGTTGCCACGGGCCAGAGCTTCCTGATTAGAGCTCGTATTGATAATCCAGATTTGCTGAATCAAGTTTCGCTCCAACTGCCGAACGGCTTGTCCAGCACAGCGCCTGCGGTGCACGAGCCTGCGGAAAAGAAGATTGCCTGGAGACTGATCGCCGACAGAGCTGGAGAATACGCGGTCAACCTTCAAGTGGCGGACCAGCTTTTCGCAAAGCGTGTGGTCGTCGGCTCCGGTGTGCCACGCCTCTCGCCCGCCCGCCTTCGGGGGAAGTTCTGGGAAAGATTTTTCGTTTCGACAGAGCCCGCCTTACCCGCAAACAATTCGGTCGAAGCCATCGATGTGCAGTACCCTGCCCGCGAGATTGCATTTGCAGGCATGGAGTGGAACTGGGTCTGGCTCTTCTTCGTTTTGTCGATGGCTGCAGGCTTTCTTTTCAAGAGTATCCTTGGGATTGAAATATGACATTTGGCCGCAACGTCTTATTGGCTGACCGCCGACGGTTTTCGGTGTGTATCGCATGGCTGGCGCTCCTTCTGCTTTGTCCCGCGAGCAGCCACGCCTACGCCGGCCCTGGCGCCGGATTCGCCGTCCTCTCCTCATTCTGGGCCCTTTTCGTGGCCTTCCTGTATTCGGTGTATGCCTTTCTAGTGTGGCCCTTTCGCCAGCTATTCCGGCTTCTGCGACATCGGAACATTTATGCGAAAGCGCAGATCAAACGCGCGGTGATTCTCGGGTTCGACGGAATGGACCCGGAATTAACTGAGCGATTCATCGCGGAAGGCAGACTGCCGAATCTGGCGAAGCTGCGCGAGCGCGGCACCTTTCGGAAATTAGCCACTACTTACCCCGCTATTTCTCCGGTCGCGTGGTCGACATTCATGACCGGTGTCAATCCGGGCAAGCACAATATCTATGATTTTCTTGCTCGCGATCTCGGCAATTACCTGCCATACCTCTCTTCCGCGGAGATCAAGGCACCGAAGCGCAGCTTGAAAATCGGAAAATACAATATTCCACTTGGCGGGCCCAGGATCAAAGGAATGCGCCGCGGCATCCCGTTCTGGCATTGGTTGGGCGAGGCAGGCATATTCTGCTCGGTTCTTCGCGTGCCGGTGACGTTTCCGCCTGAGAAATTTTCTGGCGTTCTTCTCTCGGGCATGTGCGTCCCCGACTTGAAAGGCAGCCAGGGAACATTTTGTTTGTGCACCACCCGGACGAGTAGCGACAAGTTTCGTGAAGGAGGAGTTCGCGTTCCCGTCGAGCGTACAAGCTCGTCCTATGTCTCATACGTCCCCGGGCCTGAGAATCCTTTGGGAGGCGGATCAGGAGAGGAACTGAGAGTAAAATTCGAAATCCGCCCCGACCCCGGTAAGAATCAAGCCCGTCTCACTGTTGACTCGGAAACCTTCACACTGAAAGTCGGAGAATATTCGCAGTGGATTCCGCTTAAGTTCAAGGCTGGCGTGGGTTTCAGCGCACACGGCATCTGCCGCTTTTATCTCAAGGAGATCTTCCCTGAGGTCGAGGTCTACGTTACCCCAGTGAATATCGATCCGGGCAGGCCCGATCTGCCCATCTCTCATCCAGTTACGTACTCCATTTACCTGGAGAAGATGTTCGGTCCATATGCAACGCTGGGACTGGCAGAGGATACCTGGGCCTTGAACGAAAATGTCCTCGACGATGAGGCGTTCCTGGCGCAGTGCTATTCCAATCATGAAGACCGTGAGCGCATGCTTTTCGACGCGCTGGAAAAGACGCAACAGGGTCTTTGTGCCTGCGTGTTCGACACAACCGACCGGGTGCAACATATGTTCTGGCGGTATCTGGAGGAGAATCATCCTGCAGCGCGCGAGGTTCCCCGAAGTCAGAGACCCAACGTAATTCAGGATTTGTATGGCCGCATGGACGAACTCATTGGCCGCGTCATGAAACAGATCGATGACCAGACTCTGCTAATGATAGTCTCCGACCACGGCTTCAAGTCGTTTGCCCGTTGCGTCAATCTGAATGCATGGTTACACCAAGCCGGATATCTCGCACTGAACGAGGGTAAGACGGAAAGCGGAGACTGGTTTGACGACGTCGACTGGTCTCGCACACGCGCCTACACTATGGGCTTGAACGGACTTTATCTCAACTTGAAAGGCCGAGAGCGCGAGGGAATTGTCGAGCCGGGAGTCGAAGCCGAATCCCTGAAAGACGAGTTGCGACGCAATCTCGACGGACTTGTTGATCCGGCGTCCGGACGCGTGGGCATCACTGGAGTCTTCGATTGCGACGCGGTGTATGCAGGACCTTACATGGAGAACGCACCTGATTTGATCGTCGGCTACGGGGATGGCTATCGTGCCTCATGGGACTCTGTGATGGGCAAAGTCACCAGTCAGATGTTTGAGGACAACCTCAAAGCGTGGAGTGGCGACCATTGCATCGATCCGCGGCTGGTCCCCGGGGTCCTTTTCTGCAATCAAAAGATCAGCGACGAGAAGCCCGCTATTGTCGACGTAGCGCCGACTCTTCTGAAATTGTTCGGCCTCGCTCTGCCTAGATATCTCGATGGCAAGCCCTGGACCGTCGGAATTTCGACAAGCCGTTCCGTTGAACTCTCGTCTCCGCTCGTGACCTAGCAGAGATCCCGATCGCATGACAAAGGACGAATCTTGATCACTATCGTTTCGGGGTTGCCGCGGTCTGGTACGTCTCTGATGATGCAAATGCTGGCGGCTGGAGGCCTCCCCATTCTCAGCGACCAAGAGCGCAAGCCCGACATCGACAATCCTCGCGGCTACTACGAATGGGAACCCATCAAACTGCTACCCAGGGAGCCCAAGCGCATCGACGAAGCGGAAGGAAGAGCCGTTAAAGTTATCTCGGAACTTCTCTTATCCCTTCCCCGAGGCAGACACTACAAGCTTATTTTCATGGAACGCCCGCTTCCCGAGGTCCTTGCCTCGCAAGATGAAATGCTGAAGCGGCGCGGATCAGCCGACTTGGTTGATCATACCTTGCTGACTCAAGCATTCCGCGAGCACATGCAGCAAATTATCTCCTGGCTCGAACTGAGAAAAGAAATTCCTGTTTGTCGCATGGGTTTTCGAAAGGTCCTAAGAGACCCTTCCAGCTGTGCCCAGACCGTATGCGACTTTCTCGAACTGAATTTGAATAGGGAGGCAATGGCGCGGGCAGTAGAGATGTCGCTGTACCGCAACCGCTGCCCTTGAGTGGCAAAAGCACTGCCTGCAGCCCGCGTCGGGCATTGCGAACACGATGGCAGACTCAGATCTCACGTGAGGTTCGTCTTGCCCGTCAGCGGCTTAAAGATGAATTCTCGGCGCTCTCTTTCAGTGTCCGAGTCTCGATTTCTCTGATCACAGGCCTTCTTCACTACGAACCAGCCGATCCCCTCATGTGGCGACTCATCCTCGATCCAAACATTAAATGCATCTCCAAATCGACTGGGGAATAATTGAGGGATGCGTGTACCGAGTCCGCGTTCGCAAGGGTAGATGTTCACGTAGCTATTGCCTGATTGAAGTGATCCCAAGGAAAAACCTCCATCAAATTTGCGTTCGGCGCCATCTTGGGCCGAAAGATGCTCAACGGGAGTGTCAAATAAACGAATAGCTCCTGCCACGCCCTCAGCGAGGACAGACCTCTCGTTTCACGTGACGCATCGGCACAGATGCCAGCGTTCCACACTTATCGAGTCCGATTCGTTTTTCCCCTGGTGTAAAATGCCATGTTTTCGTTGGTCCTGAACGCGACTGGAGAATTTGCCAAGGGCGGGTTTGCTGATGTGCCTCATCCTCTCGCGTTTCATCTCCGCAATAATCTTGCGGCCACGCATTAGAACATTTCGCGAACGGTCAGTCGGGTTCGGTTGTCAATGGCCGCGCCTGTGCCTGACCTTGCGAATTAGGAAGAGAGCAATGATTACGGAGCAGCAATGAACCAAGTCCAGAAAACCGCGCGCCCTTGGATTGTCGTCGTGTCTTTATTCGCCGCTTTCTGTTCCATAGGTGATGCTGCCGACCTCACCGCTTGGCAAGAGTCGGCAAGAAAGGGTTCTGTGATCGTCCGGCCCGCGATGAGATTCGATGTTTCTCCTTCGCTCGCGTTGCTAGGTTCGGCTATCCTCGTTCCTCATTCCGAAAGAAAAAGTGAAACTTGCTGCGCCTTATCCTCGGATGTTTACGGTACGGGGCAAGAGGGCAATGACGCTGCACCTGCTCCTAAACCTCTGATTACCGAGGCGGGCGCGCGGGCCGAACAGCGAGTACAGGGCAAAAGGTCGGGTTTGTTGTTGGTTGAGAGCTTCGACGGACTGGGTGCTGGATTTACAGGTCCTAACGGGACGGCGACCTTAAGAAATCCTTCTGATAATAGCCTGGCAGTCGGCCCAAATCACATAGTGCAGATCGTCAATACACGTATCGCGATCTACACGAAAGCGGGCTCGCGCTATAGCAAGAGCGGCAAAGTGTTATATGGTCCAGTCGCGACGAGTACACTCTGGGCCGGCTTCGGCGGCGTTTGCGAAGCTCGTAACAATGGCGACGGAGTGGTGCGTTATGACCAGTTGGCCGGCCGCTGGCTTTTCGTCATGCCGATCTTCACTCGCATAAATCCGGGAGAGTACCCTGAAGGACATGGTGAGGCCGTACACTCGGGCCAGGCTTCTGCTCCGGGTGTGCCGGCAACTTTACTCTCGGATCCTGCGCCGCCACCGCCGGATCCTCTCGCTGGCAAGCATGTATTCTCGGGGTCGGAAGACCAAACCAAGCCTCGCGGAACGTTTGCAATGTGCTATGCAGTGAGCGTCAGCGATGATCCGCTTGGCGCATATTATCGCTACGCTTTCGAGCGAACGTTGTTTCCCGATTACCCTCGACCGGCGGTCTGGCCCGACGGCTACTATGTCGCGACCAGCACCGGTGACGAAGTGATCCAGAAACATGTTTGCATCGCAGACAGGACCAGGATGCTGCAGGGGCAGCCAGCAACCGAGCAATGCATCGTGGTGGATGGCGTTAGCTTTCTAAACAACGCAGATATTGACGGTCAAGAGCTGCCACCACCGGGTGCGCCAAACATCATGATGGCGGCCGGAGGCACACAGCTCAAGAATATCTTCGATGACGACGGGATCTACGCCTGGAAAGTTCACGTTGATTGGAACACGCCGTCGAACACCAAAATCACTGGTCCTGAGAAAATCCCCGTGGCGCCCTATCACTTTCTCTGCAACGGGCAGCTCACGAGTTGTGTACCGCAACCTGGCACCGAACGACGGCTCGACGCGCAAGGTGACAAGCTGATGCAGAGACTGGTCTACCGCAAGATCGGCAAACGGGAGTCTATCGTTGCAGCACATTCGGTTGCGACGCAAGCCGGGGGAGGTGCTGTTCGCTGGTACGAATTCCGTGTGGATAAACAGCGAAATCCGTACTTGTATCAGCAGGGCACCTACGCACCCGACGAATTCTACCGGTGGATGCCCAGCATCGCGATGGATCGGAAAGGTGATATTGGGGTTGGCTATTCGTTCGGTGGTACCCCGAACTTTCCCGGGCAGCGTTTTGCAGCGCGGTCTGCGAAAGATCCTAAGGGCATCCTGTCGCTGCACGAGACGGTGCTAGCAAGTGGCGAATCGTCGCAAACAAACACTTTTCGATGGGAGGACTACGTCACCACTGCGGTTGACCCGACCGATGACTGCACGTTCTGGTACGTGGGCGACTACTTGAAGAAAGGCGAAACAGCCAATTACACGAGCAGGGTTGGCTCATTCCGCGTACCGGGATGCAAGGGAAGGGGAAGGTAAGCGTTGCGAGCCTGATTTCCAGGATAAGGATCCAAACAACCATGAAATTCTCCAGGCTATTCTTATTTACGTCCACAATGCTTGTAATTGCAGTCGCCGGATTTCCACTCGCTGCTTCCGCTCAGGATTACGATGTCAAAATTGGCAATTACTTCGTCGACTCTCCCTATGGGATTGCGTTCGTCGTAGACGATGCAGCTGGGTTTCTGATCGACCCTGTGTGGGAGGAAAAGGGCGCCAAAAGCAAGTGGTTCCCCAATGACTCCGCTTACGTTCCGCCTGCGGTAACTGCCCCAGATTTCTCTTTCTCACGGTCCACGTTCCGCAACGCAGGCGCGAACATTCAATTCACCTGGGGTCGCGTTGGCTCCAGCGCGATCGTCGCCAAGCTCGAAACGGATAAGCCGGTCACCCTGACCTTGCGCTTGCCCGGTGGCACCTGGCCACATTTTCATTCTGTCTACAACGATGCAGGCAACGGAGTTACCGGTTCGGGCATTGCTTCGGACGGAAGATTCATCCCATTTGCGCTTCGTGTCGATAGTGGGGTGACCTATATTCGCGCGAACTTGACCTTCAGTGCCGAAGTTGCACTTACCCTTATTCCCAGCACGCCCACACATTTCGTAGCTGCCATAGGGGAACCTCCATCATTCGACGCGATCGATTCGACTCTGTCCGCTGCGGAAAAGCGTTATATGGCGAATCGCGTTTCTGCGGGAGGCGACTGGGGTGATTTCCTTGGCGCCACCATGGACAACATCAACAACGTGCGTGTCTACAGCAGCGACAATAAGCGCGTGGCGCACGCTATTGGTCGGGGATGGTGGATGGGAAAAGATCCCGATCTCATTCCTTATTTCGTCTGGGATTTATTTTTCAATGGGCTGCTATCCAGCCTCGAAGATCCCGCGGGTGCGAAGAACACTGTCCGTGCTGTGCTCGGTTTTCAGAATCCCGATGGGCGTGTGCCCAGCTTTTCGCACTGGACCGCTGAGGGTGGCACCTATAACACGGTGCACCGTTCTATGCCTCCCGTGGGGGCGCTTTGCGTTTGGAAAATGAACGAGCGTCATCCTGATAAGCCGTTCCTGGCGGAAGTCTATCCGAAACTTGTGCGCTGGCATGAGTGGTGGATGAAAGCCCGCGACGGAAATCACAATGGTTTGCTCGAGTGGGGCTCGGAACAGCATTTCTGGCAAGGCGCGCAGTTCGAAACCGGTTGGGATGACAACGTTGAATACATGGGCACAAAGCTTGTTGGCACGACGATGAATGCTGACGCAGTCGATCTGAGCTCTCTCTGGTCCATGGACGCCGAATATATGGAGAAGATCGCCACCTATCTCGGCAAAGTTGCCGATGCCGCGCGATTCAAATCCGAACATGCCGCTATGAACAAGCGCATCAATGATCGTCTTTGGAATGAAGAACTCGGAATCTATTGCAGCCGGTTCTGGGAACCGCAACCCAGCGAATCTGCCGACATCGATCCGAAAAGCGTCTTCAAGTCCGGATTTGACGTGACGTTGTCTACTGATGCGGGATTCAAGAACGAGAGGGGAAATGAGCACACCAGCCAACTCGACTACGACTGGAAGGAAGAAGATGCTGCAGATAGCGGCCATCCAACGCAAGCTTTCGCGAAAGTGCAAACCGTCTTCACCGCGCCAGCCACTGCCATGTTTCGTTTCAAACTAGGCAGCGGTGATTTTCGCGATATCTCGATCGGGCAAAAAACGATGGATGGTTGGGTTGTCGATCCAGAGGAGCAGCGTATCTTCGACGTGGCCTGCGAGGCGGGCCAGACCTATCCCATCTCTTTTTTGTATGCGCGTTCTTCCGCAGGGCCGGCTCGTTTGCGATTGCAGGTCGTTCAGCTTACACCAGGAAAGCCCGGCAGCGACTGGCTTACGCGGCTTACTCCGATGAACTTCTACCCATTGATTGCCGGAGTGCCAGATACAGCACGCGCCGAGAAGACTCTGTCATGGATGTATCGTGAAGATAAATTCTGGCTCCCCAACTTGCTGCCAACGGTGGCCAAAGACGATCCGCTCTGGCCAGAGCAGGAATATTGGCATGGCCATATTTGGGGCCCCGCCAACTATCTTGTGTGGCAGGGAATCAAGCGCTATGCGGACGATACTCACCAGGCGGAATACGCGCGTCGGAATGTAAATCTCTTCATGCGCAATTGGAAAGAGAAACGCGTCACTTGCGAGAGCTATAACAGCACGGACGGTACTTGCGGAGTCGATCATCCCCACTACAGTTGGGGAACGCTGCTCAACATCGTTGGCCTCGAAGCGCTCGTCGATGCCGGCCCGAATTTTGAACCGGTTCCTCGCAAAGGAAGTGCGCTCACCGAAAACATCACGCTTCGGAATGTTCCCTTTGGCGGCAGGCTTTACAGGATTGAGGCAAAAGGAGGCACCGTTACGGCAAAGCTTGAAGTTTCGGAATGAGCAGATTCGACAATTCTCCGGGCCGACGACGATCGGCTTGGCAAATTTCACACGAAAATTTACTTAATACAGGTCTACGTTGATTTGTTGTCGACCTTCCAATAGACTGCGTAACGCTCGTGAATCACCTTGTAAAGAGGAACCATCATCAACGGTTGCACTTGCCCGACGGCGTGGAAAGTTAGAGGCTGCTTCGCGTCGGGTTCAATCCATTCGGTAGGTCTGGCGGCGTTAGCTGTAATGTCCGGGACTTTTTGTTGATTGCCGGGTTTTGGCTCGTAATCCCCATAGCTCATTTCTTTCGCGACTGCGTCGAAGCGCCCAGCGAGCACGAGCGGTCCGTACATGGCGGCTTGGATGGTCTGATCGTCGGGCATCGGATCGATATGCAGGCCCATCGGCAAGCTGAGTTCAATCTTGTCGCCGGTATTCCATACACGATTCAGCGTCAGATAGCTGCTGGGGCTGGCGAAAGCGGGCAATGCGGCTCCGTTGATTTTTACACTGCCGCCCTCTGCCCAATATGGAACCCGAAGATTGATACCGAGCTGGACTGGGTTCTTCGCTGAGATTGTTAGCGTGGTTCCTTGTTCCTCCGGAAAGCGAGTTTCCTGTCGTACGTGGAGTCCCTTTTGCGACCACTCCAGTTGGGAATCGATGAAGAGGTTTACGTACAGTGAGTCGTCGTTGTGAAAGTAAATCGTGTCGGTCAGCTTCGCATATTCCTCGGAGCCGGTGCCGGTGCAGCACCATAGAGAATCGAAGGGCTTGCCGAAGGTTTTCCAATATCCCGATGCGAGCGGCAAGTAGTACATCATGGTGCCGTCTTCGGGATTGATTGTGCCGAGACGATGATTAAAGAGCGTGCGCTCGTAATAGTCCATCAGACGGGCGTCCGGCGACCAGCCGAACAGATGCCGCGTCAACTTCATCATGTTGTAGGCGCAGCAGCATTCTGTCGTACTTGGTCCAAGTTCGGTGGAAAGCTTGCCTGGATCTGTGTTCCATGACTCGCCATTACTGGTCCCGCCGGTGCAATAGGAGCGTTCGCTCACTACTTCATCCCAGAAATATTGGGCAATGTCGCGATAGCGGTGATCGCCCGTGAGTTCGTAATACCGGGCGGCCGCGATTACTTGCGGAATGTGTGTGTTGACATGCAGGCCTTTGAGTTCGTCGCGGTGAGCGGCCAAAGGATCGAAGAACTGCTTCTTGTCGAAGCGCTGCGCGACTTCGAGGTAATACTCCTTGCCGGTCACAGCATAGAGATTCGAGAGAACCTCACCCATCCCACCAAACTCGGTGCCGAGCACACGTTGCATATGTTCGTAGCTGAGCGATCCGGTGTATCCGGCGGTCCAGTCCGCCATTTTTTGGACCATTTCCAGAGCCTGTTCATTGCCGGTGTAAACGTACATGTCCAGAAGGCCCGCCATGATTTTGTGGATGGTGTAGAAGGGAGCCCATACGCGCTGGCGCTCCCGGAGTCGATCAAAGAATTCAATCGGGAAAGCACTCAGATAGCCGCTCTTCAAAGCAGCCTGGCATTTGCCGAGTTCGGCGACGACGGTATTCGCATTCTTTTTTAGATCTTCGTCTGCTGTGCTGGCATACATGAGTGCAGCGGCAGACAGGTAATGCCCGCCCGCATAGTGGCCACGGAGTTCGCAGTCAGGCGCTTCCCATCCGCCCAGTGGTTGCGCCGAAGACGGGATGCCGGCATTGACGCGGAAGGTGTGCAGGAGTCGGTCAGGGGGCAGGGAATGAAGATATTGCCGGTCGGCCTCCATCGCAAGCGTGCACGGGCCCTGTCCCAAACGAACTTGCGTCATGGGGAAGGGAAGAACTCTCCATGTGACTTTCTCATGTGTTACTGGCTTGGCATCCTTTTGGATCGTGTTGACGACTGGGTCCTGCGGAGGGGTTGCCAGCATACCCTTTGGTAGCAGTGTCGAACCAGCGGTGACGGCGAGGGATGACAAAAAATTCCTGCGAGAAAGTCGTCCAGATGGGTTCATAAGTCCTCCCGTTGAATTGTAGTTGCCGGGACTCGATGGATATTGTATACACTATTGGACGTTTGTGCTGAGGACCATCCGTACCTCTGAATGCCTTCTAAAGGTCAAGACTGAGGTGAGATGAAGCGATTTCCGCGACCATGGCTCGTTACGTTCCTTCTGCTGGCAGTTTCCCCTACCGTTCTCGGGCAAGGAAAACTGGAAGATTATCAGCGGGCGCAGCGATTTCTCCCTGGGAATCTGAGACACCTGGTCTACGTTGCCGAGGTATCCCCGCACTGGATCGAAAAGACAAACCGATTTTTCTATCGCAAAACCAGTCCAAGTGGTTCTGAGTTTATGTTGGTCGACGCGGAGCACAATACAAGTGGACCGGCGTTCGATCACGCGCGCCTGGCGACTGCGCTTTCCCATGCGGCAAAGCAGGACTATTCGGCCTCAGATCTCCCTTTCACTGAGTTCGAGTTCGCGGACAGCGGGAAGGCGATTCGCTTCTCGATCGACAGCGTGCAGTGGAACTGCCTGCTGGCCACTTATGAGTGCCAGAGAGAGCCATCCCAACCGGAGCGTGCGAACGAGGTGCTCTCGCCTGACAAGCGTTGGGCGGCATTTGTAAAGGAACACAACCTGTATTTGCGCGATGTTTCGACCGGCACCGTGCTGCAATTGACCTACGACGGAGTCGCGGCATGGGACTATGCAACGCCCTTGCCTTCGCTGCGTCTGATGGTCGATCAAGGAACCGAAAGTGTGCGGCAGCCGGCGGCAGTATTTTGGTCGCCGGATTCCTCCAAGCTCATCACCTATCGCATCGATTCCAGGAACTCAGGCAGATTCACCAGTCTTCAATTCGTGCCACCCGATCAACTGCATCCGCGGGCGTTCACGTACGTTTATCCCCTGCCCGGCGAGGTGCTGGCGAAGGCCATGCCGATCATTTTTGATATTCAATCGGGCAAGCGGATTGACGTGGATTCCGCCGCGATCGAACTGCCCTTTCAGGACGGCCCCGGGTTCGACTGGCTCCCCGACAGCAAGTGCCTCCGCTACGACTATGATGACCGCGGATACAAGGCCAAGGAACTGCGAGTGGTCGATGCGTCCACTGGTGAGCAAAGAGTTCTGCTGCGGGAACAATCGGACGCATACGTCGAT
Organism: Binatia bacterium; assembly: GCA_035577905.1. GTDB lineage: Bacteria > Acidobacteriota > Terriglobia > Terriglobales > Acidobacteriaceae > Sulfotelmatobacter. The sequence goes on from DATKAP010000103.1 coordinate 47,372, forward strand.
CCCGGGGAAACGATGTACCGCTTTGTTGAAGCTACGGGGGAGATTCTTTGGACCTCAGAGAGAAATGGCTGGAATCATCTGTATCTCTTCAGTAAAGCCGGACAGCTTGAGAACCAAGTAACCCAGGGTGCTTGGGTCATCCGGGAGATCGAACACGTCGACGAAAAGAATCGGCGGGTGTACTTTTCCGCCAGTGGTCGTGAGAAGGATGAGGATCCGTATCAGACCCATCTCTACAGTGTCGGGTTTGACGGAAAGGATCTGAGGCTGCTTTCTCCCGAGAAGGCGAACCACTCGATCAGTGTTTCTCCAGACGGAGAGTTCTTCGTGGACAGTTACTCGCGTCCCGATTTGCCGGGAGAAACCGTCTTGCGGCGCGCAAAAGATGGGTCCGAAGTGCGAGTTCTGGAAAAATCGGACGCGACTGAGCTGACGAAGACAGGGTGGAAGTTCCCCGAGGCATTCCAAGGGAAGGCTGCAGACGGAAGTACGGACCTTTGTGGGCTGATCTGGCATCCTTCGAATTTCGATCCGGCGAAGAAATATCCGATCGTCGAGTTCGTTTATACGGGCCCCCAATCGTTTTTTGTGCCTAAAACCTTTGGGGGTACTCTCTGGTTGCAGTCGATGGCCGAGTTGGGCTTCGTTGTTGTCATGGTGGATGGACGCGGCACAACCGGACGCTCGAGAGCTTTCCATCAGTTTTCTTACCGGAATCTGGGCGGAGCGTTCGAAGACCACGTCGTGATGATCAAGCAGATGGCCGCGCGCTATCCGTCTATGGACGTGACGCGAGTGGGGATCTACGGAACTTCAGCGGGCGGGTACGGTGCGGCCCACGCCATGCTGGCCTTTCCGGAATTTTACAAAGTCGGAGTATCTACGTCAGGCGATCACGACGCTCGTCTCGACAAGGCGTGGTGGAACGAACTTTATCAGGGGTACCCTCTCCGGGATGACTATGCGGCCCAATCGAACGTGACGATGGCGAGCCGGCTGCAAGGGCACTTGCTTCTGGAGCACGGCGACATTGATGAGAACGTGCATCCAGTCGAAACGATGCGCTTCGTTGACGCATTGATGACGGCCAACAAGAACTTCGACATGTTGTTCGTTCCGAACATGTTCCACGGCGAGAGCGGCGAGCACGAACTGTACCTGGTGCGGCGACGTTGGGATTACTTTGTGCAGTATCTGCTTGGTGTCACTCCACCAGCGAATTTCGAAATTAAAGAAGACCGGGGACCCGGTAGAAGCGGCCGGCGTCGTCGACGCTGAGCGCCATCTCCGTACCCAGTCAGGACTGAGGTTCTTGCGATGTCAATGGACCGACGAGATTTTTTGCAGGGGATCGCAGCAACGGCTGCAGGTTTCGAACTCTTAACGGGCCGGGCTGGCGCAGAAACTGATCGAGGACCCGTGATCACAGCTGATTCGTCTCGGAAGCCTGATCGTAGCGCCGCCGTGTCCGTTGAAGGATACACGTTGGTTACGGAATTCAGAACCGAATCCGAGACTTGGAAGCTATATGAAGATCTGCGCACGCGGGACGGGGCGCTGGTATTCCTGTCATCGACGGGATTGACCCGCTTCCTCGCCAAGAGTGCGGAAGCGTCAATACAGGAAGGAACTCCTTATCTTGGCCTCACTCTCAAGGAGATTGGACTTTCCTCGCCCGACCAACTGGCTGATCATCTCTTGCAGAATGGCGATCCCGATCCGGAGGCCGTGAAGTCGGCAGCTCCCCCGATGGCATCGGCCGAGAAGAATCCGCGCACGTGGACGACTTTTGTGGGCACCAAGGAGGCTTATGATGTCACTCCCGTTTACCGGAGCGGGAACACGAGGACTTACCATCCCATTCAGTATTCTCTCCAGCTCCGCGAAGCGCTCAAGACCGGGCAGATCTACGACGGCCTGGTTGGTGGGTGGATGCCTGCCGTTCGCAAAGTTATTCCCATATCCGACAACCAATATTGGGAAGTCATCGTCTTTGGCGAGGTTGGGCCAAACAAGAACAAATACATAGTGCACACCTGGCATCGCACTGCACGGATCGAAGGTGGGAAGATTGCAGAAGTTGTGTACGGGCATAGCTATCCTGCGTACCGTCCCACCCGGACAGATCCCCAACCGGAGGAGTTTTATCGTGCTCTCCTAGCGTTTGCGGGCTATTGGGACCAGGAACTCCATGACGTCGCCCCAGCGGCATTACCACAGAACGTGTGGATCGATATGTCAAAGCACTCCTTTGCCAAGGAGCTCATGACACGACCCGGCGGGTTGTATCCGAAGTATGGCGCCGTTGACCGCGACTATGCCGGCTCGGAGTACGACGGATTCCAGGACATCTTTACCAGCGCGATCTATACCAATATGGAGTGGGGGCGCCTGGAGACCGCTCGCCTGTTCATCGACAACTATTTCAGCGAATACGTTGATGCCGATGGAATGATCGACATGCGCGGTCCGGAAACGGCTCAGTTTGGTATGACTCTGTCGCTATTGTCCAGGTACTTCAGCTACACGCACGATAGCGCGCTAATGTTGAAGCACCGGGCAAAGATTGAATCAACGGCGAAATTGCTGGTCGCGATGCACGACGAGAGTCTTCGGTTGTCGCACGACGATCCTGGCTATGGGTTGATCAAGGGATGGAGTGAATCGGACTCCTGCTTGGACGAGAATCCATCACTATATTGGCAGCCTTATTACGCAAACAGCGCGTTCGCGGCGCGCGGATTCAAGGATATTGCTCGGACATGGACGGAATTGGCACGGCTCAGGTCGATGCCGGAGATGGAGAAGTTGGCTGCTTCATGGCTCACGCGCAGCAAGACTCTGCAGGACCGGACTATCGAGGGTATCGAGAGAGGTATACAGAGCGACAAGACGCCACCATACCTTGGACTATTCCCGGGCACGACACTCACATTTCGCGAATCGCTCGAGAAAGAACGCCCGAGCCCGCAGCAATGGCCGCATCGTCCTTACGCCGAGTTGTTGCAGGCCGATATCTTGCCGCCGCGCCTGGCGAACCTGGTGATCGATTGCATGCGGGCTTACGGAGCAACCACACTCGGAGTTGTAGCAAATGTGTGGCGTTTCCAGGAAGAGGGGCGCGAGATTCTTGGATTCATCTCATACGGCTACGCGCAGATGCTTCTGCGCCTGGATCGCATCGAAGAATTTCTGCTCTTTCTTTATGCGCATCGCTTTCACGTTCATACGCGGGGCAGTTGGACCGCCGGCGAGGTTACGGGGATCACCGGAGACTCGGGACTCTATTGCGTTCCCGCACAACAGACGATTCCTCTGATTGTTCGCTGGATGCTGGTGCTGGAAGATTCCGATGAGGACATTCTGTACGTGGCGAAAGGCGTGCCGCGCGAGTGGGTCGGCTCGGGCAAGCAGATCCGAGCAGAGGGGGTCCCCACTCGCTGGGGACGCGTTACCTTCGACCTTGTAGCTCAGCAGGACGCGAAAGTTGTGACCGGGAATGTGGAACTGAGCGGAGCGTCGGTTCCGAAGGAAGTGCATTTCAAGTTCCGACTCCCGAAGAACATGCCTCTCCAAGGGCTGACCGTGAACGGCCAGCCTGCAGCAATGGGAGGAATTCACAAGGACACGGTCATTATTTCGACGGCGGGGAAGCGCAGGTTTGAAGTCATCGGCCGGCTCGGATGATGGATATGCCTACGCGAGCTCTACTGTTCAATCTCACGTCGATTGAAAGAGTGCCCCGGGTCAAGTCGACGCCTCTTTTGCAGTGGTTAATGCGAAAAAGGTGATCATTCCTGCTTGCCGTTACCTGGAGGAAGATTCTCCTCCAGGTATCTGGCCAGCAGACTGTAAAGGTGGAAGGCTGTTCCCGGGCCTTCCACAAGCGCGTGGGTTCGTCCCGGGTAGGTCATAAAATCGAACGGCTTGCCTAGCTCTATCAGCCGATTCACCAGGAGTTCACTGCCTTGATAGTGCACGTTGTCATCGCCGGACCCGTGAACCAGCAATAGCTTGCCCTGCAGACCTTCGGCGAAGTTAATGGGCGATCCGGCTCTGTAGCCGTCGGCGTTGTCCTGTGGCAATCCCATGAAGCGTTCCTGATAGATCGTGTCATACAAGCGCTGATCCGGAACGGGTGCCACGGCCATACCCACTTTGAAAACCTCAGGATGGCGAAACATCAGATTCAACGTATTCGAGCCGCCACCACTACGGCCCCAGACTGCTACGCGATTAGGATCGAGATAAGGATGCGTCTTTTCGAGAGCCTGAATGGCCAATGTTTGCTCTTTCGAAGACAAAACTCCGACGCTGCCGTAGATGATTTTGCGCCACGCCCGCCCTTTGGGAGCCGGTGTCCCGCGATTGTCAAAGCTGAGGATCACGTATCCGTCTTGGGCCAGAGCGCGGTGAAATACTTCCTCATCCCACCGGTCAACCACGGTTTGCGCAGCCGGTTCACCGTACACGTAAACAAGCACGGGATACTTCCTGGAGGGATCGAAATCTTTTGGTTTCATGACCCAGCCATCCAGGGTGACACCTTCGCCAATATCTATGCGAACGAACTCGGTCGGCGACGACACCAGACCCTTCACGGCAGAGCGTAGTTTCGCGTTGTCTTCAATTACCCGCTGCTGCTTATGCTTGGGCAGCTGTACCAACTCCGTGAGAGGTGGTATATCGAAAGTCGAGTAGGTGTGAAATGCCCAACTCAGGTTGGGCGAAACCTGATAAGAGTGCGTGCCCGGCTGGTTCGCGGGAGTCAGACGTTCCGGAGTTCCTTTTCCGTCGATCCGGATCCGGTATAGATAAAGCTGGGCGGCATTCTCGGGCGAACCCGTGAAGTAGAGCCACTCTTCCTCAGGATCGATTCCGATGACCTCGATCACATCGAAAACTCCCGGCGTCACCAGGCGTACTTGCTTTCCCTCGCGTGAGATCACATAAACGTGGCGCCAACCATCCTGTTCGCTGACCCACAGAAACTCCTTTCCGCCACGGAGCCACTTCACATCATCCACTACGTCCACCCATGCTGAGTCATGGTCCTGATGAATGGTCCGCACAGCGCCCGTTCGGGCGTCGGCCAACAACACATCATTTGTGTTTTGCAATCGATTCAGATGTTGAAGAACCAGCGTGTCGGAATCGCCGGCCCATTCCATGCGCGCGATGTAATTATTGTTTGGGTATCCGGGGACCTGCATCCACCGTGTTTCTCCGCCGAGGGCAGGCACTACGCCGACGCGCACCGAGGAATTCGTGGTCCCGGGTTGCGGGTAAGGTATCTGCCGCACCACGGGGTAGACGCCGAATTCGGGATAAGGAAGCCCAGTCGTTATTTTGTACGGTGCCCCAGTATCGTAGACCAGAGCGAAGTTCTCCACATCGTGGGTGTCGAACTGCCAATAGGCAATGCGTTTGCCGTCGGGGCTCCAGCGGAATCCATCGCGAAGGGAGAACTCCTCCTCATAAACCCAGTCCGCCGTACCGTTCACGATCTTTTCGCTACCGTCGAACGTTAGCCGTGTGGCCACTCCGCTGTGCACATCTTCAACATAAATGTTGTTGAACCGCACGTACGCCACCTTGGATCCGTCCGGAGAAAACTTGGCGAACATTAAGGAGCCTGGGGGGCCCCCGTCTCCAAGTCTCCGAAGCGTGTTCGCCTGGCGGTCGAGCACCCAGTAATCGCCACGTGTGTTCTGCCGCCAGACGCGCCTGGAATTAGTGAAGATCAGTACACTCTTCAGATCCTCTGAAAATGCGTAGTTCTCGATCTCCAGCGGTTTGTCGCCACCAGGGGGGATAAGTTGCGATGCCGAAACGAGGACTTCCCGTCTAGAAGTGGCCGTCTCGTAGCGCACGATGTCGTTTAACCCCTCCCGTTTGTCAGAAGGCGCGAGAACCGTGTAGAACTCTCCTTTTCCGATCCAGCGGACTGGCCCGAATGGCTGAACGGCAAACTCTTTTCCGACGAACGCACGACGCAGGAGATCGGTCACGGCAGGGGACTGTGCATAAGCTGCCTGCGAGGCCAGAACGATTGTTAAGGCAATGAACAGCCTTTGCTTCGAAAGGTGCAGTGTGCGGAGTTCACTGGGTTTCATCATGTCTGTCAGCACTTGGAACGTCTGTATAGGTTGCTGTTATTCGGTGCTTTGCAAACCGGTGGTGGTAGGCGAATCTGATTTCAAAAGTGAAGTGCGTCCTCCCCCGCCAATCAGCAAATAGATGGGTATTCCCAGCAGCACAATCAGCAATCCTGGCCAGGTTGTGGACGGCCGATACACAAAGAGCACGAGGAGGATGATGCTGGCTGCCAGGATGTACAAACCAGGGACCCATGGATATCCCAGCGTTCGATATGGACGTGGAGCGTCAGGCCTTGTGATACGAAGGCGGAAGACTCCCGCCACTGTGAGCACGTAAAAGATCAACGCTGCGGAGATTACGTATTCGAGCAAGTTGCTATAGAGGTTTCCCCAAGCCTGGGTCGCAGGATTGTACGTCCGGGGAAGCACTAGAAGGGCGGCCCACAAACCCTGCAGCGTCAAGGACGAGGCCGGCACGTTAGCGGCGTTCAGTCTGCCGGCGAAAGGGAGAAAAAGTCGTTGGCGAGCCATCGCGTAGTAGACACGGGCTCCAGTGAGTGTCAGTGCGTTGATAGTTCCGAAAGTCGAGATCATGATCGCGGCGGCCATCAACCCTGTCCCAACGCCAGGAAACATAGCTCGTAAGGTGGCTGTTCCAACACGATCTGCAGGTGCTGTCTGGATTGCTTCGAGAGGGAGCGTAACCAAATAAGCTACGTTCGCGAGCAGATACAGCGCGATCACCAGGGTCGCGCCTATCACCATGGCAAGGGTTACGTTGCGTTCGGCTCTCTTCACCTCCGCCGCCGCGAAGGCAATGTTGTGCCAAGAGTCGGCAGAGAACAATGATCCAGTCTGGCTGAGGCAGATGGCCGTGAAGAGGCCAAACGCCGTTGTGGCATTCAGGCCGGCAGATAAGGCCTCAGTTCCGCGCGGGTGCCAGGCGGCCCCGAAATTGGCAGAGATCGCGGCCGCATTGCGCCCGTAGAAAATGCCCAGAAGGATAAGCACGCCCAGCGCGCCCGTCTTCGCGACCGTAAATATGTTTTGGATCAATTTGCCATAGCGCAGGCCTAAGGTATTGCTGAAGGTGAGGAGAACGATGACACAGATGGCAAGCGTTTGCGCGGTTGAGAGTGAGAGGGCGTAGTGAGTAGAGAGGCGGAACGGGCTAATCAGATACTTTTCTTCCGAGATAACCGGCCAAAGCACGCCAGAAAAGCGCGCAAACGCGACCGCTACCGCTGCGATTGTGCCGGTCTCGATAACCGAAAATAATGTCCAACCATACAGGAAACCCCAGAGGGGAGAGTAAGCCTCGCGAAGATAAACATACATGCCCCCTGCGCGAGGCATCATTCCGGAAAGCTCCCCGTAACACAGTGCCCCCGATATAGTCAGAACCCCGGCTACACCCCAAGCCAGCAATAGCCAACCCGCGGCGCCGATTTGGCGGGCCATTTCGGCAGGAACAATGAAGATGCCGGAGCCGATCATGGCCCCAACTACCATCATGGTTGAATCGAAGAGGTCCAATCCGCGTGTTAACTCGCGCTGTTTGTGACTCTCATTTCCTTCACCGATTGAGGTTTGGGGCACGTTTTTAGGTCCGCGATAATTGTTTGACGATTGCATATTGTATCCATAAAATAGCCCGGTATCTACTCATAATCCAGTGCTCATCTCGTTATCGGTGCCCACCCTAATCATTTTTTCTAAAGGTGCTGGCTTTCTGACGCATGACGTGATGGTTTCATTGGATTAAGGTCATCGATTCGCAGACGGGTGAGACAGGCTGAAAGCCGGGGCAGCCGTAACGAATGCCAGGGCCCCGAACAAGAGCAATTAACAGGAGGCCTTTCATGAATTGGAAGGGCGTAATGCCTGCAATCACGACCTCTTTTACCAGCGATCTCAGTGTTGACAATCGTTTTATGGCGGAACACTGCCGCTGGCTTTTGGATAACGGTTGCACGGGAATTGTGGCGCTCGGTTCGTTGGGCGAAGGTGCAACCCTGTCGTTCGACGAGAAACTGGAGGTTCTTCGTACATGTGTTAAAGCTGTCGGGCAGCGTGGGCCGGTGGTGGCTTCAATTTCGGCGTTGACCACATCGGAAGCAATGGCTCTCGCGAAAGCCGCGACGGATCTTGGCTGCGATGGCCTGATGGTGCTGCCCCCTTATGTTTACAGGGGAGATTGGCGGGAGATGAAGACACACGTCACGGCCGTATTTGAAGCATCGCCCCTCTCGTGCATGCTCTACAACAACCCCGTAGCCTATGGAACGGATTTTCTTCCGGAGCAGATTCAGGAGTTGGCGGCTGAGTACGAGAACCTTGAGGCCGTCAAAGAATCAAGTACCGATGCCAGGAGAGTATCTGCGATCCGAGCCCTTCTGAACCGGCGGCTCGAGATTTCTGTCGGAGTCGATGACGCTGTGCTGGAAGCCATCGGGGTGGGAGCTACGGGATGGGTCGCTGGCTTGGCGAATGCGCTGCCGCGGGAGTCGGTAGAGTTATTCAACTGCGGTATCAACGGAGAGAGTGACAAGGCATTCGAGTTATACCGCTGGTTCTTGCCTTTACTCCGCATGGATACGGTGCCGAACTTCGTTCAACTCATCAAATTGGTCCAGGCGGAAGTCGGGATTGGGAACACGCGAGTCCGCCCACCGCGCCTGGAGTTGGTGGGTGCGGAACTTTCGCTAACCCAGAAAATCATCCGTGACGCGCTGCGTTCCCGGCCTCAGTCCGTGGGTCAGTATGTGTTGCCTGGAAAGTAGGTTTCCGGCACCTGTGACAAACTTTCAGGCCGAGGACTCATCGGGTTTTTCTGAGGGGATGCGCCTGCGGGGCTGGAGATGTATGCTCGGCGCATTGATGGCTTCAAAAATCACACTCCAAAGGCTACCAGCTTCCAGTGACCAGTGATCTTTCCCGTCGTCACCTGCTCAAATCAATGGGAACCGTTGGTGTGGCTGCGCTGGTTCCCAACGTTCCTGCCACGGAGACGTCACCGCCGTCTCGCTCGGTTCCGTACGCTTCACGCGCCACGAACGAGTCCGATCTGGTGCGGCTTTCGTCGAGCCGGATGATCGTGACGTTTGACCGCAGGAATGGCACCCTCTATTCGATAACTGATCCGCACGATGCGTTAGGAACAAACTTCCTGGGAAACTCCAAGAACACCCAGGGTGTTCAGAATGGAGACACGCATTGGACTGGGGACATCGTGACTACCGTTTGGGCACTGAAGACATCGGAGTGGATTCGCGAGCAGGAGAGCTTTGTCCACTATTACGTTTCGGGAAAGTGGAAACACGAGTCGACCCTGGTTTCAGCGGATGTCCGCAAGGTTGAATTCGACGGAAAGGTATTTTCCGTCACGTATGCAGCGCGCTCGCAAAGCGAAGGTGGCATCCAGAGCTACGTCCTCAGCATCAGCTATCGCTTCTCCGATGACGGCTCGCTGCTGTGGGACGTAGAGTTTGAAAATGCGACCGGTCGCACCTTGGAGTTCGGCGAACTCGCATTCCCGCTACGCGCCAACGATGATTACGCCGCGCCATATGCGGGAGCCACGACAACTCTGGCAAACGCCAGCGGGAAGCTGGCGGCTATGCAAGAGATTATTCACGAACAGAAGGTCCTTTGCCATGCTTTCGTGGCCGGCCACAGTTCCTACGCATTACTGCAGCGTCCGCGCGGAGACGCGCCATTTCTTCTGTTTCACTGCATCCAGGACACTTCCTTCGAATGCATCTATAAAACGCCCGTCCAGGGCGACGATTGGATCGGCACCGATCTGTTCGCGGTGCACTCCAATGCCGCCAAAGACCTTCGAAACTGGCACTGGAATCCCTGGGTGAACGGACATTCGTCCCTGGTCTTGGAGCCTGGGCAAAAGAAGTCATACCAGATGCGATTCGTGTTTCTTGATAGCTATTCTGAAGTCGCGAAAGAATTAACGGCGGCCGGTAATCTCGGAATTCGCATCGTGCCCGCTATGGTTGTGCAGGAGGACACAGACACCTACGTCGAACTGAACTGCATCAACGACCTTGAGGCTCTCGAGATCCATTCGGACGGAATTACAGTCAAAGAGAGAAAGCGTACAGACAAATGCACAAGCCTGACGTTGTCGTTTCGCGGCAGGGGACAGAAAAGCATCCGGGTGGTGTACAACGGAAAACGCTGGACCAATCTGCATTTTTATTGCGTCGAAGATGCGGAACAGTTGCTGAAGGCACGAGCCCGCTTTATGGCGGAGCGGCAATTCGTGGTGAGTCCGAACGATCCGTACCATCGCCATCATATGTTCCTGCCATTCGACTATCGGCGCGCGACGCGGCTCGATGACAATGATGACGTTTGGGAAGTGGGGGGCACTGACGACCCCGGCTTCGGTGATCCCGTATTCCTGGTGGCGAAGAATTCCGTTTTTCCAGCACGCGATGAGATCGATAAGCTGGAGATGTTCGTGTCCGATTGTTTGTTCAAGTACATACAGAATCCCGAGACTTACGAAATCCGGGCGTCGTTGTACTGGAAAGTGAGGACGCCGTCGAGTCCGTGGGGAAGTTGGTCCAGGAAAAGAAGCGAGACCACCTGGCGAACCTACAATTACGCCTTCGTCACGAATATCTATCACGGCATGTACCGCATTGGGCGCGAATACGATGTTCTTTCGCATCGTAGCGCGCTGGACTATCTTCGGCTCTGTTATGAAACCTGTAGAAAATGGTTCACGACGGGACCATATAAGCACTTTGGCCTGATCACTGGGTTGAATGCCGTGAACATTGTCGAAGACCTTAAAAGCGAGGGGTGGCAGAAGGAGTATGAAACGATCCTGGCATTGATGAAGGAAACCAACCAGGTTTTTCTGACTGATCCTTATCCATACAGCTCGGAGATACAGATTGACGAAACTGCACAGGCGCAGGTTTACTCTTTTACCCGCTACTTCGGCGGGACACATGGGGAAGCAGACAGCTGGAAAAGAAATGCGGAAGTGTTGCAAGTTTTGCAGGCAATGCGAGGCGGGGGGCAACCCATCTGGTTCTTGTACGGGAATGACTTATTCGCACATCCCGACTTGAGGGGCCAGATTTCCTGTTGGCATTCCGAGGCTCTGAACGGCATGGCGTTGATGCAGGCCTTTGAAGATACTGGGGACGTTTCCTTTCTCTTGAGAGGCTACGCCGGGATGATGAGCGTGCTTCACAACGTGTTGCCTGACGGTATGGGCTTCGGATGGTTCAAACTCGATCCCGGCGTTTTTGCCTGTGAACCGCCGAGAACATTCGAAGGAGGTTCCGGCTTGTGGGCCTTCATTCAAGGAGCTAAATCCTATGTAGTGAACGACCCCAGCTTCGGGTGGATAGGCTATGGATGCCGGGTTGAGAACGAAACCAATGAGGTCCGAGTGTTTCCCAAAGATGGTGTCCGCAAACGGCTGGTGATCGTCCCCGATAAAATTCGTGTAACTCTGCGGCAGGGTGAAATCAAATCACTGACTTTTGATCGCAGGAGACCGGCGCTGAGTTTGCAAATCGAAGACACTACCGGGATAGTGAAGAGAGTGCCTGTTACGATCGAAGGGTTGGAGCCGGATGAGTATCGGGTGCGGACGGAGAACTCCAAACTCCTTGCCCGGGGATCCGAGAGACTGGATTTTGAGGTGCCGATGGAGGATGCGAAGTCGCTACATATTTCGAGAGCAGCAGACGAGTAGCAGGCTGAAGGATGTAGCTAGTTGTCCATGGGTGCGAACGATTCCTTCGACGTCGAACGGATGATGGCAGTGATAAGGTTGATGCAAATTTCGGTACAAGATTCGGTTCATGTCCGAGAGTAAGAAGAAGGAACGGGATTCTGTTTCGCGCCGCGAATTCCTCGGTGCGCTCGCATCGGCAGGGCTGAGCAGCATCATTCCTTCCGCTTTCCTTCTTCAAAGCGAGGCTGCGAAACCCATCGGCGCAACTGTTCCGCCCGCTTTTGAAGAAATTCCTTCCTCGCGGAGTGGCATAACGTGGGCCCATGTGGCGGGTTTTTCCCAAAGTATGAACGAACCCGAAACCATGGGCGCCGGCTGCGCTTTTATTGACTACGACAACGACGGCTGGATGGATATCTACTTGGTTAACAGCGGGCCATGCGATTTTTATACCCCCAAGCAGCCCCTCCGCAATGCCCTTTACCACAACAACCGGGACGGCACTTTTACCGATGTGACGGAAAAGGCGGGTGTGACGGGAAACGCTTACGGCATGGGCGTCGCTGTGGGCGATTATGACGCGGATGGTTTTCCGGATCTTTACGTCACTCAGTACCCACGCAGCATCCTTTATCACAACAACGGCGACGGTACATTTACCGATGTTACGGCGAAAGCCGGGGTGGCTGCGCCGGGGTGGGGTACAAGCGCCGCCTGGTTCGATTACGACAACGACGGGCGGCTGGACTTGTTTGTATGCCAGTATTTGAAGCTCGACACAACCGTTTGGTGCGGAGACAAACTTACTGGTGAACGCTGGTACTGTCTGCCCGCCGTCTACAAAGCGACGTCCTCCTGGCTTTATCACAACAACGGCGACGGCACATTTACCGACGTCAGCAAAGAAAGCGGTATTACGCAATCACTGGGAAAGGCGTTGGGCGTTGTTGCGGCCGACATCAACAATGACGGCTGGATGGACCTCTTTGTAGGCAATGATACGGAGCCGAACTTCCTCTGGATGAACCGGGGTAAGGGACGCTTCGAGGAGACAGGCGCGTTCACGGGCGTGGCTTTCAGCCCCTTCGGCCGCGCCCGATCGGGCATGGCTGTGGATGCCAGCGATTACGATCAGGACGGCAAGATCGACCTTTTCCTAACTACCGTGGATCACGAGATGTTCTCGCTCTATCACCAGGAGCGGGATGACGCTTTCAGAGATGTTGCTCCGCGCTTTGGGATCGCGTCGCAAACCTTCAATCTTAGCGGCATGGGAATGAAATTCTTCGACTACGACAACGACGGCAACGCCGATATCATTCTCTCTAATGGCCATCCCGAATTGAATGTGGCCAAGATGGTTGCAGGTGTGACCTATGAAGAGCCCATGTTGCTCTTTCGAAACACCGGTGACGGTTTCGAAAACGTCAGCAAGCAAAGCGGTCCGATCTTCTCCAGACTGATCGCTGGCCGCGGGTTGGCCGTCGGGGACTTCGACAACGATGGTTCAGTGGATGTGCTGGTCTCGGTGGGTGATAGCTCTCCCATTCTGTTGCGGAACAATGCGGGCCGTCAAAACCACTGGTTGGGCCTTCGGCTTGTAGGTCGGAAATCCAACATCGACGCAATCGGAGCTAAGGTGACTTACCGATGCGGTACCTTTCAGCGCGATTGCTATAAGTTTGGAGGTGGTGGCTATTTGTCTGCGCACGACCCACGTCTTGTGCTGGGCCTCGGGCAGCGAACGAAGGTGGATTGGCTCGATGTGAAATGGCCACAGCCCGGCGGTACGACCGAACGTTTTACCAATTTGCCGCTCGACCGATATATAACGATCGTCGAAGGGGAAGGGAAATGGAAGTAAGCGATAGGCGTCAATTCGGCTAGTGGGGCTGGGAAATGTCTTGCGGCGGCGGCGTGACAATTCGCGGCTTATCTTTCTCCATCTGCCGTTGCAAAGCCAGAAGCCGATCAGCCTCCGGCTTGTTTCCCGTGCGGGCGTAGGCAGTCGCGAGTTGGTAGTAGCCCGCGGGATCGGAGGGATCCATTTCCGTATACTTCTTGAGAGGTGCGATCGCTTCCGAGTACTTTCCCGCCGCATTAAGCGCCATACCGAGTCCGAGGTAGGCCTCCGCCAGTCCGGTGTCAAATTGCGTCGCTCGGGAAAAGTGTTCAATCGCTTCATCGGCTTTTTGACTTCTCCACGCAAGGTCACCGAGCATGAACTCCGCGGAGGGTGAGGTCGGGTTGACCTTTAGTTCAGCCTCGAACTCTTTTGTGGCTTCCTCGGTGACCGCGGGATCCAAAGGCTTGGAAAGAAGGATCCGGCCCAGTTGGTAATGAATCCCTGGCTGATTCGGGTTTTGCTCGAGGATCTTGTGATACTGCGCTGTGGCATCGTCCCATTTCCCCTGAGCTTGAAACGCCTCGGCGATCAGAGTCTCCGCTTCGGGCGACGAGGGAGCCTTTTGTAATAGTTCCTGGGCTGTGCGGTTAGCCAGTTCCGAGAGATAGCGGGTTGTAATGTAGAGGACCTTCGCATCCCCCGGAAACTCGTGCCTCAGCGTGATGAGAGACTCGGCGACCACGTCTCGTTGATCGGTAGCCATCCCGCACTGTGCGCGTGCCATCACAACGTCGTGCAGCAGGTCCTTGTCCCCCTGAATCTTAGGGATGACTCTCTTTAGGCTGGGCATCGCTTCTTTGCACTGACCCCTGGTGGCGAGGCTGATGCCGCGCTCGGCCGTGGCAGTGGGAGACTCAACGGCCACTGGAGTCTTAGAAGCCTGAGCGATCAACCATGTGCCTGGATTTCCGCAGAGGACGGCGGAGACAAATACGAGGGTGCACCGAGAGATGGCGAGACGAAGTTCAATACGGCGCGGAATCATAAGCCATTATATTCGTGAAGAGATACGCTCCATCATTTGGACGTATTTGACATGCGGGCTTTCATCCCCTCAACAAATCAATAGGTGGCTTCGATCGAGATCCTTCCGTCCCGCCCTGAAGGAATGTTCACCACCTCCTGCTCAGGTGAAAAATCGCTCCAGGGAGTACCGTTGAGAGTGACACCGCGAAGCTTCTTGCCACCGGGTACCCGCAAACGCAGCTTAATGACCGCCCCGTATCCCTCCGACAAACGCAAGACAGCAGAGATTTTTCCATGGTCAATGTCGGAGTGCAATTCGTACCCCACGTTTCCGAAGCGGGTCGGTGCAGCCTCGACCGCGATGGTCTTCCCCTGCTCAAGCCAGGTCCTCGGCGTCGCTTTAGCAAGCCATACGACCGGTTCGTCTGGACTTTCAAATACCAGCATCCACTTCGTAAACGTTGGAATGCTAACTTCCGAAGGAGTGCAATAGGGGCCTTCGAGTGTGCCGTCGATCCTGGCGCCTTCCACGGCAGTCCAGTTTCCGCGCGAATAGATGTGTGCCCGGTGGGCGTAGTAAAGAAGCAGGAACTCGCGCGGCCAGTCATACAACAGCCTGGTATATGCGGGACCAAAATCCAGAAATCCATTGTAATACGGTCCACCTCTGAGAAGTCCGAAGAGCGACTCGCCCCGGGCAGCCAGAGAATCGGTGACCAGTCGAGCCTGCTTTTCCGTCAGTTCAGCGGACTCGAGCATCTCGGCGTACGCGCGCTCTTTCCCATAAGTTGGCGTGTCGCCGGCAACGGCCGGAACATACGGCGGTTGCTTGCTGCGATCAATGGATCTCTCGATGGCGGAATCCAAGTCTTTCTTCATTTCAGCAGCTTGCTGCAACGTGTCGCAGCCCCTTTTTTCGAGAGTAGCATCGCGGAGCTTGCGGCCCATTTCGACCCATACTTCGCCGAGATCGTGGAATCCTCTAGCGGCTTCCGCATTGTTGGAGAAGTGGGGCTGCATGAAACGGTACGGATCGACTTTCAGCGAGCTATCGTGCTCCGACCAGCCGCGAATGATGCCATAGGAGGTGTCTGAAGAGGGCACCTCTTTCGACTGTTTTCGCAGTGTGTCAAAGAGGCTCACGATGGCTTCCATCTTCTTTTCATGCTTGCGCAGGAGCTTTTCGTCGTGGGTGTAGGCATAGTACTTCGCCATTACGGCTAGCATTTTGCCGTACTGGCCGATCTCAGGACCGCGAGTATCGATCGAGCCGTCGTCGCGCACCGAGTTCGTGAAGTAATCGTCTATGTAACGCCTTGCGACGTCGAAGAGGCCCCATTCGAGAAACGCGGCGACACTGGTGTTGAAGGTGTCCTGAAACGTATCCACATTGTTATATCCGTATCCGCCAAACACGTTGATTCCTCCAAGCGGAGGGTAGCCGTATTTGGGATGGTCACCCACGCGCGTTATTTCTTCCATCAACAAAGCGTGCAGGCAGAAATCGTTGAGGCTGGCATCAGGCACGTTGATCTTCATAGGAGGATTGAGATCGCGGGCCCAGACTGCGTGGACGTGATACAAGGCTTTGTAGAACTCCGCGGCCGAGGGTTCGCCGCGCGGGGGAAATGGAAGGTGGTGATAATAATAATGGGCTTCTTTGAGCTGGGCACGCTCAACCAGTAGGGCGCGGTACCAAACGGGCTGGGTCCAGAAGTGGCCCGGCTCTTCGGCGAACATGGTCTCTTCCCAATATCCAGTCTCGGTGGTGGGGAAAACAAAACGATTCACCGGAAGCCAGCCGCCGACGAGTCCTTCCCAAACGTCGTCCCTTGCCCTGGCATCACGGATTCCTTGAAAGAGCTTCCCGAGGTCGACGTAAATCTCATCGCTGAAGGCGCCGAAGGCGAATGTCGGTTTATCGTCGGACTCCCGGGTTCCCACGAAACTGGGAACCCGCAAAGGAGGAAGTGCAGCCGCAACCGCGGCATACTCGGGATCGGCCGTGCCGACCAGGAGTTCCTGGCTAAGGATGTCGTTTTCTGATTTGGCGATCTCTGCTTGTGTCCGCCCGCGATATAAAGTGCTCGCTACAGCCGTCGTAGGCTCAAGACTCTTGGGCAGGCTCAGCACCACACCCCTTTTGCCCACATAGATAATGCTGCCTCGGCGGTCCTTCAATTCTTCGAAGACGGCGAGGATGCCTTCCGGCTCCTCGATCACGCCCATCAATGTCCAGACGCCAAAATTATCGCCCTTCGCGACGTTGACTGGCTGGTGTGCCGTCGGATCGACCACGATCACGCTCTGTTTTTGGACGTCCATGCTGTGGACCTGGATCTGTGGAGAAGAGCTGGGATCTTCGGAAGAGCGACTGCCAGTATTCGCCGCTACTGAGGTGCTCGCGAAGAACAGGGCAGTCAGGACCAGGAGTGTCGCGAGGAAGGAGAAAATTGAAGACCAATCGAGCCGCACATCTGGCACTTCAAGGCCCGTTGGTTTACGAATCGACACGCCCACGGGAGCATCGCTCAAAATCTCCATTTCGCCCCTTTCGTTTCCCTATATCTGACTAGTGATCGTTCAAAACATCCATTGACACCTATCCTTATTGCGCGCTTTCCCGCGCAACCCCGGACGAGGCGTCCGGGGCTACACACTCCGCGGCGCACCCTGCTTGTGTAGGGGCGGACGCATCGTCCGCCCCGCGAGCGGAGCGAGCGTGGCAGTTTCGGAAGGCCGCCGCCTCCGACGAACCACTGCCCACAAAAAGAACGCCTTAACGGGCTACACGGCAGCCCGCTAAGGCGTAATCCACAAAACACTCCGAGTCAGAGCTCAGAACTCTATATTCGCTCGGAACTCGATTTGGCGAGCACCCAGGCCCACCTGGCCCGGATTGGCCTGTACCACGCTCGATTC
>DATKAP010000104.1:0-3719 GCA_035577905.1 Binatia bacterium
GTCCCAGTCTTTTTTGTTCCTGCTCAGGTATTCACGAACATCGGGGCGAAGATCCTGGATTCCCGTAGCGGCAGTCCCGGCATCGAACACGAAGCGCCGCATGGCCGGGGTATTTTCTTCCGGATGTGCTTTGCGCTCGTATACATCGATGCGCGAGAAAGTGTTCCACGCCGTATAGATTGGTTGGATAGGCGGAGTTACTTTGAGCGCCGTGACCGCAATCGGCAGGAAACGGTCGGCGTGGAATGCCAGCGTGACAGTCGCAATACAAGCGAGCAGGCTGGAGACTGCCAGCCATCGGGCCCGGGAAATAGCGAACACCATAGCGGCCAGCAATCCCAAGGAAGCTGCGATCACAACCGAGCCTGATCCGCCGAACCGCGGCATGATCAGCGCCAAGGTTCCGCACCCCACCCCAGCGCCAATCAGATCGTAGGCATAAAGACGATGAATTCGCTCGGTCCCGCGCGTAAAGAGCAGTCCCAGGCCAAGTCCCGAACAGAAGAAAGGCGCTGCCAGCACCGCATAATAAAGAGGTATGAAGAGCCACTGCCTACGGTCGGACGCCAGACTGAACGGATCGAAGGGAATTCGCTGCATTAGCCAGAAACAGAGGAGCGTGAGCACGCCAAACAACAGTGAGATCAGCGCGAGAGTTCGATCCAGCGGCGAACGGGCCCGCATACGGGAAGATATCGCCAGGGTGACGCCGGACACGCCGAAGCCCAGCAGGGCGGTTGAGATCACCAGAAAGCCGAAGTGGTACCACAACGCTACGGAAAGGACGCGGGTGAGCGACAGCTCCAGCAGCAACGTCGCAAGGGAAAGCACAAATATGCCGGCGAAGTGCCGCCAGGTAATGTCCGGCGAGTTGTTATCATCGTTCACGTGTAGATCCGAAATGCAGTTGAGAAACCCCGCCGCCTTTCTCCGGCAAGAGTGTTGACTGGCGGCATGAAGGGAGTACTGAAACCCTGGAAGGCGCCAGCTACGCTGGTTATGGCTGAGTGGGCCGCGTAGTAAAACTTGTTGGTATCAGTGCTTCTGTTCGGCCGCTGCCGGCGCAGTGCCGATCTTTACCTCGGTGGCGTGCAGCATCTCGCCCATCGGCATGGCGTGAATAACTACACGGTCTCCGACTTTCACATCTTTTTGCGTGATCGCAGCTGTGCCTTTCATGAACTTCGTGGTGGGCATCACCATCACGGTTTTGTCACCCTCTTTGGTCTTTACCACGATCGAGGTATCGTCCACTTTCGTGACTGTTCCCATGACGTGCTTTTCGTTGCCATGGGCAAAGACCATCGTGGATAGAAACAAAAGAATGCAAATACTGGAAGCTACAGATTTCATAATTCCTCCTGCTCAATGTTGATGTAGGTGTTGCCGGTTCGAGCTGCCGTCCGATTTTCCGTTCAGGAAATCTTCTTCCTCTTGCTCTTCCGCTCTCTCGCTTTCACTTTTGGGGTTGTACTTCTCCATGTCTTTGACTTCATCCGCAGTCAGCTGCGGCAGGTGACGAATAAACAGCACGAGCTTCCAACTGTCGTCGTCTTTACCTTCCGCTCCCCAGGCAGGCATACCCGAAAAGCGAATACCGTTGTGGATAATCGAGTACAGTTCGCCCTCACTTTTCGACTGGGTCGCCGGAAGCCGCATGTCGGGAGCCTGCGGGCTTAACCCCATTCCCAGAGCGGTGTGGCCGCTGCCGTCGTTGCCATGGCAACTGGCACAGTGATCGGCAAAATGCTCGCGGGCTTCCTTAAACAATGACTCATTCGCTGAAAAAGGGTTCTTCTGCATCTTCTCCTCAGCCGGCATAGCAAAACTGCGCGAGCGAGTGGCGGCCCAGATTTCCCATCCACTGGGCTTGACTCGTGCGTTCAGTCCCGAACGAGCCACGCTGGCGATCATGATCCATGGCGCGAGAGCTGCGAGTAACACCGCGACGAGGGCCAGTTTTTTCTTCATATTGATATCACCGGGCGCGAAGCAGCGCCGTGTTTACCTGTTTTGTCTCGCCCGCTCCACCCCACGACACCATGGCGTCCGGGCCGATCAGCTGCATGCGTGGATAACCCAGGCCATCTGTCGTTCCTTGCGCGATTTCTATCCGATGGAGTTTCGAGTCATGCGAGGACACCTGCGCGGCAACCAGACGTGAAACTCCGTGCTCGCGCGTAAGCCATGTGACCAGTGCGTCATCCGGCCCCAGGAATGCAATCGCGGGCCGGCCGATCGGCTGCGCTTCACCGCCGCCGGCATCGAGTTTTCGGACAGTGGGAAACGTAGCCCCGCGATCATTGGAGAAAGCCACTTGAAGCGAAGCGTTCTCCTCAATGCCGGTATACCAAGCGACGGCAATCTCATTCTCTCGTTGCGCCAAGGCAGCTCCGTTCACAGGGCAACCATTGATGTGCCATCCATCGTTGTGGAGAGATTTGCCCGCTTGCCACTTTCCGCCGTCTTCACGGACGGTGTAGATGTCGCGGATCTCGTCACCGGTGTGATTCCGGTAAGCGGCCACAAATCCCGTTGGCGTCTTTACCAGACTGGTGGGACAACAAGTACATACATCGTCATCCAACGTCTGCTCAGCACTGACTACGCCTGAGGACGCGATCACTGCGGACATCAACCGGTAGACGTGTTTGGTTTCGTAATCACGCGCATCGAGCCAGACGATCGTTGCGTGATCGTCATCGCGCACAGCCAGTGAAGCGAAGCTGTGTTCACCGTCCGTGCGGTCGGAGTGAACAATCGTAGGCTGCGTCCAGGTCTTGCCCTGGTCCGACGAAGCGGCGGTGTAGAGGTAGTTTCCCGACCACTTGTTGCCTTTGACCAAGGGGAGCCGTTCGGACCAAACAGCAAGCAAGCTTTGATTGGGTAGCGACAAGACCCAGGGCGGAGCTTCTGCATATCTGTCGAAGTTGTTACGCGTAACGATAGTCTGCGGAGCTGACCATACTTGCGCACTGCGAGTCGCAAAGCGAAGTGCGAGCGCATTGTTGACGGGCTCCAGCCAACTCAGAATGATTTGACCATCCGCAGTTGCCGTCTCATTCGGCGTCATGCTCCCGAGAATTGCCGGATTCGCAACAGGTTCAACCGATATTCCTTCCGGTCTCCGACATGAAGTAACACATGCGGACACCAGCAGAATTGCAGCTAAACTTAGCAATAATCGTCCATCAGATCTCATCACAGCCTCTTTGCTTCCCGTGCCCTTTTCGCGCCTGCTCGGAATTCCTGCATCGTCGGTCCCAGCGCGGAGCGTAGATGGGCAGTCATTCCCGGCCCGGCCTTCGCAGGAGAACCCGCATCAAAGGGCGGTTGGGGATTGTATTCGTTGACGAGTTGCAGCATCTCGGCATAGACGCGGCCGCGCAATCGAGCCGCAACGACCAGACCGAAATCAATGCCGGCGCTCACGCCCGCGCCCGTGATTCGAGTGCGGTCTTCGACCACGCGTTCCGGGACCGGGGTCGCTCCAACCAGCGGAAGCATGTCAACGAAAGCCCAGTGCGAAGTTGCGCGGTAACCTTTCAACAGGCCAGCGCAGCCTAGGGCAAGGGATCCAGTGCAGACGCTGGTGACATACTTGGCGCGGCTGCCGCGGTCGGCCAGAAAATCAAGTACGGCATCGTCATTCATGACTGCACTCGTGCCTTCCGCGCCGCCGGGTACGAACAAAAGATCGAGGTCTTTCGGACACTCTC
>DATKAP010000105.1:0-6391 GCA_035577905.1 Binatia bacterium
TCTGACATTCGAGGATTCTCGGAGGGCCTTGATCATCCCCTCGAAATAGCGGTCCTGCAAAGTGTGGACCTGCGATCAACCACGATTGCTCGCGAACCGATCCTTCAATCCGTCACGGCACTTTTGAAGAATGCCGCGGACGCAAGTCCTGGCAATCTGTCGATCCATCTCTCGATTCGGGTGGCGGGCGACCGCCTTCGGTTCTGCATCGAGGACCACGGCACCGGTATGACCGAAGAAACACTACGTAGAATTGGCGAGCCGTTCTTTACTACCAAGGAGCCCGGTAAGGGAATGGGACTCGGTACCTTCCTCGCCATTGCGTTTGCCGAACAGCTCGGCGGGCGCCTCACCTATGAGTCTGCTATAGGAAAGGGAACTCGTGCCGTATTCGAGATTCCCGTTCACCAAGAAGTGGAGCGGATACTTGGCGCTTAGCACTAAGTCGTCGCCCCTCATTGTCCTTGTCGTCGACGACGACGATGTGTTTCGCACGCAACTGCGCCGTGCGCTCGAAAAGCGACATTGGACGGTTTACGAAGCGTCGGACGGAGATCGTGCGGTGCAACTGGCAGAATCACAAACTCCAGATCTCGCGATTGTCGACCTCCGGTTGCCAGGCATGCCTGGCCTCGAAATTGTTCAGCGTTTGCGTGGACTGAGCGAGACCAGCACCATCATCGTGCTGACCGGTTACGGAAGCATTCCCGTGGCGCTGTCGGCTGTGCGTGCGGGTGCCGATGATCTTCTGACAAAGCCAGCCGACGCCGATCAAATTATGGCCGCTTATCGCAAAATCGTGAGGGAGTTGGGCGATGCAGGACCGGATTTGAAGGAGCCGGAAACCCCCAGTCTCGCTAGAGTCGAATGGGAGCACATAAACCGTGTGCTCGACGATTGCAATGGCAATATTTCGCAGGCCGCGAAACTGCTGGGTTTGCACCGCCGGTCTCTGCAAAGAAAGTTGTCAAAGTATCCGCCGCGCAAATAAATAGTGCGGTGGCTTTTCCCAACGATCGGCTGTCGGTGTGCGTCAATTTGACGCAGGGACAGCCCTCTCTCTCCCCGATATCATGATGTGAACGATGGCTCCCATCTAGCCGCTCCCGGAGACTGCGAGTCGATCTGCTGTAACGCTCCTTGTAAATACTGATTCACGAGGGCCCATGAGATTCCGATGTGCAGTGGTACGCATTCCCTTTGCGATAATGCATTTCGTGTGTTTGACCATCTTATGTGCTGCGGTTGCGCAGGCCCAGCCAAGCAAGACTGGGTTAATGGGCCTTGTGGCGGATCCCTCGGGCAGATCTGTTTCCGGTGCGATTGTCCTTTTGGAGGATGTAGTTACGGGCACTCACGTCCAGACGCAGAGCGGTGTCGATGGGAGATACAGCTTTGAATTGGCACCTGGCAAGTATCGAATGAAAGTCACTTTCTCAGGTTTCGAGCCCTGGACAGAAGAGGTGACTGTTGAAGCGGGTCACTCGCAGAATATGGATGTGAAGCTCGCGATCCCGCCACGCCGGGAATCCGTCAACGTAGCCGGTGAAGCGAGCGAACTTCCCCTCGCGGCGGACCAAGAGGCAGTCAGCGACGCTGACCGGATACAGCGCCACAATTCAGCGCAACTACTCACAGACCTGGCCGGGGTTTCGCTGCGCCACAACGGCGAATTGGCATCCATGCCGCTGCTGCACGGATTGGGGGACGAGCGCACGAAAGTGGTGGTGAATGGCGTGACGATTTCGAATGCCTGCGCGAATCACATGAACCCTTCGATGAGCTATATCGAGCCCTGGAATGTTTCTCAGGTGCAGGTGATTGCTGGTATCACGCCCGTCAGTATGGGCGGAGATAGTGTGGGCGGGACTGTGTCCGTCGATTCGCCGCCACCGGTGTTTGCGAACGGCGATCGAGGCTGGCGCTATGGCGGAGTCATTTCGAGCTTTTACCGGAGCAACGGCGAGAACTACGGGCCCGCCTTGTCAGCCTGGGCAGCCAACGATAAGTTCTCCGTTGGTTACGCGGGGTCTTTTCTAAACGCTGACGACTATACGGATGGTGGCGGGCACAAGGTGACATCAACCTACGCGCAATCTACAGACAACACGGTGACGGTTGCGGCCCGCCTCTCTGGCAATTTGTTTACGTTCCAGGCGGGGCTGCACCATATTCCTTATCAAGGTTTCACCAACGCGCAGATGGACATGGTAAGGAACTATGCAGAATCGATGAACCTGCGCTACCAACGAGCATTCAAATGGGGTTTTCTGGATGCGCGCGTCTATTGGCAGGGAACCTGGCACTCGATGAACATCGGCAAAGATAAATCGACATTCCCGATGCCGATGTGGATGCCCATGAACACCCATGGGCGAGACGCCGGATACTCCGTTGCGGCTGGTTTGCCCATCAGCGAACGACACAATCTCCGAATAGGAAGTGAGCTCCATCGATTTGTTTTGGACGACGATTGGCCTCCGGTCCCTGGGACAGAACCGTATATGGGACCTGACACATTTGTGAACGTCAACGACGGCCGTCGCTCCCGGTTGGCCTGGTTTGGCGAATTAAACAGCAAATGGTCGGCGAAGTGGAGCACGTTGCTGGGCATAAGGAACGATACGGTCTGGATGAATACAGGGCAGGTCAGCGGTTACTCCGATATGTACGCTGTAGATGCGGACGCATTCAACGCCGCGAGCCATGCACGAACGGACGTGAATCTGGACGTTACGGCACTGGCGCGCTATCAGCCGAACGAGTCGATGACAGTGGAATTCGGTTATGCCCGTAAAACGCGAAGCCCAAATCTCTACGAGCGATATGCCTGGTCCACCAACTGGATGGCCAGCGGGATGATCGGATGGTTCGGTGATGGGAACTACTGCGTGGGAAACCTCGACCTCAAGCCCGAAGTCGCCAACACGGTCGGTGGAACGGTGAGCTGGCAGGCACGCTCCGGCAGACCGTGGACGATTAAAGTCACGCCCTATCTGACCTACATCTCGAATTACATCGATGTCGACACGCTCGCGACCACGGTCTACGGTGAGAGCACCTTCGCGCAACTGCGCTTTGCTAATCACGACGCCAGAATTTATGGCGTCGATGGCGCGGGTAGCGTCCGGCTGTGGGACAGCGTGAAATTTGGGCAGGGCAAATTCAGTGGAGTCCTTGGTTATCTTCGTGGTGAGAGGCTGGATCAAGGCACCGGGCTCCATCAGATGATGCCGCTCAACGCGAGCCTCCGTCTGCAAGAGACGTACAAACAGTTCACGGCAGCGATGCAATTTCAAGCTGTGGATCGTAAGTCGGACGTCGATCCGCAGCGCTTTGAACAGCAGACACCGGGCTACGTGCTTCTCGGTGCTCAGGTGGGCTATCGCTGGGGACGCCTCACTTTCGACGCAGGGTGTGACAACCTCCTGAATCGCGCTTACGAACTACCTCTGGGTGGCGTGAACTTCGACGACTTCATGGCAAGCGGCTGGATGAGCCTGATTAAGCCCCTGACAGGTCGTGGAAGGTCCGTCTATCTTGGAGTTTCTCTCCGCTATTGAACTGCGAGACGTTGCGCAAAAGCAAAGAACGAGCGATATCATCCAGGACAGCCCTGCGACGATTTGCCACATTCCCAAGGCGGGTGGTTTTCTCTAGTCTCTCCGGGTGGCCAAAGAGATGATCACCACCGTCAAGGTGATTCTTTCTCGCAGTTCGGACTCTCGCGAGGATTGCCTCCAGTTTCGCGAAAGGATCGATGGCCTCATGCGATACAGGGCAGCCGCTTGGAGCTCGTCTGGATCCACTCCCACCCTCGGGCCTGAACCACCGAGCCGGGTTCCAGGCCGCTGCCCATCCCCGCTCTCTGAAGCATTGGCGCGGGGAACAGAAACAAAGGAGTCGATAACATGAAGTTCCATGGACGTGACTTCGACCATAGCATTTCCGATTGCCAACGCTGCGACTTGACTGACAGCTCATCCCCGACTGCCCCGATGACCACGACCGAAATTCGTCCTACTTCCCCGCAGACGGATGTCCTCCAGGTTTTGAACGAGGTCTACCAACTCCTCGACGATTACGCTCCAGCGTGGTATTCGGAGGAATTACACGAGAAGCTCACCCGCACATTGCAGATCGAACGCGCAGCTCAGGCTATGAGTGTCACTCGGAACGTTTGCTTTTAGGGTTAACTTGTCGCTTATTGCCAGCAGTTTCTTGGGGGACTCCATGCGAAGCAGAGCTACTGCTCTTTGGATGGCCGCTGCAATGGTTGGATTTCTGAACTTGACGATACCCGTGTGTCACGGGCAGGTACCCAGTAAACCGGCATCTGCCACCGTTCAAAGCGGTTCGCTGAAGCCGCCAGCTACCGGCAAGATCAATGTGGCCATCCTGATTTCGGAGGGTGCGGACGTCTTGGACATCGCGGGTACGTGGGAGGTCTTCGGCGGCGCGATGCTTACAAGCAAAGGCAATCCATGGCATGAAGCGGACGGCGATGACATGGTGATGCCGTTCAACGTGTACACCGTATCCGACTCCTTGAAGCCGGTGGATGCCAATGGACTGATGATCGTTCCGAACTACAGTTTCGACAATGCGCCCAAGCCGCAGGTCATAGTGATTCCCGCGCAGCGTGGACGCAGCGCGGCCCAGAAGGCCTGGTTGCTGGCCAATTCAGCCACCGCCGATCAGACCATGTCGGTCTGCACGGGCGCCGGGGTGCTGGCGGAGTATGGATTGCTCGATGGCAAAACTGCCACTACGCATCATTATTTTCTGCAGAGCATGCAGAAGCAATATCCCGCTGTGCACTTCGTCAGCGGAACCCGCTACGTGGAGAATGGCAAAATCGCAACGGCAGCTGGCCTGACCTCGGGCATTGACCTGGCGCTACACGTCGTTGCGAAATACTATGGCGACGAGGTGGCGCAGGTCACCGCCGATATCCTGGAGCATCGCAGCGGGCTATGGAAAAACCCGGAATACGAGCAGGTGAAGCCGGTTACCGCGTCGAAGTGACCTTGCCGTCTTTCGGCTGCAAAGGAACTAAGCCGTTGCGAACCATGTTGCATCGCGAGACGAAACCGCAATGACCGCTCGCGATCCTTTAGGTGCTGAAGAAGTAGATTCAAACATGGTATTTGGAGCGATTGCACGAAAAGCGCATGCGTAGCTCGCAGATCGAGCGCGCAGCGCTCACTACCTTGGGAGGCGCCGGTCGGCGCCGAGCCCTGCTCTCTTATAATCAAGCCAAAGCAGAACCCTTGCGCGCGCAACCTGGGCTTGGCCGAATTCCGACGGCATCACTGGAAATAACAAGGAGAATGCGGTGCGAAAGAAGGTGATTAGCAGTCTGTTGCTTCTAGCCGTCCAGTTCCTGGTTGGTCCGTCAGCGCTATCTGTAGTTTCACAGGAACCTGACGGCAAGATTCTGACCTCGAAGCCTTGGCCATCTTTACCTAAATATGAATCGTTGGACGAATTCGGCCAGAGCTATTTTCCCCGGGCGGTCTACGAAGAGGCTCGCACGCAAAAAGATTTCGACGTTCTGGAAATGAGCTACGCCAGCGACGGTCTCTCTGTGCACGGACTGTTAATCAAGCCGAAAGCGCCGGGCACTCGAAAATGGCCGGCGATCATCTTCAATCGCGGAGGCAACGGCGATCTCGGGCGTATCACGGATAACGGCCAGCCCTGCGGCGGTATGACGAACACTTCTTGCCTTGATGTTGCTGATCTCTACTTTTTAGCTAAGGAGGGTTTTGTGGTCATCGCCTCCGATTATCGCTACCGCGGAGCCTCCGTGAAACGCGACGAATGGGGCGGAGGGGAAGTCGACGATGTTCTCAATCTCGTGCCGGCACTGAAGTCGCTCGAGTACGTAGACGCCGACCGGCTATACATGCTCGGTCTATCGCGAGGCGGAACCATGGCCTATCTTGCGATCAAACGTGGAATTGCCGTCAAGGCCGCGGCGGTCATCGGCGGAGTTACGGACGTGAAGGCATGGGTGGACGCCAGGCCCGAGATGGGCATTGTAAAGGGGAATGAATTCATCGACGGGTTTGCAAACATCTGGCCAGACTATGAGCACCGCGCTGAGGAATACTATCGAGCGCGGTCGGCCGTGTATTGGGCCGACCAGATCAATGTGCCTGTTCTAATCCTGCATAGCCGGACCGACCGCATGGTTCCGGTCACTCAGGCTCTCCGAATGGCGGAAGCACTTCAGGAAAAGGGTAAGGTGTACGCCCTCCGCATTTACGATCGCGACGGCCATTCCTTGCCGCAAAATCGCGACGACCGCGATCGCTTGATCATCGATTGGTTCAACCGTGCTGGCCAAGGTGATCAGTGATCAAGGTTTCGACCAAGGGCAACG
>DATKAP010000106.1:0-2304 GCA_035577905.1 Binatia bacterium
GGCGAGACTTGGAGTTTCCGGCTCCTTCAAATCCGGTTCTGCATCGCCCAATTCCCGGACGACTTTGCGATAGGCGGACATAATTTGATCGGCGTCGGCCGGCTTTGTCAGAAGATCATCGGCACCCGCACGCATAGCCGACAACGCCACGGGAATGCTTCCGTAGCCGGTCAACACGATGATGGTGGTGGCCTCGCTCAGTCCACGCAAACGCTGAACGATTTCGATGCCAGGCATGCCTGGCAAGCGGAGGTCGACAATCGCGAGATCCGGAGTTTGTGATTCTGCCAGTTGCACCGCGCGTTCTCCGTCCGACGCTTCGTAAACCTTCCAATGTCGCTTTTCGAGCGCACGGCGCAGTTGCGTGCGAAACACATCGTCATCGTCGACGACGAGAGCGATGAGTTGCGGCGAGTGGCTCCTAGGCGTCACGCATACCCTCCGGCTCCTCGTGGAGGGGGATTTCAAATACCGCAAGCGTGCCTTTTCCAAGGTCAGACGCATAGGTGAGGCGGCCACCCAGTTGTTCTGCAAACGCGCTGGCGAGGAAGGTGCCGAGCCCCATTCCCCTGCCCGGCTCCTTGGTGGTAAAGAACGGCTCGCCGATTCTGCGTAATGTTTCGTCAGACATACCGGCACCGTGGTCTTCGACGCGGAACTGAAGACGATCGCCCGCCACGCGAATCGAGAGATGAATCGGCAAGTTGCGAGGGCTGGCGTCCGCGGCATTCTTCAAGAGTGCGGTGACGGATTGAAGGATCGGTTCGCGGGCAACCGTGGTAGATCGCAGGTCCACACTTTGCAGGACCGCTATTTCGAGGGGATGATCAAGGCACTCCGAGAAACCTCGAATGTCAGAGATCAACCCAGACAGCGACGTGCGCTCGCGAGCACCGGTTTCCGAACCTGGCCCCGTTAGCTTCAAAAGGATCTGACGACAGCGGTCGACCTCATGGCGGATGACTCGGCAATCATCAGCGAATTCGGCGTGTGGTGCCGAATTTTCTGTCTGGTGTTCCAATTCCTTGGATAGGAGGGCGATGGTTCCGAGCGGAGTGTTCAGTTCATGCGCAGCCCCGGCCGCAAGGGTTGCCAAGGAAGCCAGTCGATCTTTCTTTGCCAGATTCTTCTGCATCTCAATCAGCGAAGCCTGCCAGATTCTGAGCAGGTTAGACATCGCTCCTGCGAAGGTCGCGACCAAGAACACGGTAATAAGAAAACCGATCCACATTCCTATCAAGTGAAGGTTCGCGCCGGACCCATGGTGAGCGATCTCCAGTTGTGAGATTGGGCGATAAAAGAAAAAAAGTATTCCGAAACACAAGGTCGAAAATGCACCGATGGCCCAGGTTTGAGCGGGTTTGAGAATCGCGGCGGATAAGGTCATATAGACGAGATAGAGCACGGTGAAGGGGTTGGTGGCACCCCCAGTCAGCATTAGCAGGATGGTGAGGGCAACGGTGTCTGAGAAAAACAGCAGCGCGACAAGCTTCGATGGATCAAGCTCCCATTTTTCAGGGGGCCTGGAGACTCGCGACCGAAGAGCAAAATTGCTAACTGTTGCGAGCGTGGCGACCACGAAGATCCATCCCAGAGGCAGGTCAATCTGAAGCAGGAATTGAACGGCCAATGCAATCAGGACTTGAGCCGCAGAAATCGTGAATCTTAGCCGAACGACCCACGGAAGAACGATGTCCCAAGGCAGTTCTCCTGAACTCCGGCTAGAGAGACCACCCACGGGACCTGATGGTATTTCACGCTTCATAACTTTCCTCAGGCGCCCGCTCTTCGGAACTCCGCTCGCCCGGCCAAAAGGCGTCCCTGGCGCTTCCGCCACCAGATGTAGACTCCCGTAACAGACAGTAGGGCAACGAGAGCACCGAGAAAACAAACGAAGATCTGGTAGAGTCGCCCAAACACGCGCGTCATGTGGAGGGCGTAGAGCCAACTCTCGACCGTGTTTCCGGTGCGCGCACCAGTCGAAAGCCAGAGGAAGCGAAGTTCGCCCGTGTCGCCGTCGAACATCACCGAAGTTGTGCCACCCTTGGGAGAACGTTCAAAAACATCGCGACTCGTGCGTGCGTCGTAAAAGTAGGCACCGGTTTCAGGGTAGTAGGCAATTCCGAGGGGCTTGCCTACGGTGAAACTGTGGAAGCGGCTCTGGTCAGCCATGAGATGCTCACCTACAGTCTGTGCGGCTCGCCAATCGAGCCGTGGTGAATCGTTAGGTTTGGCAGAAATCATAAAACTTTCGCGCGGCGAATCGTAGGCAAATACAGCCGCCATAACGTGTTCGTAGAGAGG
>DATKAP010000107.1:0-24051 GCA_035577905.1 Binatia bacterium
CGCTGGGTTCAAGCTGCCGGATACGGAGGTACTCGTCGCGGCTCCGGTTCAGCAAGACGTGCCCGTGCACAGCGAGTGGGTAGCTTCACTCGATGGTTATGTGAATGCCGAGATCCGGCCCCAGGTTTCCGGATACATCATCAGCCAGCACTACAAAGAAGGGGCGGTCGTCCGGAAAGGCCAGGTGCTGTTCGAAATTGATCCGAGGCCATTCCAGGCGGCGCTTGACGGTGCCAAGGGAGAACTTGCCCAAGCCGAAGCGCAACTGGCAAAGAGCGCGAACGACGTTGAACGCGACACGCCACTGGCGGCACAGAAGGCTATCCCAAAGGAGAAGTTGGATAACGAGTTCCAGGCCAAACGCGCTGCTGAGGCCGCAGTCGCATCGGGCAAGGCCGCAGTGGAACGGGCACAACTCGATCTGGGCTGGACCAAGGTCACCTCACTTGTCGATGGCGTTGCGGGAATTGCTGAAGTCCAGATGGGCAACCTGGTGGGCCCCATGGCTCGGCTGACGTCGGTTTCGCAAGTTGATCCCATCAAGGTGTACTTCCCGGTTAGCGAGCAGGAGTATCTGCGGGCGAAACACCTCAGCTCCACCGGGCAGCCGATGGAGCTTTTCAACGCCTCGCCAGAGCTGATCCTAGCTGATGGAACTGTTTATCCGCAGCGGGGAAAGGTTCTGCTGACCGACCGGCAAATAGATACCAACACCGGCACGATCCGCATGATCGCGGCATTCCCCAATCCTGGCAACATTCTCCGTCCTGGCCAATATGGCCGCGTGCGAATCCAGACCAGCTTCAAGAAAAACGCGCTACTGGTGCCACAGAGCGCGGTGAAAGAACTTCAGGGCGGCTACCAAGTCGCACTGGTGAGTGCCGACCATAAGGCGATCATCCGTTCAGTGAAGGCCGGTGAGAAACAAGGGACGATGTGGGTCATCGACGACGGGTTGAAACCGGATGACCAGGTCGTCGTTGAGGGAGTCGAAAAAGTGAAGGAGGGAACTCCCGTGGTTCCCAAGCCGGCAAAAATTCAGGGGGAAGGACGCTGAGCCATGTCTCGATTTTTCATTAACCGTCCTATTGTCGCCATCGTCATCTCGATCTTGATGGTCATTATTGGTGCGATCACCATCATTGGCTTGCCGGTGGCCCAATTTCCGGATATCGCTCCCCCCGAGATACGCCTGCAGGCTATTTACCCGGGTGCCGATGCCGAGACGATGGAGAAAGCCGTAGCCACACCCATCGAGCAGCAGATCAACGGCGTCGACAAGATGGACTACATGTACTCGCTGAACTCGACCAACAACTCGAGCACAGCCTTGATGGTCGATTTCGATCTGGACACCGACCCAAACATGGATCTCATCCTGGCACAATCACGCCAGCAACTGGCGAATGGCCAGCTTCCTCGTGAGGTCAACGAGATCGGAATTGACGTGAAGAAGTCCTTGACCTCGCCGATGATGCTGGTCGCCTTGTACTCCCCCAAAGGCACTCGCGATGCGAAGTTCCTGTCGAACTACGGCTACATCAATCTCAAGGACCCGATTGCCCGGTCTTACGGTGTAGGACAGGTGCAGATCTATGGAATCGGGGAATATGCAATGCGGCTTTGGGTGAAACCCGATCAACTGGCGAAATTGGGCATCACCGTAAGCGAGATTGCCAATGCAGTGCAGTCGCAGAATACGGCGAATCCGGCGGGGCAGGTCGGAGGTGAACCAGCGGCAGCAGGCCAGAAGTTCACGTATGCGGTACGCGCCCAAGGCCGGCTTAAGACGCCGGATGAGTTTGGCGACATCGTCGTTCGCGTAGGCGCGGATGGGGGTGTGGTGCGGGTGAAGGACGTGGCCCGGGTCGAACTGGGGTCGCAGGACTATAGCTGGCTCACGCGACTCAACGGTCAGCCGTCCGCAATTATTGGAATCTACCAATTGCCCGGTTCCAACGCTGTGGAAGCCGCGAAGGGCGTGCGGAAGCTGATGGCCAAGATGAAGGAAAGTTTCCCGGCGGATATGGATTACGCCGTAACGCTCGACACGACGGATGCGGTAAGGGCCGGCATGCACGAGATCGTCCTGACTCTGGGGATCGCCTTCGTGCTGGTGATTCTGGTCGTCTTCCTCTTTCTGCAAGACTGGCGTGCGACCCTGATCCCGATGATCGCAGTGCCGGTTTCACTGGTAGCCACCTTCGCTGTGTTTCCGTTATTCGGTTTTTCTGTCAATACACTTTCGCTTTTTGGTTTAGTGCTGGCCATAGGTCTGGTGGTGGATGATGCCATCGTTGTGGTGGAAGGTATACAACGCCACATTGAAGAGGGTCTGCCGCCGAAGGATGCGGCCCGCAAAGCTATGGAGGAACTGACTGGGCCGGTGGTTGGTATAGCACTCGTATTGTCAGCGGTGTTCGTGCCCACAGTGTTCATTCCGGGTATTACCGGACGGCTTTATCAGCAATTTGCCTTGACGATCGCGATCTCAGTCATCCTTTCGGCATTCAACGCCTTGACCTTGAGCCCGGCACTGGGAGGATTGTTGCTCCGGCCTAAGACAGGGACTCACGGACCACTTGCGAGGTTCTTTGGCTGGTTCAATCGCGTATTTAACAAGGGCACCAATTTTTACGTGCGAACGTCGGGCGGCCTGATTCGAAAGAGCGTCGTGACCGTGCTGGCCCTCGCGGGTTTTGCCGTGGCCGGTATCTTCTTTGGCAAAGTGCTGCCGTCAAGCTTCTTGCCGGACGAGGATCAGGGATACATGTACATCCAGATGCAACTGCCCGAGGCGTCCTCCCTTCAAGCCACGTCGGACGCGGCCCGCGAGGTGGAAGCTGTCCTGAAGGACACGCCGGGAGTCAAGTACACCAGCACCGTCATGGGCTTCAGTCTCCTCAGCCTGACGCGTACCAGCTACAACGCGTTCTTCTGGGTGACTCTGCAGCCGTGGGAAGACCGCAAGACCATCGAGGAGCAGTTTCAGGTAATCAAGGCGAAGTTGAATCTGAAGCTCATTACTCTTCCGCAAGGAACAGTCTTCGCCTTCTCTCCACCGGCAATCTCGGGTGTCGGCACCTCGGGCGGATTCCAGTTTGTGCTGGAAGATCGCGCGGGAAAAGATCCCGAATTCCTGGTGAACAACCTGAACAAGTTTCTGGAAGCCGCTCGCAAACGGCCTGAGATTGGCATGGTTACCACGACGTACATACCCAGTACGCCGCAGAAGTTCGTTTATGTGGACAAGGAGAAGGTATTAAAGCAGGGCGTGAAGCTCGGCGATGTCTATGACACTCTTCAGACGTTCATGGGCGGACTGTTCGTCAATTACTTCAATGACTTCGGTCGCGCCTGGCAAGTGCGGGTGGAAGCCGAAGCGCCGTACCGCTCCAATCTGGACAACGCAGGCCAGTTCTACGTGCGCAACAACAAAGGTGAGATGGTGCCGTTGTCGGCGCTGACCAGGTTTGATTCACGTTATGGGCCGGAATTCAAGATGCGCTTCAACGAGTATTCAGCGGCGCAGGTCATCGGCAGCTCGGCACCGGGTTACAGCTCGGAACAGGCTACTGCGGCCCTGGAAGACGTCTTCCGCCAAACGATGCCGCCGGAGATGGGCTTCGATTACATGGGCATGTCCCGGCAGGAACAGAAGGCGCGCGAAGGTATTCCAACCTGGGTGATTTTCGCGATGTCGTTTTTGTTCGTCTTCCTGATCCTGGCAGCGCTCTACGAAAGTTGGTCACTGCCGTTTGGCGTTTTGCTGAGCACGCCCGTCGCGGTGTTCGGCGCGTTCGGATTATTGTGGCTGCGCCGCACCGTGCTGGGCATGATCTTCCCGGCGTTCATGGTGCAGATCGAGAACGATGTCTACTCGCAGATCGGACTCGTGATGCTGATCGGCCTGGCTGCCAAGAACGCCATTCTGATTGTGGAATTCGCGAAGGAAGAGTATGAGAAGGGCAAGCCACTGGTGGATGCCGCATTGGAAGGGGCGAGGCTGAGGCTGAGACCGATTCTGATGACTTCTTTTGCATTCATCCTCGGCTGTGTGCCCCTGTTCATTGCCACCGGCGCAGGTTCGGTCGGCCGGCAAATCATGGGTACTGCCGTGATTGGCGGGATGCTCGCCGCGACAGGTCTTGCCATCTTCATTATTCCTGCTCTGTACGTCCTGGTTGAACGTCTGGCGAGTAAGGGCAAGAAGCACGCAGCAGTTGAACTTCCGGAACCACATCCGATGGAGGCAGACTAAGGTGAAAAAAGTAATTCCATTCTTATTCCTAATACTTTTCACGACGGGGTGCGCGGTCGGACCCAATTACCGGCGACCGAAGGTTGACGTGCCCGGCGAGTACCGTGGAGCAGCGCCGACCGAGACGCAATATCAGAGCACGACACAGCAGGCCGAGCAATCCTTCGGAGATCTGAAGTGGTGGGAAGTGTTTCAGGATACGCAACTGCAGGATCTGATCCGCACCGCACTGAAGCAAAACTATGACGTTCGCATTGCGGCGACCAGAATCCTGGAAGCGCAGGCGCAGTTAGGCATCACGCGGGCTGACCAGTTGCCGACGATCGGTGCCGGGGCTGCAGCCATAAACTCGCGGGTCCCAAAACAAAAGGTGCTGGCTGGACACGAATACGAAACGAGTACGAACGCAGTCGGTGCCGCAATGGTCTGGGAACTCGATTTCTGGGGCAAGTACCGCCGCGCCACGGAAGCAGCACGCGCCAATCTACTGGCAACCGAGTGGGCACACCGTGCTGTCACGAACACACTGGTAAGCAACGTTGCTGCCTCGTATCTCCAGCTTCGCGCGTACGACCTTCAGCTTGAGATCTCGCGCCGGACCCTGGCTTCGCGCCAGGAGTCACTGCAACTTACTCGCACTCTGGCAGACGGCGGGGCCGGCACCATGCTCGACGTGCGACAGGCGGAACAACTGGTCGCGGTCGCGGCTGAGAGCATACCCGACCTGGAACGGCGCATCCAGCAACAGGAAAACTTCATCAGCACGCTCCTGGGCAATAATCCCGGTCCGATTGCACGTGGAATGAAGCTGACCGAGCAGCCGCACCTGCCGGAGGTTCCGGCTGGAATACCCTCCCGCCTACTCGAGCGGCGGCCCGATATCCGTGCGGCTGAAGCACAGTTGATGGCGGCCAACGCTCAAATCGGAGTCGCCAAGGCGGCTTACTTTCCGCAAATCACATTAACCGCGAATAGCGGGTTTCAAAGCTCGGCGCTGACCAGCCTGTTTACGGGCCCGGCTGGCTTCTGGAACTTCGGTGGTTCTCTCGCACAGCCGATCTTTGCTGGCGGCAGAATTAAATCGGGCGTGCGTTTGAGCGAGGCGCGCCAGAAGGAAATGGTGCTGGCCTATCAGCAGACGATCCAGCAGGCGTTCCGCGGCGTCTCGGACTCTCTGATTGGATATCAAAAAAGTCGTGAGTTCCGGCAGCATCAGGAGGAGTTGGTGCTTGCGGCCCAAGGTGCTGCACAACTTTCGGAGCTGCGCTACCGCGGAGGCGCCAGCAACTATCTAGAGGTGCTAACCAATGAGACCAATGCCTTCGACGCAGAACTAGGGTTGGCGCAGGCGCGGTTGAATGAACTTGTGAGCCTGGTTGAAATTTACAGAAATCTTGGTGGAGGCTGGGATTCGTAAAGAACCGTGCGGGGCACAACGTCGAAGGTAAAGCCGTCCGATTATGAATGCGATCATCCAATTCGTTGTGAAGCATGGCTACTCCATTCTGTTCGCTTCGATGTTCGCGCACCAGATAGGTCTGCCAGTACCGGGACCTCTCTTTCTACTTGCTGCCGGGGCTCTGGTAGCGGCCGGGAAGTTAGGCCTCGTCCCCGCGGTCGGTCTGGCCGTTGCTGCCTGTGTGCTGGCGGATTGGGTGTGGTACGAAGCGGGTCGGCGCCGGGGTGACCGAGTCTTGCACTTCATTCATCGCTTCACGCGAAACCCTGACTTCCATGATCGTAGAGCGAAAAGGATCTTTGCCCGGTATGGGCCCCCGATTCTCATTGTGGCTAAGTTCGTCCCCGGGCTGGACGCGGTATCGCCTCCCCTGACCGGGACAGTCGGCACCAGCCGACTCCGTTTCCTGACTGTTGATACCGTTGGCGCCAGTCTCTATGCGTGCGTTTATGTCGGACTCGGACATGTCTTCCGCCATGATCTGGATCGCGCGGCCGCCTACGCTGGCAGAGCGGGAGCGCTTCTGGCATGCCTTGCATTCGCTGGACTCTGTATTTATGCCGCATGCAAGCTGGCTCATGGCGGTCGCGTCATGCGCGAGTGGCGACGTATCTGGGTCACACCATGCCTCAACGAGTCCGTCGGCGGTACCGTCCAGGATGACGTCGCGCGTGACTAGAGTGTTAAGCACATGAACCGCCGGCGTCGTGAATCCATCACTGCCAGCAACAGCGTATCGGGCCGCTCTGGGAACCTCTTTGCCATGCGCAAATCGGAGGTCTCACGATCGCAACTTTCGTAACCTTGTTACTTGTCCCGGTGCTCTAGTCCATCTTTGTGTTGGACTTGAAGTCGATTCGCTGGGAGACGGCCGCTCCGGTAGAGCCTGAAGCATTAGCTTTGCAGGCCGACTAAGTGCCGCCATGGAAAAAGGCTCGATCGTAACAACGTGCAAAGTGGGGGATCAGGTGATAAGGCGAATGAATTGGAACACGTGGATTGTGATCTGCAGCTTGATTGTGGTAGTGGTTGCGGTGCTTTTCATTGAGCACCATATCCGTGAATTGGTGGTCCACTCGGGCGTGCTTAGATGAACGAAGTCGACACAACAGCAATGTGGGCTCTCGGCAAAGCCGAAAGAAGCCCGGGTAAGAACGATTAAGCGTCTCGCAGCACCATTCATCCGGGAGTGATCTGGAACGATGATCTTCGTTCAACAACTTTGTGCAGCTGTTCTTCTGGTGTCGATCACGCTATTGGTGCAGTGTGGCGGGGCCGCTGCGCTCATCCTTTGGATCAGAAGCATTCCAAGAGAGACTCGGGAGGTGCAGGTGTTTCATTGCGCCGCCCTGGTCATGCAAACCACGATAGCTGTCATCGTTCTGCACGGAATCGTTATTCTGCTGTGGTCGAGTTGCTATCGCTGGCTTTGCTTTCCATACTGGGAATCTGCGTTTTACTTCTCGGCGAGCAGCTATGCGACCGTTGGCTACGGGGATGTGGTCCTTCCATCAAAGTGGCGTCTACTGGGCCCGCTCGAAAGCATGGTCGGCATGCTGATGTCAGGAGTTTCCATTGGCCTTCTGTTCGCGGCGGTCACTCATCTGGTCGACGGCGACTCACGTTCTCGTCTACCACTTCGCTCTTCGAAGGTCATACCCTGAGGAAGAGTTCACCGTAAGTACGGGGCTGCCTGCCTGGCAAACCACATCATAGGTAGTAGCAAGATCCAAGTGCGAGACTATTCCGGTGTGGGCCGAATCATGGAGCCCCATAATAATAAGGTCTGCTCGCAGTTTGTCAGCAATTTCAAGGACCCTCTCGCTTACCAGTTGCCCTGATTCGAATTCCGCGTACAACTCAGGGCTCAGGTCGAGCCCGG
Source organism: Binatia bacterium (assembly GCA_035577905.1). Lineage (GTDB taxonomy): Bacteria > Acidobacteriota > Terriglobia > Terriglobales > Acidobacteriaceae > Sulfotelmatobacter. Next base: position 7,603 of record DATKAP010000107.1, read on the forward strand.
CATTGTCGGCGAGTTCTTTCAAGCGCTGGAGGGTTCTCAGGGACGCATCCGCTTGCCAGTCCGTCAGAGCTTCGTCGGTGCTCGATGGTGCGGCTGGAATGATACTCAGAAAGGCGAGCTTGGCTCCAAACTGATTGGCAGCCGCAATGGCTTGCGGCAAGCCGTGGAGAGATGCGGGTCCGAAGTCTGTCGCAAACAGAAATGTACGGCGCGTGGAGGACGTTCCAAACCAGGGCGGCCATCGGTGTTTGGCCCAAAGGTCAAGACCGGACAATCTGCCTGACGGAAAATCTGCTCTGCAATGGAGCCGAAAAAGAGCTTGCCTATGCCGTGTCGTCCATGTGTGCCAACAACGAGGAGATCCGTGCTCTCTTGTCGGATGATCTCTCGTAATTCCGGCCACAGTTCACCCTGCCGAACGGTGAATTTGTGTTGAATGCCAGTAAGAGCCCCGGTCCGAAGCAGCGACGCCTGCAAGGCCGCGGCCTCGCGCAATACTGCCTCCTCACAGGCAGCGATCGCACCAGGACCTGCCATAGTTAGCCCCAGGGAGGACACCACGTGCCCCAGGCAAAACTTCGACTCATAGAAGCGAGCGAGTGCCAGAGAATATCGAAGCGCCTTTTCAGAAACCTCAGAGAAATCCGTTGCGATCAATATCGACCGTGGTTTCAGAGCCGTTGCGGTGAGTGACATGCTGATTAAACGCCGCTCTTGCCGTCCTAAGAACCGTCGGATGAGGTGCGGGCGACTTGATCCGTAACTGCTTGGGGAGAGCTGGGATCAAGGGCCGCGCACCCCTCCTTCACCGACGGGCTTGGGCGTGCGCACATTACCTTTGTACATTTTGCATGCAAGGCGCCAATCGAGACGATCCGTATGTCCTTGTAGCGCAATAAGGTCCGCAATCTCTGTCCTTCGGGCCTATGCCCACATTGAGGCACTGCCCAAGGCAGGACATATTAGGCGCCGATCAGATGCGTGGGGATCTATGCAAAATCACGTGTTAAGGAGGGGCCGATTGGCAAGCTATCTGCACTGCTAGTTCTGGAAGCACGTTTATCGACAAATGAAAATCCTTGTTCTCAACTCTGGTTCGAGCAGCCAGAAAGCATGCCTGTACGAAATTGGCGACGTTCTTCCGGAGAGCCCCCCTTTGCCGCTGTGGGAGGGCCGCATCGAGTGGAAGGGTGATACTGCAGCGACTACCGTCAGGAATTCGAAGGGAATAGTCAGGAAGGACAAGCTAAACAGTCTGTCATCAGAATGCGTGCTGAAAGATCTGCTGACCACGTTATGGAGCGGTGAAACGCGCAGCATCGCTTCCGCGGCTGAGATCAACGCTGTGGGTCACCGTGTGGTACACGGTGGTCCCCGCTTCCACGATCCCATTCTGATCAGTAACGACGTGTACTCAACTCTTGCCGGGCTGTCCCAGTTTGCTCCGCTGCACATTCAATCGGAGCTCCAGGGGATGAAGACTATCGCGGATCTGCTGGAAGACGTACCCCAATTTGCGGTTTTCGACACCGGGTTTCATCGCCAGATGCCACGAGTGGCGCAGACGTATCCCGGTCCGTATGAGTGGTTCGAACAGGGAATTCGCCGATACGGCTTCCATGGAATCAACCATCAGTACTGTTCTACCCGCGCGGCTCGGCTGATTGGACGAGACCTGAAGCCACTCAAAATTGTAAGTTGTCATCTAGGCAACGGGTGCTCAGTCACAGGCATTCGAGCAGGCCGCAGCGTGGCTACAACGATGGGATTCACGCCGTTAGACGGACTCATGATGGGTACGCGCTCAGGTTCGGTTGACCCGGGAATCCTGATCTTTCTCATGAGACAGTATGGGCTTGAAGCCGATCAGATAGACGACATCTTGAATAAGAAATCGGGTCTGCTCGGCATTTCTGGTTTGTCAGGCGATATGCGCGACATTCTGGCGGGCATGCACGCAGGAAATGAAAGAGCAAAATTGGCATTCGATCTTTACACTCATGGCGTGCGCACGGCTATCGGGGCAATCGCAGCTGTTTTGGAAGGCCTGGACGTTTTGGTATTTACGGCTGGGGTGGGTGAGAATTCGCCAGAGGTGCGCGCCGCCACGTGCGAAGGGCTAGATTTTCTCGGGGTCACAATAGACCTAAACCGGAATATGGAGCCTCTGCTCGATCGAGATATATCGAGCCCCGATTCCCGGGTGAAGGTCTTCGTAATTCGGGCAGCAGAGGACTGGGCTATCGCGGGAGAGTGTTGGAAGCTGTGCCGGTGCCCGGCCGCCGTGGCCTAATTGCGTCATGATACGACCTTGACCAAAAACAGACCTGGTCAATTCTGACGATTTTGTCAGGTGACCGCACGATCGCCCAATTGGGATGGCGATATTGGAGAGTGGAAGGATGTCAAGTGCGTTGGAAAAAAAGCAAGCGTCAACACAGGTGAACGGGTCCAGGATTTCAGCGCTGGCCGGGAAACCTGCTCCCACGGAAATGCTTGTCGACCTGGCCAGATTGGAGAAGGAATACTTTGACCGCGAGCCGGATCTCGAAGATGCCAACCAGTTCGTTGTGTTTGGAACAAGCGGCCACCGCGGGACGTCTCTAAACGGCACGTTCACTGAAGCGCATGTTCTCGCCATTACCCAAGCGATCTGCGATTACCGCAAGGCGCGAGGTATTACGGGTCCCCTGTACATGGGAAAGGACACGCACGCCCTGTCCTCCCCTGCGCAGTGTTCTGCGCTGGAAGTTCTCGCCGCCAGCAATGTTAAGACCATCATTCAGAAGGACGATGGCGTCACACCAACGCCGGTTATCTCTCATGCCATCCTGATGTGCAACCGCACTCGACAAGTTGATTTGGCGGACGGTATTGTCATCACGCCGTCCCACAATCCTCCGGAAGACGGCGGCTTCAAGTACAACCCGCCGAACGGCGGCCCTGCGAATACTGAGGTCACTCGCTGGATACAGGATCGGGCGAACGATCTGTTGCGAGCCGGCAATCGCGAAGTGAAACGAATTCCATATGAGAAGGCAATCAAAGCACCTTCTACCCGCAAGGAAGATTTGGTGTTGCCCTACGTGCAAGATCTGAAGAATGTCGTCGACATGGACGCCATTCGCGATGCGGGCCTCAGATTGGGGGTCGACCCTTTGGGCGGAGCCGCCCTCCGATATTGGGAACCGATCAATGCCATCTACGGATTGGATATCACCGTCGTAAATCCCATGATCGATCCCACGTTTTCCTTCATGCCTGTCGATCATGACGGCAGGATTCGGATGGATTGCTCGAGCCCGTACGCTATGGCCAGACTGGTCGGCTTGAAAGAGCAATACCAGTTGGCCTTCGCTAATGACCCCGACGCCGACCGTCACGGCATTGTGACGCCGACGTCGGGTTTGATGAACCCGAACCACTTTATGGCTGTCGCGATCCAGTACCTGCTGATGAATCGGCCTGAGTGGAGCGCCAAATCCGCAGTCGGCAAGACGTTGGTAAGCAGCAGCATGATCGATCGCGTCGCGGAGAAGCTGGGGCGCAAGTTGCACGAAGTGCCAGTGGGCTTCAAATGGTTTGTACCCGGTCTGATCGACGGTTCCATATGTTTCGGCGGGGAGGAGAGTGCGGGTGCGAGCTTTTTGCGCCGCAACAGCACAGTATGGACCACCGACAAAGACGGACCGATCATGGATCTTCTTGCCGGAGAGATCACCGCTCGAACCGGAAAAGATCCCGGCCTGCACTACCGTGAACTGACCGCGGAGTTTGGAAGCCCTCTTTATACCCGGATCGATGCGCCGGCCGCGCCTGATCAAAAACGCAAACTGCAGAAGCTCTCATCTGATTCGGTGAAAGAAACAGAATTAGCGGGTGAACCCATCGTTGCCAAGTTAACAAAGGCCCCTGCCAACCATGCTCCCATCGGCGGACTGAAGGTTGTTGCGAGATCCGGGTGGTTCGCGGCTCGGCCATCCGGAACGGAAAACATCTACAAGATCTATGCCGAAAGCTTCAAAGACGAGTCGCATCTGAATGTCATCATACGCGAGGCTCAGGAGATCGTTAGCAATGCTCTCGGTCAATCCTGAGCACCAAAGGCAACCATTATGGAAATCAATGACATGACCGTCGAAGAGTGCAGCGCATTTCTGGAGCGTGCCTCGCTGGGCCGCTTGGGTTGCTCGTACGAGAACCGGCCGTATGTGGTTCCGATTCATTTTGCCTACGAAGACACTTACCTGTACGGTTTCTCGACCTTTGGCCAGAAAGTGAAGTGGATGCGTGCGAACCCCAAAGTATGTGTCCAGACTGACGAAACACAGAATCAAGGCGAGTGGATCAGCGTCATTGTCAACGGAGAGTATGAGGAACTACCCGAGCCGCAATACACAGCCGAACGTAAGCATGCCAGTTCGCTGCTGGCAAAACGCTATCACTGGTGGCTGAACGCGCTGGGCGAGCGGCAAATGAGAGCGGGAGATAAATCAATCGAACCGCTCTTTTTCCGTATTCGTATTCACTCCATGTCGGGGTTGCATGCTACTGATGAAAAGGAAAGGCGTGAATAACTGCTGATGACGCGCCGCGGCAACAGGAAAAGCAGCTGATGATCGACGGCCAGGTCCGAAGACCGCACGAAGCATCTCGCCGCGCACTCGGTGTCCTCGCGCACCGGACGGGAAGATGAGTACACAAAAGGATCGCCATGGCACAAGGTGAAGAACTAGCAAGCGAAAGCATCGAAGAAAAAACTCTCGTCAAGAAATCATTGGACGCCAACATCGGAACCATCACACTGGACAATCCTGCAAAACACAATGCTCTAAGTGCACCGCTGATCGGAGATTTGCTCGCGGCGTTGTCGGATCTGACAAATACAGGCGCTCGAGTAATTGTATTGCGCGCGTACAAAGGGGCGAAGGTCTGGTCGGCTGGGCACGATGTCCGGGAATTGCCGACCAACGGCCGCGATCCATTGACATATGACGATCCGTTGCGGCGAGTGGTGCGCGTCATCAAGGAATCTCCGACGCCGATTATCGCCATGGTCGAGGGCGGTGTCTGGGGTGGCGCTTGCGAGGTGGTGATGAGCTGCGACATCGTGATCGCCGCGGAAGGAGCTACCTTCGCCATCACGCCGGCAAAGTTAGGCGTTCCATACGACATCGAAGGCACACTGAGCTTTATGCAATCGGTCAGTTTGCCTGTTATCAAGGAGATGCTGTTTACGGCCCAGCCGATGCCGGCTGACCGCGCGCTCCGAGTGGGACTCATCAATCAGGTGGTCCCCGCCGAACGCATGGAGTCGTCGACTACAGAAATGGCTAGGTACTTAATCCAGAATTCACCTCTGGTGATTTCGTTATTGAAAGAGGAGTTGCGTGTGCTCGGCGAAGCGCATCCGTTAAACCCTGAAGGGTTCCAACGGATTCAGTCGATTCGGCGCCGGATTTATGACAGCGCCGATTATCAAGAGGGTATCCGGTCGTTTTTTGAGCGGCGTGCGCCGCAATTTCAAGGACGTTGAAACCATGGCAACGAGCAAGACGGATCCAAGTTTGACCGCGGACGAAGTGGCGGCACTGATCCCGAATCGGGCGATGGTCGCCGTAAGCGGCTTCACCCTGCGGGTGCTCCCAAGGCGGTGCCACGTGCGCTCGCTAAACGACCCCGGGAACTACATCAGGCGGGTGCGGTGTTTCAGGTGAAGCTCCTCAGCGGGACGTCCATCTATCACGCCCGGCCATGAGGGAGGGGGGATCGTTGTGGCGCTCGGCCCGAAATCGTCCGTCTTTCACCCAATCGTTTCAGCTACCCGAGCCAGGGCGAAGTGCTGGAGGTGCTTGGCGTCGCTGTTGAACTTGCGAATGCCTTCGGCTAACTTTTCCGTGGCCATCGCGTCCTCGTTGTGCAACCAGCGGAAAGCTTCTTCATCCAGGTGCACCTGCTGTTCTTTTCCCGCTTGGGTCTTCACGGGATCGAGTTCGCGCTTCACGGTTCCTTCGGTGTTTTCGAGTTGATTCAGAAGCTCCGGGCTGATGGTAAGCAAATCGCACCCGGCCAAACGGACGATCTGGTTGACATTCCGGAAGCTTGCTCCCATCACTTGCGTCTTGTAACCGAAGTTCTTGTAGTAGTTGTAAATGCGCGTCACGGATGCAACTCCTGGGTCCTGGCAGGCAGGTATCTCTGCTCCGCCGTGCTCTTTCTTATACCAGTCGTAAATCCGGCCAACGAAGGGAGAGATTAGAGTGACACCAGCCTCGGCGCAACCTACCGCCTGCGCGAAGCTGAACAGAAGCGTCAAATTGCAGTGGACCCCTTCCAATTCAAGGACTTCCGCTGCCCGGATTCCTTCCCAGGTGCTCGCGATCTTGATCAGAATTCGTTTCCGCGAAAACCCTTTTTTTTCGTACTGAAGAATGAGCTTTCGCGCCTTGGCAATCGTACCGGCCGTGTCGAAACTCAGGCTCGCTGGAACTTCGGTGGAAACCCGACCCGGTATCACGTTGAGAATCTCCGATCCGAATAGCACGAAGAGTCGATCGATAAACTCATCCGCCATGTGCTGGTGAGTGCCGCCCAGCTGCGAAGCTACTTCGGTTGCTTCTTCGACCAAGTGACGATAAGCAGGCATCTGTGCAGCTTGAAGTAGAAGTGAGGGATTCGTCGTCGCATCCTCTGGACGATGCTGCGCAATCGCCTCGATATCGCCGGTGTCGGCGACTACGGTGGTGTATTGTCTCAAGGACTCAAGTAACGTCATTGCTGGCTCCTACCCTTTCGTTTCACTGTTCCATGGGGGTTGCACCCGAGGTTTCGATGGCGACGGGAACCGCCGGCGCGCCGTGGACAGCGGCCGGATTGGTGCGAATCGCACTGACTTTGGCAAGGCGACGACGATGCCGTTCCGTTCCACTGAACTTCGCGGCAAGGAAATGTTTTACGCAGTTCCAGGCAACGGCAACACCTGTCGTCAAACCGCCGAGGCAAAGGATGTTCATATCGTCATCCTCCACACCCTGTCGGGCTGAAAAATCATCGTGACAGACTGCCGCGCGCACCCCTTCAATCTTATTGGCAGCAATGGACGCCCCTATGCCACTGCCACAGAGCAAGACACCGCGTTCGACGACTCCCGCTGCGACGGCGCGGGCAAGCGGAATGGCAAAATCTGGATAGTCGTCATCCCTGTCTTGCGACAAATTGCCGAAGTCGACAACCTCGTGGCCTCTTGCGCAGAGCAAGATGTAAATCTTCTGTTTCATTTCGTATCCGCCGTGATCGGCGGCTATGCCGATTTTCATCTTTTCACCTCAGATTCTGGTGCAGTGCGATCTGGCCTTTGGCTGCGGCAACGACTCTCTCTACGGTGAAGCCAAATTTCTTTAGCAGTTGCTTTAATGGCGCTGAAGCGCCGAAGGTTTCGATACAGAGATTCCTTCCGTGCGTCCCGGTGTACTGCGACCATCCAAAATCGGACGCCTCTTCAACTGAAACACGCGCTGTCACGTTCGGAGGGAAAACTGACTCGCGATAGCATTTGTCCTGATCGTCGAACAATTCCCATGAGGGCATACTTACCACTCGCGCTCGCACTCCATCCTGCGTAAGTTGCTCGTAAGCCTCAACGCAGAGGGAGACCTCGCTGCCGGTTGCGATCAGGATCACTTCAGGATCGCCGTCGGGAGGGTCTGCAAGAACATAGGCGCCGCGGGCCAGCCCCGATGCAGCGGCATACTTCGTGCGGTCGATCGTTGGCACGGCCTGACGAGTGAGCACCAACACTGCCGGCTCATGGTGCAACTGGAGGATGATCTTCCAAGCCTCTGTTACTTCATTGGCATCGGCAGGTCTGAGCACGATCAGCCCAGGCATAGAGCGCATATGGGCAAGGTGCTCGATAGGCTGATGGGTAGGACCGTCCTCGCCCACACCGATAGAATCATGAGTGAAAATGTAAACGACCGGCAGTTCCATCAAGGCACTCAGGCGCATGGCGCCCCGCATGTAGTCCGTGAAAATAAGGAAACCCGACCCAAAGGGCCGGACCTTCACTAGACTCAGGCCGTTCAAAATCGCGCCCATGGCGTGTTCACGAATGCCAAAATGAAGATTGCGCCCGGCATAGTTTTGGGATGAGAAGTCACCAGCATCGTCAAAGGCCAGGCGAGTCTTGGTAGAAGGCCCAAGGTCTGCGGACCCGCCCATAAGCCAGGGTATGTTCTTGGCGGCAGCGTTCAGCACCTTGGCTGAAGATTCGCGTGTCGCTAACCCCTTCGGGTCCGCGGGGAACTCAGGCAGATCGAGCGCCCAGTTTTCTGGCAGCTGCCGATGCTGCATGCGGTATAGGTCCTCGCCGAGTTCCGGATACGTTTTGCGATAATCGGCGATTCGCGCGAACCAATCATCACGTAGGTTCTTTCCATGTCTTCCAATGCCTTGCTGGAAGTGGTGGTAAACAGCGTCGGGCACATAAAAGTTCGCGTCTTCGGGCCAGCCGTAATTCCGCTTGGCAAGACGGACCTCTTCTTCGCCCAAGGGTTCGCCATGAGCGCCGCTTGTGTCCTGTTTATGCGGTGCCCCGTATCCGATGTGACTGTCGACAATGATTAGCGTGGGGCGATCTTTGGTGTTTTGAAAGATTCGGAATGCGCGAGCCAAACTCTCAAGGTCGTTTGCATCGCCAACCCGCGTTACATTCCACCCGTAAGCAATAAAGCGCGTCGCAACGTCTTCGGAGAACGCAAGGGCAGTATTGCCCTCAATCGTGATTTGGTTATTGTCGTAGATCCAACAGAGATTAGAGAGCCGCCAATGGCCAGCGAGCGAGGCTGCCTCGCTGGAGATGCCTTCCATCATGCAGCCATCCCCGCAAAGCGCGTACACATTGAAATCGAAAAGATCTCCAAAGCCGGGTCGGTGATAACGAGCTGACAACCACTGCCGGGCCGCTGCCATTCCGACACTGGTTGCGACCCCTTGCCCTAAAGGACCGGTTGTGGTTTCCACTCCGGAGGTCCAGCGGTACTCAGGATGTCCCGGACAGCGGCTGTTTAGTTGGCGAAATGCTTTGAGGGCATCGAGCGGGACCGAGAGTTCGCCCAACGTTTCGTAGTCTTTACTCACCGCCCGGACTCCGCTCAAGTGGAGCAGGGAATAGAGCAACGTCGATGCGTGTCCGATTGAAAGCACGAAGCGATCACGGTTCGGCCATACCGGATCCTTCGGATCAAATCGCAGGAACTGTTGCCATAAACAGTAAGCAACTGGCGCCATAGCCATAGGAGTTCCCGGATGGCCTGAGTTTGCTGCCTGAACGGCGTCCATTGAGAGCGTGCGGATGGCGTTGACACAGAGTTGATCCAGGTCTAGGCCGACCGGGGAAAGGGAGGACGCCACTGCTGAGTTCATTTAAATCCTTTGGGCTTGGGCATGGACCTTCTGCAGGCTGCACTCATTGGGCCAAACGAGAATCGTGGCATTTTTCGTGGATACCAGAATTTCCGTCGTGTGGGTCCTTCCGTCAATGCCCATATTGAGGCACTGCCCTAGACAGGGCATACCGAATCCAGGTTGGCTGCTGGAACATAAGCGTAATTAACGCTTTAAGCGGACATCCCGATTGGCACCCCATCTGCTGTTCTTCAATGTCCAGGCACGCAAGTCGACTGGACAATGGGGAGAGCGACGTGGGAGCCGGTAGCTCAATAACTCAATGTGCGCTGATGGGAATCCAGCAGACGCACAAACAGACGAAGGCGAGAAGATGGAGAAGGATCCTCAAGCTGGCGCGCAATGGCGGTGACACGCCCAGACTACGATCTTTCATTCAGTTCTCTTTCCGTTTTTTTGCAATTCTGCTGGGCCTTGGATTACTGAGCTACTTGGTGTTTCGAACCGGGCCGGGGATCGTTTGGAAACAACTGCAGGTAGTCGGCTGGGGATTCGTTCTCGTTATCCTTTTGGGAGGGCTCTCACAATTGGCCAAGACATGCGCCTGGAGGCAGGCGTTTACCTGCGATATCAGCGGTCTTTCCTGGTTCCGTAGTTTCGTCGCGCAATTGGTCTCGGACGGGTTCGGACAATTTGGTGTCGCTGGAAAGGTGGTTGGCGAGGGGACGCGCCTATCGCTGCTAGGTCGCGCAGTGCCCCTCCCGAATGCATTATCGGCCGGTGCGATTGACGGAGCTCTGCATACCTTCACCGCCGTAGTGGTAACGGTCTTGGGCATCTCAGCCATCCTAATGATTGGCCCTGTTTCTGTTACGTGGCGAGTGTATGCGGCGCTGCTCATTGGGGCACTGGTGTCAGTGGTGATCCTGGCGGCGGTAGCGGTTAGAAACCGTTGGCAGTTGGTGGGCCGTGCCACCCGGGCGATTGGCCGATTGCCTCCTCTTCATGCGTGGGTCAGCGGTAAACAGCCGATCATTGACTCGGCCGAAGACAACCTTCTGAGCTTTCGTGATGAAGCACCGGGCGCGTTCTGGGCAACATTGATCTTCAATCTTCTATGGCACATGCTGGCAGTCCTGGAGGTCTACATCATTCTGCGGTTTATGGGAGCAGGCTTCACTGTGGGCGGCGCTTTCATCGTGGAAGGCCTGACGAAGGTGGTCAATCTCGTGGGTGCGCTGAATCCGGGCAACTTCGGGACCTACGAGGGCGGGAGCATGCTCATTGCCAAGATGTTCGGTGTGACGAGTACCACAGGATTGACGCTGGCATTGTGCCGACGTGCGCGCACCGTCTTCTGGGCAGGGGTTGGAGCCATATGCGTGATCGTGATGAAGAAGGCCGAGGCGCCGAGGGCAATAGCGGCGAAACTAGATGCGGCAGTAGAGCCGTCCCACGGCGAATAGGGCTCGAAGAATACTCCCATGCACGGGAACAATCGATCTTCGAATCGACCCAGGCGTGACCAGATGAGGTCCGTGTGCCCGAAACTGGGCAGGTACGGTCGTCCGGTGTTATTGGCTGGCTTGCAGAACCACAACATAAGAAATGATTTGATTCTGACATAAGTTCGGCAAGTGGCGTGCCTACATCAACTGGTGCAAGCGCTCCTCTGTCCTTTCGAGGTGCTGTTCGCACAAATTTGTGGAGCGCACTGCGCCGCCGCGCCCGCGAATGACACAACGCAAGCGGCTTAGGAGTTCAGTCAATGATGAAGAATTCTGCATTACTCATGATTACGTTCGCGATACTCGCATTTTGCCCTCTCAGCCGTGCTCAAGATCAGGAGCCTAGCGTCAGTTCGGTGATCGAGGTGACGAGGGCCGGCATGCAAGCCGATCGAGCCACCATCATCACCGCAGCGATGAACTTCAACGACAAAGATGCTGCAGCATTCTGGCCGATCTATCGACAGTATGAGTACGAACGATCGAAACTGGATGATCGCCGCGTGGTCGTTATCAAGGAGTATACCCAAAAGTATCCCACGCTGACGGACGCCGAGGCCAAATCGATGGCAGAACGAATGTTTGAGTACGACTCTCGTCAGATAGCGTTGAAGAAAATCTATTTCAAGAAATTGAACAAGGTGCTTCCGGCGCTTACCGTGACAACGTTTTTCCAGGTGGAGCGTCGCATTGACTTGCTGATGGACATGAATGTGGAGGCGACTCTTCCTCCGCTCACGCAGGCAAAGTATGCGGGCCAGACAGGTAGCGTGGCAGAACCGCCTCAGCAATGAGGCACGCTGCTCTTCGACCGCGAGTCTCATCCAGGGAGCCCTCGATGTTCAGCACTATGAAGTGGCCGGTGATAGTCGGGACAATACTAGTGTCGGCAGGCATGGCACTGGCGCAAACGCAGGTACAGAGAGAAACGCTCTCGGTACAAGGCTACCAAGGGCAGGCGACAGTCGTTCGAAACCATGGGCGTGTGTTCGTGGACGTGCAGGATCTGGCGCGAATCACAAAAGGCTCTCTGAGCTTTGAGGAGAGCCGAATCATCCTGACCCTCACTCCGAGCGGCGCTTCGGAGCTGGCCAGCGACACCGCTACGAAGTCGGGATTTTCACCCCCGTTCATGAGGACCGCGATAGAGGCGATGGCTTCAATTCGAGAATGGGGCGGCATGCTGCAGGTGATCGTTGAAAATGGCTATCCCGTGGGAAAGGCCATGGCAGGAAACACGGTCCGCGCCTACCAGGGTCGAGCTGCCGATAGTGTCGCATTGGCTTCCGCCGCCGCTTCAACGGATGATGACCACCGCGGGCTCGAGTTGCTGACGAATGAGTTCAGCAATGTGCAGGCTTGGGCTGAGAGTTTTATTAATGCCCGGAATGAGTTGAGGGCCGTGGATTTGACTACCTCTGAACATCCCCTAAAGGACGATGAACAAGTCCACGCCATGATCCATTGCGGTCAATTTCTAGCGCAGATGTTCGGCAGCGGTACTTTCCAAGATGACGCGGCGTGTCATTAGCTTCTTAACACGTGAAAACCACAACTCCCCAATCCATTGTGGTCAGCGACTTCGTATCTGAGGCCGCGTCCGTCTCAGCAGCGTCGCCCCAAAAACGTCGCACGTGGGCACACACAGAGGGGCTTCCATTGCCGCTAGGGGTTACCTGGGTCAAGGAAGACCAGGCCTTCAATTTTGCGGTATGTGCTGAACATGCGGAGAGTGTGAAACTGTTTCTCTATTCCCCTACCGAGTTGGCAACGCCAGTTTCGACATTTCAGTTGGATCCCATCCGTCATAAGTCAGGGCGGATCTGGCACTGCAGGATCCCGCTTGATCAAATGTGCGATGCCCGCTATTACGCTTACTCGGTTTCAGGGCAGACGGTTGCCGGTCTCCGCGGCTTCGATCCCGAAAAGGTTCTTCTCGATCCATATGCGAAACGAGTCTTCTTTTCGCCGGGGTTTGATCGCAAGCGCGCAATGAAGGCAGGCCCCAACGATGAAAAGGCTCCGCTTGGAATCTTGCCCAGACAAGGGGCCGCTTTCGATTGGGCGGAAGATCTCCCGCCCCGACCTGAATCGGACGCGATCATTTACGAACTTCATGTGAAGGGATTCACCAATAGACGAAATTCCGGCGTCGATCCATCCCGCGCCGGCACTTACTCGGGCCTGATCGATAAGATTCCCTATCTCAAGGACCTTGGAATAACAGTCGTCGAACTGATGCCTGTATTTCAGCGCGATCCTCAAGAAGGTGACTATTGGGGCTACATGCCCTTGAACTTCTTTGCACCCCATGCGCAGTATGCATCGAGTGTCGATGATGATGGGCCACATCTTGAGTTCAAGAATATGGTCAAGGCTTTGCACAAAGCCGGAATCTTCGTCGTGCTAGATGTTGTGTACAACCATACCTGTGAGGGAGATCACGTCGGCCCTACTTACAGCTTCAAGGGTTTCGACCCCTCGGGCTATTACATGCAGTCCTCCGACCCGATCAGCCCATACGCCAATTACTCGGGCACCGGCAACACGTTGAATTTCAACCAGCCTCACGTGCGCAAAATGGTTATGGACAGCCTGCGGTACTGGAAGAACGAGATGCACATCGATGGTTTCCGCTTCGATCTGGCATCGGTGTTTAGCCGTAATGCAGACGGAACACTCAATTGGGGAGATGCTCCGATATTCAGTGAAATCGCCGCGGACCCCGAGTTGGGCCGGTTGGCGTTGATCGCGGAGCCTTGGGACGTCGGCGGCTATCAACTCGGACGCGGTTTTCCGGGCACGACCTGGCTGCAATGGAACGCGCGTTATCGCGACGACGTCCGCCGTTTTGTGAGAGGCGACGCGGGGATGGTTCCGGACCTTATGCGTCGTATTTACGGCAGCGATGACTTGTTTCCGGACAGCCGCGAGCATGCCTATCATGCCTTTCAGACCGTCAACTATATCGATTGCCACGACGGCTTCACGCTCTACGACCTTGTTTCTTACGATCAGAAGCACAACTGGAAAAACGGTCATGGCAATCAAGATGGCATGGACGCGAATTGCAGTTGGAACTGCGGACACGAGGGAGACGAGGGCGTGCCAGCGGAGGTTCTGGCACTTCGCCGGAAACAGGCCAAGAACTTCTTCTGCCTGCTCATGCTCTCGAACGGCATCCCGATGTTCCGGGCCGGTGATGAGTTCCTGAATACGCAGTTCGGAAACAACAACCCGTATAACCAGGATAACGAAATCAGCTGGCTGGATTGGAGTCAGCTCAAAGCGAATCAGGACATTTTCCGCTTCTTCAAAGGCATGATTGCGTTTCGGAAGTCTCATCCTTCTTTGTGTCGCAGCAGATTCTGGCGTGAGGACATTTCCTGGTACGGCGTTGGACCCACGGTCGATCTATCGCCACACTCACGGAGCCTGGCATTCTGCCTGCATGGCGCGTCACAGGGCGACGACGACATCTACGTAATGATCAATGCTTATTGGCAAAAGTTGGTGTTTCAAATCCAAGAGGGCGCGCCCCAAGATTGGGTCAGAATTGTGGACACCGACCTGCCGAGTCCCCTCGATTTCTCCGGGTACGGTTTGCCGCTGGAGCAGTCGATTTATCAAGCGGCCCCGCGATCCGTCGTTGTGTTGGTTCGTCGTAAACATGAGGGCGTTGTGTCGAGAGTCTCTGTGATAGAGCAGAATCGCTGAGCTGCGGCGTGATACCTGAGTAAGGGAGTAAGGAGTCATACATGTCAAACAAGCGTATTGGCATACTAACCGGAGGCGGCGATGTCCCGGGACTGAACACCGTGATCAAATCGGTGGTCTACCGTGGGGCAGAACTAGGATACGAAGTGGTTGGTATCCGTCGGGGGTGGGAAGGATTGACCCACGTCGATCTGAATGACACGGCCAGCAGGGAGCATTACATCCTGCCCCTGAATCGCGAAAACACCCGCACCATCGATCGCACAGGCGGAACCTTTTTGCACAGCTCGCGCACAAATCCCACGAAGATGCAGAACCTGCCTCCCGTTCTAAGAGGCCAAACGGTCGAAGCCAAAGAATCGACCACGAACGGTGTCACCAGCACGGTTTTCGATGTGACACCCGCCGTCTTGAAGAACATCGACATGCTCGGTCTCGATTACGTGGTCGCGATTGGTGGTGATGACACACTGAGCTATGCATCCGAACTCGATCGCAAGGGTATCAAGGTCATCGCGGTGCCGAAGACGATGGATAACGACGTCCGCAACACTGAATACTGCATTGGTTTCGCAACTGCGATCACACGCGCCATGGACGCCGTCGAACGCCAGCGCACTACAGTCGGATCACATGAACACATCGGGATCTTCCGGGTGTTTGGCCGCGATGCGGGCTACACGGCGCTTTACACAGCATACGTGACCGGACTGCGGTGCTGCATTCCCGAGCACAAAGTCGATCTCAAGCACCTTACGGAGTTGCTCATCGACGACAAGCGCAAGAATCCTAGCAATTATTCCCTGGTAATTCTTTCCGAAGGCGCCCAGTGGCAGGGCTACACGGTGAAGGAATATGGCGAGGCCGATGCGTTCGGCCATCGCAAAAAGATGAGCGTTGCGGAAGACTTAAGCTGGGAGATGAAGCGGGCAACGGGCGAAGAAAGCGTCATTAGTGACCTGACTTATGACCTGCGATCGGGCAGTCCCGACTTCATCGATCGCCTTGTGGCGTCCACGTTCGCGAGTATGGCCATGGATGCGCTGGAAGAAGACAAGTCCGGCTTGATGACCGCGGTCAACGAAGGGCGGTATGTGATGGCGCCGATTCCCGATCCGAAGCTGGGGCCGCGCAAGGTGGACATTGCATCGATGTACGACACCGAGTGCTATCGCCCGAAGTACGACTACAAAGCCGGCCTGCCGATCTTCCTTACACGGCCGTAGTGCGGATGGGCGGTTGGTAAATATGAGCATGTCGCACCAAGCCTAAACCTTTGTCTTTCGTCACTGACTTCAGGTGACCTCTTGTGCTACGAAGTTTTTTGGGAGGTGAGTTGTGGGCGAGTCTGCCGAAGACCTGTGGCACTGGCGCGGATCGTACAAGGCTGCGCTGTTCGAGACTGAATCGAGCAAGCTCGCAGGGCGCATCGAAGAAGCGCGGAAAGCGCTGATCGTGCGATCGCGAGAGCCATTTGCAACCTCCCCGAATTATGATGGTGAAACTGAGGCCATCGAGAATGCCCTGTATGCCCTCCAGGCGTTGGAGAATTGCTTGAGATCGAATACAAAAGATCGCAGACACGCTCCCCGAACGGGTTAGACTGTTCCCAGACTAGACCCAGAATAAGCGTGGCTGAACGAAGCGTTGTCTGACGCCATTCGAGTACAACATGGGGAACATAACTTCTCGCCGAGCCCTTCTGCTTCGTTTTAAGTGCACCTGCAACATGATCGCGGCCGTTGTTTGGCTGATCGGATTAGCGGTCGTATTGCTCGCTCCGTCTACTTCGCACGGCCAGCAGTTGACTCAGTATGCT
>DATKAP010000108.1:0-5478 GCA_035577905.1 Binatia bacterium
GCCAAGAAGAAACTCGCGCCCTATCTGGCCGCACGTGAGGAGGGGATGCGAAAGGCCGCTTAGTCATACGGGAGTATCAGGCTTTCCGTCAACAAGACGGAAGACATCCCATTCTATTCAACGAGGACATGTGAATTTAACCTGGCGACGATCGGGGAACCCTCCACTCCAGTCGGATATCCACGCCGTTTGCCGTGACACGGCGGCGGGCTGCCGTGTGGAGCTTTCGGGCCGGATCACGATCGATTCTACTCCCGGCTTGCAGGCGTTGCTCCTCAAGCGCCTGGATTCACAGGATTGCAAAGCTCTGACGCTGGACCTGTATGAGGTTCCATATATCGACACTGCGGGACTCGCCATGTTGATGGAACTGCTCAGAGCTGCTCGGTTGCGGGGCAAGCAGTTCGGATTGAGCGGTGTGCGGGAGAAGCCGCGCTTTCTGCTGGAAGCGGCGCGGCTGTTGAACTTCTTCCCCGAACTGGATCCGGACGGGCGGCCCGGCGGCGAGTCACCGTACGGTGGTGTGGCATGAGTACTCCTGTTATCGAACGAGTGGGAAGCGCGACGTTGCGTCACGTCGGGTACGTGGGTGCGCTCACGATTCAGTTTCGCAACACGCTCGCCGCGATGTGGCGCAGCCTGCCGGTTGTCGGAAACCGGCTCCGTTGGCGATCGGCCCTGCGTCAGATGGTGGCGGCAGGCGTGGACGCGTTTCCGATGGTGGGGATCATGTCGGCGTGCGCGGGGTTCATCCTGGCGATGCAAGGTGCTTCGGAGCTGCGGCGAATGGGCGCGATGAATTTTGTAGTGGATCTGGTCACCATCGGGTTCATGCGGGAGTTGGGGCCACTGCTCACGGCGATCGCGGTTAGCGGCCGGTCGGGATCGGCCTTCTCCGCTGAGATCGGCACCATGGTGGTCACCGAGGAGGTCGACGCCCTCCGCACAATGGCTATCGATCCAATCGAGTTTGTCCTGGCCCCGAAGTACCTGGCGGCGTTGATCGTGCTGCCGTGTCTCACTATCCTTGGCAGTGCCTGTGGAATCATGGCCGGCGGCGTGTTCATGCGGATCAGCGCGGATATGGCCTACAGCATCTATTTCACTTCGGTGGCGCACTCTATGGTGTTGAAAGACGTCATCACGGGACTGGTGAAGAGTTTGGCGTTCGCCACGATCATCGTTCACGTCGGGTGTCTGGAGGGCTTCCGTGTGCGGGGAGGTCCGGATGCTGTAGGACGCTCAGCGACGGCAGCCGTCGTAAAGTCCACCTTCCTGGTGATCCTCGCTGACGTGGGCTTCACCGCCATCTTCTACCTGACAACCGCGCGGTGAAACGATGACTGACGTTCAGCCGGCAATTTCGGTGCGGGATGTCGTGGTGAGCTACGACGGACGGCGTGTGCTGGAGCGGGTAAGCCTCGACGTTCAACACGGCGAAACGATGGTTTTGCTCGGCGGCAGTGGATCCGGAAAAAGCACCCTGCTGCGTCAGATCATCGGACTCGAACGGCCAGAATCCGGACAGATTCTCATAAATGGTGTCGATCTGGCGGGCTGCAAGCCACGGGAATTGAAGAGAATCCGGCGTTCCATTGGCGTTGCGTTTCAGAACTCGGCGCTCTTCAATTCGATGTCCGTAGAAGACAACGTCGCGCTTCCTCTTCGGGAGCACACACGCCTGGCGGAATCGACTATACGTTTGATGACATGGATGAAGCTCGCAGTGGTCGGGCTGGCCGACGCCGGCAAATTGAGTCCGCAGGCGTTATCCGGTGGAATGAAAAAGCGCGCCGCAGTGGCGCGGGCTCTGGCACTGGATCCTGAGATTTTGGTGTTTGATGAGCCCTCGGCGGGCCTCGACCCAATTGTGGGAGCGGAACTTGACGAATTGATTTTGGGCCTCAAGCGTGCGTTCAGCATGACGGTGGTGGTGGTGACGCACGAAATGGCAAGCGCATTCCGGATCGCCGACCGGATGGCGATGTTGTACAAGGGCTCGATGATCGCAGTGGGTAGCAGAGAAGAGTTAAAGGGCAGCAAGCACCCACGTATCCGTCAGTTCCTGGATCGCATCCCCGATAACATCGCCGATGTCTCGGCAATGGATCGACACTTTCAGCAATACCTGGAAGGGAGTGCAATGTGAATACCGAGATGAAAGTGGGTGTTTTCGTGATCGTCTGCCTCCTGCTCCTCGGCATAACCGTCTACTACGTGGGCGACCAGCAGTGGGGGCGCCACGTAACACGGTACAAGACCTACTTGCGTTACGCTGGCGGGATCGGGTCAGGCTCCGAGGTGCTCTTCGGCGGAGTCGCCGTTGGCCGGGTGAAGGCGGTTCAGGCCTGGGACAAGGATCCGACTCGAATTGAGATCCTACTCGACGTCAACGAGGGCACCCCGGTCAACCGCAAGTCGGTGGCGAGTCTGGGACAGGTCACCCTGATGGCCAGCCCGGCAGTGTCGATCACGACAGGCGCGCAGGACGCCGAACGCCTCCGTGCCGGAGAAACGGTCGCTTCGCAGGAGACGGTCAGCTTTGACGATATGACCCGCAAGCTGGCCGGTCTCGCCGATAGCTCCGAATCGCTCATTGTTGAGGTACAGAGCGAACTCAAGGATATCGGCGGACAGGCGAAGGTATTGCTCGCGAATCTGAACGGGATGACGGGGGCGGCGAATCGGGCCAAAATCGCGGCAATTCTTACTCAAGTCAACACCTTGATTGCGAGCGAGGCGCCAAAGCTCGAACGGATTACGGACCAAATGCTCCAAGTCACCAAGAACGCAGATGCGGCCATCGCCAAGGCAGGTCCGCTGTTGGAGCATGCCGACGCTGCTGTTGCCAATGTGAATCAGACGATCGATCAGTTGCGGGACCCGATCCGTCAGGATCTCGCGCAACTGAACTCGACCTTGGAGCAGGCGAAGAGCCTGATCGCCAGCCTCCAGAGCGGCGTTCGCGCCAAAGATGACGATATCCGCGAGACCCTCGAGAACCTCCGGGTGGCGACTGAGAACCTCGATCAGTTTACCGATCAGGTAAAGCAGCGGCCATGGAGCCTCATCAGAATACGGCAGGCCAAGGACCGAAAGGTGCCTCAGTAGATACTCCGATCCCACTCGTCTCGTAGTGGGCAATTCTCTCGCCTGCACCATCGCTCGCCCGCATAACAAAGAAAGGTCACCCAATGTTGGAAACCGAAGCTATCGAGTCCCGTTCACGGCGCAATCCTGCCCACGTTTTAAAGTGCGGCTCCGGTTTTTCGCAATATACATGGGCAGTTCTGGCCTATAACGTGGGCGTAGTGCTGTGGGGTGCATTCGTACGGGCCACGGGTTCCGGCGCCGGATGCGGCATTCACTGGCCGCTATGCAATGGTGAAGTCACGCCGCGCTCGCCCACGACCGAAACTCTGATTGAATTCACCCACCGCGTAACCACGGGGCTGGACCTCCTGCTGGTGGCGGTAATGGTGTTCTGGGCATTCCGCGCATTTCCGCGACGGCACCCGGTACGACGTAGCGCGACCTTGTCCGGTGTGTTCCTGGTGTCCGAGGCTTTGATTGGAGCATGCCTGGTGTTGCTGGAGCATGTGGCCGCGAATCCTTCGCCGGCACGTGGCTACTCGCTTTCGCTGCACTTAGTGAACACCCTCTCCTTGCTGGCGTCCCTGACGTTGACCGCCTGGTGGGCCATGGGCCGCCCGCCAGTGAGGCTGGAAGGGCGGCCAACCCGGCGAGCTGGCGCCAGCCTGGCCGGCGTTGCTGTTCTCTGCATTACTGGAACTATCGCCGCCCTGGGCGACACTCTCTTCCCTGCCGCGTCCATCGCCACCGGGATCGGGCAGGAATTCGATCCGGCGGCGAACATCTTCGTGCGGCTGCGCGTGCTTCATCCTTTGGCCGCAGCCGCTACTACAGCCTGGCTGCTCTATTACGCGTGGTCCATTGCGGCGGGAAAGCCGGAGTCGAAGCAACTCGCCGGCGTGGTGGCGGCACTGGCGGGAGTGCAGGTGCTAGCTGGAATTGTGAACTGGTTGTTGCTGGCCCCAGTCTGGATGCAGATCGTACACCTGCTCCTGGCCGATCTGCTGTGGATTTCACTCGTTTTGTTGTGTGCTTCGAATCTCAGCATGAAGGGACCGAGATAACGGAAAGGAACATCGGGGTTGGTTGACAAATGCGTTAAGGGCAAGACAGACTAACTCACCGAATGACTGGCGGACGCGCCTGGTCCCAAACGGTTCGTGTAGCCGGCACGAAATGTTCATAGGAACGAATCGGGAGGAAGTGCAGGGGAATCTGTTGCGATTGATCGCCACGGTGATCGGCTGAGCAAGATGAGCTATATCCCTATTGACCAGCCCGACTCTGTGCCCCCCGTAACGAAACGCCATCCAACATGGAAGTTACCAGCGACTCTACGGCCTTTCCCATCTCGCTGGACATTGCCGCCACGACTCCGGGCACCGAGCGATTGTCCACTCTCGCTTTCTTCGTCGATGTGTCCTCCCAGAGCACCTCCCCGGTCCGCAAGCTCTTCAACCGCGCTGATAGGGCGACTTCGATCCACACATCGGTACCGTGATCGACCTCCTCCAACTGGTCGAGCGTTCCGCTGAGAATCCAATCGCACGTAGCGCTTCCGTCGTAGAGGTCGACGGTTTGGAAAGCTCGGCGCGACCGCATTTCGCGGAGAATGGCGCTCGTAGCCTCGCGGCGCGGATCGACCGCCCATCGCTCGTAATGATAAAAGCCAAGGCGCTCCGGGGATTCCCGATACACAATTGAGCCCTCCCGCAGGAATCCTGGGGAGCCGAATTGCCGGACCGCAATCGGGCCCAAAGGCGGTGTCGTCCGGCTTGCAGTGGCCGGAGCGGGAATGTGAAGCGTGTAGTAGTTTGGATACCGGATTTTGGCGCATCCGGCGCACACCGCTGCAACAACCGTAATGCCAATTCCCAGTGTGACCTTTGAGTATCGCATTGATTCCCGTCTCCGAAAGCCGGTAGGGCAAGGCTTTCAGAAGATAAGACGGGCTGGACCTGGGAGTTTGTTGGTGCTACTGCTCCACCAGCGGGGTCTGCGACGCCACCTGAAGGTCCATTATCAGGGTCAGACGCCAATCGAGTTGGAGAACAACGCCGTGCTTCTGCCCGACAGTACTTTTCCAAAGAGTGGCACGCACTTCAACCGAACCTGCGCAATCGAGTCTTCTACTTCTCCCCGCCCTTTTATTTAGCACTCGGCATGTTCATCCGTCATTGTGGTGTAGTTTTCTGCGTATGCCTCCAGAAGCGCGTACTTCCGGTCGTGGATCTTCACCAGCTCGGCGGTGTACTGGTCGAAAAGGGCCAGAACTTCTCCGCTTCGCTTTCCGTGAGGTCCAGGTTCGCTGCAATGATCTTCTTCCTCTCTAACCTCACGTCCTTGCGGAACAATTGAATGTTTTCGCCGGACATTACTGGAAAG
>DATKAP010000109.1:0-485720 GCA_035577905.1 Binatia bacterium
AGGGGCGGACGCCTTCGTCCACCCCGCGAGCGAAGCGAGCGTCCCCGATCCAATCAACCCTCCCCATGCTGCACCGCCCACCACAGTCCCTCCCCACAATTTCAAACAAACTCCCCCGGCCATCGCGAATCCAACCGGATCCCGCACCCAGACTCGCAAGCCCCCGCAGCCAACGCACCCAACTCCAAAGGAGCGAAGAAACAAAACTCGCGGTCTGCCGTGAACAAAAACCGAAAGACGCGCAAGAAATGCAAATACGGGCAAGGGCCTGCCGTATGACCTTGGCGCGGAGCAAAGCCAGAGGTGACCGGCATCACTGAAGCCATGGCTCGCGCCGCCAATAATGCAGACGTTGATCCCCTCTTGGCGGCGACGTCGCACGCAAGCAAGATGCAACACCATCTGTCCGGGAGATGCCCTATGCGCAAGACCGTCACGTTTCTGGCTGTCGTAACCTTTGTCGTCGCGTCAACATTCCCCTTGCTCGCCGCCACACTGGCGGGCGTCACCCTGCCCGACACAGCTCAGGTTGGGACCAGAACGCTCCTGCTAAACGGCTTGGGATTGCGAAAAAAGTTTGTAGTGAAGGTCTACGTGGCAGGACTCTACCTGGAACGGAAATCCTCCGATTCCGCCGCCATCCTCAACGCCGACGTCCCCAAGCGGATCGTGATGCATTTCGTACGTGGCGTGAGCAAGAGCCAGATCGCCGACGCATTTGACGAGTCGTTTGAAAACAACTCCCCCGATGCAAAGAATACACTGAAAAACGAGATCGACCAGTTCCTGGCTGCGCTCGAATCGGTCAACGACGGCGATCAGATGGTCCTAACCTACCTGCCAGCCACTGGCACCACTCTCGCCATCAATGACAAGGAGAAGCTGACCATCGCCGCTCCCGCTTTCGCCCAGGCACTCTTCTCAGTTTGGCTCGGCCCGAAGCCACCCAATGCGGATCTGAAAAACGGCCTGCTCGGTCAGTGACGTGCTGATTTCAGTGCCGAAGAAGATTCTTGTCGGGCTCGGAGACGCTGGCCGTTACAGCAGCCGTCTTGGCCTTCCGCCACACGCTCGCGACCGCCATCGTCCAGAAAGGCACGAGGTCCAGGCCGGGGACAAGTTTGGCAAAAAATGACGGCAGGAATTCCCAATGCCAGCCAAGAAGCTTGACCATCATCGCGGCGATGCCCAGATCCAGAAGATCATCGGCCGGCGAAAGCGCGCCTGCCACAAATGCGGGAAACACTACAAGTTGAAGCGCATCCGCAACGATGGCCAGCAGCATAGCCACGCGAAACTGCGGTCCGGGAGAGATGGTGATGGAATCGTCGGCCATCGCGGAACTCGTGCCCCTATTGTAGCCGCAATGCCGGCGGGTGTGGCTTGCGATCCGGCCTTGAGAAAAAAGGGGCGGCTCGATGGCCGCCCCTTCCTTCTGCGTGGGGGTGGAACAACTCGATCAGTAACGGCCGTCGGTGACCCAGCGGAGAACCTCGTCTTCCACCGAGAACTTCTCGATCGAGGGCCGCTGGAGCTTCGACGACAGGGAAAACGCGTGTACTTCCAGGGGAACTGTAAAGTGCGTCCGGGTCTTCAGAAAGCCTTGCACCCAGAGCTCCACGTAGCGCTGCAGCCCAAGAACTTCCATTTGAACGGTGTGCACAAGGGCGTGGACCAAAGCTCTCTCCGACAACCGCTGGTTGAAGGCGATGACGTCGGTGAACGTGAGCGAGTCCATGTGGGCGATCTCGGGCGGTTCAAAACCGAGGCCGCGAATCTTGGCGAAAAAGTCCGGCACCCGGACCAGGGCTCCGCGAAGTTCGACGATGCGGACGCGGTCCAGCAGCGCGGCCGAGAAGTAAGGCCACAGCCGGGCTTTGCAATCGTTGGGAAGCGGGCTCGCCACCGGGGAGTAATATTCATGCTGCTCGCGAAGATAGCCCGTAATCCATCCGATTGCTTGCGCGATCTGCCCAGAGGTCGGCTGGCTCGCACCAGGAATCGAGTCAGCGTTGGGAATCTTGCTCTCGATCTTGGCGTAAAAGTCGCGGAGTGCGGTCGCAGCCTCGGCGGACTTGCGCAACACGTCACGCCGGCCGAAGCGTGCCAGATCGTCAGAAGAGTAGCGAAGGCGAAGCTGATGAACCGCGCAGTGGGCGCTGACCAGCTCGGTTTGAGCCTGCTCCAAC
Source organism: Binatia bacterium (assembly GCA_035577905.1). Taxonomy (GTDB): domain Bacteria; phylum Acidobacteriota; class Terriglobia; order Terriglobales; family Acidobacteriaceae; genus Sulfotelmatobacter. Next base: position 2,190 of record DATKAP010000109.1, read on the forward strand.
TCGGAGTTCATCTGCAGGACAGCAATATGATCATGCGGACTCGAAAACGAAGACACCGCAAACTGCTCCTACCTCCAAAGTATCGTCTATTCGCAGGGGGGAGAGACTGGAGATCCTATTTTTTATACAGCGTTTCGTTTACAACGTCAACATAATTATTTTGGATCCTCAGGATTGATCCAGCGACTTTAATGTTTACCGAACAGTGTCACATCAACGCGGTGCATCTAATCCCTGCGAAGATAGTTGGCGGGGCGGGGAGGAACGATGCCACGGCATCCAGATCCGGGACTGGAAGAGCGCATTTTAAAAGCAGCAGATGGGCTGTGGAGACGAGGCGGGGAGCGCGCCCTGACGATGCGGGCGGTGGCGCGGGCGGCGGGCACAAACACGCCGGCGGTCTATCGACGGTTCAAGAACCGAGAGGATCTCATGCGCGGATTGCTGCTGCGCATTGCGAGCCGGATCGGGCAACACTTCCAGGTGGGTGAATCCATACATCAGATGACAGAGGCCTATGTCGAATATGCCCTGAAACAGCCCAATGAATATGATCTGTTCTACACCCACGCGCGTCTGATGTCGCCGCCGAAGGGGCGTGGGGCTCCGCGGCCGATACGCGAGTCCCGTCCGAACTTTGCACTCGCCGAGCGACTGCTGGCGAGGAACCTCGGAGGAATGCCGGAGGACCATACGCAAACGGCTCTTGCACTCTGGGCACTGCTGCATGGCACGGTCATGCTGTTTCTGACTAATTCGATTCCGGAAGGACATGAAGAGTCACTGCGGGAAGCCTGTCGAGCAGGAGTGAAAGCGATGCTCGCATCGGCTGGCAAGCACAGACAGAGTTAAGGCTGCCCCTTATGTGATACGCCTCTCTTCCGGCTGCGATCACCTCGGCGCCCTGGGAATCCGCGAGCGCGATGAGTCGGCCCGCGCTGTGCCCACTCGTCCTGGCCTGGTCCTGCCACGAGTTGAACAGAATCGCGCGGGTTTACAGACGTGCTTTCCTTTTCGGAACTCCTTTGGTGTGGCACTCAGCGCACTTCACCGTGTGGACGTTGTGCGGGCTTTTCGCGCTTTTGAAAGTCGTGTCCATGGTTTCCACGTTCAACCCGCAGTTCGAGAGTTGGGGATGACAGGTCGTGCAAGAGGCGCGGGTGGTCTGGCCATGTTTTTCGTGGCAGGCGTAGCAACTCAGGCCTTCGTGGACGCCGACAGGCGTGCGATCGTCGCCGGAGCCGACCTGAGCGGTGGCGTCGGGTGCGTGGCATTGATAGCACAGGGCCTGTCGCCGGTCGGGACTGATCTTCACGAGGCGTCTGCCTTCGTACATTTGCGGCAGCGAAAGGCGATCGAGCGAGATGTAGTCCTGCTGGCGACGATCGAATAGGGCGAGAGACGGGCGAGTGATCTCCTGTTGCGGACCGGAATCGTCGGGCTTCACATCAGGCGAGCGGTGGAGCGGGTCGCCATGGCGGTGCATTTGATGGCAAGTAAGACATGGAATCGCGGGTTGATCCGAGAGTCTCGCGTCCAGCAGTTGCCATGGCCCTTGCCTGTTGAGCGGTGTGACCAAATCTCGGATGCTGCCTTGAAAGTGCATCGCGTGGCAGCGGAGGCAGTCATCCATCAGGAGTGTTTGGCTGTTGTGGTCCTTGCTCAGCAAAATCTTCGCGTAGGTTGCGCTGTGAGGGCCTGAGGACCAACTCGCGTACTCTTCGCGATGGCACTTGGCGCAGCGCTTTTCGATCTGCAGAACGTCATCGGTCTTGAGACGAACTTGCTCGGGGATTTGCCCGCGAAGGTGAGCGGCCAGCTGGCGCAGGTTCTTCATGTGGTAGCCGGCGTCAAGAGTCATGACATCGCCGTGACATTCGGAGCAAGCGATATTGCGGTGCGCCGACTCGTGCCAGTCACGATAGGGCTGCCAGATCTCGTGGCATTTCGCGCAGGACTTTCCGCCGGAGTAGCTGTAGTACAGGCTGGCTCCGGGGAGCAACAAAATCGCGCAGATCACGAGCGACAGCGGGACGATCACTCGTGGACGCAAGAATTTGCGGTCGGGGGACGTCATGTGCGTTGCTCCGCGCGTTCCGAATTCCCAAATTCTTCACGACTGAACATGTGTTCCCTTCCACGTCTTCGCGAGATTGGCGGAGGCATAGTACGCAATTGCCATGATCGTCAGGACCGGATTGAGCCCACCGTTGGTGACGTGGACGCTGCCGTCGATCACGTACACATTGTCGACGTCATGGACGCGGCAATATTTGTCGACAACCGAAGTCTTCGGATCATTTCCCATGCGGCAGGTTCCGGCCTGGTGCTGGCCGCCGCTCGGGCCTTCGCGTGCCACGGCACCGAAAGGAATGGTCGTTGTGGCACCGGCCTCTTTCAGCCACAACTCCGCTTTCGATGAAAGGAACTGCGTGCCCAGCAGGTCGTTGTCATGGCGATGGCCGGATAGGCGGGCGACGGGAATTCCCCAATGGTCTTTTACGTTCGGATCAACCTGAACGCGCGATTCGAAGACCGGCATCTCCTGGATCGGTCCCATGACGGAGATACTTCGCCGGTAGAAACGCCGCATGAAGTCTTTGTGTGCCGCGCCCCAGCGCGGAATTTCGCCGCCTCTGCGGGAGGCAAACTGATATGGAAGCCGGATGAATTCGTTCGCCAGAAGTCCTCCACCGACGAATCCCGGGTTGTTGTGGCTGAAGTCGCATATGGCGATCGAAGCGCCAGGGCCGAGGTCATCGTAGGTCTCCTGCTCGAACAGGCCCAGCGCCCCTGTGTAAGCGTGCCCCTGCAGATTTCTTCCGACCCAGTCATAGCGATTTCCGAGTCCGTTGGGAAACAGGCGGCTTTTGGAATTCAGCAGGAGGCGCGCGGATTCGATCGCGGCGCACGAAACGATGACGAGACCGGCGGATTGCTCCTGCAGCCGTCCGGCAGAATCGAAGTAGGCCACTCCGGTTGCACGGCCGCGATCGTCGGTGAGGATTTCCTTCGCGATGCAGTCGCAACGCAACTCGCAGTTGCCGGTCTGGACTGCGGTCGGGATCACCGTGTTATGCGTGCCACATTTGGCATCGACTTCACAGGCGAAACCCACGCACCAACGGCAGCGCATGCACGCTCCCCGGCCGTTGTATGGAATCGAATTGCGCAGCATGGGAAGGTCGAACGGATGCAATCCCAGGCGCCGTGCCGCCGGTTTCAGGATTTCGTATTCGCGGTTCGGCGGCAGCGGCGGCATGGGGAGGGGGCGCGTGCGAGGCGCACGGAAGATATTGTTGGAGTCATCGCCGGAGACACCGATTTCCCATTCGGCTTTCTCGTAGTAAGGTTCGAGATCCGAGTAGCTGATCGGCCAGTCGTCGAGGGTGCTGCCCTCGACCGCGCCGTATTTCGAGCGGAGTCGGAAATCGTCTTCCATGAATCGCCAAGCCATGGCGCCATAGCTGAGAGTGCCTCCGCCGACACATGCCGCGTTGTTGCTGTAGGCGCCGTGGCGGGAATCGATGATGGATTCGTGGCCGGCGGAGTCGACATAGACGCGGGGATTTCGGTCGTCCGGGCCGAAGGCGTTGCCCAGGACGCAGGTGCGCTGGTTGCGGAGATCGTCTTTGCGGTCGTCAAAGGGTGTGTACCATCTACCGCGCTCGAGGAGAACCACGGAAAGTCCCGCGGTCGCGAGTTCCTTGGCGACGACGCCGCCTCCAGCACCGCTGCCTACGATCACCGCGTTGACGTGTTTCAGGGACATTGGCCTCAGGGGCTAAAGCCGCTTTTCCTAATCCGCCTTAAACGGCACGGCTAAAGCCGTGCCCTTCCCAATTCGTTTTCTTCTCGACCGGTGCTACCCGAGGAGGAGGCATCGACCTCACTTGGGTTTCGGCTGGTCGTAACGGAGTCTGCCGCGGACCGGGGGATAGGACAGGTTGAGCATCTTCCAGCTCACTGCTTCGCGGTTGCCGCCGTGGCGGGGGTCGCCATAAAAGCCTTGCATGGTGTGATCGACGACGGTGCCGAAGAACTCCGCGGACGACAATTGCTTCCAAGGCGAAGCCGGGGCTTTGCTGTCTTCAAAGCGATGAAGCAGGTCAATCTGCTGATGCGAGTCAAGATCGGCGAAGAGTTTGCCGTGGATCGATTGGCTGGTCTGATCGACGGCGGCGAGGCCGCGACGGTAGAGACTTTGGAGGTTCTCGAATGGTCCGCAGAGCTGGCGGTCGATATAGTTGACGACTCCGGCCCAGACCGCGCCCGCATCCTGATCGGGCGGAATGATCTGGTCAACCATGCCGGCCAGAGCCCTGGCTTCGTCAAGCGTGAAGAATTGCCAGGGACTGCGATTGGAGTGGCAGGCGACACCGGTTCCGGCGGCGGCTGCAGCGGTAAGTGCGGCCTGCAGAAAGGCGCGGCGGTTGAGTCTGAGGCTCGGCTGCATCTGGTTTACACACTTGGAATGTAAAGGGCGGGGTTTCGGGGATCAGTGACTGGCATCACGAAGGCACGTGACCTGCCCGCTATGGAAGTTTCCGATCCTGCGGTGGGGTATATTGCCATTCATGACAATTGATCCAGCGAAGGAGCGGGCCAGACTGTCTGAGTCTTATGCCAGCAAAACAGACGAGGAACTAGCCGACATCGCAATACACGCCCAGGAACTGACGGACATTGCCGCGGACGTGCTGCGCGGCGAGATGGCCGATAGGCAGCTCGCTGTACAGGGCGATAATTCAGGCATCGGCGGTCAGGTGAATCTCGACTTCCGCGAACTGGTGACGATCCGCTCGTTTTGGGGATTGCTCGAAGCCGAGATGGCGAAGGGATTGCTGGATTCGGCTGGAATCGAGTCGTTTCTCTTCGACGACAATATGGTGAGGATGGATTGGTTCAACGCGAATGCGCTGGGGGGAGTCAAACTGCGGGTTGACGCTGAGAATGTGGACGCCGCGAATCGCGTTCTTCAGGAGGTTGCGGAACGGGCGAGTGCCGAAGGTGATGGGGAAAATGGGGAATCATCTAGCTAGCGTGTGAAATCCCTTTCGAATGACCTGTAATGTGTCTTCCGCCAAACTTAGTGCTGGGAGTTCTTCGCGCGTGAACCAGCGGACCTCGGCGGCATCGCTGGCTGCCCGGAGTTCGCCTCCGACTTTACGGCACAGGAAATCGATCAGAACGTAGTGGTACTGGACGCGATGTTCGTGGTCGCGGAGGATGCGATCGAAGACGCCTAGCAGTTCGCCGGGTTCCACGACCAGCCCGGTTTCTTCGCGGGCTTCGCGGACCGCGGCCTCGCGGACCATCTCGCCGACTTCGAGGACTCCGCCGGGGATGGACCAGTGTCCCTGGATGGGGGGATGGGCGCGTTTTACCAAGACGACGCGGTTTTCTTCGATGATGATGGAGCCTACGCCGATCAGCGGGTGTTCGGGGAATTCGCGATTCATTGGTTAGCTATGAGCTTCGAGCTACGAACAAGCATATCCGAGTTTGCACGAGGCTCGTGGCTCTGGGCCTGCAGCTTGTTACAATTTCGCGCGGGCCAAAAAGAGCAGACAACCCACGGGGACAAAGAGGGACACAGAGAGATATGGCTCTCGAGGAATATAAGCGGAAGCGGCGGTTTGAGGACACGCCGGAGCCTCCGCCAGAGGTGGCGAAGAAGAAGGGGAATCGCTTTGTAGTGCAGAAGCATGAGGCGACGCGGCTGCATTATGACCTCCGGCTGGAGATGGAAGGAGTGCTGAAATCATGGGCGGTGCCGAGGGGGCCATCGCTCGATCCAGCGGACAAGCGCCTGGCGATGCAGGTGGAGGATCACCCGGTTTCCTACTTTGACTTTGAGGGAAATATCCCAGAGGGCAATTACGGCGCGGGGAGCGTGATGGTGTGGGATGTGGGAACTTGGGCTCCACTATCGCCGGTGCCGGTCGATGGGAAATACGTTCCAGGAACTGAGGCAGAGGCGGCGGCGATGCTGGCCAAGGGGGATTTGAAATTCCGTTTGAATGGGCAGCGACTCAAGGGGGATTTCGCACTGGTCAAGATGAAAGGGCGGCGTCCGGGGAGCAAGGGCAACGAGTGGTTGATGATCAAGAAGCACGACCAGTACGTCGTGGAAGGATACGACGCCGGGGATATCGACGAGTCGGTGCTCAGCCAACGCAGCATGGATGAGATTGCGGGAGATGCCGGGTCGCGGGAGTGGACCAGCAGCCGTCCGGCGGGACGCGGACGGCTGAAGGCTGCATGGCTGGCGGACGCGGTCGCGCGACTGGATCAAAAAAAAAAGCAAACCGCAAAGAGCGCAGAGAAAAACGAGGCTGAGGGTGGGGAGAAAAAGCAAACCAAAGTAAATCTGCGCAAAAACGGGCGGTCAGGTTTGGCGGCTTCCAAGCCTCAGAGAGACAAGAAATCCTCGGACCCGGCCTCGGCGGGGGATCCTAGTCAGAAGTCGGTGGATGTTCCAGTCAAGCGAGCGATGCCGACTACGATCCATCCGATGCTGGCGGAGTCCATCGAAAAGCCATTTGACGATCCGGAGTGGTTGTTTGAGATCAAGTGGGATGGGTATCGGGCGATTGCGTTCATTGAGAAGGGACGGGTGCGGCTGGTTTCGCGGAATCAGAATGAGCTTACGGGACGGTATCCGGAGTTAAAGGATATGCCGGAATCTATCAAGGCAGAAACGGCGATTCTCGATGGAGAAGTTGTGGCGCTTGATGCGGAGGGGCGTGCCTCGTTCAGTCTGATGCAGCAAAGGACAGGATTTCATCCTGGCGGGCATCGTGCAGCGGCCAAGGCCGATGTTGCGGTGCTGTATTACGCGTTTGACCTGCTTTATCTCGATGGCTATGACTGGCGGTGGATGCCACTGGAACAACGCAAGGCGAAGCTGGCGTCGATCGTGAAGGCTGGCGACGCACTGCGTTATTCCGATCACCATGAGGCGCAAGGAAAGGCGCTGTTTGAGATCGCACACGAGAAGAAGCTGGAAGGCATTCTGGCGAAGAAGCGCAACAGCTGCTACGAAGAGCGGCGCAGCCGGGAGTGGCTAAAGATCAAGATCCGACATCGGATGGAGTGCATCGTGGGGGGATTCACCGAACCGGAGGGTACGCGCGCGCATTTTGGATCGCTGGTCCTCGGGCTTTATGACAAGCAGGGCCGACTGATTCACGTTGGGCAGGTCGGGAGCGGGTTCGATCAGAAATTGCTGGCAGAAATATGGAAGACGCTGCAGAAGATCGAGACGAAGAAGAATCCGTTTTACGGAGAGGTAGAAGCCTTGCGCAAAGTCAGTTGGGTGAAGCCCGAATTAGTGGCCGAGGTCGAGTACGCGGAGTGGACCGAGGGGGCCAACACGGGGAGCGGGCCGAAGCTGCGGGCGCCGGTATTTCTCGGGTTGAGAGACGACAAGGACCCGAAGGAGTGCACTCTGCAGCAGGCCGGCACACAGCCGCAATGAAATCTTGGCGGCCAGATTCGTTGGAGATCAAGATTCGCGTTGTAGGGAGAAAAAGCAACCCTCAGGCGTTAGAGCGCGAAGGACCTGTGCAACTTGCCGAGGAAATGCATAGGTCCTTCGACCCGCAAAGAACGCGGGTCTCAGGATGACAATGACGATAGCCCACACAATCCCCTAAACAGCTACAAGATGCCCCAAAATGATCCGCCGCAAAAAACGCGGCTCAGGATGACAACCACAGATTACGGGATTGACTAAACCGCTCTAGTGGCACGGGTGAACTCGTGGCCTTCCCTTCGTGTGCCGGAGAATGCAGTTCGCTTCCTCATTTGATGTCTTTCATCGCGAGCAACGTGCCGTAGTCGCGGCCGGAGGTGTCGACGGCGCGGGCAACGACAGCAGCGAAGGCGTCTCGAACCTCCGGGAACTTTGTGACCAGCGCCTTCATGACGTTGATGTTGTCCTGATAAGCCACGTTGGTGTTTGAAACGTTTCCGGACTCATATTTCACAATCAGATCGAGGTCGTTGCCGACGACTTCGGGAAACACCCCTGTCAGACGGTAGGTTGTGGCTGGAGATACGAGCATCGCGGTCTTGCCGCCGGCGGGAAGGTCGGTCGGCTGCAGCGGCTGGGATTCGTCATAGAGCTTGTCGGTCGCAAGGGTGCTCATGAACGGAAGGGGCGAGATGAGACTGCGCGCCTCCAAGTAGTAGAACCAAGCGTTGTGCACCTGGCCCTTGGCCTTGTACTGGCGGGCCTGGTTCACGAACCAGTCGCTGTCGTGTCCGGCGATTTGGGCGGACTTGATGTAGAGACCACCCAATTTCCAGTCAGTCCCGGCCTGCTGCAGGACTTGCGAGAACATGGTCCGGCCTTTCGAGGAATTGGCATCCATAAGGACAACGGCGTATTTTCCGGGGGGCAGGTTATTGAGATAGAACGCGGCGCTGCTGGCGGTCTGTCCGTTGCGGTTAAAGACACCGCACCAGAATTCGGCCTGCTGGTTGGGAGTGGCGTTCTCGGCGTTCAACAGGAAGGATGATTTGATATTTGCTTGTGCACCCGACAGGTCCTGTTGGCGGGCTTTGAGCGTGTTTTCGACTCCCGCGAAATCGGAAGCGAGCGCGGGAATCGAATTCTGCCGCAAGGATGTGGTATCGCCCCGGGCGGCCATGCCAAAGTAGCGATCTGCGGCGTTCGCGATCGCTGTCCGGAGGGTCGCATCCATATCGCTGGTGGTCTGGCAGGTCTGTGCTGTGGCATTCCCGGAGTGGAATGTAAGGAGAACAATGGCAATGCAGTACAAGCGGTCCATGGAGCACCGCAACGCCGGTCCCATAAAGAGTCTAACCCTTTGTCCCAGAAAGTGCAGAACCCCGGCAGAGGCTGCGGGGGTTTGCCCATCATAAGATTTTCCGGCGCCGGAAATGGTTGACTGCAATCGTCCAGGGGGCCTACCGATCCGCCAAATTGTTTGCAAGAAAGGGCCGTAAGAACGATCCTCCCAAGGACATATAAAGGGCGCTGAGCTGCGGGTTCGGGGTGATAAAATTGAATAACGGCGCCGCGAGAGTCCCCCGAAGCGAAATCCCGATAGGAAGCTGAGCACAAGGAATCAGGTTATGAGCACGGGATCGAGGATGCAAAGAACGGCGATCGCAATACTACTGGGCTGTAGCCTCTTTTGGGCTGGACTGCCCGCGGTCGGAGCCGCTCCAGCGCAGACCCCGCAGCAAAGCCGGAAGGCGCGGACCAAGAAGAAACAGGCGGAACCGCCTCCTCCCTTGCCCTCCGGCCCTACTGGACGACCCGTTCAACCCTTGCCCCTTGATGCAATCGCGGCGGTGCCTCCGCAGGTAACGTTCGAGAATAATCAACTGACCATCGTTGCGCCCAACTCGACCCTGGCGGATATTTTGCGCGCTGTGCGGAAACAGACGGGCGCGGAGATTGACGTGCCGGCGGCTCCAGAACGTGTGGTCACGAATCTGGGCCCGGGACCGGCGCGGGAAGTGCTGGCGGATCTGCTCAACGGGTCGCGATTCAACTACGTGCTGCTAGGCTCCCCGTCCGACCAGGCTGCTCTTACGCGAGTGGTTCTGGTAGCCAAGAGCGGTTCCCAGGAAATTCCATCGAATCCGATGGCGCAGAATACACCGGTTGTTCCCGGGCAGACTGCAGGGATGCCAGGACGTGCGGTGGCGGCGCCAGCGGAAGAAGGACCTTCTCCGGAGGCGGGTGAAGCGGAGGCAGAGGCGGCGGACGACAACGGCAACAACGGAGATGATAACGCCGATCAACAGGCGGCCGAGGCGGAGCAAACTCCGCCTCAAGACCAGCCGGCGAATGGGATCAAGACTCCGCAACAGATGCTGCAGGAGATGCAGCAACGGCAGATGCAAATGCAACAGCAGCAGCCAGGGGGACAGCCTCCTGTTCCGGGATCCGGCATGCCGCCGCATCCACCGGAAGAAAAATAGCGAACCCTTCCCAGCACACACCATGTCGAGAATTTCCCACTTCTCGCAGAAACAGCCAGAAGTGGAGCACGCCTTCTAGACTGATGACCTCAGTGGATTTCTGTTGCCGCGGCGGTGCGGGCGGTCAGGCGGGAATCGCTGCGGGAGGCGGCTTGCTGGAGCAACGTCCAATCGCGTTCGACTTCGGTTTCCGAGATGCCGTGTGGCAAGGGATGCTGTAATTCCGATTGCAGCCTTGCTTCCAGCAACTGGCGGACAAGTTCGGGCGAAGCATTGCCGTTCATGATGTTACCGGCGGCGACACCGACGCGGACGGACTTGTCACCGATTTGCATCTCCAAGATGGGGCTTCCTTGTGGGTCGAGGGCGGGTTTGGCACTGGCCTGGAGTCTTTCCCAGGATTTCTCAATATGGTGAGCCGAAGTCTCTGGATAGGCACCGGCGAGGTAGTGCTTGAGCTGGAGTTGATAGGCTCGAATATCTTCGCGGCCAACGGGCGACTCAACACTGCCGGCAACAAAGACGTTCGCCTCGCGGGCTGGCTCGAAGCGGCCGGCCCCAGTCGTGAAGTAGACACCCGCGACGCATCCGGCAAAGATGGGGCTCACGACGGCGCTGGGGACGATATATTTTTTCGATTTGAAGAACGATTCGACTACTCCGTGCGCCGTGGAGCTACGCGGCATGCTGCCGGGGATCTGCGCAATGACGATGCGGGAGAACTGAATCTCGGGGTGGCGAGCGCTGTACCTGGTCATGATTTTCGCCATCTGTTTTGGCGTCGTAATGCCAACATCGGCGAAGATGCTGCGATGGAGCGCCTTCGGGTAATAAAAGTTGATGATGTCTTTTGCGAAGTCGGCGCAGTTGCGCGACACGGTGTGGAAGTGAGAAACGTTCGGGGCCGAATTTAACTTCTGAATCAGGGCGAGGTCCTGCTCGGGAGTGGTTTCAATTTCGAAGCCGTAGATTGTCCGGTCGTAGGAGGAGCCGACCAGTTCGTACCAATTGCCGCCGGGAGTCTCGCCGTTGCGCAGGTCGGGAGCGATCGTCTGTAGATGCCTGCGGCGGTAGCGATCGCGGAGGAATGCGGTCATCTTCGCGTCGGCGAACAAGGGAATGTCTTCTGCCCGTTCGACGGCGTAGAGGTAGGGGATCAGGGGAATCGCGACCCAGTCGTGCTTGCCGACACCGTTGTAGCGGCTGATGACAATACCCGTTTCACCGGGCTTGCAAGGGCGAAGCATTAATGGAGTATCAGCGCAGACGCCGGAGAGATAGACAGCGGCGTGACCAGTACCGGTGAAAAATCCCAGGGTGCCATAAGGCTCTTCCAAGAGCAGCGTGGCAGAGGAGCGGGCAAAGGCGGAACAGGCGCACAGCAGCAGGATTATTCCTACAGTGATCCGGCTCAAGGTCTGACAACGAACCTGCATCGCAATTCTCATCTTACGCCTAACTCGTGCTATACAAACCCTTTAACCAGACATTAGTTGCGCATTGGCAGAAAAGCGAGTTACCGAAGTTCAGAAACCCAAATTTTTGCATAAGCGTAACCTCGAGAAAACACAGCTTCTCAATCCACGTCTAGGTAGATTCCTGCAGGCGCGAGACAGCCCATTGTGCTGCTTCGGCAACGGATTCGTCCTCATCGCGAGAGAGGGTTTCCGCAAGGGGAAGGAAGTCGCGGTTCCCGCTGTTTCCGATTGCAATCAGGGCATTTCGGCGAAGGCCTGAGCGTTTGGCGCGGAGGATGGGTGAACCGCGAAAGGTCCCCCTGAACTGTTCTGCCGACATTTCGGCGAGCCAGATGAGCGCGGGATTTACCAGACCCTCGCGGGGAGAAAACTCAGGCGCAGTCGTCACGGGTGCTTTGCGGTTCCAGGGACAGACATCCTGGCAGATGTCACAGCCGAAGATGTGATGACCCATGCCGGCGCGCAGGTCTTCAGAAATCATTCCGCGCTTCTCGATCGTGAGATAGGAGATGCACAGATTCGAATCGAGCTTGTACGGTTCGAGAATCGCGTTGGTAGGACAGGCCTGGATACAGCGTGTGCAAGTGCCGCATCGGTCTGGTGCAGGGACATCAGGAGTAAGTTCGAGCGAGGTCAGGATTACACCGAGAAAGAGCCATGAGCCGAGCTTCTGGTTAATGATGCAGGTATTCTTGCCGATCCATCCGACGCCGGCGTACTTCGCAAAAACTCGTTCGACAATCGGGCCGGTGTCGACGTAACTGCGGGTGATCAATTCTGGCTGTGAATCGCTTGCGGCTTCGTGCAATGCAGCCTCGACTTGCTTGAGGCGACGAAGAACAGCCTCGTGGTAATCCTCGCGGCTCCAAGCGTAACGGGAGATCCAGCCGCGGTCAGGTTCGTGGACTTCGGTCGAGTAACAATGATCGGTGTTGTAGTTGATGGCGCAGACGACCACGCTGCGCGCCCAGGGGGCGACTCGCGAGAGCGAACTACGCTTGAGCAAGCCCTGTTCGTCGCGAGATTGCATGTACTTCATTTCGCCAGCATAACCTTTGGCAATCCATTCGGAGAAGGATTGAAGTTCGTGCGAATCTGTAGCAGGAGCGATACCGGCGAGGTCGAATCCGGCCTGGCGGGCAGCCTGCTTCACGAGCGATTCAACTGGCTGAACGGAACTAAACAACGTAATGTCTCTGAGGAAACGGCTTCGGTACCATATTCCCACTTTTGGCAAAATCGCCCAGAAGAGGGAAACCCCGAGAGGAGTCTATACGCCGAGCTTCTTCACTTCTTCGCTGTAATACTTGCGATAGAGAATGTCCCATTCCTGCGAGCCTTCGAGAATGGTCCGCTTCTGGGTGTCGATCTTTTGCCGGGCAGCCAGATCGATTTTCGCTTCCTGATTGAGCAAATCTTCGAGAATCTTCCGGGCTTCCTGGCGGATGGTGTTCGGATCTTCGATGAACTCGACTTCGTCCATCTGCTTGAGGACGTCGGCCACGGCACGGGCAAGAACGTTGACTTTGTCGCGGCTGAGTCTCACAGCACCGCCTTGTATTTGCGCACGAGCTCGTTCTTCACCTTGCGGAACATCTCCTGATAGTTGGCGCCGGTTTTGCGCATCTCCTCGGAATAAGCCTCGAGAATCACGCGGACTTCATCGTTGATCCGATCTTCGAGGGAAAGTTCTTCGAGGAGGGCGGAGTGGACACGCTCAGTGACCGCCGGAACGGCGGACGTCTCAATGAGCTTGCCGGCAATCAGTTTTTTGGTAACTTCGCGGGCTAAGTAGCCCACATATTCCTTGGAAAAAAGCATGTATGGATTGACAGTGTTGCGCGCAACTCTTTTGTTTTGAATATGAAGTGTAACACAGGGCAGGGTCGGGGCGCAGCCCGAGAGGCCGCGCCTACTGGCACTGAAGAAAAACCTTAAAGGAATTATCTTCCCAGGGTCGCGATGAGGGTTTCTACGATCGCGGCAATCAGGAAGGCAAACACAAAATACGTTGCAACACGGCTAGGGGAGCTATCTTCCCGGATTTCGGACATGGTTCCTCGCAGGGGTTGAATTGGGGAACTTCCCTTCCCACCGATCCACGGAGCGGGATTATACACGGGAGGCGCGACGGGAAGGCAAGTGCCTGACGGTACTAAGGCGTAACCGCCGAGTGCGGCGAGAAATACTGCGGAGGTCGCAGAGCAAGGCCGACCCGAGAACACGTTCGACCCGTTAGTGAAGCGGCGACGATGGGTGGTCGCGGAGTGTGTATACGAATTGCTTGATCTCGTGGCGTTCGCGCTCTTGTCTTTGAGCCGACTCCTTCGACAGCTGACTGTAGAGACGGAGTTCCTCTTTCGCCTTGTCGGAATCTCCGGTCTGGCGATAAGCACGCGCCAAGCGGTAATGGGCTTCTTCGAGTTTGGGGTCGGCCTCGAGGGCCTTATGGAATTCGGCAATCGCCTCGGGATAGGCACCTCGCTCGGCGTGCAAAATGCCCAACTGGAGGTGGGCTGGTGCGTGCTCAGGATTGAGTTGGATCGCGGTTTGCAGGAGCGATTCCAACTGGTTGGGATTCGGCTTTGCCGGCGCTGCCTTTCCCAGCTTCCAGAGCCCTAGAGCGTAGTAGTAATTGGCATCGGCGCTACGCGGCTGGAGCATGAGGAAGCGATGGAGTCTCTCGACCAGCGCGGCTGAGGGCGTGTTCTGCGCCTGCTCAATCTTGCTGAGGAACTGATATGGAACCGGGTCGTTCGGGTTCAGATCGGATGCCTGGGAGATACGCAGGACAGATTCGTCGTAAGCGCCGTGCGCAAAATAGGCGGCTCCGAGGCCGAGTAGGATCCGTGCGGAAGTGGGGAACAGGCGGTTTCCCTTGGCGAAGACTTCGATCGCGGGCTCCGGGGCATGGTGGAGGAGTAGCTCTGCACCCCAATCGAACAGGTGTGATTCACTGGGAGCTAGCTCTGCGGCGCGTTGATAGTGGCGAACAGCGTCAAGGGAGTCTCCGAGTTTCTCGTTGACGTCGGCGAGAAGATGATGAAGGTCTGCGTCGTCCTTTTTTGCGAGCAGCTTCGTTGCTTCGCCCTCAGCGACCTCGAAGTTGCCGGCCTCGGCGTTCGCGAAGGCCAAGGCATAGGCATTCGCGTAATTTTCGGGATCTTTGGCCGCAGCGCGCTGAAGAAAAGGAATAGCCTCGCGGGCCCTGCCAGTGGCGACGAGCAATGTGCCCAGTTGGTGGTTGGAGTCGAAGTCGGGAGGCTGGCGGTCGGCGGCCTCGCGCAGCGACTTTTCTCGCGCTGGATCGGGACGGGCGGCGGGCGCAGAGTTTCCCAGAGATACTGTCTCCTTGGCCAGCGAGTCGCGGGTGCGCGCAACCGTGTCGGGGCCGTGGCCTCCGAGATTTGTCGTGTCGGTAATGCCTGCCACAGTGAATTGGGGATCATCGGAGAACTGCGGCGTCGAAGTGGGCGATGCCTGGCCGGCCTGCTGAACTGCGAGCGTCAGATCGGCGGCTTTGGCTTCGCCGGGCTTGAGGAATAATGACGGGATCTGTGCGTCGGCATATCCGGCCTTGGCCGCGCGCAGGCGATAAACACCGTCGGGCACCTTGGCGAACGTGTAGCGGCCCTGCACATCCGACCGGGTTTGAAAGTTCTCGTCTGAATCCCTCTTCTGCAATTCGAGTAAGGCTTGGGCAATTGGACTGCCGTGGGAGTCGCGAATCACACCCTGTACGCCTGCGGATTGCGCGGAGGCGCGCGGTGGCCCGCAACAGGACGCCAGAACTATGCACAACGCCAGCCATAGAACTCGGGGTGTGGTGTCAGGCTGGGTTGAACACAGGCAGAAATGGCGTTTTTGATGATCCATGCCGGCGGGCAAACGATTATTGCCAGATTCTAGAGGCGTGCGGGCGCTTGCAGCAACTGTCGGATGTTTTGAGGGGCGCGATTCTGAGGAGAACAAAATCCGGTGCGCTTCGACCCATGCGATTTACCGGGGGCCGTCGGTCTTTATCACTATTTTCATTACTATTTCCCTGCCGCTTGTAAGTCAAACCTCATCTCATCCTCATCTCCTGCTAAGATGCGGAGTCAAGTAGTTCCCCGGCATTGGCCGGCTGTCGGAGGTCGTGGGCTCCCGGCGATTAAGCGGGTATAGGGCAGCAGGAAAATTGCGAATGGCGAGTTCTCCTACGAGCTATGAGTCGACGGCGGAATTCCTCATCGACGAATTCCAGCGTTCGTATCACATCCGACCGGCAATCTTCCGGGCTCCGGGGCGTGTGAACCTGGTTGGCGAACACACCGACTACAACGACGGGTTCGTGATGCCGGCCGCGATCGGTTTCTATACGTGGATCGCAGCCAGCACCCGCACTGATCGCACGTTGCACGTGCGGTCCGAAGAGTTCCGGGAGGCCATTGACCTGTCCCTCGATACGCTGGACGGGCCACCTCGCAAGCACTGGAGTGACTTTGTGCGAGGGGTGGCGGCCGTTCTCCAGAGCAAGGGTGTCCCGCTAGCAGGCGCCAATCTCATTATTCAGGGTCAGGTTCCGATGGGAGCGGGGCTTAGTTCCTCAGCCTCGCTCGAAGTCGCAACTGGACTGGCACTGCTAGGCACGTCGCATGCGGACGTGCCGCCACTGGATCTGGTTAAGATCGCCCAGCGCGCTGAGCATGAGTATGTGGGCACGCGGTGCGGCATCATGGATCAGTTTATTGCCGTGTTTGCAAGTGCTGGGCACGCACTCATGCTTGACTGCCGTTCGCTCGAGTCGCAATCGCTGCTGATTCCCGATGATGCGCGGCTGGTGATCTGCAATAGCATGGTGAAGCACGAACTGGCGAGCGGGGAATATAACCGCCGGCGCGCGGAGTGTGAAGCGGGGGTCAAGGTGTTCCAAAGGGGTACGCCCGGCGTGCAGGCGCTGCGTGACGTTGGGCTGGCCGATCTGGAGAAACACAAGATGGAGCTTACGGACGTGGTGTACCGCCGATGCCGTCACGTGATCAGTGAAAACCAGCGGGTGCTCGATGCGGCCGACGCGCTCCGCAACAGCAACTTGGGCCGGTTTGGGCAACTGATGTACGAATCGCATCGCAGCCTGCAGTTCGACTACGAGGTTAGCAGCACGGAACTTGATCTGCTGGTCGAGATTGCTTCTTCATGTGATGGCGTGTATGGGTCGCGAATGACGGGTGGAGGATTTGGCGGCTGCACGATCACACTGGTCCGCTCGCATTCAGTGGAGGCATTCCGGCAGAAGATCACTCAGGCCTACCGAGAGAAGACTGGAATCACTTCGGATCTCTATGTTTGCTCGGCGGCCCAAGGCGCCGGGATGTGGAGATGAAGCCTGTGTTGCTTACTTCCCGCCCAACGCGCCGAACCCCGTCAAACGGCTCCGGACACGGAGGAAATCGCACGAATCAAGTCGCGGACGTTCTCTTCGAGCACCTCGGTCTGCTGGAATTCGCGGTCTTGTGCCTTGCCGAGCGATAAGCGGCGGGGAGTGTGGTTCATATTGGCGCCGCTAACTGGAGTGGCCAAGCCGACGTGAATCTCGGAAACACCTGTTCGCTCGATGATCGTAGCGGCATTCTTGATTCCGATCCTGCCACCGGCCATGACCCTGAGGCGTCCGCGTGAAGCCTGAACCAGGCGCGCTACTGTGTCGACGCCCTGCAAGCACTCCTGTTCACCACCCGAGGTTAGGAGCCTGACCGCTCCGGTCGTGCAGACATCTTCCAAAGCCTCGTGGAGGTTCGCGGAGACGTCGAAGGCGCGATGAAATGTGACCGAGAGCGGCCGCGCTGCTTCGACCAGTGCTCGCGTTCGTTCGACGTCGACTCTCCCGTCCGGCTTGAGGATGCCAAGCACCACGCCGTCGGCGCGCGTGCTCCTGGCGAGCTCGATGTCGCGCTGCATGACCTCGAACTCTGCGTCTGAGTAACAAAAATCCCCGGGACGAGGCCGAATGATGAGATGCACACCAATAGAAACCTTGGAGCGAATGAACGCGAGCAGACCCAGGCTTGGCGTCACGCCCCCTTCAAGCAAATCACTGCATAGCTCAATCCGATGAGCGCCGCCCCGCTGGGCCGCCACAGCGGACGCAACTGAGTCAACACATACTTCGAGCAGCACCGGTTCAGGCATAGTGACGACTCACTATCGTTTTGCGATGCAATCGCCGGCTCACACTGGCTGCAGGCATTTGCGTCGGTGCGATTTTAATGGGCACTCCGGGAAGCGGTCGAATCGAAAAGCTGGAACTCCCGGATATGCGCCTGATCAGACGCAGACAGGATATGCAGGCGCACGCGGGAAGCTGATACAGGCGAAAACTCGTTGATGCGCTTGTGGCCGATCGCTTGCCCACGAGCGATGGCCGTCCACTTCCCTTCTCTGAGGACTTCGATGGCGTAAAGCTGAACGTGCTGCCCGGTATTGAGCCACTCCGTCGTTGAGGCCCGATCGAACGTGACCGGGCGCGCAAAACTCACTTCGAGCACTGCATGATGCGAACCGGGTGGCGCTGACCAGAACGTATCAGGATCGCCATCAAGAGCGAGATCTTGTTCGGCACCGGTCTTTAGATGTTTCTCGACCAGGTTGTGGCCGTAGCGGTCGCGAACGGCATCGCCAAATTCCTTTAGTCGTGCAACGTCGGCATCGGGGACCAGGCCGCGGTCATCTGGGGCGATGCCGAGAACCAGTTGCCCACCGCGGCCGACCGTTTGCTCGTAGGTGGTCATCAGTTCCGGCACGCTCTTCAGGCTTGCTTCGTCATGGGGATGCCAGAACCAGTGATTCTTGCGGAGCGGCGTATCAGCTTCGACCGGGCGCCATCGTAGATATCCGTGGCGGTCGATCACGTTCCAGTTCTCATACGGGATGACACCGTCTTCATTTCCCACCCAACGAATATCCCCGTACTCAAACAGCGCCATGTCGGCAAATACCAAGGTATTCGGCTGCAACATGCGCAACTCTTCCACAATGCGAGGAAAGTTGTAGATGTGGCCACCGCTGCCTGCGCCATCGAGCCAGAATTCTTCGAGTTGGCCGTAGTGTTGCGCGAGTTCATCGAGCTCAGCGGTGTAGTACTTGTCGTATTCGGCGGAATTGCTGTAGCGCGGTTCGTGGCGATCCCACGGGGAGAGATACACTCCGAACTTCATTCCGTATTTGCGCGCAGCCTGCTCAACCCGCGCCACCACGTCTCCTTTGCCGTTCTCAAAGGGGCTGCTTTTCACGCTGTAATCGGTCTGCGCCGTCGGCCAGAGACAGAATCCGTCGTGATGCTTGGCCACGAAGATCACGTAGCGGATGCCCGCTGATTGCAATGCCCGCATCCACTGTTCCGGATCGAATTGCGTCGGGTTGAAAACCTTTGGATCGGCAGTGCCGTCTCCCCATTCGCGGTCCATGAACGTGTTGGGGCCAAAGTGGATGATTGCTCCCATTTCCAGGTCTTGCCACTCCACTTGCTGCGGGGATGGTTTCAGGTCGACGGCATTCTGAGCCGAGGCTGGACGAAAACTGCCGAAGAGAACACAAAAGAGGACCGGCAGCACAGACGAGCGCGGTATCCAAAACAAACCTGTAATTTCCTTATGCGATCTGTTCATGATTCGGACGCAAGAAAGCTGCACTGCTCGGAACTCAGTTGTTCGATTTCGTCGCCAGATTCGTGCGCTCCGCGACAACCGTGGTTTCATTTTGCTGAAAGACGAGTTTCTTCGTCGGATCCACCAGTAGCCAACTGCCGGCTCCGACCAGACAGAGGGCGGCTGCGACCAGAAAGGATGCGCTCCAGCCAAACCGGGCCGCGATCCATGGAGTCAGTGAAGCCGTGATGGCGGCGCCAATCTGGGCGCCCATGTTCATGAAACCAGAAACCGAGCCCGACGACGTACCGGCGATGTCGGCGGACACCGACCAAAACGAACTCTGGGAAATGTAGAGCGCGCCGGCGCCGCCCGCAAGGATCATGCTGGCCACAGGGGTACTGTGGGCGTAAGCACCAAAGGCAATAAATAGTCCGGCAATCACCACCGCGACGGCTGCTACACCGCAACGCCCTACGCGCGGGCCATACCGTCGCGTAAGCCGATCGTTTAAGACTCCACCAAGCAAGCAACCCAGGGCCATCGCAATAAATGGCAGCATCGAGTATCGGCTGCTTGCCTTGAGGTTCAATCCTCTGACCTTGGAAAGATAGATGAAGAACCAGCTGAAAAAAATCCAGGCGACGTACCCGTAACAGAAATAGCTGACGGTCAGACCCAGGACTTCTTTGCTGCGCAGAACACTCCGCCATGGGACCAGCATCGGAGTTTGCTTGCCGGCCGTCGCGGCAGCGGGTTCAAGCGAGAGGCCAGATTGAATTTCGGCCAGTTCCGAAGGAGATACGAGTTTGTGCTCGGCGGGTGTATCGCGAGCGGCCAAGAACCAGACGGCTCCCGCCAGGAATCCGATCACGGCACAGACCCAGAACGAAGAGCGCCAACCGTAATGCATCATGAAGTATGTGATCAGAGGCGGCGTGAAACCAGCCCCGGCTCCGACGCCGGCGAAGATCAATCCGTTCGCGATGCCGCGCTCGCGGAACGGAATCCAGCGCGCAATGAACTGGTTCGCGGCCGGATAAATGACCGCTTCGCCTGCACCAAGGAAGAAACGCACTGCAGCAAAGGCGTATAAGGCACCCGTCATGCTCGCAGGCACCAGCGCCGTCAAAGCGGTGAAAACTCCCCACCATATAACTCCGAGGGTCAAGACGCGGCGCGCGCCGAAACGATCGGCAAGGCGTCCTCCCACAGTCTGAAAGAGTGCGTAGCCGACCAGCATGGCGCTGAAGACCTTGCCGAGTTGCACGTTGGACAGCTGATAGGCATCGGTAATGGCTCCGCCGGCGATCGAAATGTTGACGCGATCGAGATAAGAAACGGCACTCAGGACGAACAACCAGAACACCAGGAACCAGCGGATACGGGTTGTTTTTAGCTGGGGCATTGGCAGGAGGTCGTCACCTTATGCGGGACCGAACTTTGGGTTTTGCGCAAGGTGGGCCCCTACAGTCGTCCCACTTTCTTAACTGCCTGCACGATGGATTTCCACTGCTCGATCAGCGCGTACATCGAATGCTCTTTGTAGTCCATCTGTTGGGCCAGAGTGAGAACGGCCTGTGCATTAGCTTTTGGAACCACGGCGACGCCATCGCTATCGGCCACCACGATATCACCCGGGTTGACGGGGACTCCATTGCACACCACCGGGATTTGCCCTCCGCCGAATTTGTAGTGATGCACCGAGGTGGAAGGAACAATCCCGGTGGCAAAGACCGGGAAGCCGATTTTTCGAAGATAAGCGACATCACGCACACCACCGTCGATGACGGCCCCTGCGTAGCCGCGGACCGACATCGCCGTGCCCATCAGTCCGCCCATGCCGGCGATGTCCTCACCGTCTTCCACGACCATCACATAGACAGAATCCGTCGATCCCTGGTCGATCGCTTCCAGCATACCTGTGAGGGCTCCGGGATCGTTGTTGCCCTCGTCTTTCTTGAGTTGCACCGTTCGTGCGTACCCAGCAAACTTCGACGTGAAGATCGGCTGCATGCGATGAGTCATATACATACGCTTGTGGATCAATTGCTCCAGCGCATCGGACACCGAGGCGACTTCCACGTGGCGGAACTGCGCCACGAGTTCGCTGTCACTCAAGGGAGTTGTCGCAGTCGATGTGGATTGGGCGTTGGCGTGGCGTACGTAGAAAGTTGTGGCAGAAACAAAGGTGGACACCGCCACAATACTTACAACGATGCGTAGTCTTAAAAAGCCTGGGATTTGGTGCATTCGCTTCTCCATAGTCTGAGGGGTCCGATGAATCCGTCGCGCACTTTAACATCACAACGGTTGTATTTTAAAGAGACCATCGAGGCAAATCCTGCAAATTTTGAAGATCTTCGGAGCCATCGGCTTTTCTCTGAATTCGTTCTTACTGTGTAAAAATACGCAACGATGCAGAGTCCGGTCACTCGCGTGCGATAGAATGTTGGCCGCTTCTCTATGCTTCCAGGCCACGGCTTTCCACGTTCCTCTGTCATACCTGCGATTCTATTAGTGTCTCTGCTCTGCTTGTCCCAGGTGAAGCAAAATCCTTCCTCCGCTCAGCCGAAGGCTGCCGTACCAGGGCGAAGCACTTTTAACTCCGTGTGCGCGGCCTGTCATGGACTCGATGGTCGCGGAAGCGACAAGGCCGTCGACATTACGACGAGTGCCACAGTGCGGGATCTTTCTGACGCTCAATTGGCCAGCGTTATTTCCAACGGTGTACCTGGAACCGGCATGCCGGCGTTTCGGACACTCAGCGCAGCTCAGGTCCGCGGACTCGTTGGCTATTTGCGTTCGCTGCAAGGAAAGGGTGAGGCAGGTACGCTTCCGGGTGACGCAAAACGTGGCGCGGGAATCTTCTTTGGGAAAGGCGGGTGTTCCAGTTGCCACGCTGTGGCCGGCAAAGGCGGTTTCCTTGCTCCAGATCTCACTGGCTACGCGGCGACTGCATCTGCGGAGGGGGTACGCGATGAGATTCTCCGCTCGCCCAGAGTACCCGCACAAGGATATCGGGCGGCAATCGTAACAACGACGCAGGGTGAGCACATTGAAGGGTTGATTCGCAACGAGGACAATTTTTCTATCCAGCTGCAGACCGCGGATGGAAGTTTTCATTTCCTGAGAAAGAGCGACGTGCAGAGTTGCGAACGCCGAGAGGGGTCTTTGATGCCGACAGATTACCGAGAAAAGCTCAGCGATGCCGAACTCGATGATCTGGTGAACTATCTGATGAATACGCCCAACCCGAACACCATACCCACAAAACATAAGGACGACTGGGAATGAATAGTCTGCCCTTCCTGTTGGCTATCGTCCTCTGTTCAGCGATTCTCCTTGGCCAAGATGCCCGGACTTTCAAGCTTGAACCGCTTTCTGCCAAATTCTCAGAACTCGTTGCCGGGGATGCAAAGCTGGAAACCGTGGCAACTGGCTTCGGATTCACCGAAGGTCCGATGTGGGATGCTGCGGGATTTCTGTATGTCAGCGACGAAACCATCAACAAGATTTTTCGCGTGTATGCAGATGGAAAGAAGGAAGAAGTGATCGCGCTCGGCGACCCCGATGGAAATACTCTCGACCGACAGCATCGACTCATCGATTGCGCGAGCGTGTTGCGTGCCATCATTGAGGTGACTCCGGACGGGAAGTACAAAGTGCTGGCCGATCGCTATGAAGGTAAACGGCTTAACAGTCCCAACGATGTAATCGTGGGACCGGATGGCGCGCTCTACTTTACCGATCCGACCCTCGATCTCGTACAGGGGGAAAAGCAGGAGATCGCATTTCAGGGCGTTTATCGGCTGGATGACGCCGGCAATGTACGCTTACTGACGCGTGACCTGACCCAGCCGAACGGCCTGACGTTCTCTCCCGACGGCAAGAAGTTTTATGTGGATGACAGCGAGCAGCGCAACATCCGCGTGTACGATGTGGCCTCCGATGGCACGTTAACCAACGGACGGGTTTTTGGAGAAGAGCCTGGAGGAAAACATGACGGCGTACCGGACGGAATCAAAATCGACGAAAAGGGAAATCTATTTGTGACCGGACCGAAAGGCATCTGGATCTGGGATGCCAATGGTAATCATTTGGGGACGATCGTCATGCCGGAACAACCTGCCAACCTGGCGTGGGGCGATGCGCAATACGACACGCTATACATCACGGCAACCACGTCGGTCTACAAGCTTAAAACCGAGACCACGGGATTTGTTCCATACCTGGCTGTATCAAAACACTAGGCGGTCAGCGTGGCAGCGTGAAACTGAATACATCGCTTCCGGCGGCAATGGCTACGTACTGAACTCCGTCGACCGCATAGGTCATTGGCGATGCGCTAAATGACTGACCAGTATTGAAGTGCCAGAGCGTGCGGCCGGTGTCAGCATCGACCGCTTCGAAGGACTCGGCATCGTCAGCGATGAAGACGAGCCCGCCCGCGGTGGTGAGGGTACCTCCCCAGGAACCTCCGCGGCCGATTTGCGGATACTGCCACATTTTCTTTCCGTCCGACGGAGAGATCGCGAGCAACACCTTTCGGGAATCTTCGCCGAGAGGATGCTTTGTGCCAGTCCCATAGAAAGTCTCGCCCTGGGTGAACGGTTTTGGCTTAGAGAAATAGAGATTGCAGGCCTCGAGCGCCATTACATAAAACAGTCCAGTGTCAGGGTTATACGAAGGTGAAAACCAGTTCGTGGCGCCGACGACGCCTGGACAGATGTAGGTACCATCTTTCGTCGGGACTCGGCCCGACAGCACGGGGCGTCCGGAAGCGTCGATGGCAGTCGCCCAATTCAGCTTTTCCACAAATGGCGTAGCCCGCAGAAATTTGCCGTTGGTCCGATCGAGTACATAGAAGAATCCATTTCGGTTGGCCTGGAGCAGCAAATGACGCGTTGTGCCGTTTTCTTCTCGATCCACCAAGACGGGAGTTTCATTCGCGTCATAGTCATAAACGTCATGCGGAGTGAACTGGAAATGCCATTTGAGCTTGCCAGTGTTCGGATCAATGGCCAGGACGCACGCGGTGTACAGGTCATCGCCCGGGCGCCCGCTTCCGTCGAAGTCAGGTGCGGCGTTGCTGGTGGTCCAATAGAGCATGTCGAGTTCGGGATCGTAGGTGCCCGGCATCCAGGTTGTACCGCCGCCGTGCAGGTACAAGTCGCCCGGCCAGCTTTCAGAACCGAATTCTCCCGGCCCGGGAATCGTCCACAATTTCCATCGTAGAGTTCCCTTCCTCGCATCGTAAGCGGCCAAAAAGCCACGCACTCCCGAATCGCCCCCTGAGGTGCCAACGATCACTTCGTCTTTGATGATCAGAGGGGCACTGGTGGCTCCGTATTGCTTGACCTTATCGGCGTACTGCACGTCCCACAGCAGATTGCCCGAGCGAGCGTCAAGACAGAGAAGGTGCGCATCGTCGGTCTCTGAGTAAACATACTGTTCCCAAACAGCTACCCCGCGACTCTTGTGGGCCGCGGCGTCGTCGAGCAGTCCCGAGCTTATCGGGCGAGCATAGTGCCACAGAGAGCGTCCCGTGCTCGCGTCGAGAGCGAAGACGTCATTCGCGGAAGTAATGTACATTACGCCGCGAACGACGACCGGGGTCGCTTCCAACCTCTGCGAGTTTCCTGGATGAAAAACCCAGGCAGCGCGCAGCTGGGCTGCATTGTTGCGGTTGATCTGATGCAAGGCGCTGAAGCGACGTCCGGTGTAGTCGCCGTTGTACGAGGGCCAGTTCTCTCCAACGGGCCGCGTGAGGAGGTCTTCGGCGGTGACATGTAGCGCTGAACCGGGCGCGGCTTCTTTTTGTTGTCCGACGAGTTTTGGCCCGTTCCACGCGACGAGGAAGACAAGAACGGCTGCCCCAAGTTGCCGTCTCATGTCAATCCTTATCCTCGCCACTGAGTCGCACTTCCTGGAGTGCCCCGCGATCGAGTCCTCCCTCGTCGATGAGGTGAAGCGAGAGCCGCGAGCATTTCCCCGGAGCCGCGATCTCGCTGTCCAGAGACACGAGTGTATCCGGGGTAACCTGCGCGACGTCTGTCAAAGCTGCTGCGTGCCCATGCTCATCATAGAGGCGCACAACAAGCTTCCCCGAATAGAAAACGCCAAACGATCCCGAGAGACCAAGTTTGCCGTTCTCCCGAGCCGTTGCTTTGAGGGGGCGAATCACGATACCCGCATCGGTGACACCGCGGAACTCATTTCCAGCGCGTGTGGGATACCACTCGGTGTCCATGGTGCAGGACTCACCCGGACGCAGCCGGCACATGGGGCTATTGAGTTCCGCCTCCAGATAGTAGGGACTGGCATCCGGATCGGCACTCATCGATGGATTCCCATCACGGTTCAAGCGCATTTCCGGCCCGTTGGTCCAGAAAATGACTGAGGCTTTGCCCGGATATGGCTTGCGCTCGTCATACTGAAAGCGTTCGACCATGCCGTAATGGTTGGTGCCGTCGACCACGGCGAGCCACCCTTGGGTCGAATCGAGCCACAATTCCGCGGCCATATGCACATAGTGCACGGTAAACAGACCGTCGTCTCGCACGCGTGCCGCCGGATTTTCCGCCGGGCCGAAGCGAACGTGATATCGATTCAAATAACTGCTGGATGGGTTGACTGGCGTAAAGGTCCAGAAGTCCTGATTCCGCTGTCTTGCATCAGAACCAGATCCTCCGGGAGCTGATGTGTCGTACTGCGAGACCGACTGCATCGACCATTCGAGATTATGCCCAGTCACATTCTTCATGGATGCATGAAAGCTGATCCGGGGAGAATCGGCTTCTAAACGAATGGTGCGCGTGAATTGAATCCCGGTCTGAGGGTCGGATGGACCGGTCAGTTCGATCTCGCAACTCTTGCCTTCCGAGATTTTTCGGAAGGTGAACGGGCCGTCATCGAGGATGTCGGAGTTTCCAGCCCAGTGTTGTTCGTCATTAGTGCCCTCGGGCAGGAGCCAGAGTTTGTCGCCGCCGTAATTGAACCACTGGCTGGAACTGGGAGGAAAGTACTTGCCAGCGAGCTTGGGATTGACGAACAGATATGGATGTCCCGCAAACGTGACTTGCATCAATCGTCCGCCATTCTGCGGCACAACAATGAGCTGCACCCATCGGTTGGAAATTTGCTGCGCCTGCCATCCTTTGTAATCGACGGGTTCGACGCGGCAGTCGCTCCCTTTTGGCGAATCTACTTGGCTGGCTGCGGCCGTAATCATCAGCATCGAGGCAAACGCGACAACGAGCATTCGTCGCCACGATTGGCGACGCGGCGACGGAGTGGAGTGGGGTGTCATGATCATCTTTGCGGTACTCACCAGGCGGCGATTGAGACTAACATGCGAAATTGCGTCCCACGCGCATCCATTGAAACGAAATGAATCCTAATAAAACGAAAGATTTCGATTTGCGTCAAGAAGATTCTGTGGTATACCAGCGTTCACGCGGGGAACTTCATGCCAATGCAAAATTCCAGCCGTAGATCGTTTGTAAAACTGCTCTCGGCTGCGCCCTTACTTACCCAGATTGCTGCACGCGACCTCTATGCGCAAGCCGCGTCGGCTGTTGGCCGTGATCCGCGCCAGAATGTTTACTCGCGGCTCGGCGTTAAGACGGTGATTAATTGCCGCGGAACGTGGACGTATCTGAGCGGGTCGCTGGAATTCCCCGAAGTACGAGAAGCCCAGGTAGAAGCGGCGCAGCACTTCGTCAACATGCTTGATTTGCAGCGTGCCGTCGGGCGACGCTTGTCGGAATTGACGGGGGCGGAATCCGGCATCGTCACCTCCGGAGCGGCCGGAGCCATGGCCGCCGCTACGGCGGGATGCATGGCGGGCACCGACGACAAGCACATCTGGCAACTTCCCGACACAACCGGTCTGAAACATGAAGTTGTCATGGTCGGCGGCCGGAGCGCCTTTGACAGTGCCATCCGGCTGACAGGAGCCAAGCTCGTGCTCGTGTATTCCGCAGAGGAACTGGCCAATGCCATCAACGAACAGACTGCGATGATCTATACGACCGACCTGGGAGAGAAGCTCCAAAAAGACTTGGCCATCGCAAAGGACCACAAGGTACCGATGCTGCTCGATGACGCCGCGGGCATTCCTCCCGTCGAAAATGCCAAGCTCTATGCTCGCATGGGAATCGACCTCTATTGCTTCTCGGGGGGAAAGGGTTTGTGTGGTCCGCAGTGCAGCGGCCTGCTTCTCGGACGCAAAGACTTGATTGAGGCTGCGCTGCTGAATTGCAGCCCGCGTGAGGGGGCTGTCTGCCGGCCCATGAAGGTCGGCAAAGAGGAAATCATCGGCTGCCTTACTGCGCTCGAGACATGGCTGAAGCTTGACGACAAAAAGCTCTATACGGAGTGGAACGGGCGTCTCGATCGGATCCGGAAGCTCGTCGAGACTGTACCGGGAGTGAGAACCGATACGTTCATTCCTGACGACGGCAATCGGTATCCAACGCTGAGGGTGTACTGGGATCAAGAAGGCTGGCGATACAAAATTTCGGATTGCGTGCAGGAACTGCGCTCAGGCGATCCGGTCATCGAAGTGCTTGGCGCCGACAATCCCAGCCTGGTCAAGGCCGTTCGCGAGGGCAACCCAAATCGCAAAGAGCTCAAGGAAGCCGATCATATTGAGCTGGTGTCCATGACGATCAAGCCGGGAGAGGAGATCATTGTCGGACAAAGACTGCGAGAGATCCTGAGCGCTGCGCAAAAGAAGGCAGCCTGAGGCGAGGTCATCGTGAAGATGATACGTCCGAGCCTCTCGATGCAATTGTGGATATTCGTGCTCGTATTTTGTTCTGCAGTCGGGGCACAAGAACAGATCCGCGCCGTCGTTCCGGCATCAGCAGCAGCACACACGACTAGTTATTCCTCGCCAGGTATCGATGCGGGTGACTACCTCTACGTTTCTGCGCAAGGGCCCAGAAAACCGGATGGCACGGTTTCCCCAACCTTCCGAGGGCAGGTCAAACAGGCTTTAGCGAACATCGAGGTGATCGTAAAGGCCGCTGGATTGACCATGGAGCACGTGGTCTATGTCCAGGTGTACCTGGAGGACATGAGTAAGTACGAGGAGATGAGCAAAGCATTCGCCGAATATTTCGGAACGTCCCAGCCCGCCCGGGCGGTGCTTGGAATCGCGCGCACTCCCGAGTCAGCGATTGCGATCAATGCGGTTGCGGTACACAGTCTTGAGGATAAAAAGCCGGTGTATCCCCAAAGCTATAAGCCGGACGACTCTGCTCCTCCTGGAATGCTTACCGGCGATCGCTTGTTCGTCTCCAGCATGGCCGGCGTTGATCCCGCGACTGGGAGAGTTCCGGATGATCCTGCCTCCCAAGTCGATCTCGCCCTCGACAGGATGGAAGCCGTAGTAAAAGCAGCCGGGCTGGATCTTAAAAACATGGTCTTCGTGAATCCGTACCTGACGGCGCAGATGCCGACGCGTGTGATGAATGAACATTACGCACGTCGCTTTGAGTTTGGAAATACACCGGCCCGCGCTACGATCCAGGTTTCAAGCCTTCCCAGCGGCGCACACATCGAGTACACGGGCGTCGCAGTGCGCGACCTCAGGCAGCGAAAGGCGGTGCGACCGAAAAACATGCCGCCCAGTCCGACAGCGAGTCCGTGCGTGTTTGCCGGTGATACGCTGTACTGCTCGGCCAAGGACGGTTTCATCCCCGGCCCCCATGGCGGCATTTACGCAACGACAACGCCACATCAACTGCGCCAGACGATGCGCAATCAACTCGACAATCTGGAGGAAGCCGGGATGGCATTTGATCAGGTGGTGGCCACCAATGTTTATCTCGACGATATCTCCGATTTGTCCACATTCAACGAAGTGTATGCCCAGTATTTCGGTACTGTGCTTCCTGCGCGGACAGACGTTCAGCAGATCGCACCTACGGAACGCAAGCCGGACAAGGATGATCATTTCCCCGGATTAGAGCAAGTTTCGCTGATTGCCGTCCGCAAGCCGAAGCCGAATTGACAAGCTTGCCGTCTCAGATTTCTCGAAAACTCGATCCAACCGGACGGTAATCTTGGGGCGCCTCATCGTCGCGGAATCGAAGGCGACGACGTTTCCAAAGTCGTTCCATCAATGACAGTCAGATCGCCTTCAAGCCCAAGTACAACCGCTTTGTGAGTCTTACCGTTGACCGCGATTGCAAAGGGCGCCTTGCCGGTTTCCAGCGTAGTCATGACTGAATTATTCGTCCCATCCAGAACGGTTGTGCGGCCCTCGCGCATACTGGCAACGTATACCCTGTGATTGCTTGAATCCACGGCAATCGCCTGGGGGCGTGGGCTGGCTTTCACAGTCGTCATGACCGAGTCGCTGACACCGTCAATCACCGTAACGCTGCCACTCGCATAGTTTGCCACGTACACCCTGCTCGAGGAGGGATCAACTGTGACCGCGCAAGGAATTTCGCCTGCCTTCAAAAACCTGGTAGCGCGAGATTTTCCGTCGATCACAGCTACACTGGCGCTGCCCGCACTGACGGCGTAGATCTTCCTGGTTGCCGGATTTGCAGCGAGCGCCCAGAGGTGGTTCGGGGCTTCTATTTTGAAGACATGGTCATCCATGCCGTCAAAAACCGTTAGCTGAGGAGCCTCATAGTTAATCAGGTAGGTATTGCTATCCACAGACTCTGCGGCAACTGCATCGCCTGCGCCCGCTTTCAGGGTGCGGGCGATATTTGTTTTTCCGTCGACGATTACCGTGACATCGCTGAACGTCCGCGATACGTAGACTTTGTTTGTCGCCCGATTGACCGCCAGCGTATAAGGAAGATCGCCGACGGTCACAGTCGCGATTACCTTTTCCGTTGCTCCGTCAATCACACTCACATTTCCGCTGCCTCCATTCGCGACGTAAACACGATTCGCCTCGGGATTGACCGCAATCGATTCGGGTTCCTTCCCGACTGGCACTCGCGCAAGAAATTGTCCATCTGCATCGAGCACGGTGACAGCATCTTCCCTGGTATTTACGGCATAGAATTTGCCGGTCTGTGGATTGAGTGCAATCCCGGTCGGATTGATCCGGATTCCAATTGCTTGTAGCGTTGCATGCTGTTTCGCATCTTCTGGCCTTGCACGTTGTTTCGCTCCGGTACCCAGCCAGTTCACAGCATTGTCGATGAGCTGGTTTTGCATGGGACTGGCGAAGATTTTGTCGCCGTGTCCCATATTCACGTAGACCATTTTGTATTTCGTGTTGGTCCACATTACCGGCAGGTCGCCGGCGGCGAGGACGTCTTTGAATCCGATCGGGTAGTTCGCGGGATCGAACGAGGCAAGCACCTGCACATCTTTGTTCAGCCGAGGACTGGGCTTCCAGATATACCACTCGTTCGCAGGTGATTCGAGATCGACTGGAATTTCTGCCGTGATGGGATGAGCCGGATCATCGATCAGAAGGCGCGCCGGCAGCGGAGGCCAGCTGTTGATGTGAAACACAGCGCCTCCGAGGAAGTCGACGAACCATGGCCAGTTCGTGTCGTTGTCGTTGTAGGCGGCCGCATGAAAGCCCAGCCAGGCTCCGCCGCTTCGCATGTAACGCTCGAAAGCGCTTCTCTGCGCAGGGTTCGTGGGCGACTCGTTAAGCCAAACGATCAGTTGATAATCCTTTAACCGCTCGTCATTCAGGTCTTCCCACCTGGTGGTTGCTTCAAATGTGAAATGCTCCCTCGCCGCATGCTCACTTAGGAACTTCACAGCTTCATTTGCGAATTGAACGTGATCTGGTTCCGTTTTGTCGGAATAGAACGCAAGAATCTTGAAACGGGGCTGCTGTCCGAAGGATGGCGCGGCAGCAAATTGAATTGCGATTAAGAGAGACGGGAGAAATCGCCGCATTGTCATCGACAAGCCACCCAAAAATAGAGTCACGGAAGAGGATGTTGCTGATGTGTGGAACCTCACAACCGCCATCGACGCAGCGAGGCGTATTCTAAGGCCCACACCCATCAGCCTGGCCGAGATACTCCTGGACCTAGCCCCTATTTCTCAATCCCGGTCTGATATTGGTCCAGGAAGAGGTGAGTGGCCGACCAGTCTGGTTGCAAGACGTAAACGCCCTGCCTGAGGACGAAACCTTTCACGGAATGGCAACTCCAGGACGAGACCTCAATTCGCTACTTCCAGTTGCCCGCGCCTTCCACGATAGTGACGTAGCGGTCGATTGGGAGTCCGATAAAGCGTTCGACCTTGCCACCGGGCAGCGGCCACTTGATCTCCAGCCAATCGATCTTTGTCCGCTTTCCGATTCCGAGGATCATCCGCGGATCGTGGGAAGACAAGAAACTACCACCACCGACTTTCATTCTCTGCTGCTTAAGATCGTCGGCCTGATACGTGATACGCGCGCCGATCGCATCCGGATTCGATTTCGTTCCGACAAGCTTGAGGCCCAGCCAATGGTTCTGACTCCCGATGTTATTGTGCAGGAGAACGGGGGCGCCATCGTTGTTTGCCACGAGGACATCGGTCGCACCATCGTTATCGAAGTCGCCGATGGCCATTCCGCGTGCCGACAAAGGTTTGGCGAATACGGGTCCGCTCTGAGCGCTGACGTTCACGAAACTCTTTCCCGTTCCGTGAAAGAGCATCAGCGGCTCCTGAAATGTTACGAGACTGTGGATAGACTCGATGAGATCGTCAGGATTGCCATTGGCAAGAAAGAGGTCCAAGTATCCATCGTTATCATAGTCGAAGAACTTCAGCCCCCAGCCACTCATCAGTCGCGTCGCCATCCCGATTCCTGTGGGAGCTGCCTGGTCATCGAACGTCTCATCGTGATTATTCTGATAGATAGCGTACCGTTCCAGATCGATGTTGGCCACGAACAAATCCATCCACCCGTCCTGATTGAAGTCAGCAGAATCAAGGCCCATGCCTGATCGGGCCCGGCCGTCGCCGCTGTAAGCCACACCGGCGAAAGTCCCGGTTTCTTCAAACTTTCCCTTTCCGCGATTCATAAAAACAAAATTTGGCACAGTGTCGTTGCTGACAAACAAATCCATCAGGCCGTCGTTGTTCAGGTCGGTAGCGACCGCTCCCCACGCCTTTCCGAGAGAGCCGGCGATGCCGGAGCTTTTGCTGACATCGGTGAATGTGCCGTCGCCGTTATTGTGAAAGAGCCAGCTCGGCATCGGCTTATAAAGGCGTGGAATGCAGTAGCCGTGTTTACCTTCTTCGCCAGTGCCGCACGATTTATTGATCGTTCTGGAAAATTCCACGAACTGGCAGACAAAAAGATCGAGCTTGCCGTCGTTGTCGTAGTCGAACCAGACTGCGCTGGCCGACCACCCCGGTGCGGCCACTCCGGCTTTTTCTGTCACGTCGGTGAAAGTTCCGTCACCGTTGTTGTGGTAGAGAATGCTCCTTCCATATTGCGTGACATATAGGTCGGGGAAGCCATCGCCATCGTAGTCGCCAACAGCCACTCCCTGGCCGTATCCGCCTCCCTGCACGCGTGCCTTTTCGGTGACATCGGTAAACGTGCCGTCGCGGTTATTGCGATAGAGTGCGTTCCGCAAAGGTGGATTGGGATCGTAGAAATCGCACTTGCCGCTATTGACGAGATAGATGTCCATCCAGCCGTCGTTATCGTAATCAAGGAAGGCACAACCCGGGCCAGTGGTTTCGGGAAGAAATCTGGCTGCGGACTTTCCCGCAGTGTGAACCCAGCGGATGCCGTTTTTTTCAGGTGGAATCTCTTCAAACGGATAGACGGGCTCGGGCAGGCCGCGCACGAGATGCGGGAATCCGCAGACACTGGCCACACCTATCGCACTCCTCAGGAACTGGCGGCGCGAAGACCGGGCCTGGAAAAAGTTGTGCTTTGAGGGCTTGTTCACTGCTGCTCGGGTATCTGGAGAAAAGTGGGCTCCCTAATTAGGATTCTGCTGTGTTCCTGCCTGATCTCCTGCTTCGCCTTTCTGCATCATTTGACGATGGATCGCGAACTCTTTCTCTGCTTCTTCTTTGCGTCCTGCACGTGCCAGGGCCGTAGCCAGGTTGTAATGCGCGGCGGGATTGCCCGGCTGAAGCTTTACCGCGGTCTCCAGAGGTCTCACAGCTTCAGAATATCGCTTGAGTGAAATCAGCGACACTCCAAGCCCAAGAAATGCGTCACCAAATCCTGGATCGAGTCTCGATGCGCGGGAATAATGCCCTTCGGCGGAATCCCAGTTCTGGGATTGCTCCGCCATCTTCCCCAGGATGTATTCGGCGCCGGGATTGTCCGGATTGATCTTCAACTCTTCTTCGAATTGTTCCTGTGCCTGTTGAGCCATGTCCGCGGGAGGATTCGGCTGAGAAAGCAATACACGCCCTAGCCGATAATGAATTCCCGGCAGATCAGGATAGCGCTCGAGGATTAATCTGTACTCCTTGGCAGCTGCATCCCACTTCCCTTGAGTTTCCAGAGCCTCGGCCTGCATTTCATGTGCTTGAGAGGAATCTGGCGCTTTACGGGCGAGATCCAGGGATTCCCGCATGGCCAGGTCCGTATAAGCATGGGTGGAAATGTAGAGAACTTCCGGGTCGGTTGGGAAATCGTTGTTCAGAGATTTCAAGGCGTCCAGAACCAAGTCCCGCCTGTCGAGCGTCATTGCGCAGCGTATGATCGCAAGCCCGATGGCTCGCTTAATGTCTTTGTTGGGTGGATCGGCAGCATCCTGCCGGAGAACGGGGAGAGCTTCCGGGCATTTCCCAGCCTCTGCCAATTTCAGGCCTCTCTCGGAAGAGGTTGGGCTGGGGGGAGTTTTCTCACGTGCCGTTTGTGCTTGCGACAAACTGCAACCAAGAAGAAGGATCGATAAGAAGACGAATACTCGATGAATCCTCAAAGCCATAAGCAAATGGGGCAGACAGAGAATCAACTCTGCCTGCCCCATGATAGCAGCGCGCCTTAGAAATAGAATTTCAGGGCGAACTGAATATTGCGTGGGTCTTGCGAGGTATTGATCAACCCCATGTTGGTGCCGAGAGCATCGGCAGGCAAATTGAGGTTGACATGGTTGAAGGTGTTGACGAAATCTGCGCGGAATTGCAGCCTCAGAGTTTCGGTGAAGTTGAAGTTCTTTTGCAGGCTCAGATCAACGTCCGCATAACCGGGTCCACGGATCGGCCCCTGTGCCGGGCAGGTACCAAACTGTCCGACGGCAGGCGCCGAATACGGCGTTGGGTCGTACCATTGATATCCAATGAACTGCCCGCCCGACGTCGCCGGCTTTCTACCGAAAACGTGACTCGCACCATTACAATCCGGGCGAAGGCCGCGCGAGCCAGTCCCCGTGACATCAGTACCGAAGTCATACAGCGCGAGCGGAAAACCGCCACGAACTGAAACCAGCGGCGATACGGTCCACCCTCCGGCTATCGCATTGAGCGCGCTGTTGACGTTGCTTCCGTACTTTT
This sequence comes from Binatia bacterium, assembly GCA_035577905.1. Taxonomy (GTDB): domain Bacteria; phylum Acidobacteriota; class Terriglobia; order Terriglobales; family Acidobacteriaceae; genus Sulfotelmatobacter. The sequence continues at coordinate 36,724 of DATKAP010000109.1, forward strand.
TTCCTCTTCCGAACGGAATGTCGTACACAGCGTAGGCGGTAAGGGTATTGGAGACGTCCATGTAGCAGGGTGCCCAATCGGCACGCGGGTCATACAGATTTTGATAGTACGGACTCGCTGGGCCAGCCTGCGTAGAGCCCCACGTGCCGTAGTATCCACTGTTGTCGGTTCTGCACTTCGAATAGGTGTATGCCACCTGATACTGAAGCCCGTTTCCGTATCGCTTTTGCAGAACTGCTTGCAACGCATTGTAGTTCATCGAGCCTACGGAAGCGGTTCCGGAGATCTGCGAGATATCGTTCTGCAATGCCGGATTCCCCGCGAGGAAGATACTGGGTGCAGTGCACGGAGGAATCGAGCAGGCACTGTTCGGTAGCAGTTGCTTTTGCGCGTAGGGCATTGGCACCATGAGATGCGTACCATGCTGACCGACGTATCCAACCTGAGCTGTCGTACTGCTGTTCAATTCCCGCTGGACCGTCACGTTCCACTGATCGCTAACCGCGGGTTGAACGTGGGGATCCCATACGCGAATCAGGGCGCCGGCAAACGGATCCGAGCCGGATGCCGCTGGAGGGATAATGCCGGCTTCCGTGGGCGTGGGATAGGTAGTTCCCTTAAATTGGGTTAGAGTTTCCGCGGGGCTGAATGGCGGATTGATGGGCAGTCGGAGGTTGGTACCGGTTCCTTCAAGATACGAAGAAACTGTAAAGGCTCCCCGTAGCACGGTCTTGCGGTCGCCGGGAGACCAGGCAAAGCCGAGCCGAGGCTGAATGGCGGGAAGTCCGTACGAGCCGTTGTAGAGTGCGGCACTGCCCTTCTGGCACGAGAATGGTATCGTCCCGACAAGTGCGCAGTTCGGCGCGATAATCTGACCGCTGAAGAGCCCGACATTCACCTGGCGATTGTCACGTTCGACCCATGGGGTGTGCACTTCATAGCGTAAACCAAGATTAAGCGTGAGGGCTGAAGTGACGCGCCAGTTGTCCTCAACGTAGCCGGCAAAAACGCTGGACCGCTGTCCCCAGCCTCCGGTTGAAATGCCGGTACCATAGGAGTTCGGCAACCCAAGAAAGAAATCGGCGCCGCCGAAGCCCGTGTTGCTGGTTGGATCGGCAGGGTTATCGGAGGTGAAGTTGCCGCCAAAGAACATGCCTCCGAATCGGCCGCTGTTGCCCGTGTAGAAGATATTGATTCGGTCACGCCAGAACTCGAAGCCGGTGTGAATCTCGTGATGGCCGCGGGTTAGGACCAGTCCGTCCGAAAGCTGGATCACAGCGCTGCGGAAATTCTGCTCGATCCCAATAGAGCCCACATTCGTGAGATTGCCGGTTCCGGGCTGACTTGGAGTCCCGCCGTTGAAGCCCAATTGGAATAGACCTGGTCCCAGCGGGTTGGCGTTTGCTATCCCCAAATCTGTACCCAGATTTCCGATGGATGACGGGAAGTCAGATCCGTTATTCAGCTTGACGTAATTCACGCCGACTCGAACGTCGTTCACCATCGCACTGTTGACGGCGTGGCTCCAGTCGAGGACGTAGTTGTTAATGGGTGCAACGGCAAAGCTGTTGCCAAAAATGGGGAATGAATTGGTCAGCGGATTATCTTGATGAGCATGGGAGTAGCGGCCAAAAATATGATCATTCGCGGTCGCATTGAAGTCGCCCTTGATGTCAAACTGTGAATTATTGAACGCCTGTGTGACTGTATTGAAAGCGTTGCTCCCCGTTGTATTCGCATTTACCGGCGAGGGGTACTCCGAGGAGGCAAACAGTGCGCTCGCCACGGGGTTAATCATCGCCAATGGAATGACGTTCCTGGGAAATGGAGTTCTAGCTCCAGTTACGAAGGTAGATGCTGCACAGGGCGCCGTGATAACCGAACACGGATTGTAGAGCTGAATTCCTTTCAGACAGACGCCGCTGGCGTCAAAGCCTCCGGAGCACAACGCCCCGAAGTCGCCACCGCGCTCAGCCGTCGTAAAAACAGTTTCTCCTTGCGACGCAGCGGGGTAGTCATACCGTTGCATCTGGTAGTCGAAGAAGAAGAACAACTTGTTCTTGACGATCGGTCCACCCACCGCACCACCGAACATGTTCCAGCGCTGCTTCTTCCTGGGTTGGTTATTGAAGTTGTTCTCCCAGCTGTTCGCGTTAAGAACATCATTTCGGAAGTATTCCCATACGTCGCCGTGGAAGGAATTCGTACCGGACTTAATCGTCGTATTAACGATGCCGCCCATGAAATTTCCGAACTCGGCAGAGGCGTTGTTCGTGATCACATTGAATTCCTGGATGGCATCAGGGGCAGGAGTAAAGCCGAGCAAGTTGTCTGAGACCTGATTGTTGTCCAGCCCGTCGAGAACAAAATTGTTTGCCTGCTCGCGATTGCCGTTGATGTAAGGGCGGGCCCCGTTCGCGGTATTGTCGCCATTGTGAAAATTCGTCGGATTGGGAGAGACAGAGCCCGGCGTAAGCAGCGTCAGTTCCACATAGTTGCGGCTGACGAGCGCCAAATCCTCTACGGAGCGGGAATCAAGAATCGTGCTAACCTGGGTGTTTTCTGTCTGCAGGACTGGTGCGCTGGTTGATACTTCGACCGTCTCGGATACCTGACCCAGCGTCAGCTTGATATCAATTCTCGCAGTTTGGTTGAGGACCAAAGTAAAGGGAGGATACTTGGCTGTCTGAAAGCCTTGAGCGGAAGCAGTGAGTTGATAGGTTCCAACCGGAATGCGAGTCAGGGTGTAACCACCGGACTCATTGGTTTTCGTTGTATATTCCACCCCGCGCTCCGTATCCTTGGCGACCACTGTTACGCCGGACACCGAAGCGCCGCTAGGATCCGTAACTGTTCCCACAATGGCGGCCGTCACCTCCTGGCCCCAAGCGCGCTGGAAGGCCCCGGTTGCAGCTACCGACAGAAGGAGAGAGCAGATAAACGCAATTGACCGTCTCATCACAAGCCTCCTCACAGGATGAGGTCATGCTATATAGCGGATAGCCATCCGTCGTCAAGCAAAAAATGGAGGCGAGGACAAGAATTTTAATCTGAAAGCACTACGAATCCGAACACACACTCGTCATCCGGTCCTGTCCGCAATAGAAATTGAGCCTCATCATTGAGTTGTAGGAGCATTTACGGTGACCGTAACTAATTTAGGGTAAATGCCTTACGATGATGGCACCTGAGCGGGCCCCCTTGAAGGCACGGCTGTAGTCATTTCCCTGGAGTTTCAGGTTTTCGTACGCCAGGAATGCCCTATCGAACCCGAACTAAATACGATTTAGTGTTGGAGCCCTAGAGCACTTTGTAGTATGGTGCAGCTTCGTAGGAGAACGTTTGGATGTCACACGTCCGGAATGACGGGCTGCCCGCCTACCAGCGGATCCAGGGAACGATCATCAAGCAGCTGGAGTTGGGTCGGCTGAAACCCGGTGATCTGGTGGATTCGGAGCGGGAGCTGGCCAGAATTCATGGCGTCAGTCTTATGACAGCACGCCACGCACTCACTGCTCTGGAGCGGGAGGGCCTGGTAGTGCGCCGCCGCGGGGCGGGCACGTTTGTTGCACCACCCAAGATCCATTTCAACAAGTTGATGAGTTACACGGAGCAGATGTCAGGCCGTGGCCTGGCGGTGTCCTCCAAACTTCTTTCCATTGGAGTCATTGAGACGGAACAGGAGATTGCCGCACGTTTGTCGTTGCCGGCCACAAGCCGCCTCCTCAAGGTCGAACGGCTTAGGCTTGGCGGAGATGAGCCCTTCGCGATCGAGACTTGCTATTTGTCTGCCGATGAGTTTGCCGATTTGAGTCGAGCCAAGTTGGACCGGGCCTCGCTGTTTTCTGTTCTAGAGCACGACCACGGACTCCAGATCGCCCACTCCGACGAAGAAGTCGACGCTACCACTGCCGATGCACATACCGCACGTCTTCTCGGCATTCCAGTCGGTGCCGCCGTCCTCAGAATTCGCCAGCAAATTTATTCGACAAAGGCGAAGCCCACGTTATACGTCTTGGGCCTTTATCGTTCCGAACGCCACACTTTGTTTATTCGCAGATTTCGATAATTGCACTCTTTCGAAGCGTGCGACAGAGCGCTGCGTTATTGCGATTCCAGGTGTACGCGCCCGGCTATGCGTAGATCCGGAATGACAAACTCGGTGAATCCGTCGTGGTTCAGGGGCGCAAGAGACTCGCAACATCCATGTTCAGGTGACTCGTAGCGAACGGCGCGAAACGATCCCTTGACTTGCATCTGCACACGAACTGGTTCTGCGGAGTAGTTCACAAGTTCGACCAGGCTCACAGTTTCACGGCGATCTTTGTAAGGCACCGCGATGGTAGTAAGCCCATTCCATAGGCTGAGCAGTGAATTGCGCTTGCCCAACAGTCGCCGAATATCCTGGGCGAAGATTTCAGGATCTGTAACTGCCTCGGAAAGTTCGAGCACCTTTCCGTTTCCGACTGCGTACGAAATGGTGTGTTCGTTGACCTGGACCGGTGGACTGCCCTGCCACGCGTAACGACCGTGCGCATCCACCACCACGACGGTCGTGCCACCGGTTGCGAGACCCTTAATCCTTTCCTGGGTTTCTCTATCTGGTTTAGCAAATATGACCAGGACGTCGAAGCCCTTAAGCTCCTCGGCTTTCAAGTCCGCCGCGAGAAATATCTGAAACGGGATATTGTGGCGGCTCAACAGATTCAAAACTTCATCCCCTATATCGAGGTGATCAACGGCCACTCCGACGTTGACCGCAGGTCGCAACGATTGTGAGGTGCTGGCACTGGAAAATCTCAACGCGGGTCGGACCTGATTCCAGAGCCTCCAAGCCTCTGCATCATGACTGTTGAGAGCTCTCTGCAATGGCTCGTCGAGCTGAAGAAGCAAGTCAGCATGAAAGGCACCAGCCTCGGCCACCGCCAATGAATAGTCATCGGCAGACAGAACTTTTTGCTGTCCCTGATCGTCCCACGCGAAGGTGTAAAGCGGAACCTGCGTGCGGCGAGACTGCTGCTCGACTTTGATCAAGGCGAGATTGGTGTCAATCCACGGTTGTGCCGTGGGACTCGACACTTCGAGGATAGAGTCGCGCTTGATGATCAGGCTGCCTCTCATATCGGGTTGCTTGCCGTTGCGGTTGAGGACGAGGAACCGGAGTTTCGGGTAAGCGGATTGCAACTCGGAAAGTTGTTTCTCAGATTCTTTGCTCTCTGAGGCAGCAATCTCAAGAATGATTCCTGTCCAGCCAGCCTTGACACCCGCTTCCGCAGCCGCTTTCACTTGCTGAAGCGGCATCTCAACATACACTCGGTATCCCTGCTTGCGGGCGGCCGCGACCAGGGGAGAAATACCGTCGTTCCATGTGAATACGATGTCGGTCACACCGAGCGAACGCGCAGAAGGCAACTCCGCGATGCTCCAGCGAACGAATACGCGGCCCCAGGCAAATGGAGAGAGAAGGAGGAGAAAAAGGATCGGCTTGCCGAAAGCCATACGGGTTGTTCGCAAACGTGGTCTTGTCACAGCTTTCCGCCGAAGAGAATCTGCGGTCCATTCGTCGCCGTCGTGACCTGTGCCTTTGCTGAGAGCCAGATGGCAGAAACGTCGGGCGTTCTATCGACCAATGCCTTGCCCTGTTGCGGACCGAGCAGCAGCAGCGTAGTGGAAAGACCGTCGGACATCGTTCCAGTCGGAGCAATGACACTGACCGCGAACTGTGTCTCGAGGGGCTTTCCAGTCGACGGGTCTATGATGTGCCCCGGGGAATCGTGCCCTAGTATCGATGGTGTCGTTTGCTCGGATGTGGACACACTTCCATTCTTGAGCATTACGTACGGGTCGATCGTATGAGAAGGATCCCGCAGGCGTACACGCCATGCCGTCTGCTTTGGAGGAGAACCCATAGCTATAATCGTGCTTCCTCCGGCATTGAGGAACGCGTTCTCAATTCGCAGCGAATGCAGCAGCTCAGCAGCACGGTCAATGGCGTAGCCTTTCCCAATCGCTCCCAAATCCAACTGCAGGCAAGAGGATCGAAACATGATATGGTCCGGCGGAATCAACTCGATCTTGTCATAGCCGACACACGCTTGGGCTTGCTGCTGCCGGGCAGGCGAGGGCACTGAATCACCCGCTAGTGCAGCTTTCCATAAATTCACCAGAGGCGCGACAGTGATGTCGAATTTTCCGTCCGACAGTTTGGATAACTGTACCCCTCGTTCGATGACTCGATACAAGTCCGGCGAAATACTTTCGGCGTGGAGATGTGCCGACCGATTCAGATGACTCAGGGCGCTCTCAGCTTTGTAGTTGCTCATCAGATCGTCCATACGGACGATCTCTTGAAATGCCTTGTCGATCGCGGCAGAAACCTGTTCGCGTGATTCGCCATAGGCAGCGATCTCGAACACCGTCCCCATGACATACTTTTTTTTGTAAACAAGACGGTCATCGGAACCCCGCCCGCTTACGCCGATTGAAAAAAATACGAACAGCAGAGCTACCGGCCATTGCTTATCGAAGCGCATAAATCTCACCGTTCAAACTCGCCAGATAGATGACATCGCCAGTGAGTATGGGAACCGACTGGATGGCTCCGCCGAGGCCAGCTCTCCACAAGACCTTTCCGCTGGCCGGATCCAAAGCGAACAAACCTCCAGCTTGAATGCAGACCGCGCCCTCGGCGATTAGGGGTGGCGCCGTCACCACATCTCCCACCGCGGTTTTCCAACGCAGCTTGCCTGTTTGGAGTTCGAAAGCGTAGAGGAATCCATCCTTGCTGCCAATCGCGGCAAAGTCACCCGAAATGGCTGGTGAGGATGCGATGCCCAGTCCGGTTTCATATTTCCAGCGCACCTCCCCGGTGCTAGCGTTCAAGGCATACACATAAAAGTCCTCCGATCCGATGAGGACGAGATCGTCGGCAACCGCAGGGGATGAATCGATCCCGTTGCCGGTCGGCGTGCTCCAAAGAATTCTTCCGGAATCGGCCGCGAGAGAATAGACCTTGCCGTCGCCGCAGCCTATGTAAAGTTGATGTTCAGCGGCAAAGGGTGTGGAATAAATTCTGCCGCCAAGGTCGCGGGACCATCTTGGGTGCCCGGTTTCAGCATCGACTGCGTAAACACCACCGTCGGCACTGCCGAAAAAAACAACTCCATCGCGAATGATCGGCGATGACCAGACTTCGGCTCGAGTAGCCGTTTGCCACAATTTCTTTCCCGATTGGCGATCCAGCGCGTAGACCTTCCCGTCGTCGCAACCGAACAGAATCGCGTCCCCGAAAAGTGCGGGGGTGGAATGTACCTGGCCCGCAACTTCAAACTTCCACCTTGAAGTTCCCAGGGTTACATCGATTGCGTGCAGCACTCCATTGATCGGTGCAACATACAGCAGGCCGTTATCAAGTACCGGCGCCGAACGCACCGCGCCTGCTCGGAATTGCCAGAGCACCCTTTCCGGAGAATGTGTTTGACGCTTTCCCTGTCGACCCGTACGGGCATTGTCTCCCAGGAGCGTGGGCCAGTCGCGGGATTTCGTGGAGGTTTCCGTCATGATCACGGCTCAGAGACGGCGGTGGTCGATCTGCTTCAGGTCGGCGACACCGAGACCGAGTTTTCCCGCCTCGGCGACGTGTCCCGGTTGCCGGAAAAACAAATTCTTTGTAGCGTCGTGAAAAAAAACGTTCGTATCTGGCGTAATGCTGCTTGCATCGTGTTGCCACAAAGACGGAGCACCGTGTTCCCGGCGTCTCTTTTCGATCGCCTCCAGTTCAATCGTGTCCATCGCCACAGGATCGGTCGCCACCATGAGAATCCCGGGCTGCTCAATAAAATCCTGCACTTGAGTGAGCGGCCCGCCGTGCCAGACTTGACGCATGCCATCCATGACATGCAACACAGCCTTTGAACGTAACGGCTCGACCGTGCACATCATTCCGATCAGTGGATTGGTAAAGGAATGCGGCGCACGATGTGTGCGTGCCACGTTATTGAACGTACCGTAGGCGAGGTTCTTGAGGGCTCCGGTAACACCGGAAGCCGAGTGGTCCTTCATCGTGGGCACGTTGACGATCTTCGTCACCTCGTGGGCGACGATACTTGCCATGTAGGAGCGCGTCTCCCACTCGCCGAAGAAATTAGCATCGCAATAGACATTCGGCTCATAGCCGACAACGGCGCTTGTAAAGGCATCCTGGATGCCTACAATGCGCACTTCGGTCGGCAACAGCACCTGATAACCACCAATGTCAATCTCATAAGAGTATCTGTCGTAGACAACGATATTTTGCGGTGGCACTCCAAGCGACCGGACGGCGGCAATAATCTCCCGTACGATCTCCGGAGAAGAACAACATGCAGGCGCACCGGACGGATTGATCTTGATGCCGACAACATCCTTCGGTTCGATGAATTTCGCCCATGCATCGCGCGGCGAACTCTCCCCCGTCAACTCCTTCATGGCCTGCTCGAGCAGCCGACGCACTGCCAGTTGCGAAACCCGGTTTCGTTCGATCGCGTTCTGATCGCGGATCTCGACTACGCGACCGGGAAACAATCCCGGCATTCCAAGTGGTGACGGCTTGTAGTCCGGTAATCCGTGCAGTTCAACGGCTGGCGCGGCAGGAGGTGCCGTGTCGGCCCGCATCATTGGATCCATCCCCTGGATCAGCAGCGAAGCGCTACCGATGCAACCGGCTTTTACAAAGGTACGACGATCCATGATTCCATCCGCGGTACGTTCTGCGATTTTGCGGGACTGAGCCTCGAACGAGCCGATCAGATTACGCCACCGTGTCTGTCGTTTACAACCCATCCGCGAGGGAACTTGTGAGGGATGGTGACAATCCCGTTTCGTGTGGATACACTTTCGCTTCAATGAAAGTGGAAAAGGTGCCATGCAGAAACGGACGAAGATATTAATCGCCATCACTGCGATGCTAACTGTCGCTATTGCATTTCCCCTGGTCCCAGCTGCGCAGACCGCGCCACGTTACGACTTGCTGTTAAAGGGCGGACATGTGATTGATCCCGCCAATCAAATCGATGACGTGCGAGACGTTGCTGTGTTTCAGGGCAAAATCGCGGCGGTCGAGAAGAACATACCTTCCGATCAGGCCGGTAAAGTCGTGGATGTCTCAAACCTTTATGTAACTCCCGGCCTAATCGATATTCACTTCCACATCGGCCATGGAGGAGCGCCACTGAACTGGTTCGCTCCCGAGGCACGAGTACACACCCTCCCACTCGGCATTCCTGCCGATATGGCTCTACAGTCAGGTGTGACCACGATTGTAGACGCAGGCACCGCTGGAGCTGAGACTTTCCTGCAGGAGAAGGAAGAAGTCATCGACCGCGCCAGAGTGCGGGTGCTGGCGTTTCTAAATATCGTGGCGAACGGCATGGAAGGCGGTCTCGAACAGAGTCTGGATGAAATGGATCCGAAACTTTGCGCTGCGACGGTTACGCGATATCGAGACATTATCGTTGGAGTAAAAACCGCGCACTACTGGACGAGTCTTCCTTGGGACGCCGAGCATGTGCCGTGGGCCGCGGTGGACCGTGCCATTGAATGCGGAACGCTCGCGAATGTACCAGTGATGTTTGATTTCTGGCCCCGTCCGGAGAGAACCTACGAAGACCTCCTGAAGAAGATGCGGCCAGGTGACATTCACACCCATGTCTTTGCGCAACAATTCCCGATCCTGCTTGCAGACGGCAAAATAAATCCTGCGCTGACGGAAGCCCGCGCGCGCGGCGTGATTTTCGACGTGGGGCACGGGGCGGGAAGCTTCTGGTTTCGCAACGCGGTCCCCGCCGCAAAGCAGGGATTCATCCCCGACTCCATATCCACCGATTTGCATACCGGCAATTACAACGTGGTCAGCATGAACAATGTCATGTCGAAATTCTTGGCGATGGGGGTTTCCCTGGAAGAAGTGATTCGACGGTCGACGGTCAACCCGGCCGCTGAGATCCGCAGACCCGACTTAGGAACGTTGTCAGTAGGGAAAGACGCGGACATCGCTGTGCTCGAACTCATGAAGGGTCACTTCAGTTACATCGATTGTGGCGTGGCAAGAATGGACGGCAATGTCCAGTTGGTCGCACGCATGACCGTCCGGGCAGGCCGGATCTCGTATGATCCTTCCGGCCTCAGCATGGTGCAGTGGGAAAAGGCCCGTCCGCAATACTTCAATAGTCCGGGACTAGGCAATTCGTTGCCCTCCCGGGCTGACGATTATCCTCGAGACTGAGTTGACGAAAGTGCAACAGTGTTGAGGAGGTCAACGGTGACACGGATTACTCGGCGCAAACTCATACGCAAGGGAGCGCAAGCGCTTGCCGCAGGAAGCGCCGCGCTCGCTGCATTCCCAACGCGCGAGCCTCGAGCGCTCGCGAAGCAGTCGGCAGCCGCTGTGGATTATTACCAGAAACTCGGCGTGACTCCGTTTATCAACGCCGCAGGCACGTACACGGTTCTTTCGGCTTCGACTATGCCGGATGAAGTGCAAGCGGCAGTGGCCTTGGCAGCGAAGAAGCCGGTAAATCTCAACGAGCTACTCGAATCGTCGGGTGCATATCTGGCGAGGCGGTTGCGCTGCGAGGCCGCCCTCGTCACCTCGGGTGCCGCCGCGGCGCTCGTCGTGGGCACGGCGGCTTGCGTCACCATGGGAAATGATCAGGCGATTCTCGGCATCCCCACTGACACGGGCGGGCTTAAGAACGAAGTCATCGTTCAGAAATCGCATCGTTACGGTTACGACCACGCCCTCCGCAACTGTGGAATCCGTTTCGTGGAGGTCGAGACCATTGACCAGTACGAACAGGCATTCAATGAGCGTACGGTGATGGCCCACTTTTTCAACGCGGGAGGTGGCAAAATCAGCCGGGAAGATTGGGTGCGCATGGCCCACCAGCATGGCGTGCCTTGTTTCAATGATGCCGCCGCAGATGTCCCACCGATCTCGAATTTATGGAAGTACACCCAGATGGGATTTGATCTGGTAACGTTCTCCGGGGGCAAGGGTCTTCGCGGACCGCAGTGTACTGGCTTGCTTCTCGGCAGAAAAGACCTTGTCGAGGCGGCGAAGAAGAACAATTCACCCAACTCCAACACGATCGGGCGCGGCATGAAAGTCGCGAAGGAGGAAATAGTCGGTCTCGTTGCCGCCGTGGATTGGTTTTTGAAGCAGGATGATACCGCGATGGAAGCGGAGTACCGGCGCAGAGCAGATCGGATCGCGAAGCAGCTAAGCTCGATCTCGACACTGCAGACGCAGACATTCATTCCCGCGGTCGCCAATCACGTCCCCCACTTGCTGATCACTTACGATCAGAGTCGAGTGAAGATCACGGGTGCAGAAGTTATGCAAAAGATGCGAGAAGGCAATCCGCGCATTGAGCTGAATCCATCTACCGGAGGCGCTCCAGCGAGTGCTGGCTTACCCGGCGGACCGAACACAATCGTAGTCGGAGTCTGGATGTTACAAGCCGGAGAAGAGATCGTGGTTGCGAAGCGTTTACGGGAAGTTTTGAAAGCGGCAACGGCAGCCTAGCACGACGGCAAGCGGTGTCACGGGCTGTTCAAGGCTGGGCCTCCGAAAATTCTGCCGTTGTAGTTCGTCTTTTCTCTCTTCAACAACATGCGGTCGGGTGCGTACATTCTTGCGTGCAACGCGAACTCTGCCTATTTCACGAGTTCCAGGATGCCGAACCTCTCCGGAACATGAAAGCTATTGCTCATCGGGGCTTGCCACGCTATGTAATGACGAGTCGAAGTTGGCCCCTGGCAACGAAAGAAATTGATGCGAAGGGTATTACCAGCCGAGGCAGGGCGGGTATCGATTGCGAAGTAAGGAATTCGCATCGCCCCGTACCAGAGATGAGCGGCCTTATCGATCCGCGCTGAGACTTCCATGCCTGAGTTCCACTTCCAGCCATCCTCATGCCGCGGTTGGTCGAGCTTGACATCGAGGTCGACCCACTCAGCTTGCGGAGATAATTCAAACTCCTTGTAACGCTGAATATTCTTGAAGTCCACGCCGATGAAAGCTTCGGCAACATCCCAGTTCCAAAGCTCGTTCGTTTCGTCTGCCGTTTTTGGATTAGGCTTCAAATTCAGCTCTTCGAAGGGACATACGAAAAGAATGTACAGATTCTGCTTGGTCCACCGCGTTCGGATCTCCGTTCGGTATTTCGGTTCAGAATTACCGTGTGCGTCTTTTTCCATGTAGACGGCTTCAGAATCGTGCCAAAACGCAGATGCCGGATAGGTGTCGAGGTGCGGATCAGATGCAGCCCATTTGCTTCGAACGATGGGATCAGCAGCGAGCGCGCACGCGCACCATGGAATCAGCAAAGCCAAAACTCGAACTACAGTTCCCATGAGTTTTCTTCGCCTCCGAATCGATCCGTCCTAGAGAGCGCCACCCCCGGAGAGTGCAAGCCGAGTCAGGTGATAAACCATCAATGAATCAGGCGACAGCAGCGCTTGACGAAACTCGCTCTCTGCCAGTTGATCGTTTCCTAAGGCGCGGTCGAGCATCCCCGCATTGTAGAACCACCAGCCGTCTTGCGCGCTTTCCGAGTTCTTCGCCTGCTCGAGAGTGCTCTGCAACTTGTGTTTTCCTGCGCCAGGATCGAAGTTTGGAAGCGCTTGAGATGCCTTCCACGCCCACACTCCGTTCTCGAAGTTCCACTTCTCAGCCGCGTGCTTGAAATGATCGCGTGCCTTGTCAGGCAGGTCGCAGGCCTTGTAGACGTTTCCAAGCAAGTAATTGAATCTCGGCGACCGCAGGAAAGGCGGCAGACCATCGTGGGTGAAGGCGAGATCGGGCACCGGCTCTGCCAAGTGGTCCGCGATCTTCACTGCTTCCGGGCATTGTCCATGCTCCGCCCGTGACAAAGCGCGCTGGACTTGTATTTCAAGCCATACCTGGCGCACGTTCGTGCCACCTTCTTCCCGTTGGAAGAAACGATTGCGAAACATCGCGGTCGCTTTCTCGAATGCGCCCGCTTCGGCCAGATTCAAAATCAGTTCATAGGCCAGAGAAGTTGGAATGTTGGCCTGGTCGGGATACTGCTCCAACGCTGCGACGCGTTCCTGAGGGGGATGCCGCAACATGCTCAGAGCCTGATCCATACCGGCGTAGAGTGCGATGTTTCGTGCGTCGGTGGGAAGACCTTCTTGAAACACCTGCAACGCCTGCTCGGGATCGTTTTTTGCGTGCAGCAGAGCCCGCCCGAAACTGGCATGCAGAACAGGAATGTGCGAATTCAACTTGCGGGCCTGATCCCACTCAGCGAGCGCCTGATCAGTCACGCCTTTGGAGAAGTAGAGTGTTCCGAGCAGGTAATGCGCGCTCGCGTCCTGCGGATTGGCTTTCAGGGCAGCCGTCAAAACCAGCAGATCTTCGGTCCTGCTGGGAAATACGTAGTCAGTAGAAAGCTCCGCAGCTGATCTAAAGTCATCCACAGCGAACTGCCCCAGTTTCTGGCGGCAATATCCCCGATAGTAGGCAACCATGGGATGCTTCCCAGGTGCCAATTGGCCCGGTTCCGCCTCACCTGCCACGGCCGCCGGGTAGTTGCGCGAGAGCACGTCGAGTGCTTGCGAGTACATTCCAAGGCGCATGTACTCCGATGCGACGTTCAAGACTCGATCAGTGTCGTTTGCGAGTTGATGCAGATCAGGCTTGCCGGATTGCTCAAGAAGGAAGTAGCTCTGCGGAAATCGACTCAGCCATTCAGCAGATAGCTTCTCCGATTCTTCTATCTTCCCCTCGGCTCGCAGGACTGCAATCAGCTGTTCTGCAGCACGAGGATCGTTTCCACCGGCATCGGTGGCAACCAAAAGATACGACTCCGCCCGCTTTAAGTTTCCTTCTCGGGCGAAGAATTCCGCCAGTTTCAGTCCCCCTGCCGCGCGGAACTCTGGCATCCGCGCCGCAGTTTCAAAGGACTCTCGCGCCTGGCGCTTCTGGCCAAGTCCGTCGTACAAAACACCCAGGTAGTAGGCAACCTCGGAATCCGATGTGTTCCGAGCGTACACCGGTTCGAGAAATCGCGCCGCCTCCTGAAAACGAAGCAGAGTCACACACAGGCGTCCTGCCGCCTTACGCAATCCAAGGCTCTCTGGGAACTTCGCCAGCGCATCCTCATACGTTTGCAGAGCCGCCAACAGATTGCCATCGAGTTCCTCTTGATTGCCCAGCTGAAGCCAATCATCCTCGCTGCGGCGATCTGGTTCTGGAACGGGGTAGACCGGCTGCGGTCCGACATGGACGTCTTCCACCGGCGTCCAATCGTATTGGCCTTCGGTCTGACGAATCAGGACTGCACCGTTCGCGTCGCGAAGTTCAAAAGTGTATTTCTGCTTCGGATCGACACCAGCCACCTCGTGCTTCCAGGTGCGTTCAGGAGTGAGATCGGCTTTCTCCTGGAAGACTGTTTGATCTCCCAAAGCAATGCGCAACGCGGCTCCCCGAATGGCCTGATTAATGTTGAGTCCGGTCGTAAGCGTGTTTTCTTTCCGGTTTAGATGGACCACGCCTGCGAGGTTAGCCCGGGAGATTCCGCCGATATCGCGCACCGGCATCCAAAACTCAGAGAAGCTGATCGTCTGCCGAGGCTCAAGAAAGGCATAGGTCTCCTGATCGCGGAAGAGCCCTGCCTGGACTTCGACGTAGGCGCTGTTGTTGTCCGAGAGAGTCTTGCGCCAGTCCAGCCCATCTGCATCCGTGCCCCACGACCAGATCTTCTTTGCCGGGAGTTCGGCGTAATCCGCATAGTGAGCCGTCCCCGTGTTAGTGTGCGGATGCCAGACTCCCATGAAAGGTTCCCGGCTTCCGTGCACGAATACCGAAACGGGCCCCTTCGTCTGATTTTTCACAACGCTCAGATCCGTGCCATCTGCTTCGACCGGCCAAGGTGCAACTTCTCGAAACCCATGGCTCGCGGTGAAGCGCATGGGATATTGCACTCGCGAATCGTCCCAAGCCTCTACTCCAGCATTGTTCCACCAGTAAAAGCGGTGCCGGACATCGCTGCGATTGTGGAGCGTGACTCTCTGCTCGAGAACAGTGGAACCAGGGCGCAGTACCAGTTCGACTGTCCATTGCATTCCGTAAACGCGATCTACATTGCCCACCGTCACCGATGCGCTGCCGTCATTCTTTGTGCCGAATGCGAAATCGACCGGAGATAGGCTGACCCAATTGTGCGAAACCGGAAAGTTGAATTCATCGCCGAACGCAGCCCACGCGCCGCGATACGAAATGGCCGCCTTCTTGATAGATGGGTTCGCGTAAAACATAGGCTGCCCACTGATCTTGTCGGTGCAGTTATAGAGATGACCTCCAAGATCGGGCAGGACCCAACACTTGAGGAATTCATTTTCGAGGAACACCGCCCGCCAGGTGTGATCCGTACGGCGATCCGTCAGATTGCTTCGAAGAGTGTAAGGGTAGTTAAAGCGGCTATTGGCATACTGATCGAAGGCAGGATTGGGATCAGGTGCGCCTTCTTCATAAGTAGGCAGAGTGTACGTGCCCTGCCAGACGCGAACCTGGGCCGTAGCCACAAACGGGGACGACAGGAGAATAGCGGCGATGATTTTCAGTGTCATTTGCCTTCTGCCCTAAACTAAAAAGCGATCCCATTATCTACCCCAGCCGAATCGCCGCTACGGCTGCCACGCCATTAACATTTCATTGACCCGAAGAGAATTCGAACCAAGGGCATAATGGCAGAACCCGATATCGTTTGTTGGATTGATCCTGAAAGCAAAACCTTCTCAGAATTAAGTTTATTTCCCTAGTAGACTTGGGACAGCGAATCCTTGTAATGTAACGTGCATTGAATCCGGCTCGCGTATTTAGGAATCTGTTCTATTGCCCCAAAAGTCACTGTAGAGGTCAATGTAATGCTGTTCAAGGCGGATCCGACTTTTTATCCCTCGCCAAAACTGGCCGCGCAGGCACCTGCCGAGAAGTTGGCGTACATCGCGGCCTTAAGCGCGAATGGCGGCAATCACCCCGACGCGTTGGCGGTTGTGGATGTCGATTCTCAATCGCGCCAATATGGCAGCGTCGTCGGCCGGGTTGACATGCCGAATGTGGGCGATGAACTGCACCATTTTGGTTGGAATGCGTGCAGTTCGGCTCTCTGCCCGTATGCTCCGCATCCGCACGTCGAGCGGCGATATCTGATTGTTCCCGGACTTCGCTCGTCCCGCATTCACGTCCTCGACACCAAGCCTGATCCAAAGAAGCCGACCATCGTGAAGGTCATCGAACCGCAATCCGTACACGACCGAACCGGGTATAGCCGTCCTCACACCGTGCATTGTGGTCCGGACGGCATCTATCTGAGCGCCCTCGGTTCACCTGGCGGAGACGGCCCCGGCGGCATTTTTGCCCTTGACCACGACACGTTTGAGCCGCTCGGAAGATGGGAAGTGGAACGTGGTCCGCAGCATTTCGGCTACGACTTCGCCTGGCACCTCGGCTATGACATCGCTGTAACGAGCGAGTGGGGCACTCCAAACATGGTGGAAAGTGGCGTGAGTCCCGAGCTTTTACTTGCGGGCAAATATGGTCACAGCCTGCACATCTGGGATCTGCGTAAGCGCCGACATCTGCAATCGCTCGATCTGGGCCAGGAGCAACAAATGGTTCTGGAACTCCGCCCCGCCCACGATCCGACCAAAGCCTACGGTTTCGTTGGTGTTGTCACGTCGCTAAAGGACCTGTCCAGTTCCATCTGGGTCTGGCACAAGGCAGCCGGAAGTTCGAACGGAAAGTTCGAGATCAGGAAAGTTATCGAGATTCCAGCCGAACCCGCGGACCCCGCTCAGCTTCCTCCGCTGCTGCAGGGCTTCAAAGCAGTTCCTCCGTTGCTTACGGATATCAATCTCTCTGTCGACGATCGCTTCCTGTATGCGTCGTGCTGGGGCACAGGCGAGATGCGCCAATACGACGTTTCTGACCCATTCAATGCGAAGCTTGTTGGCTCGGTTCACGTCGGCGGAATCGTGCGTCGCACCCCTCATCCTGCCAGGCCGAACCAGCCCTTGAATGGCGGACCGCAGATGGTAGAACTCAGCCGCGATGGCAGGCGCGTCTTTTTCACAAACTCTCTCTATGCCGCATGGGATAAGCAGTTTTATCCGGAAGGCATTCGGGGCTGGATGGTGAAATTAGACGTCGCTCCCCAAGGCGGCATTCAGTTTGATCCAAAGTTCTTTGTGGAGTTTGGCGATCTTCGTCCTCACCAGGTGAGACTGCAGGGCGGGGACGCGTCGTCGGACTTCTACTGCTACCCATGAATTCCGGATGGCCCTGGGTTGTTCTTACGCTGCTCGGGGCCTACCATGGCCTCAATCCCGCGATGGGTTGGCTCTTTGCCCTCGCTCTCGGACTGCAAGAGAAGCGCAGGCTCGCGGTAGTCAATGCTCTGCTCCCCATTGCATTCGGTCATGCCGTGGCGATCGCCGCCGCTATCCTCTTGTTGGACCTCGTTCGCAATATCGTCCCTTTGCACGCACTTAAGTGGATCGTAGCTGCGATCATTGCCGCGCTGGGAATCTATCGACTCTTGCGCGCAAGGCATCCCCGCGGCGCAGGCATGCGCGTGGGCGGACGCGAACTGATCGCATGGTCTTTTCTCATGGCCTCAGCCCACGGGGCCGGTCTCATGGTTATGCCTATCCTGTTGGTGCATCCGACGCTCGGTATGACTCATGACATGACTGGCCTCATGCACGAAAGTGTGAAGGTGAGCCTTCGTATCCTTCTGCTCGCCACCATCGTACACACGGCCGCGATGCTGCTGGTCGCCGGATTATTGGCAATGACCTTTTTCGAACTCTACGACAGGGCCGGACTGAGAATCTTGCGTCGCGCATGGGTGAATTTCGATCTTCTGTGGGCAGTAGCGTTGCTCGTGGCAGCGGCAGGGGTACTTTACATCTAGAGGACGCTGTTGAAAGAAACCCCGCAGATCCCAATACCCGCGCGGGTTTCTTGACATTGACGAATGGGCAAACACAATAACAACAAGATACATTTCACTTGACAAAGCTCTACGCTGAGGGCAAAGTTTGTGGGCCACGATTGTGGCTTGTTGCGGTAATCGTTGCGTCGCGTGCGGCGAACAGCAACGCACCTCAGGCTTATAGCTTCCCCGACTGTTTAAGCGCGGAATTGTAAATTCCCCCCTTTGCCAAATCCGCGCCCAAAACGGGTGGCCGTTTCCTCATCCACGAACCATCCGTTAAGGCAACTGGCGATTCATCTTGAGTGAACGAAATTTGTTTCTGTGCAGTTCGAGCGGGGTCAGAGAAAGAAAAATATGAACCAGCAAGATGCAGCCTATCCCGTAATCGCAAGCGACACGAGAAACGACAAGAGTACCGCTGACTGGCGTTCCCAGAACGATCCAATCACTGTATGGAGGTCCTTCCGTTGCATTTCCCTGCTCAGCTTGTGCTTTTGCCTTGCCCTTGTGGCCCCGGCACTTGCCCAACAGGCTGGGCAGAACGTCAACATGGTTTCGGGCACGGTATGGCCTTACGGCGATCCATTTCTTGAGCGGCAAAACGAGCCTAGCCTTGCGGTTTCGACTCGAAATCCCCTGCACTTGCTGGCCGGCGCGAATGATTACCGGACGGTCGACCTCAATCTCCCCGAAGCCGAACCTGGCGAAGGACAACTATCAAACGCGCCCACCGGTGAACCGTGGGTGGGCCAGTATGTATCGGTTGATGGTGGCGCACACTGGCAGAGCACGCTGCTTCCTGGTTATCCCCAGGATACTTCCGCTCGCGGGACGAGTTCACCCTTACACGGGTTTACCACCGCGGCCGACCCCGTGCTCGCCTCGGGTACGAACGGAATGTTCTATTACGGCGGAATCGCATTTAATCGCGGATCCAGCCTGGGACTGGTCTTCGTCGCCCGATTCATGGATCTGAATAACAAAGAAAGCGGCAACATCGCGCGCGACAGTTTTCCGATCCGATACATCAACACGATCCCGGTGGCGTACGGCACTGTAACTCCTTCCCAGTTTCTCGATAAGCCAGCGATTGCCGTCGATATTCCGCGCGGCACGAGTACTTGCAGCTTCTCTGTGACCCAATCCGATGGCACGGTTGTGCAACAGAAAATTCCTGCAGGCAACGTTTACGTCGCCTACGCAGATGTGGTGACGAGCGCCAATGGTACCCAAACCAGCACGATTTATTTCAGCCGTTCCACAAATTGCGGCACAAGCTGGAGCGCTCCGATTCCGATTAGCAAAAGCTATGCGATCAGCCAGGGCGCAACCATTCAGATAGACCCCGAAACCGGAATTGTTTATGTAGCCTGGCGAGTAATTCACAGTGCACAACAACCAAAGGACGGGATCGCGATCACCGCGTCGCTCAACGGCGGACAGAGTTTCTTGCCTGCGCTCACTGTGGTGAGCTTGCCACCATTTAACTCCAACAATCCCGCCGCTGCGGCTCTGTTCGACCAGAACACTTCAGAAACTACCTTCCGAACAACCGCCTATCCCGCGATGGCCGTCGGCGATAGCGGTATCGCGCTCGTTCCCGGGCCGTTGTATTTGGCCTGGTCACAACGTGGACAGGGGCCCAACGGCGAAGCCCGGATCATGATGCTCGCCGTTCCAGGCAACGCCAGCATCACCTCCTCTGGCTTTAAACCGCCAACACCCTTTCCCATCGACAATGGCGCAGTCACGAATGACCAGGGCGGAACATTCCCTGCATTGACTGCTGGCCATCAGGTCATGCCGAGCATGACCTTCAACCAGGGAAAACTGATGGTGGTCTATTACGACCTGCGCCAGGATCACACCATTGGTGAGTTCACTCCCAGTGCTGTGAATGGAATATTTACTCCAGATGCGAATGGGAACTTCTTCGAAGAAACGCGCGATGACGTCATGGAATTCCCCACGGCATCGTACTCCCCATATTTCATTGATGACGCGGGTCTGACCGTGCGCCGCCATACGATAGACGTAATATTGGCGCAGGCCAATGCTGGCTATACTGCCCCGACGTTCACTTTTTCCCGCGTTTCGCACTACGATCTTGGTCTTTTTGAGGGAGAGCCTAGCGGCGAGACTGCGCCATTTCATCAGCTCAAGTTTGATCCCCCGAACCTTCCGATGTTCGTGCACGGTACGGGAGCGTTCATGGGGGACTACATCGGGATCACTGGGCAGCCCTTTGTCCTGGTTAAATGCGGAAACTCCCAGTGCTGGACCTACAACAATCCGTCGCCTCCCGGCGTCGCGGGAACAATTCTGGCCGCGCCGAAGCCCGCTCCGAGTTCGGCCGTTCATTACGCTTCGTTTACGAGCAATCAGGACGTGATTCCCCCAGCAGACGGAATGTGGGATAACTACACAGCGATTTCGAACGGGACCAGCGTGTATAACCCGAACGCTTCGGTGCCAACTTGCCAACCGGGCAACGAAGGGGATCGCAACCAGAACGTGTACGAAAGCCGAATTAGTCAGGGGCTCGTGGTGTCGTCACCTCAGGTGTCGAAACCCCTCAACTCCACCGTACAACGCGGATTCGTAGTTCTGGTGCAAAACCAGACCAGCGGTCGATCCACAGCCAATGGACCGGTGAACTACTTCCGGCTGACCATTGCCAACCAACCGACCAATGGATTCGCATCCTTTGCCCAGTTCGTGCCGCCAAGTCCGGTCCCGAATCCGCCGTTTCCGACCAGAAATAATGGAACCACATTCCCGCTAACCAGCATCGATGTCGCGATCGCACCCCATACCGGAGTTGCACGCACCGTGTTTGCCGTGTCAACCGCTCCAACGGCGAACATCCTAGTGAACGTCAATGAAATCACCGCACTCGGAGGCTCCGTCATTGCCGGCGGGCTATCCGGTTTTCTTCTGCTGAACGCTGATGGAACAGTGCCCACTAACCTTGTGGATCCGAATGGACAAACAGGGGGCACCAGCATCGCGAACGTCGAGCTTTACAATCCGAATGTTGCGGCGCCCAATGTGGCTGCACCCAATGTAGCCGCTCCCAACGTCGCGGCGCCCAACGTAGCCGCACCCAATGTAGCCGCTCCGAATGTGGCTGCTCCCAACGTGGCTGCTCCCAACGTGGCTGCTCCCAACGTCGCGGCTTACGGTGTCGCCAACCCCAATGTCGCTGCACCCAACGTCGCTGCTCCCAATGTGGCGGCCGCACCGCCCACCGACGCTACCTACACCGTCACCAATAACGGCAACACCACTGCCTCTTTCAATGTCGCGTTGACAGGTTCGACAGCAACGCCACTTCAGTTACTGCTGTCGCAGATTTATATGACGCCGCAGACGGATGGTCAGTGCCACCTGATCACCCAGCAACAGGACATTACACTGGCCAACGTTCCTAACGTTCCGCTCACGAATGTGAATCAATTGGGAAATCCCAACGTGGCGGCTGCGCCGGTCACTGCGCCTACCCTTGCCTTAGGTCCCGGCGAATCAGCCTTGATCACGATTCGCGGCAACGTCGACATACCGACCATGCAGCAGATCGTTACCCAAGTCGCGCCGGTCGTAGTGCCGCAGGCAGTGAATAGCAACAGTACGACTGCGACGCAGCCGCCTCCGATCTATCCGCCACTTACCATTCTGACAACGGCTCTGCCTCCGACGGATCGTGGCGATCAGGGATACTCCGTCCAGTTAGTATCTATGGGCGGGAAACCTGGAACGGGGACATGGTCCATCTTGTCTGGCACCTTGCCTCCTGGAATTAACCTCAGTTCTTCGGGATTGGTTTCCGGAACAGCTACGACTCCCGGCAGTTATCTGGTCACGATTCAAGTGACGGACACGAACACCCCGCCCGCCGTAGCGACCCAGAACTATGTTTTCAATGTCAGCTTGCAGTTCGCCGAGCAGTTCGTGACGACACCCGGCGATGGGGTAGTGGGGCAGCCCTATGTCGCAACGCCTTTGGCTGTGACAGGCGGAACAACTCCTTACACGTTCACAGCGACGGGCCTGCCTGCTGGCCTCTCGATCAATCCCAGCACGGGCCAGATCACGGGAACTCCCACCATCGCCAACCCCGCGGGTTCAAGCGTGCTGATTACTGCGACGGATGCCGCGTCCCCGCCGGAATCAGTTACGTATACCCCCACAATTCGGATCGGCGCCGTGATCCAGATTTCCCCAGCCACACTGCCCGGTGGTTTGCTGGGCGTGCCATATAGTTTTCAACTCAGCGCCACCGGAGGCATTGGAGGACTCGTCTTCGGACCTCCGGGCCTGCCGGCTGGCGGGACTTTGGATAGTAATGGAACAATCACATTTGCGAACCCGCAGGTTCCCAGTGTGAGTTTCTCGGTCTCAGTGCACGACCAGGCCAATCCGTTCCAAGTACAGACGGCAAACTACACCATTACCTTCGTCAGTACGGTTTCCAACCTGTCGTTCATAACGCAACCGAGCAACACGCTCGTCAACCAGACGATCACGCCAGCGGTTCAAGTGCGGGCATTGGATAACAGTGCGGCGGTGCTGCCAGGAGTTGCCATCACTTTGACACTGAACTCCGGTCCCGGCACGTTGAGCGGAACCCTCACTCAAGTGACAGATGCTACCGGCATCGCCACGTTCGCCAATCTCGCCATCAACGCGGCGGGGACGGGCGATACCTTGCGGGCATCCGCTGCCGCCCTCACGGCGACATCGAATCCGTTTAACATTACAGCGCCGACAATCGCATGCGCACCGACTCCGGGACCACTCCTTAGCTGGTGGCCCTTGAACGGCAATGCGCTTGATATTCGTGGAGGAAAGCCTGGCACGCTCGTGGGATCAGGTGGCTCGTTCGTTGGAGGGGAAGTTGGTAAGGGCTTCGAGAGCGGCGGCGAAGGTAATGCCATCACTGTCCCCGCAGCTCCTTTCTTAGTGCCGGTAAACTTCAGCGTTGGCGCCTGGATCAAAATCAATTCCATTTCGAACGATCCAAGCATGCAGATCGTCTGGATTGGTGACAGCCACGGGACCGATCTCAGCACACCGTATTCTCTCTCCATTCAAGGAAACGGAGCCTTCAGTACCAGCCCCGGTGCAACCGTAGTTGGGACGCCTACACCTGGAAAAGTCCTTGCGATCATTACCGATGGCCTCAGCGAGCTCGACGTGTTTTCCAACACGGTCCTGCAGCCGGGAGTCTTCTACTATGTCACGTTGATCTGGAGGGGGCCCTTGGTCGGGGCGTCGATCTGGATCAATGGCCAACTGGATCAGACCGGGGCCGGTAGTGCCATCGGATTACGCAATCCGACTAACCCATTCCAGATCGGAGGAATCGCAGGTGGCACCGTTGGTTCCTTCAATGGCGTGATTGACGAGTTGCAGGTCTGGGGCAACATTCTCACCCAGTTCCAGATGCAGACAATTTACAATGCCGGCTCGGCTGGCCAATGTCAGGCTATCTGGTTTACCGAGTGGAACGGCAGCACTGGCCGTATCGGCTCAATTGCAACGGATGGGAGTAACGCCGCCGAGTACACACCTCCAACGGCCAGCGGATTCCCCTATGGCATTGCCGAGGGGTCAGACGGAAACGTCTGGTTCACGGAATACAACCCAAACAATGTCGGCGAGTTTATCTCGCTCGGGGGAGGAGCGGGTATTGGCGAAATCCCAATTACCGGGTTCCCGGGGGCCAGCAATCTGTACCAACCCGAGAACATCACCAGCGGCCCCGACGGAAGCCTTTGGTTCACCGAATCGCGGTGCGTTACCGATCTTTGTTTCGTCGGCAGCATCACGACGGGCGGGACGATCAACACTTACCAGACACCCACCGCCGACAGCCCGCCCAATGGAATCACAGCAGGTCCTGACGGCAACCTCTGGTTTACCGAGGCAGGACCTGGCACGCGTTCGGCGATTGCAAAGGTAACGACCAGCGGAACCTCGACCGATTACTCCACTCCCACGTCGGGTAGTTCTCCGGTGAGCATTACCACTGGGGCGGATGGCAACCTCTGGTTCGCAGAGGCCGTTGTGAACCAAATCGGAGTGATCAACACAGCCGGTACAGTTCTCCATGAGTATCCCATTCCAGCTGGACTCAGCGGTGTCAGCATCGCCGCAGCGGGATCAGGTTACCAAACAGGAGATGTCGTCACAGTTCTACAATCCGGAGCCACTGGTGGCACGCTTGTTGTCGGCGATGTCAATGCACAAGGCGGAGTACTGAATTTCAAGAGCACCGGCAGCATCGGTACGGGCTACTCCATCGCCAACTCCCTCAACACATCGTGGGGACAGACGATTACCCTTCCGGTAAACCCAAAGGCCACTTACCTCGCCATGAATCCGAGCGATCCAGGCGTTGTTCCTGCCGTACCTATTTCCCTTTCTGCGCTAGGCGTACAACCTGGACAGACTATAACTTTGACCTCAACGGGAATGGTGGACTACTGCGTAGGTTATCCGCCTTGCGACACGTATTACCCAGTGGGCGGTTTAGCTGGACTCTTCAGTAGCAATACCTCTGTTGCCGGTGCGATCGCTGTCGCCGGAGCACCTGCGTATGTCTACACTGCTCCTGCTGGAGGCTTTCAGCCGGCCGACATTCCGCAAGATTTCCTCGTCAACCCAATTCCCGGCACGACCGTTGTGGTTCCTCAGGGTGCTGCTTACCTTTTCGTAATCTTGGGGGACGATTATTACAGTGACAACGCGGGGCAGAACCTTGCGGTCCAAATCGCAACGGGAGGACACGGCCTCGGGCTGCAGGTAAACATCGTCAGCACCACGAACGCGTTCGGCCCTGCGGGCATGACGCTTGGCCCGGACGGCAATGTCTGGTTCGCAGCGACCAACCAAAGCAACCTGATTAGCGTCACGCCTGCCGGGCAGTTCACAGCTTTCCCGGTTCCCAGTCAGGGAAACGCTCTATTCCTCACTGCCGGACCGGATGGCAATATCTGGTACACCGATAACCTGCTGAATGCGATCGGGCGACTCACGTTGTCGTCGGGGACCGTCACTGAATTCCCGACTCCGACGGCTGGCAGCGGTCCTTGGGGGATTGCCACAGGGCCGACAGTTCAGTCGATTCCGGCCCCACCAACCAGTGCTACAGCCGCCCTCAATGCTGGAGGCGCTCCCGTCATCAACTGGACGGCTAGCACGAGTTCTGGGGTGATTGGTTACAACGTATACCGCGCAACCAGCCCAAACGGGCCGTTTACGCTGATGAATAGTAGCTTGATCGTGTCCACTACTTTCACCGATCTCAACGCTCCCGGGCTGAGCTGTCCCGGCACCACCTACTACTACTTTGTAACCGCGGTGGGCACTGGCAACACAGAAAGCGGGAATTCTAATGAGCCAAGCGTGGTCGTGTCTGGCTCATGCTAAAACGCGGTTCGTTTCGGCCCGGCGATTGGTTTTTAGATCCGGGTAGTTTCGGTCGGCAAGGAGCGTTCCTAATTCGATGGCACACGGCGGCGGGCATCCGCGAGCAGCGGATCCTGGCCGCCGTTTTTAATCTCGATAAAGGTCCTATAGGAATCCGAAGCGGCCGAACTTTTCAGTCCTTCCTGGGCGCGCCCAAGGTAGTAGTACACAGGCGGGAATACATAATAGGTTGGGGATTCATCAAGGAAGAGAGCGGTAGCCTCTCCACGGCGCTTCTGACAGGTTTCCAGTTCGGAATCGGCTTCCGCGAATGCGCCTAACTCGACATAGGCACGCCCCGCATCGAAGTGTCCCATCCACGTATCCGCAATCTTTCGCGAGTCGAGAAACAGTTTTAGGGCGTCCTGCGGTTTGTTGTGCTTGAGCTGAATTTCGCCTTCCAGCAGATTGCCATAGGCCTGAGGATCAGCATCCAGGCGGCCGCTGAGGTCATGAATGATCGCGAGCGCCTTGGCCTCCTGATTCGCACCGATGTAGGTGCGCGCTGCCCAGAATTGGATTGGTATCTCGTGGCTGGCGGCGAGAGCCCGCTCGGCTGTGCGTACCGCTTCAGATGCGTTCTCCATCAGCAATTGTGCCTGCGAGAGCGTGGCCAGTTTGCCCGCCGCTGCATCCGGATTTTTGTCAGCCGTGTCTTTATTGACGCCTTCCTCAAGAATTTTGATAGCGTCGGCCACGCGTCCCTGATAGAGAGCAACATCAGCTAATCCCGCTGCGGCCGCGGAAATGCCGTCTGGACTGAGTTTCTGGAGTTGCTGGTACGTGGTAATCGCATCCGCGGGACGGCCAAGTGCCAGTTGCGGAACTGCGGTGCCTACGTATCCCAGCACCAGATTCGGGTTTAGCTCGAGTGCACGCTTCTGCTCCAGGATGGCAGCGTCGAAATCTCCCGCGTACATGGCATAGAGCCCAACATTATTGCGGTAGATCGTGTCCTTGGGATAAAGGTCGGCGGCACGACCGCCTATCTCCAGGGCGCGTGCCATATCGCGGCGGTAGAAATAGGCGAGAGCAAGGTTCCCTAAGCCGGTGTTGTCCGCGGGATACTTGGCCACAAGCTGCTGCAACTCTTCCAGCGCCTTTTCCGGTTCTCGCGACACAAGATAATACGAGGCGCGTGTTCGGTATTTCTCGCGGTCGCTCATGTGATCAATCTTGGAGAGCGCGAGCTTGAAATATTTCTCCGCCTGCTGCGGCTGCTTCATATTGTTGTAAACCACTGCCAGCACAACATATGCCCGGCCCATTTCGGGGTCGAACTGCAGCGCTTTCTGCGAGTGCTCAATGGCATCGTTGTACTTGCCGCTAAACTGGCCTAGTTGCGCCAAGGCGTATTCGTGCGCGGCATCCAGCGAGTGGGTGGTGTACGTTTCAGCCGCCGCCAGCTGGACCGATTCCGGAGTCGTGTCACCTAGCGCCTTGCGGATTCCGGCCGCGAGCTTTCCAACCGCTGCCAATACGTCCTGCTTGGCAACCTTCTCCGATTTTGCCGTGATCTCTTTCCCCGTCACTCCTTCGACGGCTCGAATCGAAAGCCGATAGGAATCTCCCTCACGCTTGATCGACCCGGAAATCACGGTGTTGATGCCTTCTCGCGTCGCCACCAGTCGCGCAAGTTGTTCGTCCAGCCGTGTCGCACCGGACTGAAGTTTGGCCGCAATCCTATGAGCCGTCCCACGATTGTAAGAGCTGATGAATGACGCGCCTTCCATGGCTACGTTGAAGGCTGGTTCGAGTGTCTCGTCGAACACAGGATCGGAGGTTTCGTTTGTGAAATCGGAGACGAGAATGCTCATCGGTGGCGACTCAACATTGCTCGTAGTCCAGATTCTGTTCTTCACAGCCACGAAGCTCGCGATCACAACCAGCAGCAGGCAGAAGGCGATCGCTACGTAGTTGTAGATCGAAAGCCCAAACTTCCCTGGCCTTCGGATAACGCTGGTCGCAGCGGATGGTCCCGAGGGCTGATAGGCCTCCAGGTCCGCCAGCAGTTCGGCCACGCTCTGATACCGATCGCCAGCCTTGGGCTCAATGCATCGGCTAACAATGGCGCTCAATGAGCGAGGGACCGCCTTCTCAACTGTGCTGGCAGCAATGGCGCGTTCATGGGTGCGTTTCACGAGACTGGCCATCGCACTCTGGGCTTCGTACGCCGCCTTCCCCGTTAGCAGTTCATAAAAGATCAACCCGGCCGAGTAAATGTCCGCCGTAGGCCCGAGTTCCATTCCTTGAGCCTGCTCCGGGGACATGTATTCCAGCGTGCCTAGCACAACGCCCGTCTGTGTCAAACCGCCGCCCTCGGCGTTGTGCGCCAGGCCGAAATCCATCACCAACACTTTGCCCGATTTGTCGCGCATTACGTTGGAAGGCTTGAGGTCGCGATGGATCACGCCTTCACTGTGGCAGGCATCCAGGGCCCGGCAAACCTGCTGCATGATAACGACGGCCTCCGTCGGAGGAAGCTTGCCGGAACGGCGGAGAATGCTCTTCAAGTCCTCACCATCCACGTACTCCATGGTGATGAACTTCACGCCGTCGGCCTCCCCGAGGTCATAGATGCGAACTACGTTTTTGTGCGTGATCTGCCGGGCGAGAACCAGCTCCTGCTTGAAACGCCGCAAAATCTCGGGATTGGCCGCCAAGTCTGGCCGAATGATCTTGAGAGCGA
Organism: Binatia bacterium; assembly: GCA_035577905.1. Classification (GTDB taxonomy): domain Bacteria; phylum Acidobacteriota; class Terriglobia; order Terriglobales; family Acidobacteriaceae; genus Sulfotelmatobacter. The sequence continues at coordinate 64,891 of DATKAP010000109.1, forward strand.
CAAGGCGATCCACTTCCCTGTCCCGCGCCCTATAGACTGCGCCCATCCCCCCTTCCCCGATCTTCTGCAGAATTTCGTAGCGCCCGCCGAGAACCTTATCCGCGCTCAATGCCTGATTAGCTGGCTGACGAATCTCAACAGTAGGTGCGTCGGAGCCAGACGAAGAGGAGGAAGCCACTCCGATGGTTGGCCCATCGAACGAGGAGGGAGGGGTTAGATCCTTTGGTTTTTCATCCAGCATGCCCTTCTCGCAGTCTTGGGGAAGACGTGCTGATGATCTGCCCGCACAAGTTGTCAAGTAGTATAGCTCGGTTCGCCAGAGCCAGCTACCGGCAAGTCAGCCCATTCTTATGCTGTCCCCAGACGGCTACATGAATTGCGCCCTAATTTAGTCCCCGATCATATCGCTCTCATGGGCCAAGCGAAGAGAGTTTCCTACCACCGATACGCTCGAGAGCAACATGGCGCCTGCTGCCATGATCGGGTTCAGGACACCTATGACGGCTAGAGTAATCCCCACGGAATTGTAAAAAAATGCCCAGAAGAGATTCTGGCGCACAATCCGCATGGTGCGATGCGATAGCTGCAGCACATCTGTGATCTTCGCAAGCGAACCGCTGATAAGAACAACGTCCGCGGCCTTCATCGCGAGATCCGTGGCTGATCCCATGGCGATACCGACATCTGCCTGAGCCAACGCCGGCGCGTCATTGATACCGTCGCCCACCATGGCTACGAGCGCTCCACTTTGCTGCAAGGTCCGCACGACCTGTGCCTTTTCCTCCGGCAGTACCTCAGCCTGCCACTGATCGGTTCCCATCTGTGAAGCAACCCGTTGCACGGTGGCACGGGCATCTCCAGAAACAAGGCGAACCTCGAGACTTCGGCGTTTGAGCTCTGCAGCGAGCTCAATTGCCTCTTCTTTCAAACGGTCGCCAAAGGCGGCGAAAGCTCGCAATTCCCCGTCCCATCCCACAAAAGCAACCGTGTGACCTGCCTCTTCCCAGGCTCGCGCTTGCTTCTCGGAATCTTCGCTAATGCGAATTCCAAGATTCTGCAGGAGGCGTCGATTTCCAGCAAACACCTGCGTGCTCCCGACGACCCCGGTGATCCCGCATCCCTTGTGAACCTGAACAGAATCAGCATCGTGGATCGGCGTGTTCTGCCAGCGGGCAAATTCCACGACGGCTCTGCCCAGTGGGTGTTCGGAATACTGCTCGATGGAAGTCAAAAACCCCAGCGCATCCTGGCGATCGAATTCGCCGCCAACATGCTCTTCTGTGTAAGCATTGGAATTGCCCGCCAGCACGGCCTGGCAGACTCTCTGTCGACAGGGAGAAAGATGAAGAAGAGAGAATCTTCCTTCTGTAACGGTGCCTGTCTTATCCAGGAGGACTGTATCGGCTCGGCGAAGATTCTCGAGTGCTCGAGCGTCGCGAATTAGAATCCCCCGCCGCGAAGCTGCACCGTATGCGGCAGTCATTGCAAGGGGAGTCGCCAGGCCCAAGGCGCACGGGCAGGCAATGACCAGCACACTGATGGCCCGCATCAGGGCAGCTGCAACAGTCACATGGGCGAAACCCCAGGCACCAGCAAAAGTCATGAGCGCGATGCCGATCACGGTTGGGACGAAGTATCGCGAGACGCGATCGACGGTGCGCTCCAGATCCGAGCGCTCCGTGAGCGCCCGCTCGACGAGATTGATGAGACGCGCTAAAGTCGAATCGCCTGCGGACTGACTGGCTTCTATAGAGAGTACGCCATCCAGGTTGATGCTACCCGCTACTACATTTTCTCCTGGCGATTTGCCACGCGGGATCGATTCGCCGGTGAGCAACGACTCGTCCGTGTGGGATTCACCCTCTTTGACCACACCGTCTGCGGGAACGCGCTCCCCCGCTTTCACCACGAATACTTGCCCGGGTTCAAGCGCCCCAACGGCGACAAAGCGCTCCCTGCCATCCGCCAGCAAGCGAACTTTGTTGGGCATCATCCGATGAAGCACGTTGATCCAGCGTGACACTTTTTCTTTCGCACTATGTTCAATCAGCTTGCCTGCCAGCACAAACGTGACGATGACCGTGGCCGTGTCGAAATATAGATGGATTTCACCGCGCAATGTTTGCACCACGCTGTAGCCGTAGGCTGCGAGAATACCGAGCGAAAGAAGTGACTCCATGCGCAGCGTATGATTCGGTACACCTCGCCAGGCCAGGCGCAACACAGGTTGACCGCAGTAGAAAATAACGGGTGTGGCAAGCGCCATTAGAAGAAATGGAAGACCCCGTCGTACGCTGTCGGAGATTTGCTCGAAGTACCCGGCGTAGAGCACGAGGCTAAAGCTCATCACGTTGGCCCACAAGAAGGCCGCGAGCCCCGTTCGAATCATGAGGTCCCGCCGTTCTGTATCGGTGTTATTCCGTTCGCCAGCGTATTCCTCAGCTTTGTATCCGAAACTGGCAATGCGATCGAGAATCCGCTGCGGAGACAGGACTTGAGGATAATATTGGACGCTCACCAGATCGGAGGAGAAAGACGCCGCTGCCTTCACGACCCCCGGAACGTTGTTTAGCGCGTGCTCAATCAGCCACGCGCACGAGGTACACCACATGCCGGTAACATGCAGGATCAACCGATTGCAATCGATGTTGTCAGCCGATTGGGCAGGTGATCGGGTTTCATCGGAAGAACCAGTTGAAATCAGTCCCAGTTGAAGGCCGCGCCGGAACAATTCTGTTTGGCGTAGATCGACTCCCGCGCGAATAGCTCCGCTTTCCCACAGTATGAGGTAGACATTCATGCACCCGAGGCAACAGAAGTGGCGTTCGGCATCGCCCACGTGCTGGTGTAGGGGATCCTTGCCGCACGCCAGAGCGCAAAGATCACATTGTGCGGCCATAGCTTCCTCAGTGATGTGAGTGTTCAGAACTTGTCGCGTCGGGTCTACCCTGCTGATCCAGAAAGACGGGATGGCTTCGCTTCGTGACGACATAACAGAAAATCAGGATGCCAATGAAAAGGGCCAATACGAACGCGAGGAAGTACATCAACGGCGAACCCTGCTTCGGTCTTGCGGCAGCGTTCGTGGAAAGTCTGTTCCAGTCCATTGATGCACTCATGTCATCCTCCTTATTTTCTTCGTCGCTCAGCGCGACTCCCTCATCGGCGTGATGAATGTCTCCTCAAACACGTTCTTCCTGTCTCCAACCGTACAGATCAGGCGGAAGTGGTTCACGCCGGAAGCTAGTGTTGCGGCAGCCGGAGCCGCAATTTCAAATTCCTGCTGGATGGTTTGACCTGTGGCCACCACCACCGCGTTTTCGAAACCTGAGAACTTTGTGCCAGGCAGGTCCTCGATCGAAAATTGCGCAATGGCCTGTTCGCGCCCGCGGTTCGCGACCTGAACACGGAACCGGTTATACACCGTGCCGTCCGGTCCGACACGGTACATCGTCGTCCGGTCGGGAGCGATGTGGACAAGCACAGGGCTCCGCATGGAGAGTGCCGTGAAGAGCCCGGCAGCGTAGAAGAGAATAATGAGTAACACAACGACTCGTTTCCCGTTGCGCAGCCCGATTTTCCGATACCAGGGCTCAGTTCCAGTGCCTAACTCCTCGCCTTGCTCGCCCCAGACATAGTGAATCAGAGTCTGCTTCCCGAGGCGAGCAAGCACGTCGGCGCACGCGTCGATGCATTCGCCACAATGAATGCACTCGATCTGGTATGGCGAGGTACGGATATCGATCCCCATATGGCAAACACGCACACACTTCTTGCACTCGATGCATTCCCGCCTCTCATCACGGTACTGCACGATCAGAGTGTCACCGTCGCCTAGCATTCCCTGCAAATAGCCGTAGGGACAGACAGTGGTGCAGAAACGCTGCCGCAGGAAAAGAAAGTCGAGGAGCGTGAGAAGGGTGGTCGTCGCGCCAGCGATTCCACCCGCGGTTTTGATATCCAGGGAAAGTAGCCGATGAAAGAGGTCTCGCGGTTCGACGAAGTAAGAGATAAAACAAAATGCCAGCACGACCGAGGCCGATGCAGCAATCGTATAGAACAGAACCTTGCTGATGAGTTTTCGCGCTGATGGCGTCCAACGGACGTATTTGTTGATGGTACGAGTGAGTTTGCTTTCCAGGGAAATGGAAGCCTCGCTGAATATCATTTGCGGACACAGATACCCACAATAGACACGTCCGTAGAGCATGGCTATCGCCGCGACGAGAAACATCAGAAACATCAGCGAGAAAAAGATAATGGCGAATTCGCTGATCCACAGCTCGTATCCGAAAAAATAAAAGCGCTGATGCGGGATGTCGAAGCGCATCAGTTTTGCAAATGGCAGGATAAAGAAGATGCCAACGCAGATGACATGGATCGTTTTACGGAAGCGATGGTAGCCAGCAGATCCTGGCGGCTTTTCCGGTGGCTGACGATCGCATTTCGGTAAGGTCCCGGTTGAGACAGTGATGTTCGCGCCTGGCTTTGCTTCAGTGATGGGCATGCATGTGAGCTCCCATCATGAGCACTTGCGGCGTCGTGCCACGCCAGACGAGCAGTATGCCCATCATTGTGACTCCCACCGCGGCGAGCTGCCTTCCCCATCGATTCAAACGGATTCGAATGGCAGAGGAGAAAAGTCCCAAGACCAGCAGTGCTCCACTGGTTCCAAGACCGAAAGCCAACATGGCAAGGGCGCCGCCGAGGGCGGACCCGGACGCTGTCGCCTTCAGGAGCGCGGCATAGATGAGGCCGCAGGGGAGAAATCCGAGAGCAAGGCCAAGGGCGAACCGATTCTTCAATCCCGGCGTCGAGAGCAGTTTGCCGATGCTACGAAAGATAGAGGATGGAACACGAAAGAGTTTGCTCTGAATGATGCTTGCCGGAATCAGTCCAAACAAAGAAAGGCCGACGAGAATCATCAGCCCACCAGCGACGACCGCGAGGATCTGACCAAATCCAGCGAGTCGACCGACGACTCCCAACATAGCGCCCACAACGCCCGCAAGCGCGCCGAGAGCCGAGTAAGTGAGAATGCGGCCGGTGTGATAGGCGATATGATTCTGAAGGAGAGAGGGAATCGCAGGACTCTGGGCCGACTCGAGAGCAACGCTGTAGGCGAGCACGATTGGGCCGCACATCTGCACGCAATGCAAACTGCTGACCAGCCCTAGAACAAACATGATTCCGAAATCAATGGGCGTCACGTTTTCACCTGTGTACCGGCGTAGTAGCCCTGCCGTACTGGATTTTGAGATTGGGAGTTGCGACCGTGACACACTCGCGGTAAGACTCGAATTTTTTCATGGTCACCGCATGCGTCGGACATCGCGAGGCGCATAAACCACAGCGGATGCACGAGGTTTCGTCCTTGAGCATAACGGCACCACGAGCGTCAAGCTCACGACGATCCATGGAGCGAAGTTCCTCTTGGGTGACACCGAGCATGCCGGCGACCATCTCATTCCATCGCACGTTTCCATCGCCGCACAGGTTACTGATTCCGACGAGCCGGATAAGGTTCTGCGGGCAGACATCGACGCATCCGTTGCAGGCGATGCAGGTGGAGGTGTCGAATACCGTATTGATGTTGCAGCGCAGGCAGCGTGCCCCCTGGCGACGCGCGTCTTCTGCCGAAAAATCTGCCTCGATGATGGCGAGAGAACCGGCACGCTCACTCGCGTCGAGTACCGGCGGCGTGGCGCGTGGCATCCGGTCCCATCCCTCAGCCATCGTGTACACAGCGGGGGACCACCGGCTGCGGACGACCACATCGGTACGTGTGAAGCGCAGGAAATCATGCATGGAGCGCGCCGCAATCTGTGCCGATGCAATCGCGTCGATGAACAATCTTGGGCCATGCGCGATATCGCCACAGGCGAATACATCGGGGGCGGACGTTTGATACGTTTCACGGTTAACCTTGATTAGCCCGCGCTCGCTCTCGATGCCGTCTTCCGGTCTGAGAAAAGAAATATCGGAAGATTGGCCGATGGCGAAGATCACAGTATCGGCCGGAATGTCTTCGACATCGCTCTCATCAAAGCTAGGATTAAACCGGCCGGTCGAATCGAACACCGACGCGCAACGAATCGTGCGTAAGGCCCGGACCGTTCCGTTGTTTCCGAAAATTGCTTTGGGCCCGCGGGAACTGTGCAGTTTGATTCCCTCTTCCTCACCCTCAACAATCTCGGCCTCGTCGGCGGGCATTTCTTCACGCTTCTCCAGGCAGACGACATGGACTTCTTTGTCGCTGCTCAAGCGCAATGCCGACCGGGCTACGTCGTAGGCAACTTGCTCGCCTCGGCCCATGTCGGCAAGGGCCTCTCCACGATCGGTCGCTGAGCCAGGGCGGACCGCCGAGCGAGCCACGTCATAGGCAACGTTGCCGCCCCCGATCACTACGATTTTCTTTCCCAACGGCAACGGAGTCCCTTCGTTAAAAGCGCGCAGAAAATCCATCCCGTCGTACACCATCTCGCGATCGGCGCCGGGCAGTGGCAGCTTTCGCCCTTTCGGAAGCCCGATTCCAAGAAAGATCGCTTTGTATCCTTCGCGGCGCAGATCGGCAATCGTGAAATCACGCCCGAGGCGCATATTGCATTTGAGTTCCACGCCCAGGGATAAGATTGCCTCGATTTCTTTCTTCACCAGTTGCCGTGGCAAACGAAAGACCGGTACTCCAACCGTCAGCATCCCACCGGGCTCGGCATTGGCCTCAAAAACACTTACTTTGTAGCCGATGTGGGTGAGATCGTGAGCAACTGTCAGCCCAGACACTCCCGCACCGATTACGGCAACGGGTTCATAATTTCCACGATTCTGCGGAAACATGCGTTGATCGCAGCCTTCTCGGTGTACGCGGAATTCGCCAGTTTCCGGGCCCAATCGCGAGGTCACAAAGCGCTTCAGAGAACGTATGGCAACGGGCGCATCGACGTCACCCCGACGGCAATTCAATTCGCAGGGAGCGCCACAAACCCGGCCGCAAATGGACGCGAAGGGATTAGTGGCGCGCGCGATGCGGTAGGCCTCTTCATACCGGCCCTCTGCGATCGCGGTCACGTATCCGCATGCATTGGTATGCACAGGGCAGGCGTCCTGGCACTTCACCATCTTGATCCAATAGTCCGCGCCTTCAATCGCTTCGAATTGTGCCCATTCACTCATGATTTCGAATTTTCAGTCCTTATGGACCGCTTTGAACGCAAATGCAACGACAATGGTTGCGTAGATCGCGACCAGCGCGATAACGGCATACATGAAGCCGGGTGAAGATTGGGTTACCTGATTGAACTGGCGCACGAGCGCGCCACGATCGGAGTGGCTGACCTCGCCATTCATGTAGAGAAGGAAATAGCCGATCACTCCGACTGCAATGACGATATAGGCAAACTTCAGAAAGGCAGGAACGCCTGTGCCCTTGCGCTCGGTAATCCAGCCTTCGGCGTATTCCTGGATTTCGGCTTCAGGTTCTTTTGCAACTTTGGTCTCCGGCATTGCTAGTCTCCTGAATCTTCATTGGATTCGGTCTTTACGACTGTGTCATCATCCGCCAGCATTCGGTATTTTGGATCCTCACTGTCTTTTCCCCAGTACCCATCTTTGCGGGAACGGACTAGAAAGAAGAGCGCTCCCGCGAAGCACAGGAAAAACATCAGGTACGCGAGGAAAATACTGGGATAGACGTAGTCGTGCATGACTCATTTCTCGTAGTCGTTATCCGGCCGCCAGTTCTTGGCGCGGCCAAGTGTCTGGATGTACGCGACCAGCGCGTTGAATTCGTCATCGTTGTTGGCAATCCACGGGAAAGGCGGCATTACCGAACCTGGAACCAGGTCGCGCGGATTGCGGAAGTGCGTGCGATGCCATTGCCGGTCATACTTGCCGCCGATGCGTGATAGATCCGGCCCGGTTCGTTTCGTTCCAAACATATGGGGGCTGTCATAGACGAACTCGTCCGGCGTGGAAACGGGAGAATCGACGCCCTTCCACCCGGATCGCTTTGTATCCGCCAGCAACGTGCGAGTCTGCTGCGTGTGGCAGTACCAGCAGCCTTCGCGCACATAAATAGCGCGTCCCTTTAGTTCGAGTTCCGTGTAAGGTTGCAGCTTGCCTGTTGGGCCTTTCGAGGGATCGTTGTTTTCAAACGCCTTCGACCAACTCTTATCTACCAAGGGTGGAACTACCGTAGTCAACAGGCCGCCAATGAAAAAGAACACCAAGGCCGCAATGACGAATCCGACAGCGCTTTTGTCCGTTTTCTGTAGCATGGCATTCTCCTTATGCGGTCACAACTTGTGCAGGCTGAGGTTTGGCAGCAGCTTGGCCGCGACCGACTACCGTTGCCAGCATGTTGAACAAGAACGTCGCGATCCCGGCGAACATCAGCACTCCAGAGAAGAAGCGCACCGTCCACACAGGCTTGAGAGCGACGACGGTGTCGATAAACGGAATCGACGGATTATTCCATTGCCAGCCTTGCCAGAACCCGCCCAGCCACAGGGTCACGAAAAACCCGAGGCCGCCGATCATGAAGAACCAGAACGTCCAGTTGGCGAGTGCGTCGGAATGAAGCTGTGTGCGGAACATTCGAGGAATCACGTAGTAGCAGCCGGCTATCGCGAAGAAAGAGAAGCATCCGAGGAGCGCCATGTGGGCGTGGCCGGGAATCCAGTCGGTCTTTGACACGATGGCATTTACTGAGCGCAAGCTGTGCATCGGTCCCTGGAAGCAGGTCAGCAAATAGAAAACGACACCCGACATCAGGAACTTCAAGGGAATGTTGTCGCGCAGTTGATGCCACTGCCCTTTCATCGTGGCGAAGAAGTTGTAGACGACTGTCCAGACCGGAATCAGCAGCATGACCGAGAAGGCGATCGCGATCGTTTGCAACCACTGCGAGATGGGGCCGTGGATCATGTGGTGTGCGCCCGTCCACACATAAACGAAGGCGAGCGACCAGAAGCCGATCATCGAGAGCTTGTGGCTATAGAGCGGAGTGTTGGATGCCTTAGGAATGAAGTAGTAGGCGATGCCCAAGCCAATGGGCGTGAAGATCAATCCGACCGCGTTGTGCACATACATCCAATTGAGATTCGCCTGGTTCGTTCCCGTCGTGAAAAGAACGGCGACATTCCCCGTGGGGTAAACGAACGTGGTCCACAGTATAGTGGCCATGATGTACCAGAGACTGACGTACATCTGCGGATAGCGGCGGGTCGCTACCGTTGCGAAGATGTTGATAGCGAACATCACCCACGCAACCACGACCAGGCCAACGAGTGGCAGCGGCAGTTCGGCGTATTCCCAGCCTTTGTTGTAGCCTGCAGGCAGAGCATAAACCGCACTGAGAACGATTAGGTTCCACAAACAGGCCGTTGCGACGCCCAGTTTTTCGCTCCACAGCTTGACTCCGCAGAGTCGCGGAACGATGTAAGAGGCCAGTCCCATGTCAGCGGGAAGGAGCCAGCCGAACAACATTCCATTTACGTGCAGGGGGCGCAGGCGGCCGTACGCAAGATACGGCACCGTCCCCAGCAGTTGCGGCCAAACAAATTTGGCCGCGATCGTTAAAGCGATGATACCGACCACACAGAAATACGCAATGGCGCTCAGCAGAAACCACTTGGCCGTCGTGTCTTCATGGATAGAATCGGCCAGCGGCACCGCTCCAACCGGCGTTGCACGCGTTACCTGCACTTCTCGTTGCCCTGGCATAGCTCCTCCCGGCTCAACCTCGACGTGAGTGACGGACTCTTCTCACTCGAAGACCCAGCCTTCTGATTCATACTGCGAACAAAATTGATGAGATCCCCAACGTCATTCTGCGTGAGGCCATAGTCGATCCAGGACGGCATCGCTGTTCCCTGCACGCCGTAGAGAATCGAGTCGAACAGACGCCGATCTGGCACGTGACTAATGAAGAAAAAATTACGAAGATTGCGCGGTCGCGGGCTGATGTCAAGCGAGTTCGGCCCCTTGCCGTCAGCTTTGCGACCGTGGCATCCAGTGCAGCGCTGGAGGAAAATCTGCTCTCCTCGATGGACTGACTCAGCGCCAAATGCGACGGGATTCTGACCTGGCACCTTGCGCTCTTTCAGTTGCCCGCGCGGTTCCTTCACGAACGTCTGGAAGACATAGGCCAGAACTGCGCGTCGCTGCTCGTCAGTCAGTACGCGTTCCCACGGTGGCATCGAGGTTCCGGGCACACCTTCCTTTAACGACTGAAGGAAACGCTCTTCCGGTTTGCTATTCATGAACGCCGCTTTGGTGAGGTCGCGCGGCGCGGGATCGAGATAGAGATAGGTCATGCCTTTGCCGTCGCCTTTCTCCCCATGGCACCGGGCACAGAGGCCTTTGTAGATTTCCTCCGCATTCTTAAACGAAGGCGGAGTGTTGCGAGTCTTCAGATAACTCGATATCGTGCGAAAGTCAGAATCGGTGAAGCCGAACACGGGCATGATCGAGTCCGGAATCCTCGATTTCGGTTCCCGGAAGTGCGCCATCATCCAGTCGTCATCGCGGATCAGCCCTTCATAGGAAAGATCGGGAGCGATGTGGCCATCGTGGTCGCCCAGCCGGTGACAGGCTGTGCAGGAGCGTTCCGAGATTAATTGTTCTCCGCGCGCAGGGGTTACAGGTTTTGGGGTTTGCGACGTAGTAGCTTCCCCTGCTTTGGCCTGCTGCAGCCGTGCACGATATTGTCCTAGCGAAGTCTCGGCGAAATTCACGCCGCGCCGGCTTTTCAAGAAAATCGTGAGTGCCTTGAGATCGTCATTCGTGAGATCGAACTTCGGCATGAAAGAGGTAGGTTGGAATGCACGCGGGTTGACGGTGTGTTCCCACAGATAATCGATCTTGTACTTCTCGCCGGTTTCAGTGAGATCAGGCCCGAGTGTTCCGTTCGAGAGTCCTTCGATGCGATGGCATCCGTAACAGGCTTTCTCGAAGAAGAGTTGCCGTCCGTGCTGCACCAACGGAGTACCGGCGAAATTTTCTTCTGTGTGGCATTGGGCGCAGTTCGCCTGCATGTATTCAACGCCGGTGAGTTTGGCTTTGAATTCTGAATGCCAGTTCGCCTGAGTTACGTATCCCAACATGGGATCGGGCCAGAAGACGTCTTCGCCGTGCGCGTAGAAAGCTTCGAGTCCCCGGCCTTGCCCGTCGTGGCAGATGGTGCAGCCGAAATCGGTAAATTTATGGGCCCGTTCCCAACGTCCATTGCGTTGGACATCGCCCAGAGCTGCCGAATAAGGATGCGTGCGCAATGGCTCGGCATGACCCTGGAACCGGGGATCGTCGCCCGCGATGTGGCAGGTCGTGCAACGGTCGACGTGCGATCCGCCGAACTGCGTCACGATGATCTGCTCGATGCGCGGGCTGCGTTCGTCGAGAGCTCGCCGCTCCGCCTCGCTTTTCGCCAGGCTGCGGGCCTGCTCGAAGTAGGCGGCCTGGTGCTTCTCCCACCGATTGAAGAACTGGTCGTAGAAGACAATCCCGTGCACGATCAGCACGATGAAACTCACTACTGCTAATGTCAGGCGCGTACTCACGGATTTCTCCTCACGTCTTGCGACGTCCTCTCGCGGCCTCCGGTCGTCACCACGGTGAAACGAACTCCCAGTTCGGCCCGCGGAAGAATGTGCCGATGACGATCAACACCACGTTCACAATCACGAATGTCAGAAAGAGGAAGTTGGCCAGCAAGCGTTCTCGGGCGAACCAGCGACCTACGCCAGCGATCTTACGGTCGAAGTAAGGAGCCAGGAGCAACAGCAAGACCTCTATGGTGGGAATGCCGACGCCTCCCCAGAACGCCGAGTAGCTCACCTGCTCCTGCAGACCGAGGAAGTACCACGGAGCCTTCGCCGGATTGGGTGGATGCATCACGTTCACCGGTTCCTCGAGTGGGGCATTAAAGAAGAGCGAGACCAGAAGCACACCTGAGACGGTGACGAGAAAAACAACCAGCTCGGCCATGAACAGATTCGGCCAGGCAAACACCGATCGGTCCGGCACATTGCCAATTTTGGTGAAAGGTCCGCGAACCAGTCCCTGAATCCCGTAATGTCGCTTCGGAATCAAAGGCGCCGCTGCTGCAGCCGCAGCGGGAGAGGTTGCCATGACGACTGCTGGTCCCTGCAGAACCTCCACTTGCGTTGGATTATCGGGCGGAAGCGCATCTTCCTCTTCAGGACGAGAAAGGCCCCCGTCTTTGCGAATGCGCCAGAAATGTATGGCGATCAGCAGGCCCATGAGAGCGGGCAACACCGCAACATGCAGCACGTAGAACCGCAGCAGGGCTTCCTGCCCGACAGTCGTGTCTCCGAGCAGGATGAACTTCATTTGCTTGCCCACCAGCGGCGCATAACTCGCGATCGAAGTTCCAACCGTGATCGCCCAAAATGCGAGCTGATCCCAGGGCAGAAGATATCCGGTGAAGCTCATGAATAAGGTGACCAGCAGGAGGAAAACGCCGAGCACCCAGTTAAATTCGCGCGGAGGTTTGTAGGACCCCGTCAGAAATACGCGGCACATATGCAAAAAAACGGCTGCAACCATACCGTGCGCTGCCCAACGATGCATGTTACGCAGAAAAATTCCAAAGGCAACGGTGCCGCGCAGGTCGAGCATCCGGTCATATGCCTGCGAAGTCGACGGCACGTAATAAAACATCAGCAGGATTCCGGTCACCACCAGGATGAAGAAGAGAAAGAATGAGACCAGTCCTAACCCCAGCGTGAACGTAGCTTTCAAACTGTGACGGTGAACTTTGACTGGATGCAGGTGCAGGAAGAAATTGGTAAAGCTCGTCGATACCCGCCCCAGATCCGAAGATGGAAGCGGGTTTCGGAAGATTGACCGCCAGATATTCTCCGGCAGCCCGATCAGCGATTTCCAAGGACTTGAGGTTTGGGTGCTCATACTCGCAAATAGCTCCCCGCTTCAATTTCTGTGTCTTTGTCGACTTCGATTTCGCCGTTGGGCGCAAGCCGAGCCTGGTACCACGGCAACGCGCGAGGCGCCGGGCCGCCGGTGACGTTGCCGTCCTGGTCGTAGCGCGATCCATGGCAAGGGCAGGCAAAACCTGTTTCGGAGACGGAGACGATGCAGCCCAGGTGCGTGCACGTGGTAGAGATCGCGGCGATCTTGTCGCCGTCGCGAACGATGCAGACGCGCCTCTCGTCCAGGGAAACACGCGCACCCGGTGGAAAATCCTCCGGCTTCCCAATCGAGAAGCGATTGGGTTGGCCATAGGTAGCTCGCGGCTTGATAAATATGAGGTTGGAAAAGACGGTGATGATAAAGGAGCCGAACAACCCAAAACCGCTCAACCATGACAACAATCGCCGCCGTGTCATCCCGTCTGCGGATTCCTCAATCATGGGTTTCTCTTTGCTCTTCATTCTTTGCTTCCTCCCGCGGCCGAGAGTCGACCAACTCTTCCACGTCGGACCAGAACACTTGATATTTGGCGTCTTCCAGGTTCCGGAAATAGTCTCTTTTCACCGCAAAAATAAAGACCAGCACCGCTCCAATTCCCATGGACAAGCTGGCGACGATGGTGAGCCACGTGAATTCCATAACGAATTAACGCCCATCGCGCGCCTGCAAGCGAGCACGGCCGGCTTTCGGCACGCCTGAGATCCACACCGGCTCGTTATGTCGCAGGTAGTGCGATCCCTTCATCGAGTGAGCTTTAACAGCCAAACTTGCTATTGACGCTGTCCCCAAGACCTTAATGAGCGCAGCCTGCGCATCCGCCCAGACTTCGTGAGCCGGACAGTTCGCCTTCCGATCACAGGAAGGGCCGTCCTTGATGCAGAGATTCAGCCGCAATGGCCCCTCAATGGCTTCGACTACATCCAATAGGGAGACACTGGATGCAGGTACGGCTAATGCGAAGCCACCGCCAGACCCGCGCTGTGAGCGGATAAACTGACAGCGGACTAATTGCTGCAGGACCTTGGACAGAAAATGCCCGGAAACATCGGTTGCCCGGGACAACTCCGCCTGTTGCATTTTCGAGCCCGGAGGTACCGCCGCCAAATGGATCATCACGCGAACTGCATAGTCAGAAGCGCGAGTGAGCTGCACGAAATTCCCAAATTGGACTAAGTTGGTCTAATTGAAACTGGAAAAGTTAAATCTGTGCTGGAAGGCTGTCTGTGACCGTTCGCACTTGGCTTTGTGAGTCGCGTCACTAAGAAGGGGCGTCAAGAGCCGGGCGATTCTTGAGATTTTTCGAGGAATTGGAACGGTTGAGTTCGAACAAGAGCTAGTGTGGGCAGACCTCAATCGTCACTCTGCGCGACCAGTGCACTTCATACCTCGCTCCTTGTCTGGTGCACTTACGATCAGTGTCGTGGCGGCGTAAGGGTAACGATTCAATTGGACCTCAGTGCAGAGGTCAGGGGTACGTAACCACTTGATACACGAGCGACGAGCCCTGGTAGAACGGCCTGTAATAGACATTACTGCAGTGGTAAATCACTGCAGACCCAGTATTGACGCTACTACAGCCGCCAGGAAGAACCGGCACAATCGAGCCTACGGGCACGGCCGCGGGTGCCGTGACGACCGTTGTGGTGGATGGTCGCGTGGCAGCCGCGACGGCAGCAGTTGTCGCAACCCCGACCGCGGCACCTGCCGCGAAGGCACCCCAGTTGTTGTCTTCGTGATAGCAGCAACCGCCGTAGTATCCTCCGTGAACATCCACATTGTTATTCACGGTGACATTGCGGTTTACATTGACGTTTTGATTTACGTTCACGTTTTGATTCACGTTTGTGTTTTGCCGGACATTTGTGTTCTGGTTGTAGTTCGCATTATGACCTACGTTCGCCGAGTGATTTTGCACGGCAATGCGATTACCGCCGCCGCCGCGTTCAACTCGACCAAAAGCAGGCTGCATACTGACAATGGCAGCGAGAAGGCAAGCGAGTAGGCGTTTCATCTTGATTTCTCCGCAGTCAACTTGAGCATTTCGATCTCGCGGGCATCGGAAGGTTTGCTAAAAGTGAACATGTCGTTGCTCGGCGCAGCACTGAAGTCCCAGTCCAGAAAATCGACTACCACCCTGGGATGGTGGCTCTCCTCTTTGTTGATGACCTCGAGACGCCGCACTACCGGCTTGTCTCCAGCGGCTACCCACAATTGCCATTCGGCTCCAGGCTCAGTGAACGCCAAGTGATATACCTCCGTATCTAGCACGGTGGTCTTGCCGACGGCATACGCCGTGGTGAGATCGTCGGTCAGCGACTTGTAGGGGTCGCTTTCCAAAAAGTTGCAAACCGCAATGACCAGACCCTTTTTCGCAACGTCGTCGAGCATCGCATCGACCGTTGTCGGCGTTGCAATCGTCGTGTACAGCTTTACGTCGGGCGAGTACAAGACCGTTTTGCCACTTCCGTCGTAAAACAGCTCCACCGGTTCTCCGTGCCCGCGAAATTTGACATGCAGTTTGTTAGGCCGTTGAACCGTAAACTCGCTGACGCTGAATTGTGTGACGATCTGATCGTTGGTTCCGAGCAAGTCACGAGCAGTCAGGATGCGGAAGGAGAATGCCTTTGCATCCTTAATTGGTTCCGCCACTGCCTTCAGAATTGCGAGGGCCAGCGGATCGGTGTCCTTACCGTTCGTATTCTTGTCGTTTTCTTGCGACAACGCTGGCAAGGTGAAGATCAGAACAGTCAGCCAAGCGATCAGGTATTTCCGCATGATGGTATACCTCAGGCGATCCCCGATGAGAGCCACTCAATTTCAGGTCGCGTCTCCGAATTGATGTACGCGCTCGTCCCAAAATCAGATGGAGTCTCGGGCCAGGGCCGGTCGAAGTCGACTGTAGGGATTAACAGAGGCGAACGCCACACGACAAGGATTATTGCCGGTTAGGCCTTCAAGACTGACGTTCTGTATGGGTGTACATCGTTTTGTAACGACAAATAACCCCAGTTAAAGCAGTGCACAGGAAACACAGGTGTACAAATATTCGGAACAGATCTCGGTTGGGCAATAAAAAGCATCGATTCGAGTGTGAAGGTTACATTAATCCTGCGCGGTTTGCACGCCTGTCAAACCCTACAGTTTCTGAGGAACCCTTCTCCATCAGAGCCTATTGGCGGCAGAGCGAGCCAGCCAAGTTTCTGGCTTGGGAAGCCACACGGATGACGCCGGTCCCAGACGCAAGACCTGGGAGTTCGACATGGACGAAATGTTCAAGCAAATCGCTGGTTCCATTGCCCTGGGTGTTGAGGCATGCGCCGCCCTGATGATCGCGTACGGAGCAATGCAAGCGATTGTGGGGACAGTTCATGCGATCGCAAAAGGCCGCTCCAGAAGCGGACAACGCAAAGAGATATGGCTAAGTTTCGGCGTCTGGCTCTTGCTTGGCCTGGAGTTCGAACTAGCGGCAGACATTGTGCGCACCGCGATTTCGCCGACATGGACCGATATAGGACAGCTAGCGGCCATTGGGGTGATCCGCACGTTCTTGAACTATTTTCTCGAAAAGGACTTGGAGAAATACGAGCCAAAGGAAGCTGAGGCGGAACGCCTTCAAACTGCAAAAGCTGCAGCTTGAATTCCAGACGAGCATATGGACGCACAGTGGCCAAGATTCATAAACGATTTAGTAGACAGGCTTACCGGACCTCTGCATTTTCGATTCCTGATGCAACCTGCGATGGCAATTTTCTTCGGCCTGCGAGATGGGTTGAAAGACGCCAAGCGAGGTAAGCCAGCGTATTCGTGGGAACTGCTGACAGATCCAGTACACCGCGCACAACTAATCCGAGAAGGTCTGAGATCGGTACTTAAGATTCTCATCCTCGCGGTCATCCTTGATGCGATATATCAAGTTATTTCGCTCCATTGGTTCTATGTCGGAGAGGACCTGCTGGTCGCAATAGGACTTGCATTCGTCCCTTACTTTTTGATCCGCGGCCCCGTAAATCGAGTTGCGAGATGGTGGACCTCACATCCTCACCATGTCACTCCTAACACAAGAATCCCCGATGAGCGGAACAGCGCTAAAACCCGATAATACTGAGTTGGCTGTGGACAGGACCTGGCTGGCTCATGAGCGCACGCTGATGGCATGGGTCCGAACCGCAGTGTCGATGATCAGCTTCGGCTTCACAATCTACAAGTTCTTCCAATTTGAGGCTGGGCGAACGCTACCCGCTGCGAGAGGCGTTCTAACGCCGCGTGAATTTGCGCTGATCATGATCAGTATCGGGCTAGTTGCACTGTTAATGGCAACCACTTCTCACCGAAAAGAAACCCGTGGACTAGCTCAGCATCTGGAAGGGCGACGATCGATGGCAGAGATTGTCGCAGCTCTGGTGGGTTTGTTCGGAATTGCGGCTCTGCTATCTGCACTGTTTCGAAGCTAGCCGTAAGGGACAGGTACGCATTAGCAATCGAACGGGATGTCATCGCGATCGGAACTCAATTCCAGTTCGGACGGCGAAGACCCTGGTGACAAGGAACAATTCAATATGGCCTCAACACCGATCGCGCAGGTATTGCAAAAATCCGCTCCTTCAACAGTAGATGTGAACAATGGGGAATTCCCGATAACCAGGTCATCACCGGATCCTGACATGGTCTGGATTGCCGGTGGAACATTCCGGATGGGATCCGACCATCACTATGCAGAAGAAAAACCGGCCCATTCGGTGAGCGTCGACGGATTCTGGATCGACAAACACGAAGTAACCAACGAACAGTTCACTCGCTTCATCGAGGCGACCAATTACGTCACGTCGGCCGAACGACCACCCAACCCAAAAGATTATCCCGGAGCCTTGCCGGAAATGTTGCAACCAGCATCTGTGGTTTTTCAGAAGACTGCGCACCGCGTCGATCTGCGCAACCCTTACTACTGGTGGATGTACGTTTCGGGTGCAGACTGGCGACATCCCGAGGGCCCTGAAAGCTCGATTGATGGCCGCGGCCAACATCCCGTCGTGCACGTCGCCTACGAAGATGCCGAGGCCTATGCCAAGTGGGCGGGCAAGGCACTCCCAACGGAGGCCGAGTGGGAGTTTGCTTCACGGGGTGGACTCGATGGCGCAGCGTATGCCTGGGGAGAGGAGTTCACGCCCAATGGCAAACAGATGGCCAACACCTGGCAAGGAGAATTCCCATGGCAGAACCTACTGGCAGACGGATATGAGCGAACAGCACCAGTTGGACAGTTTCCGCCCAACGGCTACGGCCTCTACGACATGATCGGCAACGTTTGGGAGTGGACGACGGATTGGTACTCGACACGCCATCCGGTGGCGAAGCCCTGTTGCGGAGGAGCCGCCCTAAAGGGAGATCGCGAGCAGAGTTACGATCCGCGAACACCCGAAATCAGGATCCCGAGGAAGGTGATCAAGGGTGGATCCTTTTTATGCGCGCCTAACTACTGTCGCCGTTATCGACCCGCCGCTCGCATGGCTCAGCCGATCGATACTTCGACCTGCCATCTTGGCATTCGATTGATTAAGCGATCAGTGCCAGAAGCGAGCGATTGTCACAAAGAGAACGCAAACAAATGAAAGCGAGATCAACAACCGGCTCTCTTGCAGGGAGAAAGGCGAATGGCCGAGAAGACGAACATTCCGGAAGTGCAACAATCTAGGGCTATTTAAGTGGAAGTCGAACTGAACGCGGAACGAGGCATCGGGTCCGGGAAAAGAGACGCTGAGGTCCGAGATTTTTACGAAAGGATGCCCTATCCGGCCCCCCTCACCAGCCTCGACAAACACCGCGATCTATATCGCAATCCGGAGCGTCGCCGGGCTCTGTTTCACCTAGTCTTCCCGACGGGGCGGTGTCGTGCAAATTTAGAGATCCTGGTTGCTGGCTGTGGCACTTCGCAGGCGGCTCGGCACGCACTTCGCGAGCCCGATGCTCGAATCACCGCAATCGACATCAGTGAAACGAGCCTGGCTCACACTCGAAGCCTTCAGAACAAATACCAGTTAGAGAACCTCACCCTCCATCGAATGTCGCTCGACGACGTTCAGCAGTTGGGGCAGAAGTTCGATTACATCGTATGCACTGGAGTTCTTCATCACCTTGCTGA
Source organism: Binatia bacterium (assembly GCA_035577905.1). GTDB lineage: Bacteria > Acidobacteriota > Terriglobia > Terriglobales > Acidobacteriaceae > Sulfotelmatobacter. The sequence continues at coordinate 83,978 of DATKAP010000109.1, forward strand.
TCCAGATCTCGGACTGCAATCTCTGCGCTCGGTCCTCAAGCCCAACGGAGCGATGCAAATCATGGTTTACGCGCGATACGGGCGTGCCGGTATATACATGATCAGGGAGTACTGCCAACGACTGGGTATCGCCCCCTCACATCAGGAGTTATTCGCACTTGGCGCCACCCTCCAGTCCTTGCCGGAAGAACATCCACTGGCGCACCTGCTTTGCAAGAACACGGGTTTCGCACATCCCGAGGACCTGGCGGACGCTTTTCTCCACCCTCAAGATCGTGCCTTTACGGTGCCCCAGATTTATGCCTGGCTTGATCGATGCGGCATGAGCTTTGGGCGGTGGATTGAACAGGCCCCATATCTGCCGCAATGCGGGGCATTGGCAAGAACACCTCATGCCACTCGACTGAGCAAGCTACCCGAACACGAACAGTACGCAGCGGCAGAACTCTTTCGCGGAACGATCACCCAGCACACTTTCGTGGCGCATCGTACCGATCGAACTCTGGACCTACAACCCATCCACTTCACGGGCCAGCAATGGCACAACTACGTTCCCATCCGGTTGCCGTGGACGAAGTGTATTCATGATGGCGTTCCGGCCGGCGCCGTTGCGATCCTGCTCAACCCGGCGCACAAGCATTCCGACCTCATTCTGAAAATCGACGCCGCCCAGTGTCGGCTGTTCAACGAGATCGATGGGCGTAGAACACTTGGTGAAATTGTGCAGAATTCCGGTACCGACCAGGGCCGGGTCATCGATTTCTTTCATCGACTCTGGCAGTACGACCAGGTTGTGTTCGACGCATCGCCCGTGCAGATCAAAACACCAACAGAATCCTGAAAATCCCGTGCTTGCCCTCGTCGAGCGCCAATTCTCAGCACTCGAGCTTAACCGTGTTATCCCTAAAGACCTCGTGGTCTTGATACCAATTCTCGCAAGCTTCTACGCACAGTCAGTTACTCTGCCAGCCCGAAAAGGACTACGAAGAACAGCCCAGATTGCGGCCGTGCGCTCCAAACCAGATGCAATGCCTCAGGGCTTCGGTCCCTGTTATTCCCTACAGTACTGCGCCAATTTCCAGTCGATTTTAATGTGTCAACCTTCACTAATCGAGCTCATGGGGAAAGGAGCGCTTCCTAATCGTGAATAACGAAGGTGCTGTCAACAACCCTGTTCCGACAAACAGAAGCCGTTCGCTCGACGTGCGAACGGAGAGGTGGAAGCGAGATCTCAAGTTCCTGTTTCGACAAACCAGAGTCCTAATTCTGCTGTTGCGGCACCCATCTGTTCCCTGGCACGCGAAACTAATCGCAGCCTGCACGCTTGGCTATCTTCTTAGTCCTATTCAGCTGATCCCCACATTTATTCCCATCGTGGGCCAGCTCGACGACTTGGCGGTGCTCTTCCTGGGAATGAAGTTTCTTCGCATGCTTGCGCCAGACGTCGTGTTAGCGGACTGCGAGGAGAAAGTATCCGGACGAGTTCTTAAATCTGAAGAGTCGCAGCCGCGGCCATGCCGTTGGAACGGAACGTGGCAGCTAGGAGCGAGAAGTTGAAATATGAGAGTCCATCCGGTCGCTTGTTACGAAAACATCGGCGCTAATTCCTATGCCCCAAAAGAGCCTATTAACGGATTTCGACGTCTTTTCCCACTTAGTGCAATTGGCGACCGGGTTGCAGATGAGCGGATCGCTATCGGGCAAGACATTGGTGTTCTTTCGTTTGGGCCTGCTGGGATCTGTTCTGCTCAGTAACAATTCCCTCTCTGGACAGACAGAGCAAGAAGGAGCATCCACGGAAGAACTTCAAAAAGCGACCCAAAATCCTGTTGCGAGCCTGATCAGTGTTCCATTTCAGAATAATTCTGATTTCAACATCGGTCCGTTTGCACGTGACAATAACACCCTGAATATCCAACCGGTCGTGCCCACTAAGCTGAACGAAAAGTGGAATCTGATTCCGCGCATTATCATACCTTTGATTTTTAAGTCAGACATTTCTCAGCCTCACCTGGGCACCTTCGGGCTCGGTGACATTCAGCCGACGTTCTTTTTCGCTCCAACAAAGCCAAGCAGACTTATTTGGGGAATCGGTCCCGCTTTGCTGTTGCCAACCGCTACTGACGACACTCTCGGTACAGGCAAGTGGTCCATCGGCCCTGCGCTTGTCGCGTTAGTTCAACCCAATGGGTGGACGATCGGCATCCTGGTCAACAACTTGTGGTCATTCGCAGGTTCATCACCGCGACCCGACGTCAACAGCATGAGCCTGCAATATTTCATAAACCACAACATGAAGAAGGGTTGGTATCTGACGTCAAGTCCCATCATAAGCGCAAACTGGAACGCATCAGCCAATAACGTGTGGCTGATTCCACTTGGCGGCGGGGTGGGACGTATTTTCAAGATGGGGGTTCAGCCGGTGAACGGTTCGTTATCCGCCTACTACAACGTGGTCCGTCCTGATGCGCTCCCCTCACCGACGTGGCAACTGCGTGTGCAACTTGCATTGCTTTTCCCGCGCATACCGAAGAAATCCGATTGAGAAATTGTTTCCAGGCGGATAGTAAGGAACATTGAAGGCAGGTCGATCAAAAGCAAAGAGGCAGGATGAATACCATGGGTATGCCCTCAGGAACTCCGGAAGCCCCTCAGACGGGTCCAACGTTGCACTATTCTTCCACCAGGCCTCAAGATGCCCGCGACATCAGCGAATCAGAAGTCAGGAATTTCTCCATTGCTAGCGGGGGACTTGCTTATGATTTCCTGCTAAGGTTTCGGTTGGTCCGTAGGCATTTTCCTTATATGTCCCGACGTATTTTGGTTCTCGTAATTCTCACGTGGCTGCCACTGCTTCTTTTAACACTCAGAGAAGGCTTCGCCTACGGACGTCTGGTAAAGATTCCATTGCTCTATGACTTTGCCCTATACGGACGATTCATACTCGCTCTGCCCCTCCTGATCGTAGCGGAGGCGATAATCGATCCAGGGATTCGGGTAGCGATTTCGGAATTCGTGGAAAGCGGTATTGTGCCCGATGCTGAGATCCCGAAATTCGAGCGCATCCTACAGCGAGTGAAGAAGTTGCGAGACTCGGCTCTTCCTGAGATCGCGTTTTTTGTACTGGCGTTTTTCCCCACATTCTTTTTTCAGCACGAATGGACCGCCGGTGCGGTGTCAAGCTGGCATACGACAGCCAGCGGTCTGACCGCGGCCGGATGGTGGTTCGCAGTCCTCAGTGCTCCCATCTTGCGTTTTGTCATTTATCGTTGGACGTTTCGTTATTTCGTCTGGGGCCTGCTGTTGTGGCGCATCAGTCGCTTAAGACTGGTTCTTGTCCCTACCCATCCTGACCACTCTGCCGGACTGCAGTTCCTCAGCATGAGTCAGAAGCATTTCGGGATTCTCTTCTGTGCTTTTGGATGTATCTTCGCGGGCCGCGTGGCCAATTCCATAGTGTTCGAGGGAGTTCCGCTAACATCATTTAAGTCTCTGATACTGGGGTTTATCGTTCTGTCGGTGATTTTGGGGTTACTGCCGTTGGTATTGCTGGTTCCCAGGCTGAAGGAAGTTCGTAAGATGGGCCTTCTCGAGTATGGGAGGCTAGCCAACCAGTACAGCAAATTGTTCGATCGAAAATGGGTGCATCGTACCGAACAAGCCCAGGAACCTATGCTTGGGAGTGGCGATATCCAATCACTGGCCGACATGGGAAATAGCTTCGGTTTTGTTGATTCGATGAGAATTGCGCCAATCAGCAAGCGGCTCGTGTTCCAACTCGCGAGTCAGGCAATCGTGCCGCTCGTCCCCGTGATCGTGTTAGGCACCCCGACTCCCGAACTGATGCAAGCGGTTATGAAGATGATGATCTGAGGGAATCAATGTCTCCAACAGGTTCGATTACATAAGGCCAGTGAGGATCCACAATGACTGATTCCGGCGAAGTGTGGATTTGGGTTATGAGACCGATCGCCTCATCAAAACTGACAATCGTCGACGAATTGATTGATGCCACCATACTGAAGGCTGCTGATGCTGAGCAGATAACTCGCAAAGCCAACGCGAAATACCGCAGTTACCTTTGGCAACCCGTCCCCATCAGGAAGCAGGGAAGATTCGTAGTGCGGGGCGAACGACGTGCCGCGCCCTGACCTAATGATTCCCGACCAGCGTCCCGATGCGATATCAGTCGCGTTCTGAAGCTGTGGCTTTGGAGGTAAAGAACGCGAGCTTGGAATTGAGCCTCAGTGGTCTGTATCTCTGCAAAAACCTGCCCCTGTAAGAACTGATAACGCCCACGCGGATCCGATTTGCGGTCCGTCGCGTTACAAATACAGGACAGAAATGCAGTATCACTTGATTTGAATAGTTGCGTTGTGTTATGCATTCACCAGTTTGTTAACTCTTGTGCGCGGCGCTCATTGCCTAGTTTGTGGCATTTGAGTGTCAATACTCGTTTTTTCAATCGACGTAATGTGGGTGGGTCACCTCGTGTGGACCTTCGCGTTAGTCCTGTTGCGAGCTTAAGAAAAAACTAACCTAAGTTCTGGAGGACCGCAATTGTGTACCGCTGCCCTCGATCGTTGATCTCCAGGTCCCACTGGTCTGAGGTGAGCTAGGCTGTCCGTCGAGTACAAGAGGACATGGTGCATGCCCAATCAGGCCAGCACCATGTTGAAGCCCTTATACCGTCAATTCAAGAGGCTGTACCTGTTCCTAAGAGCGTGCCCGGTGTTCGACTCTGGAACACTGAAAGCGATTCGGTTCTCTCCAGAATTGAACTTGAAACAGGCTTATCTCGATGGAATAGGAGAGTGTTCGAGTTTTAGGAGGTACGCCATGTCGGTATCGCGACGCTTGTTAATTGCCGCAACCATGGTACTCCCCATGATGCTCATGGCGCAGAATAATCGAGAAATCCTCGCTCCGCCGATGTTAGCACGCAGATTCTTTGCACGAGGTACCGTTGACGGACTTGCGATAGAGCACATCTTCCCTAGTCAAGCAAAGATTCACTGGCGTCAACTGGCGCATACCACCGTCGTCCGCTTCCGCAACCTGTCATTGTGGGACCAGTACAAGTGGTACTTGATTGCTGGTCCGGTAGCCACGATGATCGCGCTTGCGCTCATCGTGATCCTGGCTTTCGAAATGCAGAGGAGGAAGAATGCGGATTCTGCCGTCCGAGAATTGAACGGGCGCCTAATTAACGCTTGTGAAGAAGAGCGAAAGCGAATCGCGCGCGAATTGCACGATGACATTGGCCAACGTCTGTCGTTGATATGCCTCGACCTTGACGTCATTCAGCAGGACCTCGTGATGAAGAAAAGAACCAAGCCTGCCGATTTAACTGAACCACTAGAAGAGCTGAGCGAAGTGATTACGGATATTCATAATCTTTCTCACCAACTCCATTCCAGCAAGTTACAAGCACTTGGGCTGGCTGCGGCACTGAAGGAGGTCTGCCGTCAGTTAGCGAGACAACACGAAGTCGATGTCCAACTGACGATCGACCACGCACCATTTCCTCTTTCTGAAGAGATTGGACTCTGTTTTTATCGTGTGGCTCAAGAGGCGCTGAACAATTCTGTGAAGCATAGCGGCTCCGCGCGCGTCGATGTGAGACTTGACACGCAAGACGGAGTACTCACCATGACGATTAAGGATTATGGAGGCGGGTTCGATCCCTCGGTCACCCGCAAGGGCTTGGGTCTCGCAACCATGAGCGAGCGAGTAAGACTGGTACGAGGCACTCTTCAGGTTACATCCGTGCTCGGAAGGAACGGTCGTAAGAGCTCGAGCACGATTAGCCACCCAAGTGCGGGGAGCAGCAGCAGCCTGAGACCCATTAGATTCCCCATCCAGATGCCTGCGTTCTCGTCTTGGGTAACAGTACGGTTTTTCGTTGCATTCCAAGATAATCGTGGTTTGCCGCATGGCTTGTTTCGCGGCTCCTGGCTATTTCTACCGCTCGTAACCGGAACGCCCGCCGGGTGGTACTTTTTTGTTCCGTTGTCGATCGATAAATTGCTAGCAGACCTTACAGGTGTCGACCGCCTCCGGTGTGCTACCGTCTAGTCTTTTGTGTATTTGCGACGGTCCATGGAGACAGTCCTGTGGCTAGCAAGGCCAACACGCAAGTATCAGAGGCAAATTTCCTTGCCAATCTGATGGTCCAGCAGCCACCTTAGTACTGACTACCGCGCGTAGAGAGCGATTTGCTGCGAAAAGCCAAATACTTATGGCTGGCAAGCCCGCCAGACACCTGTTCATGATCAAAAGCGGACGGGTCCGATACTACAAGACAACAAGGTCAGGCGATGAGATCACCTTACACGTGCTCGCGGTCGGAGATGTCTTTGGACTAGGTACCCTTTTGACGCACCCCACCTTCTACCTCGCCAGCGCTGAAGCATTGGCGGACTGTGACATTCTCGTGTGGGAACGCTCCAGAATCCGCACGTTAGCCACTGCTCATCCCCAGCTCGCTGAGAACGCTTTACGGATCGTTATGCACTACCTTCAAGGATACATGGAGAGACACGCCAGCCTTCTCCGCAACAAACCAGATCAAAGACTGGCCGTGACTCTGCTCGATCTTGGCCATAGAACCGGCCACGTTCTGCCGCATGGTATTGAAATCGACACAACTAACGAACACCTGGGCGGCCTGGCTGACATAAGCCCTTTTACTACCAGTAAGATTTTGAGTGGCTGGTCACGCAAAGGTGTCATTTCCAAGACGCGTAAGAAGGTCCTCATCCGCGTACCGGAGGCTCTGAGCGAGTCCCCGGACATAAGCCGCCGTCTAAAGTGAGCCAGATTCTGTTTGTCTATGCCGCCTGCACGATTCCAGACGGCACTTCATTTCAGTTGAGTACCGCACAGCAAACAAACAATCGAAGCATATTGCTGTGTGGATCTTGCTATCGTTGGGACTCTTGTTCCCTGATGGCTGGGTATGATGAGACGAACCGTCGTCCGGCGAGGGCTTCCTCTATTGCGTGAATTAGTTCGGATCGCATGCGACGCTTAAGGACATAGCCGTCCGCTCCACTCGCTATCGCAGCTGAAATGTAGTCCTCGTGTTCATGAATTGTGAGAAAGACAATTCGAGTGCGGCATCGCTCCCTTCGTAATTCACGAACTACTCCGAGCCCATCGAGTCCAGGCATCGAGATGTCGAGAACAGCGACATCGGGATCGAACCGCTTTATGGCGTCAGCCGCTTTGGACCCGTCACCCACCATTTCAATGACCTCATACGCTGGGCTGAGAAGCCGGCAGACCCTCAGAAGGACACGGTCATTATCGTCAGCCAAGACAACAGTCGGATGACCATTTATTTTCTTCACGCCCTGCCCCCGAGGAAGAACGGGCCTTGGCTTTCACTCACTAGCTAAACGAAAAGCGGGCATGCATGACACTGCGGCGAGCAACAGTGCGTGCCTGTAGTTTTATGATCTGTTAAACGCGGACCCTTGGGGAAGTGCTCTAATGAGTGGTCACCCGGAGGCAACTCTCCACAAATGCAGCGTTTGCGGGTCGAGTCCCGTTTGCCACACATCGTCTCCGGTCTCAGGTATCAGTCGATTCACCGCTGGTCGGCAGCGTCGGCGCATTGGTCATTTGGAAGGAGATCGCCGGCTAGCAGGCAGACATGTGTCTCAATCACGTTCAATCCTGCCTGGGTATTCCCGCACTGCTCCTATTAGCAGTCCGATGGCAGCGCCCTTGCCCCTCCAGCAACTCCAAATCAGAGCCCCAGTGGCCGAGCCTCGCTTTGATACGGTTGCGCTTGACGGACAGTTATTGGACCTCACCTTGTCGCCTTGACTCGAGGGGAATTAGAATCTCGCTACAAACGGTCTTTTCTTTTCGGACTAAAGCTGGACCTGTGATTCTTTACAGTTTCTCCGGAATGTAGGTGCTGTTCCGATCAACGGGTTGACTTTATGCCGTCACAGGCGCTCGGGAATCTGTAAATTGGGGGTGACCGATGGGCAGGCCACGTGTCTTGCTGGCTGACGATCACGACCTCGTGATTGAGGGTTTCAAAAAGCTACTCGAACCGGAGTTTGAAATAGTTGGCACCGTTTCAGATGGTCAAGCGCTGCTCATCAAGGCGCCTGAGCTTAAGCCAGATGTTGTGATCCTCGATCTAGGGATGCCCCTGCTTAACGGAATGGATGCCGGTGAGGAACTGAAACGACGCCTTCCGCAAGCTAAGCTCATTGTCCTTACCATGAGTGAAGACTATGATCTGGCGACCCAAGCTCTCCACAACTGGGCGTCAGGTTACCTCCTTAAAAAGTCTGCGGGATCGGAACTCGTAAAGGCGGTTCGGGAAGTGTTGAAGGGAGTCTCGTACGTCACTCCCAAAGTGGCTCAGCATCTTCTTCAAGAGTGGATTCGAGACCCTCGCCCCAACCGCGAAAAACACTTAACCCCAAGGCAGCGCGAAGTTATGCAACTAGTGGCTGAAGGACGTTCCATGAAAGAAATATCCAACATCCTGCAAATCTCAGAACGGACGGTGGCTTTCCACAAGTACCGCGTCATGGAAGAATATGGGATCAAAACGAACCTCGAACTGGTCAAGTTTGCAATTCGAGAAGGCATTGTGATCGATGAATCGGCATTTCGACCCCTGCGTCGGCACGGCAGTTGATCCTGAACACGATCAAGTCAAATGCAGCTTCGACAGCCCAACTTGGGCAGGGCCTCACTTTGTCCATCTGTTCGAATTTGGATTGCCGGCCGAATGGGGGCTGTCGGTCGTACGTAACCAGGAATGCAGTATTCTTCATCGTGGTGATTCCCATTTCTTGATGACTGAATCTTAACCGGGATTACGCAACCTTACTGCGCCGGAACAGGTGGTAGACCCCGAGAAGCACCATCGCTCCCAGTACAGACATGATGAAACCCGCTGATTGTCCAGGTTGGTACCAGCCCACGGCCTGGCCGACGTAGCCAGCTAGCAGCGCCCCTATGATCCCCAGAATCATCGTGACTACAATGCCGCCAGGATCCTTGCCCGGCATCAAGACCTTCGCAACTGCACCCACGACCAGCCCAATAACGGCTTCCCACAGAAGATGCAACATAGAGGCCTCCTGAGAATTTATTACGACATCTGGGTGTGCTTCACGGTACTGTGTTGCCTGACAGGGAGATATTGCATTTTGGCCTTCAAAAGAGGGTTACCGCTCGATTCGGGCACACTGATGCGGCTAACTGGAACAGCACATGACGCAGGAGTGCTCGGCCCAGATAGCCTCTACGATTTCGCTCTGCTCCCCAACCTCTGAAAGTTTGGGATATGCACATATGAGGAAGACGGAATCTGTCAAAGCGACGTCATTCACCACCTGTTCAAGTCCTAGGCCATCGCTAAAGCACCCTCGGGCCCACGGCTGGGGAGCTACTTCACCAAACACGAAAAGATTAGATCCCAAGGACTTTGCAGTACCGTACATGGCGGCTCTGGACTTTGAGGCCCACAGGCCCAAGTCAAGCCGTCCTCCGATTGTGCAGCCCTTGAGAATTTCCTTCGCGTCAACCGTCACGTAACGTCCAGCAGCGATAGCCGCGCTCAGCAAGTGAGGTTTGACATGCTCAGAAATATTGTGTTGGTGATCCTCGGTCGCAATCAAGGTAGCAGCATCACCAGCTTCCAAAACAGAACTGACAAGCAATGCCATCTCATTGAAGAAGAACCCTCCATCTGCATACTGGCATGCAACATGGCGGTGACCCGGGTATGGCCACCACGCGGGAATCTCGATCTTTCCCGCCATGTTTCTTTTGCGCATAACTCGATCAGCGGAAACGAACATCCGTCCGCGGAGTACGAGGTCCAACGCGACGTGCAAATCCGAAGCCACTCGCGCTTTCGTCACGTATGCTTGCGCACCAACGGACAACGCTTCGGCAATGTAATCTTCATCCCCATATAAACTCAGGAACACGATCTTCGCGGGCAAACGCCTCCGTCTAATTTCCCGAGCCGCGCTCATTCCATTGAGGACGGGCATGGACACGTCGAGAATGATAATGTCCGGATTGAGATTGGTGGCAACCTCTACCGCTAAACTCCCATCGGGAACTTTATCGATGACTTCAAAACGCGAATGAAGCATCGCCGCGACTCGTTCCAAGACTCCGAGATCATCATCGGCCAGAAGCACCCGGGGACGCGCGTCGAGAGTTGGCAGATTAAGCATGTCGATACCCCGATGCTTGCGAGCACTGTTGCAAGAACTTCGCATTCTAACTACAACATGGTCAATCGCGTTCCCTGACGATTTCCTAAAAAATGTCAACTCGCTCGAATCCTGTTGCTGTAAAGAGCCCGAGGCTCTGGGACAAGCAACCCATGAGGTCACAATCTACCACCCAGATGCCGGAAATGCCGCAACATTCCTAGAGCGCAAGTTGATCAGGTGATGCAATTCACGGTCCGACGCCACAGACGTCACTGTGCAATTGACAAGACAAACCATTGCCACGCAGGACGGATCACACGGCGGGCGGTCATCACGAGAAGATAAATGAGTCAGTTAGCGCGGCACACTGCTGCGATTGACAGGCTATTCCAAAATGCACCCGCTGCGATGTCTCTCTTGTCTGCTCGATCTTCCGCGGCACCGGTCTCACCAATGCTCCATCAGCGCGGGAGAGTTTTGATTATGGGACATAAAAAACCTTTACTGTCAGATGATTGGGCGCCAGATTCGTGCTCCTCGGTTGCCTGTCAATCTCAACAGTTAGTTAGGACTCCATGTGAGACCTAATCTTCTGCACCAGCTTTGAGCGCTTCGCAGGCAGAACCTCATCGAGGTGTTCAATAAACGGTCAAAAGGGGATTACATGAGCTCTGATGCAGAGTCCGCAAGGCTGCAAGAGTCCCGTACGGGTCAAGATCCTTGGAGAAAATGGGGACCTTATCTCAGCGAACGCCAGTGGGGCACCGTACGCGAAGACTATAGTCAGGATGGAAATGCCTGGGACTACTTCAGTCATGATCAGGCGCGATCCAGAGCTTACCACTGGGGCGAAGACGGTATCGCAGGTATCAGCGATGAGAAGCAATTGCTTTGCTTCTCCATCGCCCTTTGGAATGGTAAGGACCCCATTCTCAAAGAGCGCCTCTTCGGTTTGACAAACAGTGAAGGCAACCACGGCGAAGACGTCAAAGAATACTACTTCTATCTGGACAACACGCCCACACATTCCTACATGAAGTACCTCTACAAGTATCCCCAGAATGCATTTCCTTATGACAACTTGGTTTCTACGAATAAATCTCGCAATCGTACACAACCCGAATATGAATTGCTTGATACGGGCATTTTTGACGGCGACCGATATTGTGATGTTTTTGTCGAATATGCCAAAGTGACGCCGGAAGATATCTTGATTCAGATCACCGTATGCAATCGTGGGCCTCAGAATACGGAACTCACGGTATTGCCCACGATCTGGTTTAGGAACACTTGGGCATGGTGGCCCGACCGGATAAAACCCTTCTTACGGCAGGTCGCAGGCGCGGAAGGTTCGACGGTGATCGGAGCCAGCCATTCTGATCTGGGCGAACGGTATCTAATTTGTGAAGGAAATGTTCCCCTTTTGTTTACCGAAAACGACACCAACAACGAACGACTGTCTGGTACGCCAAACTCCGCGCCATTCGTAAAGGATGGTATTAACGACTATGTGGTTTTCGGAAAGCAAACTGCTGTGAATCCCGAGCGCGCTGGAACCAAAGCATCAGCCCAGTGCAGGGTGGCGGTGGACGCAGGCGAATCCGTCACGATTCGTCTGCGACTCACAGACCTGAATCCATTAAGCGCTGATGCTTTCAAGAACTTCGATGATGTTTTAAATCGTCGGAGAACTGAAGCTGACGAATTCTATCGAGGAATCATACCCGCCCGGCTAAGCAACGATGAGGGAGTAGTAATCCGACAAGCGTTGGCGGGCATGCTTTGGAGCAAGCAATATTTTGGATACGACGTGAACAAGTGGCTCGAGGAGCACGGCGTAAACCCGATGCAGTCCGATAGTCGGCCAATGCGAAACAGCGACTGGTTTCACATGGTGAATGAGCATGTGATTTCGATGCCCGACAAATGGGAATATCCGTGGTATGCGGCTTGGGACTTGGCCTTTCACTGTATCGCATTTTCGGCTGTGGACGTGGACTTCGCGAAGGAACAGCTGGATTTAATGTTGCAAGAATTCTTCCTTCATCCAACCGGACAAATGCCGGCATACGAGTGGAACTTCAGCGATGTGAATCCTCCAGTCCACGCCTGGGCGGCAATATTCCTGTATCGCATGGAACAAGCTCTACGTGGTCAAGGTGATATTGAGTTCTTGAAGCGCTCTTTTGCGAAGTTATTGCTGAACTTCAGTTGGTGGGTAAATCGAAAGGATCGAACTGGCAAGAACGTTTTCGAGGGCGGATTTCTGGGGCTCGACAACATCGGTGTTTTCGACCGCAGTGCCCCTCTGCCGATGGGTGGATATCTGGAACAAGCGGATGGCACTGCCTGGGTATCGCTTTTCTGCCAGAACATGCTTGAGATAAGCATTGAGCTCGCATCCTACGACTCATTCTTCGAAGACATGGCCATTAAGTTCGCGGATCACTTCCTGCTCATCGCCCATGCCATGAATCAAACTGGGCAAGAGGGAATGTGGGATGAAGAAGACGGCTTCTATTACGACGTTCTTCGGTACCCTGATGGGACTGCTACACGACTCAAGGTCCGCTCCATGGTGGGATTGCTGCCTCTTTGCGCGACGACCATCGTCGAACCCTGGCAGCGCAACAGTGCCGAGCGATTGACGCGGGCGATGAGAGAGCGCCTGCGTGGCTTGCCAGGGCTACGTGACAGCATTCATCCGACCGGCCCCGCCCACCTTGGTTGTGGCGACCGAGGGATCATAGCCCTCGTCAATCCAGAAAGATTACGCCGCATACTTGGCCGCATGCTGGATGAAAACGAGTTTTTCAGTCCGTTCGGAATTCGGGCACTGTCTCGCTATCATTCTGAGCATCCATATACCTTTGACCTCGCCAGCCAGGAGTATCGTGTCAATTATCTTCCTGCCGAGTCCGATACGGGCATGTTCGGCGGCAACTCCAATTGGCGCGGACCGATTTGGATGCCGGTCAATGCGCTACTAATTCGCTCTCTGTTGTCTTTCTATCTGTATTACGGCGAGACTTTCCGGATCGACTGTCCAACTGGCTCGGGCCATCAAATGAATCTCTTTGAAGTAGCGCAGGAAATCGCAAACAGGTTGGCACGAATTTTCCTGCGCGACGACTCCGGACGTCGACCAGTATACGGAGGGACTGAAAAATTTCAGACGGATCCTCAATGGAAAGACTACATCTTGTTTTATGAGTACTTCCATGGTGATAACGGCGCCGGCCTCGGCGCAAGCCACCAAACCGGGTGGACCGGAGTGATTGCAAGACTCATGCAATTTTTCGGGAGGATAGGTCAGGCTGAACTCCTGGCGGGTGGCAGAGCCGCTATTTTCAAAAAGCGAGAAGGAACCGGGACTACAGTCGTGGCCGCCTGAAGCCGACAAAAGAGTGCAGGAGAATCTCGCAACAACAGTCGCATCGCTGCCGGCAGCCCAGCCACCACTCTGCTATTCACGATGCTGGCACGAATGGAACCGCATTTTCGGTACGTTCCCGGTTAGCATCAACAATTCCTCGGGGGTTTGACTCTCAATGTCAAGGAAACCATTCCGTCGCCCAGTCGCTTGGTGCTGCATCCTTGCGTTCTCACTGATAAATGCCCGTGCTCAAACAGATCCATTGCCATCCTGGAACGACACTGGTCCCAAAAAAGCGATCATTGCTTTCGTGGGAAAAGTCACCAAGAACGGTACACCTGATTTTGTTCCAATCGACGAGCGCATTGCCACATTCGACAATGACGGCACGCTTTGGGTCGAGCAACCAATGTACGTGCAACTGGCGTTCGTGCTCGATCGGGTCCGCCAGCTTGCCCCCGCCCATCCAGGCTGGGCGACGACACAACCCTTCGAAGGAGTTCTTGATGGCAATGTGAAAGCTGTCGCCGCGACGGGGGAAAAGGGGCTCATGCAGCTTGTGGCTGCCACACATTCGGGTATGACGGTTGAACAGTTTCAGAAAACCGTCACCGACTGGTTGGCCACTGCCCGCCATCCAAGGTTCAAGCATCCGTACGACGAGTGCATTTACCAGCCGATGTTGGAGCTGCTGAGCTACCTGCGCACCAATGGATTCAAGACGTACATCGTTTCCGGAGGCGGGATTGAGTTCATGCGGCCTTGGACCAAAGAGGCCTACGGAGTACCCCCAGAGCAAGTCGTGGGCAGTTCTATCAAGACAAAATTCATACTGGTAGACGGTAAACCCGACCTCTTGCGACTTTCCGAAATTAACTTCATCGACGATAAAGAAGGAAAGCCAATCGCGATCAACCAATTCATCGGCAGGCGCCCGATAGCGGCATTTGGAAACTCCGACGGCGATCAGCCGATGCTTGAGTGGACCGCTTCGGGAAGTGGCCCTCGCTTGTTGTTGCTTGTTCATCACACAGATGCGGAAAGGGAATATAGTTACGATCGTGAATCTAGCTTCGGGAAACTTGACAAGGCCCTGGACGAAGCAAATGCGAGAGGATGGGTTGTGGTTGATATGAAGAAGGACTGGAACCGTATTTTTCGATTCGATAAATAGAACGGCAGAATGATCTACTCGGATGTGCAGAAGGCCCCACTACACTCACTTCAGTGACGAAGGCAGCCGTAACTGATCTTTATTTCGTCACGCCGCAATGAGGGCCCGCTTTAACGGAACAATCACGGTAATCTGAGTACCTTCTATGGATGGTCTTGACTGGACTTCGAATATTGCTCCTAGCAGACGTGCGCGCTCCCTCATACTTTGAATACCAATCCCTTTCGATACGTAATTCCTACTTACGTCAAATCCCCTCCCGTTATCAGATAGCGTCAAAGAGATCGCTTCGGGAGTCCTTGTAATCCGAACCCTGACCCTCGAGGCACGACTGTGCTTACTCACATTGTGTAATCCTTCTTGAACGATGCGGAAGAGGGCTAGCGCTGTGTCAGTCGGTATCTCGGTAGGAACATCCACGTGGTCGAAGTTTATCTGAATTGCCTGTTGTTTTGAGAGATCCGCACAAAGCGAACGAATGCTGGGCACAAGCCCTAGAATCTCCAATTTCGAAGAGTGTAAGCGGTGAGAAAGGCAATGAAGATCGTGGGTCAAATCGTCTACAATTCGAACCGATTCCTCCGCAAGAACACCTGCTTTTGTGTTCTTCGTCATCTCGGCGAGTGCCTCAAGTTCCACCATTAACAAGGAGAGCCTCTGCCCGAAATCATCGTGAATCTCTTGGGCAAGGCGCTTCCGCTCTTGCTCCTGAGCCTTAATCAAGCGTCCGCTAAGTTCCAGACGTTCCTGTTCGGCCCCTCTGCGATCGGTGACATCCATGACGACTCCGATCATGTAATGGGGTTGCCCGGCCTCCCTATGGAAACTGCTTCCGCGTGCGTTGATCCAGCGAATGCTGCCGTCGGGCCTCAGAGCACGGTACTCAATGTCATATGCCAGCCCATTTTCCAGTTGATGCCGCCAGACCTCTCGGACGCGTCCGAGATCGTCCGGGTGTAATGCTTTGTAGAAGGTCTCTAGGGTGACTTCCCTATCCCCGTTCACGCCAAACATCTCCCGCGTCTTCAAGTCCCAAAACAGGGTTTGAGTCACTTCGTTCCAGCACCACAATCCCAACTGAGACTCTTGCACCGCGAGCCGCAACCATTCCTCGCGAGTCAGAAGCGCCTTCTCAAGGGCACTGATGGAACGTTCGGGACTGTTGATCCAGGCGAGCGAAAGGCCGCTCACGTGGGATGTCTTCTGGTCTGGATGATGGAGATCGATCCTGGCATCGTGCGTTTTTCGCTGGTCAGCAAGGTTTGGATGGGGGCGGTTAGATGGTTCGACCACACGAGCTCGCTGGCTGGTTCGCATTCTGCCCTCGATAGAACAAAATCGATAACAAAACCCCACAATCGAAAACCGAGGGCGACTGCCTTCGTCAATCCCCCGAGTCCGGGTTCCGGTCGGAAAGGTTGAGAGTTATATTGCTAGCCAATATACCCATCTTACCTTTGCTGTCAACTAGTAACCTTGCTAGTCCTTATTTAGTGTCTGTGAACATTCCGGTCCACCTCCTTGCTGCTCCAGCAGGCCCGCAGCCAACGCAAATCTACGGGAAGTTATCTGGAAATCTCTACAGTCGCCGTAGCAGTAGTTTCTAAGTTCCTCTACTTGCACGAGGAGAGTGATCCCCATGGCCGTGCGACCTTTACTCCCAGCTGAACCATTTCCGCAGCGTCACGACCAGGAATATACCTTCAAAAACGGCTTTCCAACGCGCGAGACCGCTGAGCGCGCGTATGACGCTGCCGACCTGAACCGGGCCGTTGAGGCGTATCGTTTCTTTTATCCGACGGTTTCCGGCGCCGCCATTTTCAAGGGCAACGCCAAGATCGGCATCGTGCCTAACAAAGTTTTCGGAACTCTCGATGGCAAGCCGATGCATGTCGGCTTTACTTACAACTCGGACACTCCCTACGCTCCGCTGTTGATGGATCTCTCTGATGGCCCCATGGTCGTCGAACTGCCGCCGGGCCCGCTGATCTGCATCGCGATGGATGTCAACCAGTTGTGGATCGCCGACCTTGGCCTTCCGGGTCCAGCTGCCGGCAAGGGAGATAAGGTGGTCTTTCTTCCTCTCGCATACATGGATAATCCTCCTGCTGGGTATCGCGTCGCAAACTCCCCGTCGAACAAGATGCTGGTCGGCATCCGCTCCCTTCCCGTCAACGGCGATGTTGCCGGAGCGATTGCCCGCATTAAGACGGTGAGGGTCTATCCGCTCAAACCAAACCCGGACTGGCCCGAGACGAAATGGCTAGACCTCACGCCCCTTGAGCAGGACACCACACCTCTGGCCTACGAGAACAGCATCCAGTTCTGGAGCGAACTGAAGGAAGCGATCGACGCGGAACCGCCCAACCCTCGCTTCCACCAAATGTACGGAGAATTGGCGGCGTTGGGAATTGAAAAGGGCAAATCCTTCAACCCTGATGCACGCATGGCCGCGATTCTGGAGAAAGCCGCGAAGACTGCGAATGCTCAGATGCGAGTTGAGTCGTTTGGGGATCGGCGCCCCGATCGTATCGTATGGCCCGACCGAAGATGGGAATGGGCGGCACTTCGCTTTGAAGACGGAGACTTTAATACCGATAACTACGCGGATCTCTATGCTCGCGACAAGTGGTTCTATCAGGCCATCGGCGCTTCGCCTGCCATGTTCAAGCGAGATACGAGCGCAGGCTCGCTTTACTGGTTGGGTCTGCGCGACAGGAAGGACGCCAATCTCGATGGAGGAAAGGCCTACAAGCTGACTGTTCCCCAACCCGTGCCCGGCAAACTGTTCTGGTCGGTTACGGTTTATGACACCGACACCCGAAGTCAGGTGCTGACCGATCAGGGCAAGGCTGCTTTGCGTTCCCTCTTTGAACTGAAAGATGTCTCGACCTCGCAACCGACGGAGCTGTACTTCGGTCCGTCTATTCCAAAAGGTCACGAAGATCGCTGGATCAAAACGATCCCGGGTAAAGGATGGTTCGTCTACTTTCGCGTTTATGGGCCCGAACAAGCGGCTTTCAACGGAAGCTGGAAACCCGGAGACTTCGAGGAAATGAAGTAGCCGCGGCAGACCTGCCGTTGCTTGTCTTGAACAAAATTCGTAAGGAGACCAGAAATGGCAAAACAGTTCAGTGGAACTATCAATCTCGACATCCGCAACTCCAAGCCGGACTGGCCAGCCTTCCTTGATAAGAATGCGTCCAAAGACGCACCCAATGTGCTCGTCATTCTTTACGACGACACCGGCTGTGCCGCCTGGTCCCCGTATGGTGGTCGTATCAATATGCCGACCATGGATCGTCTTGCCAAGAATGGCCTGACCTACTCGCAATGGCATACCACTTCGGTGTGCTCTCCGACGCGCTCCTGCTTCTTAACCGGCCGCAATCATCATCAGAACGGATTTGGGACCATCGCCGAGTCTGCAGCGGGATTCCCCGGCTACGCAGGCCACATTCCTCCCGAGAGCGCGACGATAGCCACCGTACTCCGCGATGCGGGCTGGACTACTTTGTGGGTCGGCAAGAACCACAACGTCCCCGTGGACGCATTCGATATCGGCGCTAACCGAAAACATTGGCCGCTCGGTCTCGGCTACGACCGGTTCTACGGGTTTATTGGTGGAGAAACGAACCAGTGGTATCCAGAGTTAATCGAGGACAATCACTTCGTAGAACAGCCCGCGACGCCGGAGGAGGGATATCACTTCTCGAAAGACATCGTGGACAAGGCGATCAGCTATGTCCGCGACACGAAGCAGTCAAGGCCCGACAAACCTTGGTATCTCTGGCTCTGTCCCGGCGCCAATCACGCGCCGCATCATGCGCCAAAGGAATTTATCGAGAAATACCAGGGCAAGTTCGACGACGGGTACGAGGCATACCGCGAGTGGGGACTCGCACGCATGATCGAAAAAGGCATCCTTCCTAAAGGCACCGAATTGACTCCGATCAATCCCATGGCGGCCGGAACCTTCATCGAGGGCGACAGCGTACGTCCCTGGAACACCCTCTCAGCCGACGAAAAGAGGTTGTTTAGTCGCATGGCGGAGGTGTATGCGGGCTACTCGGAATACACCGACGTCCAGATCGGACGACTCATTGACTATCTCGAAGAATCGGAGCAACTCGACAACACGCTGATCTTCTACTGCGCCGACAACGGGGCCTCCGGAGAAGGCAGTCCGAATGGGTCTGTCAACGAGAACCAGTTCTTCAATGGCTATCCTGACGAAATCAAGGCGAACATGGCCATGATCGACAAGCTGGGCTCACCGGACACTTACAATCACTATCCAACGGGTTGGGCAGTAGCATTCAGCGCACCGTACCGGATGTTCAAACGCTACTCGCAGTATGCCGGCGGAACGGCCGATCCTTTGGTCATTCATTGGCCCAAAGGTTTCAAGGCGCGCGGAGAGGTACGCCATCAGTACCACCACTGCACCGATATCGTCCCCACTATTCTCGAATGTTGCGGTCTCACGATGCCCGACTTTGTCAACGGAGCGATGCAAACGCCACTACCCGGCGTATCCATGCGCTACACTTTTGACAACCCTGCAGCTCAGACGCACAAAGAGACCCAATACTATGAAATGTTGAGTACACGCGGTGTCTGGCACAAAGGCTGGAAGGCGTCCGCCGAGCATGGGCCCATGATCGACAAAGGCAAGTTCGACCACGATCGCTGGCAACTATTCCACACTGACGTGGACCGGTCCGAAGCTCATGATCTCTCGGAGCAGTATCCGGATAAAGTCAAAGAGTTGGCGGCTCTCTGGCTCGCCGAAGCGAAGAAGTACAACGTGCTGCCACTGAACGACTACGGCGTAGTCGGCATCCACGAGTTGGAATACAAAGGCTGCCCCACCCGCGGATGGACGCTACGTCTACTATCCGGGAACCACCGAAGTCCCGGAGGCATCGGCTGCCCGCACTCTCGGTGTCTCATTCAACATTCTCGCCGAGGTGGAATTCACCAAGGACTCACAAGGAGTGATCGTGTCACAGGGTTCGCGCTTTGGTGGCTACACGTTGTTCGTCACGGGCGGGCAATTGACCTTCGTGTACAACTTCCTCGGGATTCCGCCCGAGCAGAAGCTCGTATGCCCGGCGCCGAAGTCGGGAAAACATGTGGTCGGTGTCGGGTTCAAAAAGAAATCCATGGGGAAGAACATGGAAACGCTCGGCACAATGACGCTTTACGTGGATGACAAATCGACTGCGAACGGCGACTTTCGTACGCAGAGTGGGCACTATGCGCTCGCGGGCGAGGGATTGGCCGTTGGCTATGACAGCGGCGACCGCATCTCGGTCGAATACCAATCGAGATTTCCCTTCATCGGAGGGCAAATCATAAAGGTGGTATACGACATTGCGGATGATGCCTACATCGACAAAGAACGGCAACTAGCAGCTGCGCTGGCGCGCGACTGAAAGTATCACCGGGGAGGTGCTGCGTCGCCGACCGTCTCAGCTGGCGACGCACACTTATTGTTCCACTCCAAATCGGCGACAAAGTTAGGTCACGAAAAGAACCCTGTCTCGAATTAGGCTGCCTTTTGGCGCTCGGCCACTTTTGCCAGTGCGATGGAAAGTGCAGCTCCTCCCAAGGTCCGGATCAGGGTTGGGTGTTGCGCAAAGAAAGCACTTGCCTTATCCACCACAGATGGATCGTTCTTCTCCGCGTGCGCCGCGAGCTGCTGTACCATTTCAGGGCTCACGGACTGAGCTTGATCGGATGTTACCTGTGTCCCCGCACCCTTTAGCAGACCGGCCAAGGCGCTACCGCCGGCGAGTTGTGCCAACATTCCTGGGTTCACCGAACTTAACAACTCATTCAGCAACCCAGCCTTTTGTTCGCCGTTCGATTGGCTAAACAAATTGCTGACCAGACTTCCAAAGGCCGGCGTCTGGTTGGAACGAAACACTGCTGACAAACCTTCCGCAATCATGCCAGGGGAGGCGGCCTGCGAAACCTGATCGAAGTGGTTTGCGGCATCCGCGCTGTTCTGGGATCCAGTTGACGTATATTGCTTGAGCAGATCGCTTACGGAATCGAGTAACCCCATTTTGTTCCTCCTCACAGCTTGAGCAAGCTCTATCCTTCCTTCCCGGACACCCAGGGTATTCGTCTAACGCTCGGCTATTTCGTCCGAAACGGTCACTGCACGATGGCAACTGACGGACAAAGGCTCGTGGGTGCCATGGCAGATATATCCATCTACTGTGGCAGCGACCACAAAGTTGCCGCGACGCACAATCTCTTTGTCATGCAATTGCACAATCTTGGTTTGGGGCACAAGCAGCAACACGAAAAGGAGTCGCGACATCGCCATTGGCTACTCCTGGTCTACGTCTGGTAATCAGTTTTGTCAGCGTTTATGCTGCAGGAATCAACAGCTGCTGGCCCGCTTTGATTTGATCCGGATTCGCCAGATTATTCGCCCTCGCGATCCGATCATACCTGTTCGCGTCACTATAGAAATACTTGCTGATTTTGGACAATGTGTCGCCGGCACGAACTGTGTACGTCTGTTCACCCGCGCGGACTTCAATGTCGTGTTTGAGATCGCCGAATCTTGGATCGACTGCCTTAATAGCGTCCCAGATGCGATTCTTGCTGGCTTCTGAAACTGCAGTGGCCTTCAGAAATAGCTGGTTCCCGTCCAGATTTAGATTTTCCAGCTGTGCGCCTTCCTTTTGGATTACCTCGAGAACAGGTTGATATTTTTGTTTCAGTAGTTCAAACAGATCCGGCATATGATCGACTCCTTTCGTGCTTGATGATCAGAAATGCTCTCCTGCACCTACGGCAGAAGCCACTTACAACGTAGTTATCCAACTCGAGCAGGACGGATTTCTGCGTTACACATTGCGTCGCCACCTGAACGGCGAAAACTGTAGAGATTGCTAGGCGGCAATTGCGTTGCAGGTATGGTTGTGGTTTCGTCGATGCCGATTGACCTGAGCAGTTTCACTTGTTCGGTGAGTGGCCGAGTCCGAACAATCCAGGGTCGGAAGCCAGAGTCTATACACGACAACACTCCACTCTCCACAGATGCTGAAGGAGAAGCTCGCAGCCTATTTGCAGCGCAGAGATGGCCAGCAAAATGCAACCTGGTCAATCGAGTCTTTCCGACCTGTCAAAGTCCACAGGTGATCCTCCCCTTGGAACTCATCAATCTTGAGGCTGGGGGTTCTGATGCGACGTTCAAGTGCTGTTTTAATGCTCATTTGTTTCCTGTCGACGGCCGTGAGGAGCCACGCACAGTACAAGGGCGACCACATTCCCGGTTTCACTGGCTTGGAGAGCGGGACCCAACCACCACCGGGCGTGTATGTGGGAGGTCTCGTCTGGGTCTACCCGACCAGCACTATCAAGGACAACAACGGCAACGGTCTCAATTTGCCAGGGGGTATAACATCCACCGCGCCCATACTATTGGTGAATGTAGTGCCGAGCTTCAAGGCGCTCGGAGGCAACATCGGGGCCAGCATTGCATTTCCCTTCATCGATAACCGGATCCAGTTCAATTCACTCGATCTGAATAGCGGTATGGCCTACACGGACATGTTCGCTGGCCTGACCCTCGGCTGGCATTTAAAGCGAACAGACATAACTGCTGGATATAACCTATATATGCCAACTGGGTCGTACTCTCCCAACAGCAACGAGAATTCCGGACTCGGCATGTGGGGCAACGAATTTTCACTTGGCAGCACCTTCTACTTGGATCAAAAAAAAATGTGGAACGCAGCCGCTACCTTCTTCTTTGAGTTCAACAGTTCCAAGAGCGGCACAGATATTCGTCCAGGGAACGTGGGAACGATTGAAGGAGGCTTCGGCAGAACCTTTTACAAAAAGGTGAGCGGCCCCATCCCCATGATCATGAATCTCGGCGCCGCGGGATACGCTCAGTGGAAGATCACAAATGACAGCGGATCGCAGATTCCTCCAGCTTTACTGGGCTACAAGGATCGCGTCTTCGGCCTTGGGCCGGAATTCAGCACCTACATTCCTGGGCCCCGCCTCACTTTCCTGGCCCGGTATGAACCTGAGTTTGGCGCGCGGGTTCGCAGCCAAGGTCAGACGATCCTCTTCAGCGTTGTTTGGGTCACCAAGTCACTGGTGAAACTACCCAGCCACTAAGGAAATCCAATGGCTAGAATCATCACAAATACTGTGTTTCAAGTGCTCTTCCGCATTGTTCTTGTGGCGGGCCTTCTTCCTTCGGTTGCTGCTAGCCAAGCCAAGAGGCCGAACGTGGTCTATTGTCGATAATCTGGGCATGGGCGAGCTGAGTTCCTACAGTGGTGGCCCACTGCGCGGCGTTTCGACTGTCGGCATCGACGCTTTCGCTAAAGAAGGGATGATGCTCCTGAACTTCGCACCAGAAGCCCAATGCACTCCCTCCCGTTCGGCGCTGATGACTGGGCGCTATTCGATTCGCTCCGGGAATCAGACTGTCGCCCTGGCCGGATCGCATGGTGGTCTGGTTAAGTGGGAACGCACCCTGGGCGATATTTTTTCCGAGGCCGGATACGCGACTGCCATTGTTGGGAAATGGCACATTGGAGACTCTGCAGGCCGCTGGCCAACGGACCACGGCTTCGACGAATGGTACGGTATCCCTCGTTCTTACGACGAGGCGTTGTGGTCAGAAGACCCTTGGTATGACCCCAAGCGGGATCCTGTCACTCATGTAATCGAAGGTCGCAAGGGGCAGCCTCTCCGCAAGCTCCAACAACTTACAGTCGCGGTGCGGCGCGATATTGATCTCGAGTACATGAAGCGTGCAAAAGACTTCATCAAACGAAGCACGGATGCAGGCAAGCCATTCTTTCTCTATTTCGATTACTCGATGATGCACTTGCCAACTATTCCGCGCGCCGAGTTCAAGGGGAAGACGGGTCGCGGCGACTGGGCCGATTGCCTGCTGGAACTCGACACCGATTTCGGCACATTCCTCGACTACCTGAAACAGCTGGGCGTCGCCGACAATACCATCGTGGTTTTTTCCGGAGACAACGGACCCGAAGAAGCCGAAACATGGCGCGGCACGGCTGGATATTTAAGCAATGAGATTGTTCACACCACAGACATGTTTGCCACGCTTCTCCTCTGGGCCGGACTCGAAGTTCCAAGCGACCGTGTGATTGACGGAGTAGACCAGCGCGCCTTTTTTGAAGGGAAACAGGCAAATTCTAACCGTGAGGGATTTCCCTTCTGGCTTGGCAGCGAACTTTACGACGTTAAGTGGAAGAATTTCAAATTAGTCATGGTGGAACAAAGGACACTTACTGACGCAGCCCTGCCGCTGCCGAACCCGCACTTGGTCAACCTCGACACAGACCCAAAGGAGCGCGAGCCTATGGACTATCCGTATCTCCATGCTTGGGTAGGGGCACACACGGCAAAGATACTGGAAGACTTCCAGGACAGCGTGAAACGCGAACCCTTAATCCCTCCTGGGGCACCACTGGATTACGTTCCACGGCCAAAACCCAATTAGAGCAATTTGATGTTTGAAGCGTGACGCTCGCCGCAGCATTGCTGGTTTCGTTACGCGCCATGAACATCCATCTGCCTCGGAGTAGCTTGGAGCAGGATTCTGGCGATTGGGTTGCCGTCTTTTGTTTGCTCACTGCACAAGAGTAGGACCCCCAGCGTCCTCGGAACTAGCTTTCATCGTCGGCCGGTGGGTGAGCACCGGGATTCCGCAAGCGCCGCTTACGGTCCATGTCGTGAGTTGTCCGCCGTGCTGCAAATTGCCTAGCAATTCCAGTCGAACTGTCTGGAACGACAGTTGAGCGGCCCTGCGCCGACAGACTAGAGTTTCTGGCCGGAATAATTTGCCGTAGACACAGCTGAACAGCAAGGAGCGAGCAACCCTTACGACACGAACCCATCCGAGTCCGGGGGCCCAGGGCGTAACAGATACCGCATCGAGACACTGGCAGAACAGGTGCCGGTTCTACCTAGTTGCCGGAGAACCTATCTTGGTTGATCCGGCGGTATCATTCTTCGGGAGATTCGTAGAGCTCGTTGCGCGGATTCCAACCGCGGATCATCGACCGGAATCCAAACTGGAACCTCTCGTTGCGAATATCACACGAGTGACGATTGTTTAAGAGAAGCAGTAGCCTATGCGCTTTGGGACCATCATAGTATCGCTGGTGTACGGGAGCGCGTTTCTGCATCTCGCGGCCCAAGTTCCCTCGGACTCTCACAGCGGAGAGAACGTCAGCGCGATCTCGCTAATCGCGAATCCTCATCGTGATGTGAATCCCTTTTTCGCGCTCTTAACACAACATGCCGGCGAGCCTTATTCGCAAGAGAAAATAGACGCCGACGCTAAGGCCTTGCAACGTGCAGGCGATTTCGCTGACGTTCGGGTAAGTGTTGTGTCCGATGTCGCCGGCCTCCGTCTGCAGTTCATCTTGGAACCGCCGTATTACCTGGGAGTAGTGCAGTTTCCCGGAGCGTCATTTACCTACACCAGGCTCCTGCAAGTCGCCGATCTGCCAGACGAGGATCCCTATGACGCGTCGAGAATTCCAGTGGCCGAGAATGCGCTCAGAGAATTTCTTCGTCGGACTGGATACTTCCAGTCGGAGGTGCATGCGGAAACCGCAATCGACGATGCCCACCAGATCGTCAACATAGCCTTCAAGATCGTAATGGGAAACCGAGCTCGGATTTCCTCGGTCAACATCGAAGGCCCAGATGATCCGGAAAAGGCTCGCCTGTTCCGCGCGATGAGGTCGCTGCGCGCGCGGCTATCAAGCGGGCTTCTGAAACCAGGAAAGAGCTACACACGAGAACGTATTCAGGCGGCGACCAGACTGATGAAGAAGAGTCTGACGGGGCGCCACCGGCTAGCGAGCAGCATCCAGGAAAATCCGCCAAAGTATGATCCGCAGACGAATGCGGTGGAAGTCTCGTTCAAAGTGAAGGTGGGGCCACTGGTGATGATTCGGGCGGAAGGAGCCAAGTTGAGCCTAATCCCGTATGTCGGGCGACGGCAAATAAAAAAGCTTGTTCCGATCTATTCGGAAGGTGGAGTCGACCGTGAATTGGTGGACGAGGGTCAGCGCAACCTGGCGGATTACTTCCAGAAGAAGGGATACTCCGACGTCAAGGTCACGACGAGTTTCGAGACGCAGCCCGACAAGATCGAAATCGTATACGCGATCGATCGCGGCAAGAAACACAAAGTCGACAGGATTCTGTTCCACGGGAACGCGGCCGTCACAACAAAAGAGCTTATGCAACAGGTGACAGTCAAGACTTCGCATCTCTGGACGCACGGCAGTCTCAGCCAGAAACTGTTGAAGCAGAGTACGACGAATATCGAGGCACTCTATCGGGATCGCGGTTACGAGGACGTCAAGATCACGCCAAAAGTGGTAGACCGGGAGCCGAAGATCGACGTCGATATTGCCATCGACGAAGGTGGCCAGACCCTCGTGCAAGAGGTCAAGGTCGCGGGCAATCAGAACGTTGAGTACGCGCAACTGACAGCGCCTAAAGGCTTTCAATTGAGTGCCGGTGCGCCATTTTCCCCACGAAAGATGACAGAGGACCGCAATCGTATCTCCGCGACATACCTCAACCGCGGGTATTTGAACGTCGAAGTGAAAGCTACCGCACAGAGAGTCGCAGGGGATTTCCATCGTGTGAATGTTACCTATGCCATCGAGGAACATCAGTTGGTACTCATTGACGACGTCGTGTACCTCGGGCAGGAGCGGACAAGAATGTCGCTGCTTACGAGGACCGCGCGAGCTGAGCAGGGGACTCCAATGCGGCGGGGAGATCTGCTCGAGGCAGAAAGCCGATTGTACGACTTGAATATCTTCGATTGGTCCAGTGTGGGTCCGAGGAGACCGATTAATACTCAGGACGATGAGACGACACTCATAAAGGTGCATGAAGCCAAGCGAAATGAGATTACATGGGGCATCGGTTTTGAGGCGGGGCATCGGGGCGGTAATGTTCCGAGTGGATCAATACCGCTTCCGGGCGGCGGAGGCTCGATCGGACTCAACGGGTATAAGGTCGCCCCGAGCGAATCGACCTATGCGAGTCCGCGCGGCTTGATCGAGTACACGCGCCGAAACATGCGCGGATTGGGGGAGACTGCGAGCGGCTCCATTCTGATCTCGCAACTCGATCAACGGCTGTTGTCGACGTACGGCCAACCGCACTTCTTTGGAACGGACTGGAAATCCCTTGGCAGTTTTTCCCTGGAGCGTAACAGCCAGAATCCGCTGTTTATTGCGACTTATGGAGACTTGTCATTTCAGGTGGAGCGGTCACTGAATCGCAGTAAGAACACGCGCCTGCAGTTGCGTTACGACTTCAATCACACCGTGTTGTCGGACATCCTGGTTCCAGATCTTGTGCTTCCAAAAGACGAGAATGTATGGCTGTCAACTTTTTCAGGCAGTCTGATCCGCGATACGCGAGACATGCCGCTGGATGCGCATCGCGGGAGTTTTGCCACCGCCGACCTGGGCGTTACGCCCACGGCGCTGGGTTCCAGCGCAGACTTCGTGAAGTTTTTCGGTCAATATGCCTATTACAAGTCCTTACATTCTGTGGTGTTCGCCAACAGTGTGCGTCTGGGTCTAGCGCCCCCGTTTGCCGGGAGTTTTGTACCAACCAGCCAGCTGTTCTTCACGGGCGGCAGTACGTCGCTGCGTAGTTTTCCAATCGATCAGGCGGGGCCGCAACGCCTGGTTCCGTTTTGCAATGTACTCGAGGGAGAGCAAGGATGTGTCAACATCACGGTGCCCGTCGGTGGGAAGCAGTTGTTTATCCTCAATTCAGAAGTGCGTTTTCCAATGAGGATCATGAAAGCACTGGGTGGGGTTGTCTTTTATGACGGAGGGAATGTTTACAGCGCGATCAACTTGCACGACTTCGTCAGCAACTATACGAATACGGTAGGTTTTGGTCTGAGGTACTCAACTCCGATTGGTCCGGTGAGAATTGACGTAGGGCGAAATCTGAGTCCCATTCCTGGCATCAATCCGACGCAGTACTACATCACAATCGGGCAGGCATTTTAGGGTTTCGATGAGTTGGAAACGAAAGATCGGATGGGCAGCACTGGCAGCCGGAATTGTGATGATCACTGGCGCGATTGGTGGATATTTTTATTTGAAGAGTGCCTCGTTCCAACGCTTCGCGCTTGCAAAGATCGTGGAACTGACCAACCAGGCCACAGGCGGAAGAACTGCGATTGGCGAATTGGATTTCAATCTTTCGGGACTGACCGCAACTCTTTATGACATCACCCTGCATGGTACAGAAGGCGCGGATCAGCCTCCCCTACTACATATGGACAAGTTAACGGCGGGCATCAGGGTCGGCTCAGCCTTGCACCCGAAAATGTCGCTGAGCGAACTTCTGATCGTACGTCCAGTGATTCACATTCAAGTCAGTCGGGACGGCAAGAACAACTTTCCTACTCCACGACCAAGTCAGGCGAGCGGCCATACGAGCGTTTTTGACTTCGCCGTTGGGCACGCGCAGATTACGAATGGAGAAGTATCCTATAACGACCAACAGATTCCTCTTGAAGCCGATCTGTATGAACTCAGGACTGACATCCGATTTACTCGAGTGTTCAAGAAGTATGACGGGGTCATCTCATACAAGAATGGACGGCTGAAATATGCGACCTACACTCCGCTTGCCCACGATTTCGAGTTACAGTTCAGCGCAACCCCTGCACAGTTGACAGTCGAATCGGCGAATCTGCACGTCGGATCTTCGAACTTAATGTTGCAAGCTCGAGTGCGGGATTATTCGAATCCGGTCGCGGATGGAACCTATCGGATGCTTCTGCATGTGCCGGACTTTAGACAAGTATCTCCCACGACGAAGCCTGAGGGCAATGTGTTGCTCGCCGGGAAGCTTCATTACCAGGCGGCAGAAAATCGACCCGCCCTGCGAGGCGTTTCGGTGGACGGGCATCTTGCGAGCGACGCACTGGCTGCGGTTGCCTCCGGTAAACGCATCGAGCTACGTGCGCTCGCTGGGAATTACAGTTTGGCGGACGGGAATCTGACTGTGAGCAATCTGAAATTGGAAATATTCGGTGGACGGATTTCGGCTGGCGGAGAAGTGAAACACCTCGATTCCACACCGAATTCCCGCATCCAGGCGTCTTTGCAGGGAATTTCTCTTCGGGCGCTCCAGGAATCTTTCGGTCCGCAGCCAACAAGGGCCGCCACCATTTCCGGAAATCTTGATGGCACGGCTGAGGCCGAATGGAGGGGAGGCCTGAACAGTCTCAAGGGACGCTCGGACCTTACGATTCAGGCACAAGCGAGCAGCGCTGAAACGCCCACACCCTCGGAAATCCCCGTAAGCGGAATAGTGCACGTGACGTATGACGGTGCGCGGCAAAGTGTTGAAGTGCACGATACGTCGGTCACAATTCCGTCGACGACTCTGACTGCACAAGGCACGATCGGCGATCATTCGAGCCTGCAAATGCAATTGGTGGCGGGTGATCTGCGCGAATTGGAGGGGGTAGTGTCATCGTTCACGGCAATGCAAAACCCGCCTCCGCCGATCTCAGGTAAAGCAACGTTAAATGCGGTCGTGCAGGGGTCGCTGGAAAAGCCGACCTTGAACGCACAGTTGCACGCGACAACTTTGGAAGTTAAAGGAACTCAGTGGACGACTGCGTCATTTGCGGTGCGGGCCAATCCATCAGAACTGAGGCTCGAGAATGGGCGACTGACGAATGCTCGGCAAGGTCAGGCTTCTTTCAGCGCGGCAGTGCAACTGCATCAGTGGGCCTATCAGCCTTCGGGGCGAATTCAGGCACACTTCGATGCGGAGCAATTCCGACTCGCAGATCTGCTGGAGCTAGCGAATCAGCAATATCCGGTCTCCGGCGTAGTTACCGCGAAACTGTCGATGGATGGGTCGCTGCTCGACCCCGCAGGAAGCGGCCAGATTGAAATTGCAAATGCTGCTGCTTACGGAGAACCGATTCAGAAGATAACGGGGAACATCCGCGCCGGAAATGGGTCGATCGTGTCGGAGTTGAGAGTTGCATCCAAGGCCGGAAATGTTGACGGCGATGTATCGTATACCCCGAAGGCGAAAGCATACAAAGTTCGTGTGGATGCTCCCGTCATCGTACTGCAGCAGTTGCAAGCGGTGCAGCAGAGAAACCTGGAACTGACTGGAACCTTGGCTGCATCGGTTCGTGGTGAAGGAAATCTGGATGATCCGCAACTGACAACGATTGTTCAGTTGCCTGAACTGCACGTGCGGGGCCACTCTATCTCTCAACTGAAAGCGGAGGCTGGGATCGCTCAACATCGGCTCGACCTGGATATGGATTCAAAAGTGTCGCAGATTCAGGTACACGCGCATGGACAGGTGGCGCTGTCGGGAGATTATGAAGCGCAAGCAAGTTTGGATACTGGGACGATTGCATTGGAGACTCTGCTGGCCGCCTACGGTTCGCACATTCCCGCTGGCTTTCAAGGTCAAACTGAGCTGCATGCCACGTTATATGGGCCGCTCAAGGATAAGAACCAGTTGCAGGCGCATGTTTCCATCCCGGTGCTGAAAGCGAGTTACCAGGCACTGCAGATCGGCATTACCAATCCGATTCAAGTGGACTACGCCAACTCTGTAGTTACGCTGCAGCCAACCGACATTGAAGGAACGGGGACGTCTCTCCATGTGCAGGGTCAGGTTCCGATCGGGAGCGCACGGACTCCGACTGTGACGGCCAAGGGCACCCTCAATCTAGACATCCTGAAAATCATCTCGCCGGACGTAAACAGTTCGGGCCAGTTGGCCCTTGATGTAAGCGCCTCCGGAACAACCGCGGCGCCGGAACTTCAAGGGCAACTGGAACTAAAGAATGCTTCGTTCAACACATCCGATGCACCCATCGGTGTTGAGAAGCTGAACGGAACTCTCGACATTTCGAAGGATCGACTGCAAGTTTCGAAGATGACGGGGATTATGGGCGGCGGCCAGGTTTCGATTGGCGGCGCGATTGCGTACCGGCCCAGCCTGCAATTCAATTTGCTGCTGCAGTCGCAGTCGGTGCGATTACTCTATCCTGAAGGTTTGCGCACGCTGCTCGATGCCAACCTTTCCCTCAATGGCAATCTGACGGCATCTAGCCTGAACGGCCGGGTGTCGGTGAGCAGTTTGGCCTTTACGCCCGACTTCGATCTATCGACATTCGCGGATCAGTTCACCACAGGCGGGACCATTTCACAACCGGGATTCGCAGATACGATCAAACTCGCAATTGTCGTGCAGACACCACAAACGCTGAGTGCCACGAGTTCGCAGATCAGCATCGCAGGACAGGCGGCCCTGCGAATAGGTGGGACCGCGGCGAATCCTGTGATCACGGGCAGGACGACTTTGACTTCCGGCGAATTGTTCTATCGAACCGTCCGATATCAGCTGCAGCAGGGAGTGATTACATTTGATAACCCGAATGAAACGCACCCAGTGTTGAATGTTTCGGTAAGGACGACGATCGAACAGTACAACCTGACGCTAACGATGCGCGGTCCGCTGGAAAAACTCACGACGTCTTATGTGTCAGATCCGCCACTAGCGACAGCAGACATCATCAACCTTGTCGCGCGCGGTAAAACCACGCAGGAATCAGCTGCGAACAGCCAGAGCACCGACTCGATGATTGCGTCGCAAGCGGCGAGCAAACTCACCAGCAGCGTGCAGAAAATGGCCGGTCTTTCAAGCCTGCAAATCGATCCAACAATTGGCGGAAGTGGGCAGAACCCTTCGGCTCGGATTGCTCTTCAGCAACGCGTGACTAAAAATCTGTTATTTACCTTCTCGACCGACGTCTCGCAGCCAGGCAGTGAGGTGATCCAAGGAGAATATCAAATCAATCGGCGGTGGTCGGTAAGTGCTTCACGCGACGAGGCGGGTGGTGTTTCCGTGGACGCCAGATATCACAAGAAATTCTAAGTGCAACTCTTTCGCGCCCGCTCAATTTGACATTGTGTATGAGTCGGTTCTCTCTATGCACAAGTGGAATCAGTTTCCGATAGAGATGCTGTCGCGCGACTAAACAGCCGCGTTCTAATTGATTTTCGCCGTAGCACTGGGCTGGGTCACGTAAATTGTGGCCACGGCAGAGGCAACGACAGCTCTGCGTTCAGATGTGGGTTCATAAGGACTCGGCGCAGCCTGACAGGCTAGCATCATCGCGATCTGCGCCGAGGCCGCTTTATTCTGCATCCTGAACGCAGCGGAACCCCAGGGCTCCGGAGCGATCCATGCTCGGAGACGTCAACAAAAGTTTTCCATGTTCACCTAGCTTATACGCCTGCGGGAAGTACCAGATAGAACCCTGCGGCTGATAGTAGCTTCCGCCTCGCACAATGCCGCCGCGGGTGTGCTCATCCAGAAATTCTTCCGTCCACTGCCAGACGTTGCCTACCAGATCCATCACGCCGAATGGACTTGCACCCTGCGGGTGCGCGTCAATCACATCGGGTCCGCGCATCGTGCGCCCTTTGTCCGGGACTGGAACCGCATCAGCATTCCAAGCGTTACCCCATGGGTAAGTGCGCTCATCCATACCTTGTGCCGCATACTGCCACTCCCATTCGTGCGGTAGACGCTTCCCCGCCCAACCCGCATACGCCCGCGCGTCTTCCAGGGAAACCCAAGTTACCGGTTTATTCTCCCAACCAGGTGGATAGGTACCGTCCTTCCAGTCGCGCAAGAAATTTAGATCGTCCTGTGGATGATAGTGAGTAGCATCCGTGAACTTCTTGAACTGCGCATTCGTCACTGGGTACTTATCGATCCAGAAAGACTTCACGGGCATGAGATGATCATGGAAACGACGCGGCGTATCTTCCCAGGGATATTGAACATCGACGCCGATGTCATCGAACCCTTCGATTTCAATGCCCGCAACACGAAACTCGAAATCCGCGGCGGGAATCTTCACCATTCCTGATGGGGAGCCAGCAGGCGCCTTGGTTGCCGTAATCGGAACAATTTCCTGCGGCAGTACCTTCCACTCATGCGAGTAACTTGCCAGCGGTTTTGCGGTGAGTTCTTTCATCTTCGACATCAGCTTTTTAATGCTAGCGGTCGGAGCTGAAGGAGTAGCCAGCAGCGCTCCGTATCCGTGGGCTTCAATCTGGAAACTCAGTTGGGTTCGTCCTGCAGGATTCTTCGCAGGTTTTACTTCGACACCGTGATAAAGATCGAAGTAGCGCATCCCGCCTTGCGGGGTGATTTCGATTTGCGGCCCGTCCACGTCATATTCGTTTCGGTTCACAATCGTCCAGAGTGTTTCCTGCCCGAGCGGCCAACGGCTGGCATAAACGCCGTAGGGCAGCATGGGTGTGAGCGGCTCCCAGTCCGAACTGATGAGAAACGGTGCGAGGGCTCGCTCCATCGTCGCTACACGGCGTGTAGCTTCGGCATCGCGTGGCGTGACCTCGTTCCAAATGCCCCAGATGTTCTCCCAGCTTTCCCACCCCACGCCGTTGAAAAAGGCGAATTGCAGGTTGTCCGTCTTGTCCCTAGTCCACCTGTCGGAGATGTTGACCATATGGCGCGTTTCCAGCCACTTATATTTGTCCACCATGGGCACGCGGGGATAGGAATATTGGCCCCAGGTCATGACGTTCCACGCGAGCGCTTCGTCGCTGGGCCCGTCTTCCGGCTCGAAAGCCAGTGTGTGACCAACCTTGTCGGAGGCAACGGAAAATGCTAGAGGAACTCCATCTTGCGTGTCGCCGTTGATACCATCGGCGCCAACTTCAGCCATCAGACTGGCGATCGCATCCGGCCACGGCAGGCCTGGATCTCTTGTGCCTTGATCCCACATCATCATGGGGAAAAGAACTCGTACGCCGCGCCGGTGGAAGTCACTAATCATCTCGCGGACACCAGCCACCCCGCCGGGCATTGAGCGGATCATATCGTGCTGGTTGCGATTGTCGATCCCCATGTTTGGATACGTCGGCCAGGTAAGTACGGCGTCGATGCCGCCATAGCGCTTTTCAAGATCGTCGAGATAGCGATCCACCGTGTAGCGGTGTGCAACAGGATCGTAGAAGTAACGATCCTCGACCATCATCTGCGGCTGAAAGAAACTGGACTGCGTCCACTTGAGGGCAGGCATGTCATAGCGTGTGCCGTCATAACCAATACGGATGCGGCGCTCGCTTCGCCAATGCCTGATATCAGCGAGCCAGGTTTCGTGCTCAGTTTGAGTGCAGGCGGTCCCCCCACCCTCCCACGCGCCTTTCATGACCAGACATTCCGGCGTTGGAATTTGCTGGCGCTCAGGGTGGTAGCGGGAATCTTGCGCGAGCACGATAGAAGAGAGACCGAACAGAACCGCGACAAACACGGCGGGCTTAAGGAAGTACATGAGTCCGCTCCTTCAAGAAGGATTCGCGGGAGAAATATAAAACGTGTCAAAATCTGAGTCTATTCCTATATCGTGGCGTGGTGCGACGTACACCGCTCCGGCAGGTCAAGTCGTCCCAACGATGAGTGCGGTGAGCGGGCAGCGAATAAGTTCTTCCAGCCAAGCTCGCGCTTCTCCTTAGTCATTCAGTTCACTCCATCGATTTCCATGCCGTCCAGACCCGTCTACGGCAGATGTATTGGTAAAAACGATGCGGGCTGGAAACGTCCAGGTTTCGCGTGGGAGCTTTAGTCCAGCGCCTTGTGAAAGCGGACTACCGCTGTCGTGAGCAATCCGAAGCCGAGAGCAAGCATCGCCAGCATTTCCGGCCAGAGTATGTCCATACCGACGCCCTTAAGGTATGTGCCCCGCAGCACAACCAAGAAGTAACGCAACGGACTGGCGTAAGTCAGGTATTGCAGCCATTGCGGCATGGTGCTGATGGGAAAGCCAAAGCCTGAAAATGTCACCGCCGGCATGATGAAGAAGAATGAAGTAACCAGAGCCTGCTGCTGGGTAACAGAAATCGTGGAGATCAGCAATCCGACTCCCAGCATGCAGAGCAGGAACAGGATTGCTCCCGTGAACAAAACCCAAAGCTGTCCTCGAAATGGGACCTCGAACCAAAGAGTGCCGACGACGGCAATCAATGAAACGTCGAGCAGTCCAATGAGAAAGAATGGCAGGGTCTTCCCGAGAATGAACTCGGCCGGGCGGATGGGGGTAACCATGATCTGCTCCAAGGTTCCAATTTCCCGCTCACGCACCACCGCGAACGCCGTCAGATTGACAACCAGGACCAGCGTCAGACTCCCCACGATTCCCGGCACAAAGAACCACCGGCTCCGTAAATCCGAGTTGTACCACGGTCGTTGTTCGAGTTCAACGGACGGAATGCGCTCAGTCAGCTGTGGGGAAATGCGGTTGATCCGGTCGCGCTGGTAGTCCTTGGCGAATCCTGCGGCAATCTGATTGATGTAGCCCGAGGCGATCAGCGCTGTGTTCGAGTTTGTAGCATCGACGATCACCTGCAAGGGTGCGGCCTGGCCCTTCCGGAGGTCTTCCGCGAACCCTGGGTTTATTTGCAATGCGAGGGTGGTCCGCCCACGATCGATGAGATCCTCGACTTGTCGAGAGTTCGTTAGCTGATGCTGCACATCGAAGTACGGACTCGAAGTGAACCGCGACACCAGTTCACGACTCTCTTGGCTGTGATCAAGATCAAGGACCACCGTCGCCACATGATGAACCTCATAGGTTGCCGCATATCCGAAGATGAGCATCTGTACGATCGGCGGCGCAAAGAGGAGCACGCGCGTTCGTTTGTCGCGGAATACCTGAATGAATTCTTTGACCAGCATCTGCTTCAGTCGAGTTAGCATCGTTTCCCCCTACGTCAGCCTCTTATGGAAGGAACGCGTCGCAACCAGAGCCAACAACAAAGTGAAAATACCCAGCGGAATGAGATCTGCATAGAGCAAGGCAACTGGCGATCCCTTGAGAAATATCTTCTTTAACACCGAAACGTAGTATCGGGCCGGAAGAATGTGCGTAATCCACTGCAGGACGGTTGGCATCTGCTCAATGGCAAACAGAAATCCTGACAGTAAGAATGCCGGCAGGAAGGTAGCCAATAGTGCGATCTGACTTGCGGCCAACTGACTCTTGGCAATCACTGAAATGAAGAATCCCATCGAGAGCACCACGATCATGAACATGACGGAACTGATCAAAAGGGTCGCGAATGACCCGCGAAACGGGACATGAAACCAGTAGAGAGCAATCAGCGCACAGACCAGCACATCGATCATTCCGATTACGAAATAGGGCACCAGCTTGCCGAACATGATTTCAAACGGAGTCACTGGTGTTGAAATCAATTGCTCCATCGTGCCGCGTTCCCACTCGCGCGCAATAGTCAGTGATGTTAAGAATGCCCCGATAACAGACATCACCAGCGCAAGCACACCGGGAACAATGAACGCGCTGCTTTCAAGATCTTCGTTGTACCAGGTACGGGTTTCGACGCGGATCGTGGTGGGCTTTGTCGTCTGCCCATGACTATGCAGCCAGTCCAGTTGGACGTCTGATGAGTACCCTTGCACCACAGCTTGGGAGTAGCCGATCACGATGTTCGCCGTGTTGTCGTCGGTTCCATCCACCAGGGCCTGGATCTGTGCAGGACGTGCATCGTGCGCGCGTTGTGAGAAATCCCAGGGAATGACGATGCCTATTTTCGCGTGGCCATCGTCGATCGCACGAGCGAGGTCACGATAGTTGTTGACCACGCCAACAATCTCAAAATATTCGCTGGCTTGAAAGCGTTTGAGCAGATCCTGGCTCCGCTGGCTTCCGTCCTGGTCGTACACGTAGATCGGCAGGTGCTTAAGATCTAGGTTGACGCCATACCCAAACAGCAGCACGAGAATGACGGGCATGATCAGCACGATGATCAGACTGCGGGTGTCGCGCAGGACCTGCACGATCTCCTTCTTGGCAACCGCAAGGAGCCGCGTAAAACTCACGATGCTTTCTCCTCCTTTCCGTTGCGCCGCTCGGTGGTGAGCGAGACAAAGACGTCCTCAAGGCTCGGAGGAATTTTCTCGATGTGCCTTACTGTGACGGCACGTTGGGCAAGATACTGCTTCACCTGCGGGATGGCGGCGTCAGCTTGCGGGACCACTAAATGGAGTGCATTGCCAAAAACCGCAGCGTCCATAACCATGGGAGCCGACTGCAGAGCTTCCACCGCCGGTCCCAGTGGGTCACATTCGACGAGAAGTAGTTCGCCTTTCATATGCTTCTGCTTCAACTCTGATGGCGTCCCCAGTGCGACTATTTTTCCGCGATAGATTAAGGCCAGCCGATTGCAATACTCTGCTTCTTCCATGTAATGCGTCGTTACGAACACAGTCACCCCATCCCCCGCCATCTTGTGGATCAGGTCCCAAAACTGGCGACGGGAAATCGGATCTACACCCGATGTCGGCTCATCGAGAAAGATAATTGGCGGCCTGTGTAATGCCGCACAGCCCAGCGCTAGCCGTTGCTTCCAGCCGCCAGGGAGTGTGCCCACGATGAGATTCTCCTGGCCTTTCAGATTGGCCATTTCGAGGGCCCAATTGATGCGCTCGTTCAACTTGTCTGA
This sequence comes from Binatia bacterium, assembly GCA_035577905.1. Lineage (GTDB taxonomy): Bacteria > Acidobacteriota > Terriglobia > Terriglobales > Acidobacteriaceae > Sulfotelmatobacter. The sequence goes on from DATKAP010000109.1 coordinate 121,367, forward strand.
AGGAACGCTATAAAGGCCTGCAAACAACCGGAGGTTCTCGATTACCTTGAGATCGTTGTAGAGTGAGAACTTCTGCGACATGTAGCCGATATTCTGTCGCACCAACTCTGGCTGGCGGGCCACATCGTAACCCGCAACAATGGCACTTCCAGATGATGGGATCAGCAGCCCACAAAGCATGCGTATGGTGGTGGATTTCCCAGCACCGTTAGGCCCGAGAAAACCAAAGATCTCACCTTTGTGAGTTTCGAGGCTGATGTGATCGACTGCGACGAAATCATCAAACCGCTTTACAAGGTCATTAATCACAACGGAGTTGGGATTCTCAGGCATGGTGCGAACCTCCTGCCCCGCTGGTCACTTCATTTGCAAGTAGGTCTTCTTTCGTTTCCCGAGTTTGCTTGCCACAAGTCAGAGGCCTTCCTCCCCGCGCGCAGCACTCTCTCCTCTGGCCGTGACGGCATCGACAAACAGATCTTCAATGGTCGGCGTCACTTGGCGGACGGTTACGAAGGGGATTCCTGCGTTCTTCAATCGCGCTTCGAACTCAGGAATTCGACGTGGCGCGTCATCGACAACTACGTGGAGTCCGTCACCGGTGAGCATCAGGCTGGAGAGCCCTTCCGCCCCTTCGAGTTGCTCTCGGACCCGGCGCGATTCTGACGAGATGATCGAGACAACCCCTTTGCCAAGTTTTGCCTTGAGGTTGGCGGGCGTGTCGCAGAACAGGAGTTTGCCCTGGTGCAATAGGGCGACGCGATGGCAGCGCTCGGCTTCGTCCAGGTAAGCCGTGGACGTGAGAATGCCAACTCCTTCAGCGATCAATTCATATAGGATGCGCCAGAAATCGCGCCGTGAGACCGGATCGACTCCGGTCGTCGGCTCGTCCAGCAGGATCACTTTCGGGCGATGAATCAATGCGCACACCAACCCCAGTTTCTGCTTCATGCCGCCCGAGAGTTTCCCCGCCAGTCGCGTGCGGAATTCGCTCATTCCGGCAGCGCGTAGCAACTGCGCAGCGCGCTCTTCTCGCTCGCGCTTATCTACCCCGAACAAATCTGCATAAAACCTGATGTTCTCGTCTACCGTCAGGTCTTCGTACAAACCAAATCTCTGCGGCATATAGCTGAGGTGGTGCTTGGCGCCTTCGGGGTCCCGAACCACATCAGCACCAGCGACGATTGCACTTCCTGCGTCAGGTGGCATGACGCCGGCAAGCATACGCAAAGTCGTAGTTTTGCCCGCACCATCTGGCCCTACCAGTCCAAATATCTCTGCGCCGCGAACATTGAAACTGAGGTGATTGACTGCGGTGATTCCCGGAAAGCTCTTCGTGAGTCCTTCAGCGACAATTGCGGATTGTGGACGGGCAAGCATCAGTGTTGCAGTCCGCTGCTTGAGTTCTGCGCTGCTGGTGCGTTTGCCGCCAGTGTGATGTGAGCGTCGGCCGGCATACCAGTCTTCAGTTCGTGATTGTGATTATCGATGTCGATCTTGATGCGATAGACGAGAATCACCCGTTCCTTGTAGGTCTGGACACTCTTGGGCGTGAACTCTGCCTCCGACGCGATAAATGAAATACGCCCGTGGTATTGTTTGCCGGGAAACGTATCCGTCGTAACGACCGCATCCTGGCCCCAACGGACACGGCCGAGATCAGTCTCGGCGACATAGGCTCTCAGCCAGATGTGATCGAGATCGGCCAGCGTGACCACCGGCGTTCCGGGCACGACTACCTCTCCCAGTTCTGCCTGCCGAACCGTAATCACTCCCGGGCTAGGCGCACGCAAGACTGTGTAGTCGAGGTTCACCCGCGACATACCCAAATTCGCGTGGGCTTCCCTCAGATTGGCCTCCGCGATCGCAATCTCTTCCTTGCGGCTGCCTTCGACTGCTTGGTTGTATTTTTGCTGAGCTGCCTGAAACGCTGCCTGCGAACGCTTCAAGGCGGTGTCGGCCAGATCATGATCCTGTGCAGAGACCGCGTCTTCACTGAAAAGGCGCTCTGCACGCTCGTAGTCGAGCTTCTTCTGTTGTAGATCCGCCTGCGCATCGAGCACGTTCTGCTGCAAGGCCTTGATTTCTTGCTCACGCGTACCTGCCAGTGTCAGTGCAAGATTGGATTGGCGCACATGGACGCTGGCCTCGTCGATGCGCACTCTCTGCCTGTAGTCGGCATCTTCAAGACGTGCCAGTACGCTGTCCTTCTCGACTGACTGGCCTTCTTCTATCGGCAACTCGACGATGCGCCCTTGCACCTTGAAGCTGACGAGGCTTTCATGTGCTTCGATGTTGCCGGACAGAACGATTTCGTTCCGCGGTTTGGAACCTTTCGTGAACCGCGGATAGAAATACACTCCGGCCGCCACCAATGCGGCTACAAAAATCAGGATCGGTATGCGTCGTTTCATGGCGATGTAACCCCTGTGGTCCAGCCCCTTGCTGGTCCGCTATCGGTAACTACGGATTCCCAAGATATTGATCGATGTTCTTCTCCGTGGCTCCGGCAGCCCGTGCCAGAGCGAACTTCGCGTCCGTGTAGCTGGACACGGCAAGAATGTAGTTTTCCTGCGCTCGCGCCAATTCATCCTGCGCTGTGGTGACTTCGATATTGTTGGTTACTCCGGAACGGAAACGGTCTTGCGTGAGTCTCAGCTCGCGCTCAGCCAGGTCTTGTCCTTGCTGCGCGACGGCAACCTGTTCTGCAGTGGATTCAAGATTCAGCAAGGCTGCCCTGACGTCCTGCTCAATCCCGCGTCGCAAATCGGCAATCTGATCGTCGATTCGCCTCATGCGGCTCGCCAGCTCCCGAGCCTCTCCATTACGGTCACGATCAAAAACCGTGAAATCTAGCTGCCCTTGAACAACGTAGGTGCCCTCGACGCTCCCAACACTGCGGCCCAGTCCTCCATAGTTTCCACTGAGACTGAGCTTGGGCAGGTACCGGGCTTTGCTGGCGGATTGCTGTTCGACTAACTGTTGCCGCTGGGTTGCAAGTGAAAGGTAATCAGAACGCGTCAATAGCGCTGACCCAACGATGAGTTCCACCGCAGGATGGCTCAACGGCTGAAATCGTAGCGGCTCGGCCAACTCCAATGGCGTTGCGGGACTCATTCCCAGGTTACGTGCCAGCACCAGCAAAGTTTGCTTGTGCTGGTTCTGGGCAGAAAGAAGAGCCTGCTGGTCGTTGGCAAGTTGAACCTGTGCGCGGAGGAGATCGACACCGGTTGCCGTCCCTGCGTCGTGCTTGCTCCTGGCAAGTTGGTAGAGAGCCTGAGAGTCTGTAACCCGAGTCTGCGCGGCATCCGCGCGAGCAGCGGCGGATTGCGCATCCAGATAGAGACCCGCAATCGAACGGACAATGAGATCTCGAGCATCCTGATAGTCCAATTTGCTCGCATCGACTGCATCCCGACTGGCTTTATAGTTGCGATAGCCCTGCAGATCGAGGATGTTCTGATCCGCGACAATGCGGAAGTCGTAGTTCGAGAATGGCCCAATCACCGCTGGAAAGCCCGGACCTGAAATGCCAAAAGCGTAAAGATTGCGGTTTTGAAAGTTGGCGTAGCTCTGGAAGTGAAAGCGCGGGAGTAGTGCGGCAGAGAGTCGGCGGGTACGAGTGCCTTCGGCTTCCTCGATGCGAGTGTCGGCTACCAGAACACCGAGATTTGCCTGCAACCCTTTTTCAATCGCGCCTCGCAGGGTCAAACGATACAAGACTGTTTGCTGTCCATCCCCACTCGAGGTGAGTGCTAATAGGCAGATCAGAATGAAGAAACCCGAATGCTCTCTCATAGCTCGCGCTCTCAGTTCTTGGCAATCGCTCTCCAGAAGTGCTGGAAACTGGCCTCCACAACCGTCTGAAGCGCTTGTTCACTTCCTAACGACCAGAGCAACATCGTCCCCAGAAAACTCTGTTGAAGATGAAGCGCCATGTGTTCCGCCTTCAACCTGGGGTCAACTTCCCCGCGCTGCTGGCCCAGCTTGAAAATTCGCCCGGCCATACGACGCCCTTCCGACATGTTTTGCCCCAACACCTCGTTAATGGAACTGGACAAGAAGGCTGTCAGAAGCGCGCGCGCCAGTTCGGGGCTACGTCCTGGCTCCTCGGAAACTTTGGCAAACAGATCGTGCACTATTGAACGAATAGAACGCTCGCCATCTTCGGCTGCCTGCAATGCTTCGCGCACCTTGCCGAGCTGAATTTCGGGCATGACGCTCAAGACATGATCCTTGCTCGCGAAATAGTTGAAAAAGGTCCCCTTCCCCACATCAGCAGCCTCCGTAATGTCTTCGACCGTGACATTCGGAAAGCCGCGCTCAGCAAAAAGCTGTAGAGCACAGCGGAATAACTTCACTCTGGTCTGCGCCGCCTTCCTTTCACGGCGCCCCATGGCTTTCATGTGAGGGAGATCTTCCGAGCCGAGGGCTTTGACCAGCTTGGCGAAATCAATTTGATTACCGGCGTTCATAATAGACTAATAGTCATGTATGACTTATAGTCGTATTATCGGAAATGGCAAACTGCCTGTCAATAGGAGAATTGCGGCAAAATTCATCGTCGGATGAATATCGGTCGGTTGGTAGTCGGGACAATTGGAAGTGTTTGAAAAATAGATGGTCGGGGAGAGAGGATTTGAACCTCCGACCCCCTGGTCCCGAAGCAACCAACGAAGTGCTATCTCGTTGATTCGCTTAGCTTGGCTCTGCGTCAAGGAGCACAGTTTTAGCCCGTTTTCGGCAGGTATTTGACCTAAATTTGACCCTAATTTCCTCCGGCCAGCGGCACGAATTCTCCGAACTCTCATTTGCGTCTGGGCCCCGCCTTGCTCGACGCGTGTTTCTGATAGGGCTGAAGCTGTTCGGATTTCAGAACATGGTAATTGTGTTCAGTTGAGTATGGTCCACCGGTGCTAAAGTGTTCGCGATCCTAATACTAGGAACTCTTTTCCCCCTAGGCACCTCGTGCAGGACGTGTCGGTACGCATGACAAATTCTAGATGGAGAATGTTTCTCGGCATAATCTGCGGGCTGATTTTTGGTGCTCTGATCATCTGTAGCGGGATCTTGCTCGGTAGCACTCCCGTCCAAATCAAAGTAACTAAATACGATAGTTATCGGGCCGAAGCATTGAAGATGAATCGAGAACAATCAGCGGGTTCTTTCCAGATCGGGGTCGGTGTGTTGGGTGCTTTATGGGCGACTCTTATCGTGAGCAAGGAGAACCGACTGAAGCGCAGTGATCGACTAGAAATCGCGACGTTCTTGATGGCCACTGTTGTCCTTATGGCTTTTCTATATTTCAACTGGAGCTACGAGAACCTCGTGGCACAACTTTACTGGGACATGGGACCAATGCTGAGCGCAACGAATGAATTCGCTGATGTCCTCAATTCCAAATATGTACTAGTGCGTCAGGAGATAATGCAATTGTGCTTTTATGGAGGTTTGCTCCTAAGCGCGCTCTCTGTCCTTAGCTGTTGCTTGTTTCGAGAGGACACGTAATGTCTAGATCCATATCGTTTCTCCATTCTGTTTTACTTTTGCTTTTCTTTACGTTATCTCTGCCGCCAAGCAGTTTCGCTCAACACATGCAAACAGCGGATTTGAACGAAATGAGAACTTCACGTCGCTGCTCGGCTTCGGGTGCTCTGGATATTGATTTTTCGGATAGCGCAGAACGAACCAAGTATTTTTCGAAAACCAAGACCTGCGTGTTTGAGCAATTGTCGAATGTCGATCGGCATCAGCTTGATCGCGACGAGAAAATTGTTTCTGACACGTATCCTCAAGTCCAGGATTTCTATTTGAAGCGTGGGTACTCTCGAGAGGATGCCGCCAAGATATCCGTTTTGGCATGGGCTGAGTATCGCACGAAGAATAAAGTGTCTCCCCTGAGCCCCGCTGCGTTCATTCAGTTGAGTACATCTTTTGGCCAGCTGACAATCAACAGCACTCCCGCAGGTGCAAATATTGAGGTCGATACAGATCCCTGGGATGATCTGACAAAAGCGACCAACTGGACAGCGGCTGGAAAGCACGTTGTGAGTTTGAAAAAGGATGGCTGTAAAGATGCAACCGGAGAAGTTCAAGTTTCGCCAGGAAAGGAAGCCCGATTTGAGAGAACGCTGGTCTGCCGTTAATTGACCAGTGGTCGCCTCTGGAATCAAACGAATGGAGCCACGTGGAACGAAGACTTTCGGAGGTTAGCGTTCGTGCATATACGGACCGCATTTGGGACTCTGATGAGCGCAGCTGAGATGGCGGAGCTGATTCCGAGCAATCCAGTTCGGAAGACTCGGTTCCCTCGGCGTGGTCCGACAAAGCAAAGGGCCGAAATTGCTCCTGGGAAAATTCAGGAGCTGCTCGATGCCTTGCCGGAACCATCTAAATCCGTAGCCTGGTTGCTAGTGTTGACGGGGCTGCGGATCGGTGAGCTGCTGGCTCTGCGTTGGAGAAATATCGATCTGGAGAAAAAGGAACTGCGGGTGACACACAGTGTATACGAGGGTCACTTCGACGTACCCAAGACTCCACGCAGTCAACGATCGGTGCCGTTGGGGTCGAAAGCCGTTGAGATTCTGACGGCGCGAAAGCCAAACGTCGCGAATCCAGAAGCTCTCGTTTTCGCAACCCGCGAGGGCAGCGCGTTTGACCGGCACAACCTAACGAACCGCCAGCTCAAAGCTACGTGCAAGAAGCTTGGGCTTGTCGGAGTGAATTGGCACTGGTTGCGCCATGCCAACGCGACGCTACTGGACGCAGTCGGAACTCCTCTGGGTACGGTTCAAGCACTTCTCGGGCACTCCTCTTCGGAGATCACCCGCGAGGTGTATTTGCACTCGATCCCGGCGGATGCTCGGGCGGCGGTCGAAAAGGTCGAGGATCTGCTTAAACGACCCCAATTGACCCCAGTTGCGGTTCCTTGGGGAAATGGAAGTTCGCTAATTCAATGACGGGATTGAAGTAAATGGTCGGGGAGAGAGGATTTGAACCTCCGACCCCCTGGTCCCGAACCAGGTGCTCTACCAGGCTGAGCCACTCCCCGACAACTGGGCGGGCGCTCTGACTGGATAGCGCCCTCGAATCGATTGGAGCTTCATTATAGCATTCGCAACGAGCAGTTCCGTCCGGCAATGATAGTACATCGAGGCCAGCCGAATCGCGGTCCGCACGGCGATTTGTCCCAAAGCTGTTGGAGCATTACGATAGTCCTTCTCACCAATCATGAAGACCGTTGTCACAGCCCGGCGTCTCTACACTCCAGTAGAGGAGGTCCCTGACCCGCTGCTGGTCATCGAGGATGGACATATCAGCCAGATCTCCTCCCACAGTTCAGGTCCGACTCCCGCCAATGCAACGGTTGTAGACTTCGGCGACGCCGCCCTTGTACCGGGTTTCCTGGACATTCACATACACGGCGGCGCCGGCCTTGATGTCATGCGCGCTTCTGCCGAAGAACTGCCGCGTTTGGGCCAGTTCCTCACCTCTCATGGAGTGACCGGGTACTTCGCGACAACAGTGGCTGCCCCTCTCGACGCGACCTGCTCCGCATTGGATCGCATAGCGGATGCCATCGAGAAGAGGTCACCTACTAACGAGAAGATCATAGAAGCGCGCCCGCTCGGGATTCACCTCGAGGGACCATTCCTCAGTCACAAGCGACGCGGAGTCCACCCTCCCGAATACCTCCTCGAACCAACGGTTCCTATCTTCGAGCGACTCTGGCAGGCTTCTCGCGGACATGTGCGCATGATGACCATCGCCCCCGAACTTCACGGGGCTATGGAAGTCATCGCGGAAGCTACTCGTCGAAATGTCTGCGTCAGCATCGGACACTCGGATGCAGAGTTGACCATCGCTCGAGAAGCGGTCCGGGCGGGGGCTCATCATGCCACGCATACGTTCAATGCCATGCGTCCACTGGACCATCGCAATCCCGGGATCATCGGCGAAGTCCTCAGCGATGACGCCGTCACCGCCGACATCATCGTGGACGGCATTCACGTGTCCCCTGAAGTCGTGAAGCTCTTCCTCCAGGCCAAGGGACCGGAGCGCGCAGTACTCATCACCGATGCAATCTCTGCAACCGGTATGCCCGATGGACGCTATCAACTGGGCCCGATTCTGGTCGAAGTGAAGGATGGCAAAGCTACCGCGGGCGATAGCCTTGCCGGCAGCGTTCTAACCATGGACCGTGCGATTCGAAACGTCACCAAATTTTCCCACTGGACGCTCCGCGACGCGGTGCGTGCCGCGACTCTGAATCCAGCGCAAGCTGCCGGACTGTCGATGAAAGGGAAACTGGCAACGGGAGCGGAAGCGAACTTTGTGGCCTTAAGCCCCGCCGGGGAAGTACTCAAGACCATCGTCGAGGGCAGAGGCTTATAACCCGTAAGGGGTCGCGCTTAATTCATCAGACTCCAACAGGATCAATTCGGCTTGCGCCGCTTTGCGTCGACCACCTGGTGCAGCAACATGAGTTCGTCGACGCGCGACAGCTTATCGAAGAAAGAACTCTCCGCCTTCCCAGCGTTTGCTGCTGCGGTTGCCTGGCGCATCTTGTCGCCAAACTCAGGCTCATTCCTCATGACCTGGGAATAGAACCACAGAAAGTGGCGCATCTGATCGAGTGCCACACGAAGTGTCTCGATCGGCTCGGTTTCGGAGAGCGAATTCAATGCTTCCATCAATTCCGGATCGCTCGGAGCCTGCATCGCAGCGCAATTCAATTCCTGCTGGATCTGGCGCAGATCCTCGGTCACGCGTGCAATTCGTAAATGCAGATCGTCCATGTCGTCGAAGGCCATTTCGGTTCGCCAGTCAACCATCTCATCGACAAAAGCGAGCGTGTAGATGTCCCACGGGCATGCGCTTTCGTAATTCTGTGATTACTTTCGTCTGCGCGGAGGTCACATCACCGAACCCCTTGATGGACGCGGGTTTTCACGCTATCGCCGTGCGGATCTCCGGCACCCCAAGAATGCGCCTCCTCTGAATGGGATTTTCCACGGCGAACGTTAGTGCATTCAGCATCTGCTCCAAGGTCACAAACCCAGCCGTTGTGCCCCATCTCGCGTTTGTGGAATCCATTCAGCAACTTTGTAGATTGGCACTAAGAGGTACGGCCAGCGGTGTCCCGGGCCCAGTACGTACCACGGGCGCAGGATGGTTGTATTCAGACCGGCCAACTCGATCGCTGCCTCACACTCCGACCGCACGATGATGTAGGCCTGCATCATCGGCGCGGGATGCGCGACGCTCACGTACCCAAAATGCGGAACGCCTGCCGACCTCGCCGCCGAGACCGCCGCCACCCAGCCGGCAGATCAACCTTCTTGAATTCGGCTGCTTTTGCCGGGCGCAGATGGGCCATTCCCACCAATTCCACGAATGTGTCCGATGGAGAAATCCGGTCGGCATAGTTGCTCGCATCGAGCGCATTGCCGATCACGACTGCACAGCCTTGTGGCACCTTGTTCTCTGAGCCCGGACGCACCAGCGCACGCACTTCGCGCCCACGCTCGAGCAATCTGGGAATCAATCTCGGTCCCATATAGCCGGTTCCACCGGCAACGAAAACCCTCCGCCTTTCCTTCATCATTTGAACCCTTTGCAAAAATGTGACAGGCCTGCTCAACGCCCTTGATTGGCGAGGATTTTAGCTGACGTTCCCTCCGACTGCCACTCATCGATGCATCTGTGATACAAACTCGCGATGACGAAAAGCGCCCCTCAAGGGGCCTCCACCGAAGGTCTTGTACGCGCGATTGGCCGCTGGAGCCTGGCCGCCCTCGTCGTGAATTGCATTATTGGAAGTGGGGTCTTCGGCCTGCCCTCGGTACTCACGAGCCTACTCGGTCGAGCCAGCATTTTGGCGGTCGCGCTTGGAGCGCTTGCGATGGCAGTCATCATGGCTTGTTTTGCCGAGATCGCCTCCCGCTTCGCCCTCACCGGAGGTCCTTACTTATACGCGCAGGAGGCTTTCGGCCGCTTCGTGGGAATTCAGGTGGCCTGGCTGGTGTGGTTCGTGCGACTCGCGTCATGTGCAGCCAATGCAAATCTCTTTGTGACTTATCTGGGAGAATTCTGGCCAGGCGCTACCCGTTTTGTCATGAAATTGGCCATTCTCACGTTGCTAATTGGTATTTTGGCCGCCGTCAACTTCCGCGGCGTGAAGGCTGGCACCCACGTCAGCACTCTCTTCACTGTCGCCAAACTGGGCTCACTCGTGTTGGTCATCCTGGCGGGCCTGCACTACCTCTGGACGAAACATCCGATACTGCCGAGTCTGAACACAACTCCAGGCGGAACCCAGTGGGCCCGCGCTATCGTACTGCTGATCTTTGCCTACGGAGGCTTCGAAGCCACCTTGATTTCCGCTGGTGAGGCGAAGGATCCGCGTCGCGATTTCCCGTTTGCATTATTCGCTGCACTGATCACCTGCGCCGTTATTTACGGGTTGATTCAGTCGGTGGTGGTGGCAGTGCTGCCCGATCCATCGCACAGCGACCGGCCTCTGGCAGACGTCGCACGAATCGCTCTTGGCGGCAGCGGTGCAGCTCTCACTGCCCTCGGTGCCTTGCTCTCGATCTACGGTTACTTGAGCGGAAATGTTCTGACCACCCCGCGGATCACCTTCGCCCTCGCCGAGCGCAAGGACTTCCCTTCTGTTTTCGCGCTGGTACATCCAAGCTTCCGGACGCCGTATTTTTCGATCGTGATTTTCGCTCTGCTGGTCTGGCTGATGGCTCTTTTTGGAAGTTTCGCCGGGAACGCAACCCTCTCTGCGGGATCGCGTCTGTTCTATTACGGGGTGGCGTGCGCGGCAGTTCCGGTTCTGCGAAAGAAGAAGCCCGAGCGACCTTCGTTTGTACTTCCTGGGGGAAACCTGGTCGGAATTCTCGGTGTGCTGATGTGCGCCGCACTATTGACCCAGATCGAATACAAGAAGTCACTCGTCCTGCTGGCCGCCGTTGCCGTAGCCTTCCTCAACTGGCTGCTTGTACGCAAACGCAGCTTTCAGCAGTTCTAAATACCTTTTCAATTCGAGCGAAATTCTCGCTTATGCGTCAGCCTCGCGCTCCATTTCCAACAGAGCTTGCTTGCGCTTTAGACCCCACCGATATCCTCCCATTGTGCCGTCCTCGCGCACCACGCGATGGCATGGGATAGCAACTGCAACTGGGTTCGTAGCGCACGCTCTGGCAACAGCACGACAAGCTTGAGGTTTGCCAATCGCCTTAGCCACTGCGGTATAGGATTTTGTCTTACCAAACCGTATGGATTGCAGATACATCCAAACCTTCCGCTGGAAGGCTGTTGCGCGAATGTCGAGGGGCAAGGATAAATTCAGGTCCTTCCCTCGCAGATGATGCAGCAACGTACTTACCCACGCCCTCAACTCCCCATCGTCTGTGCGCCGCACCGCAAATGGGAACTCGCGCTTCAGTCCCTTGATCAGTTCGCCGTCTGTACGTGCAAATTGAATGGAACAGATTCCGCGGTCTGTTGCCGCAACCAGCATTCGTCCTAGTGGTGAATCGGCGATCGTGTACCGAATGCTCGCCGCGATTGCTCCCCGCCGGTATTTATCCGGGGTCATGCCCAGTTGTGATGCGGTGCGCTCATACAACCGGCTGCTTGATCCATATCCCGCGTCATACATCGCGCGCGTAACCGAGTCGCCGGCCTGCAAGCTGCGCTTCAGCATTTTCAACCGGCAGGAGTCGGCATATTCCCGAGGCGTAACCCCCAGTACAGCCTTGAAGCGCCGCTGCAAATGGAACGGGCTCTGATGGAATTCCTTAGCCAACCGTCTGAGGGTCAAGGGTTCATCCAGGTGACACTCAATGAAACGGCAGATCGCCTTCACGCCATCGGATTCCGCATTCCCGGTAAACGCGCGGGGACGACAGCGCAGACACGCCCGATACCCAGCCTGCTCGGCCGCCTCTGGTGTCCGGAAGAACTGAACATTCTCCCGACGCGGACGCCGCGCAGCACACGATGGCCGGCAATAGATTCCGGTGGTGGAAACCGCAAAGAAGAACTCGCCGTCACGCTTTGAATCGCGTGCGACCACCGCCTCCCAGTAGCCGTCCTCCGATGCGGGCGCTCCCGTCGCTCTCGTCTGTACGACTGGCATTGATTTCAGGACTTCCGTTGCAAGTATGGCATTCGTAGTCATAGCAAGGAAAGCGTACGGCACAGCCTTCGAACCGACTATCCGAATCTTGCCGTCAAACTGAAATTGCTCCCTGACCGCATCTGCGGTTGCATCCTTCGCGGCCCTCCAAGTGGATTTTCTCCACTAGGTTTTCCGCATCCTCCTCGGTTAAAGGCTTCTCTCGAACCCAGAAACGATTTGCGAGAACGCGTCGAAACAATTAAAGTTCCCGCAAGCTAATTTGATCCCGAAAAGGAAACAATGATGAAACAAACCGGTCTAAGAACAGTATTCGCCGTGGCACTCACCCTGATTAGCTGTGCTCTCGCCCAGCAGGTCTCAAAGCACATTCTGAGCAGCGATGAACTGAAAAAGGCGGTCCCCGCAGAATACTTCTTCCGTGGCCAGAAGGCGTCGGTTCAACTCCGCAATGCGGTCGGACTTCAACTTACAGACAGCAAGATGATGGTGGCAGCCCTGGTCGATGCTTCCGGATACTCCACCGCGATCCAGCAGAAGTACCAGGGTATGCTGATCACCGAAGCCAAGCTCAATATCGGTGGCTCCAGCCTGCCCCCGGGTCAGTACGGCTTCGGCTTTGTCGCCGATGGCAAATTCCTGGTGATGGACGTAGCTGACAACGACGTCCTGAGCGCTTCCTATCAGACAGACCAGGCGCTGCGGCGGCCCGTACCTCTCAAACTGGTCGAAGACGGCGACGGGTACAAACTGTACGCCGGAAGAAACTGGATCGCGCTCAAAGTAGAGTAGGGGCAATTGCCAGGGACAATTCAGGCGCTGGTGCCGGGAGCCGAGCGTAGCACTTTCAGTGAGTCAGGGGCTGAAAGGGTCCCAAGACAGCGGTAATCCCCGCCCGCTTCCGTAATTCTGTCAGCAAAGCGCTGGCGGCATTTTGATAGGTCTTGCCCGGGTCCGATGGATCCGCCCAGACCGCGTCATACACGATCTGCGCTGCCTCTTTCATATCGATGTGCAACGAGGCTTCGCAAACATCAAGCCGCTCCTGCAGCCGCTCATAGCATCCGGTGCAGACATCGGCTTTGCCCGGCTCCCCGGGATGATGTTCTGTGAACTTGCATGTCGATTCTGGGGTATTCATGACTTCGGCGTGCGCTTCGAGAAGCCGGGACTTGAACTGACGCAGGAACTCCTCCCGCTCCTGCTCCACCGCTTCACTATCTGGAACGGGCTCAGCCGCAGCCTGCGTCGAGCGAGCGGGAAAATTCGGGGCTGCGGGCGAAACTCGTTCCTTGTGGTGGCACGTGGGGCACTCTTCCAGATCAGCGGGGTAGTACAAATGGCATTTCGAACACGGCAGCCCGTACCCGGCGATCTTTCGGGAGGGCTGCTCCGCAATCTCACCGCCGATCCTGTATACGCCAGAATCACTCGGCAAAGCCACTTTAGCGGCAGCAGCAGCAGCACCGCTGCCCTGCTGCGATCGGGTTCCATGAGTTGGCATCGAACAGTCCATTGAGCACCGTGGTTAAACCGCGGTGGAATTCTCTTTCGCCTAGTGTAAGAGCTATAGCGGTTTTCGCCTACAGCCCAGAGGTACGACGCGCACCCTGACCCATTGGGTAGTTCACTGCAGATTCGTCTCTTTGAGGAGCTTTAAAACCTCTTCGCGGCGCGCACGATATAGCGGGCGCTCAGGATCGAGTTTGGCCGCGAGATCGATCTCGCTCAGCGCCTCGTGATAGCGATCCAGGCTGATCAGGCACGCAGCCAGCGAATAGTGATTGTCAGCCGACGCGTTCGACCGTAATGCTTCGCGGAATTCTTTTTCTGCGCCGGCAAGATCTCCCTGCTCGAACAAGACTGTTCCCAACAGATGATGAGCAAGGTCTGAGTCCGGATTGAGCGAAACCGCGACCCGCAGTTCGTGTAGCGCCTCCTCCGGTCGGTTGTCGAGCATCAGGGCCTGTCCTAGAATCCGGTGCTCGGTCGATCCGGCCGGATTCTGCTGCACGGCCAGTCGCAGCTGCTCGACCGCATCGTCGTACCTGTTTTTCGCCATGTAAGCGCTGGCCAGACATGCATGCCCCTGCTGCCAATCCGGATGCTGGCGATAAAGTTCTTGTATCTCGCTGATGGCGGCGTCGTAATTTCCCTGGTCGCAGTAGGTGTTCCCGAGGTTATTGCGCACCGAGGCTTCACCGGGTGCAATCCTCTTGGCCTCGCGATATTCCGCAACGGCCTGTGCGAGATTTCCCTCTTCGTGACGAATCAGACCAAGATTCGAGTGTGCTTCCCAGAAATCTGGCCTCAGCTGGATAGCCTGCTCGTACGCGGCAATGGCACCAGCAAGGTTTCCAGCCGCATGCAGCGCGATTCCCATGTCGTAATAGGTATCGGCGTTATCGTGGTCTCGGGCCAGCGACTCGGCATACGCATGTACAGCCGCCTGATACTGGCCAACAGAGTACTGCCCTAAACCCAGATACTGGTACGCCTCGGCATTTTGCGGATCGATACTCAGCGCCGTGCGTGCCTCGGCGACAGCATTCGGCCCATCATCCAGACGGTAGAACAGATAGGCCATCGCGTTGTGATTCTCAGGCAGCTCCGACATCAGCTTGAGAGCCGTACCCAACTCGTCATAGGCATCGTCGAACTTACCCTGCTGGCGCAGCATCACTCCGAGTGCGTAGTGCAATGCCGGATTGTCTTCGTCCGCAGCGATTTCGGGTCGCAGTTCGATCTCTGCCACATGAAACCGTTGCTCCGATGAGTCCCTTGCTGCCTTCAACACCCCCTCCGGTATTGCCGGACCGACCTTCGCCGAGAACGCATTCCCCGAACTGACGGCCTTCATGAGTTCCTTGTCCGCACCGGCGGATTCCAACTGCCTGAGTTCCTTGTGCGTCGGCAATGTGGCAAGACCTCGTTGGTTAACCATCTGCGCCAGTCGGCGGTTCGAGATTCCGCCGCTGAGCCATGCGACAACCTGCGTTGTAGTGACCGCTTGAGACTCTCGATGGGGAATATCGGAGGAATGCCCGACCACCGAAGCCAGAACAAAGAGGGACAAGAAAAGCGAAGCCTTGATTCTCACCGGACTCCCCAACTCGTGGATTGGTCTGCGTGGAGTGGCTTCACAGGGGAATCTGCTAGCGCAAATGCCTGCCGGAAAGCCCTCTTGAAAATAGCCCGCCATCTCTTTCGCGGGTAAGGTCACGGAGGTAACCCGCCAAGCATAACTTACCCTTGAAGTTGGTGCTTCCAGGCCCGCTAGGTGCTGTGCGTCAAATCACACTTGTGCGTGGCGCGCTTCACCGATGCGGGTTCGCAAACCACGTAAAACACAGGACAACGCGATTTTCCATGCTTCTCGGGGCGCTCCTTCCCCCGCAGCCCGCAAATAGCGTATGATCTAATCTTGCTTGTATCCCTCGGAGGCTTCCGATGTTCGAAGGTCTATTTCAACCGATGCACTTGCTGGTGATCTTTTTTATTGCCCTGCTGGTCTTCGGTCCAAGAAAACTGCCTGAGCTTGGTAAAGGTCTGGGTGAGGGGATCCGCGCGCTGAAGGATGGCATGAAGGACCAACCCCCCACGCAGGCATCGTCCGACCAGAGCAAGAACACCGAAACCAAGAGCTAGCATCGACTTCAGTCGAACGGCCCCCTGAGGCAGCACTCTGTCTCTTCGCCTGTATTTCTTAGCAGTTCACCGCAATTCCGGGCTCCCAAATACTGAGCATAATTCTGAAAAAATGGAGGTAGGTCGTGCTACGCAAGCAGGAATTGTTGGCTCTTATCGCGCTTTTTGGACTCTCAACCGCAGTATTTGCTGATCAGGTCACGTTGAAAAACGGTGACCGCCTGACCGGGACCGTCGTCAAGTCTGATGGCCAGACACTCGTCCTGCATACCGATGCCGCCGACGACGTGACGATCAAAATCGACGCTATCCAGGAAATCAGAACCGACGCCGACCTCCACGTCACCGTCAAAAACGGCAAAACCGCCACTGGCCCGGTCACCACCACCGACGGCAAACTGCAAATCGCGACCAAGACGTCGGGCACGGTAGAAACCCCGATAACAGAAGTCACCCTGATCCGCAATGACGCCGAGCAGGCAGCTTACGACAAGTCGCTCCACCCCGGCCTCCTGCACGGATGGAACGGCGGAATCAACCTGGGCTTTTCCCTGGCTCACGGCAACAGCGAGACCGAAAACCTCTCCCTCGCTTTCAACGCGGTTCACCCTACGCTCCATGACAAGATCACGCTGTATGCGACTACCATCAACACCACCAACGATCTCGCTACCCCTAGTACTGTCGCCAGTCTCAGCCAAGGCGGGTTCCGCTACGACCGCGACATCACCTCCAGGCTGTTCGCGTTTGGGGCCGCCGATTACATGGCCAATGCGCTGCAATTCCTTGATCTCCGTCAAGTCTACAGCGGAGGCCTCGGATATCACGCCATCAAGTCGGACACCACGACCCTCGATTTCTTGGGCGGCCTCAACTACACCCACGAAACCTACTCGAACGGTGACCTGCTGGTTCCAGGCACGCCCACCACGCCCCCGGTCTACTCCTCCTATGGCTTAACCAATCGATTCCTCGCGATTACTTCCGGTGAGGAACTCATCACGAACTTGGGAAAAAGCACAGTTCTCACCCAGACCGTGGGGTTCTTTCCCAACCTTCAGCAGACCGGCGAGTACCGCGTCACATTCAACGTCGGTACGGTCACAAAGGTCATGAAATGGCTGGGCTGGCAAAATCAATTTGGCGACATCTACATCACCAATCCACCCATAAGCGCGAAAAAGAACGACTTGATCTTCACCACCGGCATAAACATCTCCTTCACTCACTAGAGGCACACGCCCACGGTGTGTGCACTACCGTCATTGGGTTAGAAAATGTTGTTCATGGAACTAGTCGCTCTTGACAGCCAATGTAGTAGAAATTACCGTTCATTCGAGGTCGGGGAAGAGTGGGCTGGATCCGCGGGATATCTTTTCTACTATCTGGAGCCGCAACTGTCACGGCTGTACTGCCAGCGAACAGTCCCGACACAGCCTGCCCCAAAATGCAGGCCGTCCCACTCCATCAGTCCCGACTCTCGTCAACTCAACTGTGGCCCACAATAATTCGGCTCCGCGCTCAGTTTCGTCGGCTGCGGACGCCTCGAACTCGGTTCACATCCGGATCTGTGTGGACTCCGAATCACTCCGAGGATAGGCGGAAATGCAGAAGAGGAAACCGGGACGTGCCCAGTGGAGGGGGAGTCTACCTCCAGCGAAAGGATTGAAGCGACGGCGGTCGGAAGCCGTGCAGGTCTTCGCCAGAGTCTATAGGCTCCTGGAGGAATACGGTCCGCGATGGTACTCCTTGAAATTGAGGCAGGAACTCCGTGCTGCATTGAAATCGTTTCGCCAGTAGAGTTCTGCACATGATTTGGATTTGGGACAGCCTCGCGGATAAATGAAGACGGCGTGCCGGTAAGAGGCACGCCGTATTGCGTGTTAGAACACAAGGGCCTGATTACGCAACCACCTCTTCCGGTTCGTGAACCGTGAGACCTTCTACTTCCTCGTCGCGGATGGCCGTATGCGTCTTCGCCACCAGCATGTAGATCGACGGCACCACAAATAGCGTGAATGCCGTGCCGATGATCATGCCACTGACCAGCATGATGCCGATGCTGTTTCTCGCCCCAGCACCGGGACCTTTCGCCAGCACGAGTGGGAAGTGCCCGAACACCGTCGCCGCCGTCGTCATCAGAATTGGTCGCAACCTGGTACTCGCGGCGCCAATAATCGCTTGCAACTTGCTCAGACCGGTCTCTTGCAAGTGGTTCGCAAACTCCACGATGAGAATTCCGTTCTTCGAAATAAGGCCGACGAGCGTAATCAGCCCCACTTCGCTATAGATGTTCAGTGTTGTGAATCCGAGGAACGAGAAAACCAGAGCTCCGGAGATCGCCAACGGCACCGACCCCGCCAGAATGATGAAGGGATCGCGGAAGCTTTCGAACTGCGCCGCCAGCACCAGGTAAATCAGAATCGCCGACAGCAGGAACGTCCCTAGGAACTTGCTGCCTTCCACACGGAGCTGCCGAGATTCGCCCGCGTAATCCACGGTGAACCCCTGCGGCAGAACCTGCTTGGCTTCGTTCTCCAGGAACGTCAGCGCCTGATCCAGCGGTACCGGCGGAGGGATTACACCCTGGATCCGCACCGCGTTTAACTGCTGGAACTTGTTCAGCGACCGTGGCTCCGTCGTCGTCTTCAACGTCGCGAAGGTCGAGAGTGGAACCAGTTTATCCGCCGATCCCTTCACATAAATCTGCGAAAGCTGATCGGGCGTCAACCGCTCCACGCGCTTTACCTGCGGAATCACCTTGTAGCTTCGGCCCTGAATGCTGAAGCGGTTGACATAATTTCCCCCCAGCATCGTCGACAGATCTTGCCCAGCCTGGCTCAGATCTACGCCCTGCGAACGCAGTTTGTCGCGGTCGAATACCACTTCGGTTTGCGGCTGATCAAACTTCACGTCTGTGTCCGCAAAAATGAAGATTCCACTGGCCATCGCCTTCTTTACGATCTGCTCGGCCAACTGGCTGACCTGCTGCGGCTCCGCGGCCGAGGCAATCACGAAATCGACCGGGAAGTTTCCGCCACCGGGCAACGGCGGCGGCGTCAGCGGAATAACACGAATTCCTGCAATCTTCGACAGTGGCCCGGTCGATTCGACCAGCAACTGCTGTGCGGTTTTCGTGCGCTGACTCCAGGGCTTCGTCACCATTCCACCGAAGCCGCCACTGGGTGTCGTGATCTGGAACGTGCTCGCGCTCTCGGGAAATGAGTGATAGACGTCGTACACCTGCGTCGTGAATAGATTCGTCTGATCGATCGTCGCATTCGGAGCCGCTTGAATCACGCCGAACACCACGCCCTGATCCTCTGCGGGTGCGAGTTCCCGCATCGAGAACATGTAGAACGGAATCATCAGTACGGCTACAATCGCCCAAACCGTCAGGACCACAGGGCGGTATTGCAACGTCCCTCCCAGGAGCCATGAATACAACGACCGCACCTTCTCGAAACTCCGATTGATAAGGCCAGCCAGACCCTTGTGCGACGCGCCAGCCCGCAATAGCTTCGAGCCCATCATCGGCGAAAGAGTCAGGGCCACAATCCCCGACACGACCACGGCACCGGCCAGCGTGAAGGCGAACTCCCGGAACAGTGCACCCGTTAATCCGCCCTGGATACCGATTGGCGCATACACAGCCGCCAACGTGATCGTCATCGCAATGATCGGACCAACCAACTCGCGCGCGGCATCCTTCGCCGCCTGGAACGGCGTCTTGCCCATCTCCAGGTGCCGCTCCACGTTTTCCACCATCACGATGGCGTCGTCCACCACAAGCCCGACCGACAGCACAATTGCCAGCAGCGTCAACAGATTGATGGTGAATCCTGACACCAGCATCAGGAACACCGCGCCGATTAACGAAATTGGAATCGCCACGACTGGAATCAGCACTGAGCGGAATGACCCAAGGAACAGGAAGATCACCACGATAACGATGATCAAAGTTTCCGTCAGCGTGTGCAGCACCTCATCGATGGCATCCTGGATGTATTCGGTTGAATCGTATGGAATGCCCAGCTTCATCCCAGTCGGAAGCTGCGATTCGATTCCCGGCAAGGCAGCCCTGACTTCCTTGATCACTTCCAGAGAGTTCGCAGTCGGCAGGACCCAGATTCCCATAAAGGTCGCGGTCTGCCCGTTGAAGCGAACGTCCTGGTCATAATTCTCTGCGCCAAGTTGCACGTCTGCAATTTCGCCCAGCCGCACAACCGTGCCGTTGTTCTCCTTTATGACCATCTGGCGGAACTCTTCCGGGGTCCTCAAATCGGTATTTGCCACCAGGTTCACCGAAACCATCGATCCCTTGGTGCTTCCCAGCGCCGAAAGATAGTTGTTGCGTGCCAGAGCATCGCGAACGTCAGAGGGAGACACCCCGCGCGCCGCCATCTCTTGCGGCTTCAACCACAACCGCATCGCGAAGGTACGATTGCCCAGAATGTCGGCACGCTGCACACCGCTGATCGCACTCAGCTTCGGCTGCACTACGCGCGTCAGATAATCCGTAATTTGATTCTGATCGAGATCGTCCGAGGAAAAACCGAGATACATCGCAGCGAACTGCGTATCCGCCGTCTGCAGATCAATGACCGGAATCTGTGCATCCGGAGGAAGATCATTCCGCACCTGCGCGACTTTCGCCTGGATCTGCGTCAGCGCCGTCGTAGTGTCGTAATTGATCTTGAGGTGGACCTGAATTGTGCTAAGGCTCTGGGCGCTGGTCGACTCCATGTAGTCGATCCCATCCGCGCTGGCGACCACTCGCTCGATCGGTGTGGTCACGAATCCGCGCACCAGGTCAGCATTCGCACCAACGTATACGGTGGTGATCTGCACCACGGCGATGTCGCTGCGGGGATACTGGCGCACGCTTAACGAACGGATCGCCTGCAATCCGGCGATCAGGATGACGAGGTTCACCACCATCGCCAGCACGGGCCGCTTAACAAATAAATCGGTGAACTTCATAGGTACCCCTTGACTAAAAAAGAAAAAAAACAGGCTACCCCACGTCTCGCCGAATTGCGAGACGTAGGAATCCACACTTTGTCTGGCCTTAGCTGTCTTCCGGCTTCGGGCTAGCGCTATTGCTGGGCTTCACCTCATTGTTGACCACTACCGGCGCCCCGTTGCGCAGCTTGAAAACTCCCGAGCTCACCACTTCATCCCCGTCTTTCAGTCCGGAAGTCACTGCGACTTGATCACCGCGCGATCCTTCCACCTTCACAACCTGCTGGCGCACACCCCGGTACGTGTTACCCTTCGGGTCCTTCATGTCGCTAACGACATAAACGGAATCGCCATAGGGCGCGTAGTTGATGGCTGACGCCGGAAGCGAGATCACATCCCGTGGACTACCCAAGGGCAGTTCCACCTGCACGAACATCCCCGGCCGCAGCTTGTTCTCTTTATTCGTTACGATTGCCTGGACCTGGATGTTGCGCGTCTGCTCGTTGATCACCGAATCCAGCGCGGTGATGCGTCCCGTGAAAGCCATTCCCGGCAGGTCGCTGTTGGTAACGCGCAGCACGTGGCCAGGTATCACCTTGCCCGCATCCTGTTGCGGCACTCCGAAGTTCACATAAATAGGACTCAGCATCTGCAGTGAAACAATCGCCTGCCCGGCCGCCAGATACTGTCCGAGGCTCACCTGCCGGATTCCTAGCACTCCGGAGAACGGCGCGTGAATGGTTTTGCGCGCAATCGCTGCCTTGATATCCCCAACCTGCGCTTCTGTGGCTTTCTGCTGCGCGGTGGCATTGTCGAACTCCTGTTTGGCAATGACACCTTCTTTCACCAGCTCCTGCGAGCGCTGATAAGTGACCTTCGCCAGATCACGCTGGGCCTCCAAGCTGGCCAATTGGGCCCGCTCCTGGCGTGTGTCGAGCTCAACGAGGATGTCGCCCTCTTTCACCCACTGCCCCGACTCAAAGTGAATCTTGTCGATCGTCCCGGGCAGGTCGGCACCCACCGTTACCCCCTGAATGGCGCCCGCCGTCCCAATCACACTAAAGGTGGAAGGCCAGACTTCCTTCTTCGCGACCACAGTCGTGACAGCCGTGGGCGGAATTTTGAAGTTCTTACCTTGCTCGATTGCCGCTTCCACCTGCTTGAATTTCACGAATCCGAGGCCCCCGACCAGAGCCAACATGATGACCAACATCAGGACCATCCGCTTCGCCATACCTTCTCCCGTTAGACAGAACAACTTGGCTTTATTAGGTTTCGAGTGTGGAAAACCTTCAGTGAACCCCAACTATCTGGATATTGATTTAGCGAAGTTGTGAAAAGATTCAGAGTTAGCACTCTGTTTTCAAGTTCCTGCTGCCTCGAAACTGCTTGCCCGCTGGGCTTTTCTTCATTTCGCACGGCTGTCCTCTTACGGAGTAACCGACGATTCCCACACGTGGTTACGCAGATCCTTAGGTGTTTGGGGAGAAGCCGTCAGGCGAGGCTCGAAAGAGTCTTGTTACGACTCTTGCCACAGAGATTTTCCTCTTCCTGAAAATCCGAAAGCCCTCCACTCAGATCACAGCCCAATGTGACGGCAATCCTTGCGCGCCTTATCGGAAGGGGTAGATCCTAACCAAGGCGTAAGCAGTACAAAAGCAAATCGATAGCAAATCGATCGAATATAGCTAAGTTGTTGTGACTCAATATTTTGCCCCTAAGCTGCTGACCCCGAATATTTTGTCGGCGCTTTTCCCCTAAGTTGATGATTCCATTAGACCGAGGGGAGGGGGGTATACCCACCGAACGTCCGTCCTTCCCAGAATGAAACAGGTTTGAAGTTACAGGAATTGGGCGCACCCAAATTCTCAAGTTTGTTTCCACAGCCCGAGACCAAAGACTGGTGCCACCAACGTCTATCGCACTTTTACGGAGGGGTCGGTTCCCAACCTGCTGTTTCTTGCGCTGTTGGACGCGTTCAGCTCAATATCTTGCGGATTTGCTCGATGTGATTTGCGTCGTGGCCGGCCATGTGCACGGCCAAATCCCTGACCGTAATGTGGCCACGCTCAGCATGAATCCCAAAGCACTCCCACTGCTCCGCAGATAGCTTACTCAGGAACTGGAGGTTCGCACCACGGATCAATCGAAACATGGAGACCGAATCCTCGGGCGAACGGGAGGCATAGTCTCCCAGGCAAGCCCACAAGTTCTGATCAAATCCGGCTAGCTCAATTCCGTTGTGCTCCACCATCTGACGATAGCGCCATGCCGTTGCAATCTCGTCCTCCGCGAGGTGGGCAACGATTTCTGCGATTGACCATCTGTTTGCGCTAGGGCGTCTGGTCAATTGCTCACCCGACGCACTGCTTAAAAGTTCGTCTAGGAGTGCTGGTGTTTGCCGCTGCAATTCCAATGGGTCTTTCGATTGCGTATAGCTGCGTATGCGAGCCAGATATTCGGCTGTGTCGGACACAAACTTTTCCCCCAGAGCAATATAGCGGAATTGAGTTCAATCGCGTTCCGCAAGGCAGCAATTTTGGCTTTTCTTTGGCGTTGCTTCGTTATTTCTCCTACGTCCAGTTGCTACTTTCTAGTCGTCACAGGGCCCCAAACCGTTCAGTGCAAATCCTCGACTGGAACTCGAGGCCTGGAGGAGCACTAACTACTCGACGCTGTTGACCATCGAGCGGCGACATGCACGGTTGAGTGTGACGCACCCACTAAAGAAGGAGAAGTAACGTATGAATATGCAAGCCGTTTCTCACTCGCAAACACGAAATTTGATTAAGTCCCGGTGTCGCCATGCCGTGGCCGCGCTTTTCCTCGTCACCGCGTGCTCTTTTCCTGCGCTGGCTCAGCATTCACACGACTCACAACCGGGAACTGCTGACCCGCAAAGTAAAGCGAACGCGCTTATCAGGATCGTTCGCCAAGCAACAGAGCGCTTCAAGGATGTTTCCGTTGCCGAGAAAGAAGGATACGTACTGCAGTTCGGGTGCGTCAGTGGCCCGGACTCGGGAGCCATGGGACTGCATTACGTAAACGGCGACCTGGTCAACGGCGGCATAATCGACCCCACGCGTCCGCAGATTGTGATCTACGAGCCCACGCCGGACGGAAAACTGAAACTGATCGGCGCCGACTTCCTGGTGATCGCTTCCGTCTGGGACGCAAAGAATCAGGGTCCGCCGGAACTGATGGGGCAGCTATTTCACTACTTCGAGAGCCCCAATCGTTTCGGACTGCCGGCGTTCTACACGTTGCACGTGTGGGCGTGGAAGGATAATCCCAACGGTGCTTTTGTGAACTGGCACCCTAAAGTGTCGTGCCAGCTATTTAATCCGGTTCAATAGCCGGGTTGCAGCGGCAGCTCCCTGCGGTCAACCAACCGCCGGGGGCTGCAAAGTCGCGATGAAAATGCCGCATACTGTGCATGAGGATAAAGAAATGCCATTGATTAAAGTGAAGCTGATTGACGACGTGTTCGCACCTGAACAGAAAAGGAAGGCAATCGCAGAGCTTACCCGCGCCATTGTCTCGGTTCAGGGAAAGCAGCCTGTCACCCTGGTTGTGATCGAAGAGGAGGCGGGCAAGGCGCAATTGTTTCCCGATGAGAGTTCGCCATCGATGGGAGAACGATTCCAACGGTCTCATTAGGTGCCTCGGTTCCTTGCACGTCGCTTTGCCGGAAAGCTCTCATCGGTCTTGCGCTTCGATCTGGCATCACCTCTTTCGGCCTTGGATGCTACCGCGTCACAGAGTTGGTACGCTTCCTGAAGCCAGTCGGTTACGGGTGCCTCCACCTGATCTCTGTGTGTGATGCGAATGACGTGCACGACCTTGGATTTAGATGCTCTGTCGACACGTCGAACCTGAGAGGCCTTCAAGGTGCGGCCGAGAAATACGCAAAGCTCAAGAAAGCTCTTCTTAGGACGCACGAAGAAGTAGCACGACTTACGCGAGAACATGATCGATTTATGTGAGGCGTAAATACGCTGCTCGCCGAAAGAAGCGGCAGTGTCGCGTAGTCGTTCCCAAGCGTCCCGCAGGTCCTCTGAGAGATCTTGAGTCAGAGCCGCTTCCGTAGTGGTCCAGCAGTCGTGCTTTTGACCCTCCTCGACCCACTGCTTGCAGTGGTAGCACTCTCGACCGGACATTCACCGATTCTATATTGTTTGCTGACGAGCACTGCTTAGTGCGTTGTCTCAATTCCGCTTGTGATGGCGCTGCTACGTCGGGATCAAAGTTCCTGTTTGTGAGTTCGCGCGGATGAGAGCATCATTTCCCTTAGTCATTCATAACAAGGGGAACAGGTGATGAAAGCCAGAAGAATCTTTGCGTGCATTCGCCAGAAGTTGACGCTCTTAGTGTTTGTGGTGTTAGCTAGCGCCGTCTGTAGTGCCTCCGAGGCGCCCAGATTGACTGAGAAGGATGGACGCTGGGCGCTCATGGTCGATGGCCAGCCTTACTTGATGCTCGGCGGCCAGGTGCACAATTCGAGTGCTTGGCCTTCAGAACTGCCACGAATCTGGAAAGCGATCGCCGAATTGCATGCCAACACCGTCGAGGCTCCGGTGTACTGGGAGCAGGTCGAAGCACAACCGGGCAAATTCAATTGGGAGAATGTTGATCTGCTGGTGAGGGGTGCGCGCGAGCACAATTTGCATGTAGTGCTGCTTTGGTTTGGGACGTGGAAGAACGGCAACATGCACTACGTCCCTGAATGGGTGAAGACCGACACGAAACGCTTTCCGCGCGTCATCCGCGCGGATGGGGAGCTAATCGATGTGCTGTCGGCCAACTCGCGTTCCAATCTCGAGGCAGATAAAGCTGCATTCGTCGCGCTCATGCGTCACTTGAAATCGCTGGACGGCGATCAGCACACAGTCCTGCTGGTTCAGGTTGAGAACGAGTCGGGGATCATCGGAAGCCCGCGCGACTTCTCGCCGGAATCGAATAAGGAATTTGCCGGTCAGGTGCCGGCTGACATGCTGGCTGCGGCGCACAAACAGCCTGCAACATGGAAAGAAGCATTCGACGGTGACGCGGACGAACTGTTCCAGCTGTATCACCAAGCGCACTATCTAAACGAAGTTGCGACAGCTGGTAAAGCGGAGTTCGACATTCCGCTCTACATGAATGTGTGGTTGAGTTATCCTCCGGCGGAGTTGCCCGAACGCCAGCTGCCAATCCCCGGGATTCAATATCCGAGCGGAGGTGCGGTGCAGCGCTGGGTGGGCCTTTGGCGCGCGCTAGCGCCATCCATCAATGCCATTGCTCCCGATATTTATGGAGATGACGCGGGCTTTGTGAAGGATGTCCTGGCTGCCTATCACAGGCCGGACAATCCTTTACTGGTTCCTGAAATTGGTAAACCGGACGCTTTCGCGCGCTACGACTTCCTCGCACTGGGCGAAGGCGCCATCGGAATCGCGCCTTTCGGGATCGATCCAAGGGGCTGGAACATTCAAAGCGATGTCCCCGCGAACGGGCATGCAAGGAATTTTGCGTTGCTCGCTCCGATGGTGCGAGAAGTTGCCAAGCTGAATCTTGAAGGCAAGCTGAAAACCTCCATGGAAGAAGTCGGTAAGGCCCAACAGGAGCTGGATTTTGGCACATGGCAAGCGACCATCTCTTACGGGTTTCCTCAAAACGATGGCCGGCGTCCGCCCGGGACGAACGATGCTCACGGCGTGGCTATGGTAGCCCAACTCGGGCCGGATGAATTCCTGGTGACGGGAGTGGACGCTGGCGTCAGTTTCCATCTTCCAGCCCACCTGCCGGGCATGCGCATGCAGATCCTCGCAGCACAAGAAGGCGCTTATCAAGATGGCCTCTGGAAGCCAATGCGCTTGTGGAACGGCGACGAGACGGATCGTGGATTACAGTTCCATGCTGACAATCCCGTGGTAGTTAGAGTTAAGCTCGGAAAATTCTAGGCTTTCCGCAGGCTTTCACGATCGACAAACGCGCAACCACTGTGTTTCGAATGACGCGGTGTCTACTTCCACACACATCGTCGACAGGTTCGGATCTTAGAAATTCAGCGTCAAAACGGGAGATTAGTTTGGCTCGTGCTTTGCTTCTCCATTTTCAGGACGGAATCAAGGATTTATAGTTCACTGTCCTGACCGCGAGGAGCTATGGAGCGTGCGTCGGCCACATGGGTGCGGGCGGCAATCGCCGCCCTTGTGAGCGCGGCTGTTCTAGTTGGAGTGGCAGTGGTCTGGCGCAGTTCTCAGGCCGTTCGAACTGCAGCTGAGCAGGTTCGCGCCGACCACGAATTTGCGGTCGCTGTCCAGCCTTATGTTCCCGCACGTAACCCGGGATTCGAGATTGTCAGTGCTCCTCAGATTTTTCTTAAAGCAGCCCGTTTTCAGGATCATCTTTTCATCGCTGGGCCCGCCGGGCTGCAGGAATACGACCCAGGCGGAGTTCTGATCCGACAGTATTCGGTGGGCAGTGAACTGCCGAGTTCGCCGCTGGTTGCTGTTGCCCCATCTGTCCTGTCGGACTCCCACGAGCCGGAATTGCTCGTTGCTACCGCAAACGATGGCATTCTCGCATTCAATGGGCAAGCGTTCCGACAGATATTGCCTGCGAGTGCCGATGCCCGTGGCATCACTGCCATCCTTCCTGTTGCGTCTGGCCATCTTCTGATTGGGACCAAAAAGCGCGGCGTTCTGGTATACGACGGCAAACGCATCAGCGTTCTCCATCCCATGCTGGATAACGTGCACTTGACAGTTCTCGCAGGGGACGAAGCCGACCTGTGGGTCGGAACCCTGAATCGCGGCGCGATCCATTTTCACGGAGGGGAGGCTGAAATCTTAGGCGAAGACCAAGGCTTGCCTGATCCTGCGGTGCAATCGATTGCGATCGACCGCGAGAAGACGTACGTAGGTACGATTGCGGGCGTGGCGGTTTTCGATGGCGGGCATTTTGGGCGCGTGCTGGCTCCGGGTGTCTTTGCCACGGCTTTACTAGCAACGTCCACAGATCTGTATGTCGGGTCCGAAGATCAAGGCGTGTTGGTAATTGCCCTCGGGGGGCGGCATCCGAATCCGAATGTGGGGCAGGCCGGCGAATTGATGGAAGTCCACCAGTTGTTCACCTCTGGTGGTGCGATGTTCGCCGTTGCACGTGGTGGACTCTATCGAATGAGAGCACACGGCTTGGGCTGGGACGGAGTGCTTGCCTCTCGGGATGCCCTATTGAGCGATCGTAACATCTCTGCGCTCGCCGCCGATGCCAGCGGACAACTCTGGATCGGTTACTTCGATCATGGGCTGGATCTTCTGGCGCCCGATGAGCGCCGCGTCCGGCATGTGGAAGACGAGCATGTCTTCTGTGTCAATCGAATTTTTCCGGATTCGAAGACCGGTTCGATCCATGTCGCAACTGCGAACGGACTTGTGCAGTTCAACGATGCGGGGAGCGAGCAGCAGGTCTTGACGCGTTCGGACGGGCTCATCGCCGATCACATCACCGACATCGCGGCTTATGGCGGCGGTTTGGCGCTGGCGACTGCGGCGGGCATCACGTTTCTGGACGCGAGCGGCGCTCATAGCCTGTACGCCTTCCACGGCCTGGTGAACAACCACGTCTACACGCTCGCCGCTTTCGGGGACGAACTAATGGCCGGAACGTTAGGCGGGCTCTCGCACCTCAATCAGGGTGACGTGAAGACCAACTACACGACATCTTCTTCTAACCTGAAGCACAACTGGATCACGGCCGTGGTGCGGGTCGACTCGGAGTGGATGGTGGGCACCTATGGAGCGGGGGTACTGGCGCTCGATTCCTCAGGGCACTTTCATTCGTTCGAGACCGCATCTGTCCCGCTGGAAATCAATCCGAACGCGATGTTGGTCACGCAAAACTACGTCCTCGCTGGAAGTCTTGGCCAGGGTTTATATGTCTACGACCGGCAGTTGCAGCGGTGGTCCGCGATCCGCAACGGCCTGCCCTCGCTGAATGTCACGGCGTTTGCCACCGCAAATGGCTACATCTTCATAGGCACGGACAATGGCCTAGTCCGCATACCAGAACAGAAGCTGCACTCATGAAAAGCATTCTTCTTTCCGTCTTTATTGCAATCATTGGTTCGTCTCTGCTGTTTGGCGATGCGGGAGTGCTCATCCCTCGCGACAAGCAGCAGCCGAATCCCGCCATTCTGTCGCTGGAAGAAATGGAGATCACCATCCGCATCGACAACGGTGATGCTCGCGTGTTCGTTCGTCAGATCTTCACTAATCACACGGGACATATCGAGGAAGGAAACTACATTTTTGCGCTCCCGAGCTATGCGACGATCTCTGATTTCGCCACCTGGGACGGTCCGGTTCGCTTGCCCGCCGTCATTCTGGAACGCAAGCGGGCGGAAGAAATCTATAACCAGTTGAAGCAGCAGGCGATCGATCCCGGACTGCTGCAAATGGGCGAACGCGGTTCAGAGGAGGCGAAAAGAACTTCCGTCTTCAGCGCACGCATTGTACCGATTCCGGCCTTCGGGACGAAGCGCCTCGAGATCGAGTATCACGAGACGATACCGGCTGAGAATCTGAAGTCGTACTTCGCGATCCCGCTGCGGCCCGACGCCTACTCGGCGCAAGCGGCTCGGCACTTGCGCATCAACTTCGAACTTCGCTCCGCTCATCCCATCCGCAATTTCCAGGCACCCGCGAAGACGTTTCCGCTTCAGTTCGAACAGAACACTCCCCATTTAGTCCAAGGACACTTTGAGGGACAGAACATCAATCTGGGCGAGGATTTCGTTGCGACCTACGACCTGGATTCTGCTGCAGCCGACACGCTGCAGCTTTTAACCTACCGAAATCCACTGAGCGGTCAACCGTCGCCCACAGAGACGGCTCCGGTGCGCAACACGAATGAGCCCGGTTTTTTCGAGGCAGCGGCATTAGTTGGGTTCGGAGCGAAGTCGCCTGGTCTCCACAAGGCAGCCAGCGGTGGCCCAAAGACCGTCATCGCTTTGTTTGATACCTCGCTCTCCATGCAGTGGGAGAAACTCGAGCGCAGTTATCAGGCGCTGGAAACTTTGCTGCATTCACTGCGCCCAACCGACCACTTTGCATTGGTGCTGTTCAACAGCGAAACCCAGGTTGTGCCACTCGCTTCGGCGGAGCAGGCAAATATCCAACGCGCTATCGATGCGGTTCGCGCGAGCCGACTGCGTGGTGGCACGGATCTGCAAGCGGCGCTGAAGGCTGGACTGGAACAGGCGGCGGCACCTGGAGGGAGCAATACCTATCTGGTGATTCTCAGCGATGGTGGGGCCACGCGCGGCCCGATTAGAAATGCCAAGCTCGCCTCGCAATATGCGTCAGCGTGGAAGCAACTACCCGATACGCAGCGGCCTCGTACTTACATTCTCGCCGTCGGCGACGATGCCAACCTTCCCCTTTTTCGTATGCTTGCGCAGCAGGACGGGTTGCTTGAGCACGTGCTCTCCACCGAGCCAATGGAATTCAAGTTGAATTCATTCTTGTACAAGATCGGGCGAAGTCCAGTTGAGCAACTTGATCTCTCCGTGAGTCCGCTCGACTCGGTACACGCGGTCTATCCACTGCAAGCCGCGACGTTCGCCGGATCGCTGGCCTCCTGGGTGGGGCAATACGACAAGCCGCGGGAGAATGTCAGTTTCACGGTGCATTGTGTGCGCGATGGAACTCCGGTTCAAATGGCGGACACGATGACCCTGCCGAAGGAGTCTTTCGATCATCCGCAACTGCCGCGGCTCTGGGCGCGGGCCCGCGTCGACGCTTTGCTCGAAAAGATCGAACGAGAGGGCGAGGATCAGGCCACAATCGATGAGATCATCCGACTGGCGCGCAAATACAAGTTCGTTACCCCGTACACCTCGTTTCTCGCCGTGCCTCGAGCGCTGCTGCGCCCGCGTGTCATTCGCCCGGGCGACCCTATTCTGCGAGTCAAAACAGACGAATCGATCATTTCCGTAATCGCGGTGTTTCCGTTCGGGCTCATCCAACCGCTGCGCTATCTGTCGTCAGAAGACGTCTGGCAGACCCGGTTTATCGCTCCGACGGACATGCAGGATGGAACGTATACAGTGCGCCTGATCCTTCGGGACCAAGTTGGTCATACTTATCGCGAATCGAAAACATTCGTGATTGCGAGCAAGCCACCCGTCGTGCAAGTGAGACCAGATCGCACGCGATTGCAGCGCGGGCAGATTATCACTCTCAAAGCCAGCGCCTCAGAGAACACACGAACGCTGGTTGCGCGCATGGATGGTGCGGCTCCTGTTTCGCTCCGCTGGGACTCGAATTCCCGTGCGAACACCGGGGTACTGAGAGTCCCCGAGCAGATGTTTCCCGGCATCTACAAACTGACCGTCACGGCCGAGGACATAGCGCATAACATCGGCACGCAGGAGGTGCAGATTGAAGTGCTTCCTTAATGCATCGAGAAGAAATCGTGCATTGCTGCTTGGAGTTCTGATTGTCGCGGTGGGAGCGACCCTTGCAGCGAGCGGCGAGTTGCCCTCCTGGATTCGTAACATCGAAGCGAACAGTGCCGTCGAGGCAGTTTTCTTCCGCATGATATCGATGCCCGGTGGCGCCGTAGCTTTCCGCAGGCCTCCGAACGAAACCCGGCCAGCGTTAAACGACCTGATCAAGGTGCAGCCGCACAATGCGGAGCTTTATTCTTTGCGCGCACTTGAAGACGAACAGCAGCTTGATTTCACGGCAGCAGAATCGGACTGGAAAGCGTTTGTCGAGAATTCCTCAGACAAGATCAATGCACAGTTGGCACTTGCGGATTTCTACCACCACCGGGTGCGTCCGACGGACGAGATCACAATACTTTCGCTGGTAGGGACTGCCCCGCCCATTGCAACGGAGAAGCTGACGCCTTCTACCCGGCAGCGCAGTTGGCAGGCGTTCGAGCGAATTTTCGGCGTGACTCAGAGTCAGGGACTTCCAAAGGAAATATCGATCGCGCAGTATCGTGCATGGATTGCCCGCTATCCAAAGGAGAATTCACTCTACGCTCGGTTCCTCGAATTTCTGATTGCGCAAAAAGAGTATGCGGCTGCCGGACAACTGATCACCGACTATCGCGAGCAATTCCCCGAAGACCAGATCTTCCCCGTGCGGGCGAAAGCAATGGTCGAATATCAACAAGGTTCCGTTCGCGAAGGATTGGCGGTCTACGAGCAAGCTTTCCAGCCACTCTGGGATCCGGAGCTTGTAAAAGCCTACTTCGCTCTTCTACGGGACACGCAAAACCTGCGCAAGTTTCGCGATGAAGCCCGTGCTGCGCTCGCGGCAAATCCTCAGGATCTGAACGCCACAGCACGTATCTTTTACTACTACCAGCAGCAAGGAAAGACCGAGGTCGCACAGCAGGCGGTTGCCGATCTTCGTGCGCACAAGGATGCGGTAAAGTCTGCTTGGACGTCACAAGAGCTCTATATCTGCGCCCGTCTGCTGGAAGACATTCATTCCTATCCTGAATCAGCTCGTTACTACTTTGCACTCTACAACAGCAAGGAGCTGCCCAACGCGCAGGAAACGGCGATCGCAGGCCTTACCGGCATCCTCCTGACTGCACCGGAGACGCCCATTCGTCTGGGCTCCGGGGAGCTGTCCATGTATCGGGATATCGCCACGCTCGATCCAGGGCCCGGCTATCTGAACGGTATTCTTTCGCTGATCCTGAACACGACGCAGCCCGCCTATCAGTACTCCGATGAAGAGCAACGCGCTGTGCCTTACTTTCACCGATCGCGGGCGGCCGAGCTGCTGGCATTGCTCGACAGCAAGTTCCCGAACGCTACTCGCCGCGCGGAATTGCATGAGCAACTTCTTGAGTTCTACGCCAACTCCGGGGAAAGCGATGCGGTCATCCAAGGCGGAAGAGAATTCCTGGAGGGCTTTCCGAAAGCTTCCCAGCGCACACAAGTGGCCTTGCTCATGGCGGATGCCTTTGCGGGAAAGAACAATACGAAGGACGAATTTGCGATCTATGATTCCGCGCTCCAGGAGTTGGCGGCAAACGCGCAGAACGTGCCACTAGGAAATGCTGAGACTTCGTTCGACTCCAGCGACCCCACAGGCGACAGGGCATACCGGAACGAAAGCAGCGCAGACGGAGAGGAGGAAGGAGGAGAACAGCCGCTAGAGGCACAACGAGGAAACATGGCTCCTCAAGGAAAGCTTGGCCAGACATTCCAACTGGGGGCGCCCGGTGCCCCACAAGAGCCGAACGGCGCCCGTTCACCGGAATACGCGCGCATCCTGGAACGATATTTAGCGCGGCTAGTTGAATTGAAACAAGTCCCTGCTGCTCTCGTCATCCTGCGGCGAGAGATTGATCATAATCCTGACGATCCCGGGATCTACGAACGCCTCGCGGCTTTCCTGGATCAAAATCGACTGGGATCCCAGCAGGAAGAAGTTTATCGACTCGCGATCTCGCGGTTCTCCGACAAATCCTGGTACGACAAGCTGGCGCGTTTCTACCTGCGCTACAAGCGGGACAGCGAGTTCGAACAGGTTACGCGCGACGCGGTTGCAAGTTTCAAGGGCAGCGAACTCGAGCAGTACTTCACCAACGCCGTGGGGGGAAGCCCTGTAATGTATCTGCGACTCAATCTATATGCCCACCAACGCTTCCCGCACAATCCGGTGTTCGTCCGCAATCTGCTGGGTGCCTATCGGTCCCCTCCGACGCACAACGAAGCGGCCTGGGAAGCGCTATTACGGCAGCATTGGTTCGAAGAGGCCGACCTGCGCAACCAATTCTTCAGCTTCCTCTCCAGCCGTGACAGGCTGCAACAGGAGCTCGCTGCGATTAGCGAGAGTACACCGGATGTAGCGGCGTGGCAGAAGAATCCCGCGGCGGCGGAATTCCTTGCATATGCGAACCTGTGGCGCTCCCATTTTGAGGAGAGTGCGCCAGTGCTGAAGTCTCTCGCGAAGCAATATCCGGCCGAGTCGGAGATTGCCGGCACCGCTTCCTCGGTGTATCGGTCACTGGCATATTTCGAGCCTGCGGATACTGAAATCGCGGCCAGAATTCAGGACAACCTACTGCTGGCGAATCCCGCAAAGACTGAGACGATGGCCCGCATCGGCGACATCTATGCCGATCACGAGCAGTTTGCACGCGCCTCGCCTTACTGGGAACGCATCCCGCAAGTTTCCCCCGGTTTGTCCTCCGGGTATCTCGAAGCGGCCACGATCTATTGGGACTACTTCGATTTCGACAACGCGATTCGACTGCTGGACGAAGGCCGCACGCGGTTGCAAGACTCGAATCTCTACGCATATGAGGCAGGAGCCATTTATGAAAACCAGCGCGACTATCCAAAAGCGGTTGACGAATACGTGAAAGGAGCACTCGCTGGCCCAGGGTCGTCTGCTGAAGCACGTCTGTTACAGTTGGCGCGGCGACCCAAATTTCGTGACTTGGTGGATCAGGGTACGGCGAAGGTCGCCGTGCCGCCGAGTCCCTCGATGTCCGCTGTTAGTCTGCGGGTGAAGGTCCTCGATGCGCAGAACCGCAAACCGGAGATGGAGGCATTTGTCGACTCGCTCGCGAAAGGGGCTTCGTCGATCGAAGCAGCGGAAGAAATCGAAAATCTGGCACAGCAAAAATCACTCGAAGCCGTACGCCAGCACGCAATCGAGAGGCAAGCTGCTCTGGCCACCGATCCGGTCACCCGTCTGCAATTGCGCTACGGGTTAATCCGACTCTATGAAGGCCGCAAAGATTTTACCTCGGCACAGAAGAACGTTGAGGCGCTCTACCGCGAGAACCCCAGAATCCTCGGAGTTGTCCGCTCCACTGTTGACTATTACTGGCGCACGAAAATGCAGTCGGAAGCGATTGCCGTGCTGTTGCAGGCCTCGAAAGAGGCATATCCTGCGCTTGCCATGCAGTTCACCTACGAGGCTGCACGCAAATCCACCGAGGCGAAACAATTTCAGCAAGCCCAAGATTTACTTTCGGCGCTGCTTAAGGATTCTCCGTACAACGGTGAATACCTAGCCGCTATGGCCGATACCTATGCTCAGGCCGGAGACGATAAGGGCCTCGAGCGGTTCTATCTCGACAAGATCGCAATGTTCCGATCTGCATCGTTACCCGCCGCCACCCGCAAAGTGCAGATAGCAACCTTGCGACGTGGGTTGATTCCCGCGCTCACGCGAATGAACAACTACTCTGGCGCGGTCGATCAATACATGGAACTGCTCAACAACTTCCCTGAGGACGACTCCCTGGTGACGGAAGCCGCTCTCTACGCAATGAGGTATCAGCGGCAGCAGCAGCTCATCGGTTTCTACGCGAAGACGGTGGCACGGTCTCCGCTCGACTATCGCTGGTCCATGGTTCTGGCGCGGACGCAGACGAATCTGGAAGACTACCCAGCCGCGATCGAGACCTATGGAAAACCGATCACCATTCGTCCGGACCGAGCCGATCTCTACACCGCCCGTGCGGAGTTGGAAGAACGGCTAATGCGGTTCGATGATGCTGCTTCGGACTACGAGCACATCTACCAGCTTGCCTACAAAGATCCGCAGTGGATGGAGAAAGTCGCTGAAGTCCGCGCGCGCCAAGGCAAGGTCAAAGAAGTAGTCGTCGCGCTCCAGGCTGCTTTGATCGAAGGCCGCCCCGATAATCCAAGCAAGTACTTCGAAGTGGCCCGGCGTCTGGAAGGGTGGGGAATGCTCGATCAGGCGCGCAGCTTCGCGGAGCAAGGAGTCTCCAAAGCCGCAGCCGACCTGCTCGCTACCGGTGAGAACGATTCCGGCGTGAAGACCTACGTCCGCATCCTGACGCGCCTCCGCCAGCACGAGCGAGCTTACGCAACGCTCGAGAAGGGTCTCGAAGACTCGGAGACCGAGCTGCCGGTCGTCAAGGAACAAGTCGAGAAACAGGGCGTGACGGGTTTGACCGATGCACGGTGGCGCGAAAACCTGCGGCGCAGGCGAATCGAGACCGCGCGGCATGAGATGGAGAGTGCGCTGCAAGAACTGGGCAGAACCGTGAGCAGCTACTTCACTCCCGAGGAGCGCCTCACTTTCGCAGAGTTCGCAGATTCAACACGCAGTGGAATGAGCCTCGACGATGTCGAGAGGTTCGCAATCCCCCTGGCCACCAATGCTGACCTGGCCGATCAGGAAGCGCGCTGGCGATTCGAGTTGATGATGCAGTGGGGTCCACGACCGAATCACCATGTGAACACACAGCCCTTAATCGACCTGCAACGGCGACGCGGGCGGTTTGCGGAACTTGGCCAGCAAATGGAGCAGTTCGCCTCCGTACTGCCGCCGATAGACCGAGCTCCGCACTTGATCGCGGCCGCCGACGCTTACCAAGCAGTCGGCGACGAGCAAAACGAAATGCGTGTGCTTGGGCGAGTGTTTCCAAGGATGGATCAGTCCAGACAGGAACGCTACTTCAAATTGTTGATCGACAAGCAGCCGCAGGAATTGATTAACATCGCTTCCGCCTGGTCCGATCCCGCAGCGTGGGGTGAGCAGGCGGCGAATTACGCGGTCGCGCACGGCGGCCCCGCACTCGCGCATGAGGTGGTGCAGGCACGCAGCAAAGCGCGTCCAGCAGTGTGGAATAAGGCTTACGACGCGCTAGTCGGATTATATTTCTCAGAGCCAACACCCGACATAAATAGTGCGTTTCTGGGCGCGCTCGGC
Source organism: Binatia bacterium (assembly GCA_035577905.1). Taxonomy (GTDB): domain Bacteria; phylum Acidobacteriota; class Terriglobia; order Terriglobales; family Acidobacteriaceae; genus Sulfotelmatobacter. The sequence continues at coordinate 157,841 of DATKAP010000109.1, forward strand.
GACGATCCAATTGGCGCGCGGCTTGCGAAGAATGTCGATCGCAATCAGCAGTTGGCTGGAAACACCTGGTTTTACTACGGGTCGCGCTACGGCGAATATCTCGGAACCTCAAAGCAAGGGAATCCAGAAGACTTCCTGGCGGGAGTTCTGGAGCAGAGTCCGGCGAGTGCCTCCGGATACCTGACGTTGGCTGACTATTACGCGGCTGCCGGAGACGCAAAGAGGGCGATTGCCGACTACGAACATACGCTCGAACTCTCTCCCGACCGGGCCGACGTCTATGACAGCCTCGCCCTTGTTTATTACAGGCAGGGAGACCGCGCAGTGGCTCTGGCGCAATGGAAGCAAGCTTTCGCGGTGCTGGCAAAACAGCTGAGCGCCTCGCGCGTTCCTGAAAGTTTCTGGCGGGATTTCGGTCGCACTTGCGATCAGCTGCGCACTCATCACTTCTTTTCGGAGTTGAGACCGGACGCCGATGCCATCGTGAGAACCTATCTGCTTTACAACGGAACGTGGCGGTCAAACGCTGTGCTTCATCCCGCGTACGTCGCACAGGAGAACACGGTCAGCGCAACGAACTGGCTTCTCGACGTTGCGTCCTCCGCTTCAGAACCAGTTCGCGTGCTCGGTGATGTCGCCGATGCCACCTGGATTCCAAAGATGCAGAGGACCTTGGTCTACAAGCGTGTTCTCGAACTGAAAGAGCGCGCGTTCGGAAAGCTCGACGGCATCGAGCTGCAAAATGCGCAGCACGACCTCAACTACTGGCAGGAACGTTGGATCCGTTACCTGATTATGACCAAGCAATACACTGAAGCAGCTGCAGTGATTGCCGAATTGTCGCCCGAAGCGCGCGCGGCCCGGAGTAACGCCCTGATTCCCCTGGAGCTTCGTGCAGCGGCGCAGCTCGGCACGCTGGATGCAAAGCTCGCATCTTACCGCAGCAATCCGCAAGGCGCACCCTCGGCGGAGCTGCTACGTACTGCTGCGCGTCAACTCTTTGAGGCCGGCGACAAGCCGGCGGCTCGTAAGATCCTGGAGCTGGTTTTCGCCGGCGAGATTGAAGAGCACAAACTCGTGGCGGCGAACTTTCTGGGACTGGCGGAGATCCGCCTGGCGGCGGGAGACACGGCTGGGGCGCTCGACCTGCTCCGTCGTTTGGTGATTGCAGTAGGGGCTCCGTTTGAGAATCTTGATCCGGCGGCAGCCCTGCTCGAGAAAACAGGACATAACATCGACGCACTCGAGTTTCTCGAACAGCTCGTCAAATCAGCTCCCTGGGACGTGTCGTATCGTCTCCGATTGGCAAAAGCGAAACTGGCTGCGGGCAGCGATATTGCGAACGCTGCAGATGTTCTCGCCAACATCGCTTCCAGCCTGACTTCCGCTTATGATCTACGGCTCAAAGCAGCGGCGGCACTTAGCGGCCGCTCCATCGGCGATCTGGGCAGCGGCGAGTTGAACTTGGTCGCGGCGGGGAAGACGGCCCTGTCGGCCCCAGCCGCCGACACGTTCCACTTCTATGAAGCTCGTATTCGTGCTGCCGAAAATGCCGACGATCCTCAGGTTCAAGTACAACTGCTGAGCCATTGCGTCATCGACTTCCCGCGTCGCGACAGTGCGCGCATGGCTTTGTTTGAAGCGGCAACTAGAGCAAGGTTCGACAGCTACGGTCTGGCCATGGTGGAACCGCTCTTCCAGACGCAATACTCCCGTCTCCATGTTCAGCAGACTGGCAGCGAAGAAGAAGAGATCGTCAACTCCGGCGAAGACGAAGAAGACATCGGTAGCGAGTCGAACCGTGTGGGTTTCCGCGAAGAACAGTTAACTGCGGCGCAGCGCGCGCTGGTGTCGAAACTGATCGCCGACAGCATGGTTCGGGTTGGGCGGTTCCCAGACGCGTTGTCGTTCTATCGGTCGGCTAGAAGGCTCGAAACCTCCGCTGAGAATCTGAAGCTGTTGAATCGCAGGATCGCGGACATTACATCCGTACTGCGAATCCAGCGTTCGAATGCAGCACGCCAGCCTCTGCTACATGAGGCCCTTGAGCAGGATCGCGTGGTTCGTCCGAGGCTGCTGGCTCGCTCCATGCCAATCTCATCCATTGCTCCAAAGGGGGGCGTCAAGCAATGAAACGGCAGCTCATGATCTTTTGTATTGTACTGGCCTCTGCGGTCGTCGGATGGGCGGGCTATCGGGCCGTTGCGCCTCCTCACCAGCCTCTGTCGAAGTTTTTTCCAGCCGGGCCCTTGCTCTATCTCGAGGCGCAGGACTTCTCCTCCCTGTTGAACGATTGGAATTCGTCGCCGCAAAAGAGGGAGTGGCTCCGCGGCGACAGCTACGAAGTATTCTCGCGCTCGCGCCTGTTTCTGCGCCTGCAAGGTGCGGGTACACAATTTGCCACCGCGGCCGGAATCCCACCGGATATGAATTTCCTGTTTCAGGTTGCGGGACAGCGGAGTGCACTCGCGATCTACGATATCGGGAACCTGGAATTGCTGTACGTAACCTATCTTCCATCCGCGAAATCCATGCAGAGCTCGCTCTATCAGACTAGCTCGAGATTCGAGCCGCGGAATGCGGGCGGAGTCGACTTCTTCGTGCGCCGCGATCCTGAATCGCAGCGCGCAGTTGCCTTCGCGCTGTCCGGCGATTACTTGCTGCTGGCGACCCGGGAAGACCTGCTGGCCGGCGCTCTGCAACTGATTTCTGGCAAGCAGGACAGGACCGTAGAAAACGAGTCGTGGTGGACACAATCCACCGCGGCTAGTGGCCAAGCGGGTGATCTACGAATGGTTCTCGATCTGCAGACTCTCGTTCACAACGGATACTTCCGCACGTACTGGGTGCAGCAAAATATTACCGATCTTTCACAATATTCCGCTGCCGTTTCCGATCTGTTTCGGTCGAGTGACGAATATCGCGAAGAACGAGTCCTGATCCGCAAAAAGGAACCAGCGCAGCCCCTTTCTTCCGACGGCGCGATGGCTGCCGCGGATCTGTCGCGGCTGATCCCCGATAACGCTGGTGTGTACGAAACGGCTGCGAGTCCGAGCACAGATGTGTGTTTCGCTTTGCTGGAAACGAAGCTCCTTGCTCTGCACCTCGGTCCGGCTCCCGCCCCGCAGATCGTGCCACAGGTCCAGCTGACTTCAGGCGAACAAGGGGGCAGTTCCGATCTGGAGACGCGCATCGATCAGCCGCAGGCTGAGGCGCCCGCAGCGGGTAGTTCAGCAGCCGCTTTAAAAGACTTGCTCGCGAAAACTCCGATTCTCGCGTCGCTTCAACTGCAATCAACGCAATTGGAGCGGGCCGGCGTGTTCGTCAAGATCCGCTCCGCCGTCGTTCTGGCAGCCGCCTCGGATTGGAATGAAGCAGCCGTGCATTCGGCTGTCAACGAATTCGTTCGTCCGGCACTTACCGCAGGTCAGCTGGGGGCCTCCTGGCAGCAGAAGTCTGGCTATCAACAACTGGATGGCTTATGGCCACTGGCGGTCTCCGTCCAAGGTAAGTACGTTGTGGTCAGCGACGATCCCGGCCTGATGGAGTCGGTTGTTGCTAATTTTCCTCGGAAATCCGCGCGCAAACCGTTTGAGTACTTCGCCGGTTTCAATCATAAGCTGGAACGCGAGGACTTCGCGCACCTCACATCGCTGGTAGACCGTCCCAACATACCCGTCGCATCATTGCCTGGGTCTGAACGGCAGCCACAATTCTTCGCGGGGAACATGGCGAGCTTGAGCTCTACTCTGGCCGACGTATCTGCCGAGCGAATTGAAATTCGCAGCGAAGGAGCTAAAGTCAGACAGACAGTTACGTACGAATGGTCTCAGTAAGGCACATCCTGGCATCGGTCCTGATCCTGCTGCTGCCGGCAGTTTCGCGCAGTCGGTCTGCGGCTGAGCCTGTCGGCACCGCTCGTACGTCACTCTTTGCGCAATCTGCAGCAGAAGCGCTAACTCATGACTTTTCGAATGCCGACATTTCCTTCTTACTACTCGAAGCCCATACGGGGCAACTGCTCGCGTCTCGTTGGGAGCAACCCAATGTGCCCATTCCGCTAGGATCGCTTGCCAAACCTTTTACCGCGCTCGCCTATGGCCAACATCACGAGTTTCAATATCCCACCCACATCTGCCGCGGATCGGAAACCGGATGCTGGCGTCCTGGCGGGCACGGGAAGTTGGACCTCAGTTCGGCCATTGCCTTTTCCTGCAATTCCTATTTTCGATTTCTGACAACGGGGCTCAACTCAGCGGATGTTTCGTCTACCGCGGCTCAATTCGGACTCGACCTTCCTGATCGTTCTATTCGTGGTGCAGAACTTGCTGGTATCGGAACCCGTTGGCGAATTACTCCGGTGCATATGGCTGAGGCCTATGCAGAGCTTGTTCATACTCGTCAAGACCCAACGATTGCGCAGATTCTGTTGGGCATGGAGCGATCCGCTCAGCATGGCACCGGCGCTGAACTTGGCCGCGCTTTGCGATCAGAGCGAGCCTTGGTGAAGACCGGAACGGCAGCTTGCACGCACTCGCAACACACACCGGGAGACGGGCTAACCATTGCTATAATTCCGGCCGAGAACCCTAGACTTCTACTGTTGGTTCGCGTGCACGGTGTACCGGGATCGATCGCTGCAAAAACTGCCGGGCAGATGTTGCGCCGGATTGAGCAGTAGGCGAGCTTGATAAGAAACTCTTCCCAGTTGACGCGATTGCTGGCTCTATTTCTGGTCTTGGTGGCCAATTCCACTCCTCAGGTCTTAAGCGCTGGTCACGAAACAGATCTCCCATCGAAAGATTCAGTGGCGATTTCGGTGCTGGGCCTCTTCCATCCGAAGGAGTTCATCGTCCGGGCACCCACGGGGCATGCGCTCATTTTGCAGACCGAGGATCACAGCATCGTGCTGGAGAATTCGCAGGTGCGCTCGGCCAGCATACGGATTAACAGTTCGGAACTTGTCATTACCTTACCGAGCGAACTGTTGCACGCTGAGAGCGTGAAGGTTGTGTCGAGAAGCCATGAGTCGGCGGACTTCATCCTTGAAATACCTGGCAAGATCAAACGAAAGTACCGTGGCGAGCTCGAAATCAGGCCTTCCGCGGGAACATTGCTGGCGGTGGCGAGTCTAGAGCTGGAGACCGCGGTGGCATCGGTGGTTGCGGCGGAAAGCGCACCCGACACTCCAGGCGAGGCGCTGAAGGCTTACGCGATTGCAGCGCGTTCCTACTTCGTTGCGGGTCGTGGTCGGCATCGGTCCTTCGATTTCTGCGACACGACGCACTGTCAATTTCTCCGCATGGCGCCGCCTTCGACGAGTCTCGCCGCTCAAGCCACCGAGGCAACAGAGGGCTTGATCCTGACGTATCAATCCCGACCGTTCGGCGCCATGTACACTCGCAGCTGCAGCGGACACACCCGCACCCCCGCGCAACTGGGCATTCCTTCTGCGGATTATCCCTATTACTCGGTGGAGTGCGATTATTGCCGCCAGCATCCGGCGCATTGGACCTCCTATCTTTCCGTTGCAGAGGCTGCATCCTTGCGCCCGTCCGATGAAGGCGCTCGCTTGGCGGTGGCGAGGCGACTTGGGTGGAGTGCCGTCCCAAGCAATGAATTCTCCGTCTCAAAGAAGGGAGATCACCTTCTGCTTACTGGCGTTGGGAACGGCCATGGCATTGGACTGTGCCAGATGGGTGCAAAGGCGATGGCTGAAGCAGGCGCGAGTTTTCAGGAAATTCTGGATCACTATTATCCCAATGCAAGCATCGTCCAACATTCTAGACGGAATCCTCTGAATTAAGTCCTGGCGGTTTTCTATCAGTCAGCCACAGCACTGAAGAATTTCGGTAACATAGACCCTGCACTGATCCAAGCTTATGGATAGACGAGAAGTTCTGCGGCTGCTCGCTACAGGAAGCCTGCTTCAACTCGCGCCGCCTCACCTGCTCGCTGCACTGCGCGAGGCGCGTGGCCTCATTCAGGCCCAGAATTCACTACGTACCCTAAATCCACACCAGCATGGCACTGTGAAAACGATGGCGGAAATGCTTGTTCCTCGTACCGCCACTCCCGGGGCAACCGACGTGGGCGTCTCCGATTTTATCGACTTGATGCTAACCGAGTGGTATGACGAGGCCGACCGCGCTCGATTCCTCAGCGGCCTTGCGGATGTGGACTCACGCAGCCAGGTGCGATTCGGCAAGGATTTTGTGGACTGTTCATCCGGTGAGCAGTCGGAGATCATGGTCGATCTGGGCCAGGATATGGCCGACGGCAAAGGACACAGCGGGAGCCTACCAGACTGGATTGATTCCACTCCCTTAAGCTTTTATGGGACGTTCCGCGAACTCACGCTGACGGGGTATTACACGTCAGAGGCCGGCGCAACGCAGGAATTGCATTTTGAAATGATCCCCGATCGTTACGACGGATGCCTGACCGAGCCCGGCAAGCCGGCCCAGGAGCCGCAATGAGCGATCAGAATACGTTTGATGCGATCGTGGTCGGCTCCGGAATCACGGGGGGATGGGCAGCCAAAGAGCTGACGGAAAAAGGGCTCAAGACTCTCGTGCTAGAGGCCGGACGGAACATCGTTCCCGAAGAGGATTACGTGGAGCACGTGCCCCAGTGGGAGATGAAGTTCCGCGGAAGGGGGGATCGACGGAAACTGGCGCAGGAACAGCCCATCCAGAGCACTTGTTACGCGTGCGATGAGTGGTCTTCGAAGTTCTTCATCAAAGACAAGGAGCATCCGTACACCACCGATCCCGGCAAGCCATTCAGTTGGATTCGCGGGCGACAGGTGGGAGGACGCTCGATTACCTGGGGCCGACAGAGTTATCGCTGGAGCGATCTCGACTTCGAAGCGAACGCACGTGAGGGCATCGCGATTGACTGGCCGATTCGATACGCCGATCTCGCTCCCTGGTATGACCATGTCGAAGAATTTGCCGGAATCTCTGGCGAAGCACTGGGCCTGCCGCAACTCCCCGACAGCAAATTTCTTCCGCCTATGGCGCTGAACTGCGCCGAACGATTTATACGTTCCGAATTAGCGAAACACTTTGGCGGGGAGCGGGTATTGACAATTGGGCGGACCGCCATTTTGACTCAGGATCATCGCGGTCGTGCTGCCTGCCACTATTGCGGACCATGTGAACGTGGATGTATCACGGGGTCGTACTTCAGCAGCGTGAACGCGACGTTGCCGGCTGCCGAGAAGACCGGGCGCTTGACCTTGCGTCCATTCAGCGTCGTGCACAGCGTAATGTTCGATAAAAATACACGGCGGGCCGCCGGCGTTCGGATCATTGACGCTCAGACTAAAGCTGTCCTTGAGTTTCGTGCAAGACTGGTCGTTCTGTGCGCTTCGACGCTGGAATCGACGCGCATTTTACTCAACTCGTCGACTCCTGAATTTCCGAATGGCTTGGCAAATTCTAGCGGCCAACTTGGACACAACCTGATGGATCACATTACTTCCGGGGGTGCGATCGCATTCATTCCCGGAAATGAAGATCGGTTCGAAATAGGCAGGCGCCCGAATGGGACATACATGCCGCGGTTTCGCAATGTGAAGGTGAAGCAAAAGGACTTTCTCCGTGGCTATGGATTCCAGGGAGGAGCGAGTCGCATGGGGTGGAACCGTGGCATCAGGCAGGCGGGTTTTGGAGCGGATTTCAAAAGAGCTCTGAGTCAACCCGGACCGTGGCAGTTCACCTTCTACGGGTTTGGCGAATGCCTCCCTAATGCTAGCAATTCCATTGAACTGGACAAAGAAAAGCTCGATGCCTGGGGTATCCCAACTCTAAAGATTCATTGCGCATGGGGTGAGAACGAACTCGCCCTGCACAAAGACATGTCGGTGACGGCTGCGGAAATGCTCGATGCGGTCGGTGCAAAAGACATTCGACCCTTTCAAATGGATGATCCCCCAGGCTTGACTATTCACGAGATGGGAACGGCTCGAATGGGGCGCGACCCGAAAACATCGGTGCTGAATGCCTTTAACCAAGCGCACGACCTGAAAAACCTCTTTGTGACCGACGGAGCTGCAATGGTTTCGTCTTCGTGTGTAAATCCCTCGCTGACCTATATGGCCCTGACCGCCAGGGCTTGCGATTATGCCGTGAACCAGATGAAAAAAGGAGAGTTGTAACGCCATGAGCACCCGCAGGCAATTCCTCCAGACTATGTCAGTGGCCGCGGTGTCATATGCGGCCTTGCCATTGTGGGCCGGCCAAAAGAGCCGCATTCCCATCGCCTTTTCAACTCTGGGATGTCCCGCATGGGATTGGACGCGAATCCTGCAATTCGCGCGCATGCACGGGTTCTCGGCGGTCGAATTGCGCGGCTTGCTAGGAAATATGGACCTGCCGACCAATCCGATCTTTGCGCCCGGTCGCATCGACCAAACCAGGAAAGAAATTCACAATAGCAAGCTGCGCATAGCCTGCGTAAGCAGCTCGGCCAACCTGTACATGGAAGACTCGGGCAAGCGCGCCAAGCAGCTCGACGATGCTCGACGATTCATCGATCTGGCGTCTTCGCTCGGAGCTCCCTACGTACGCGTGTTCGGTGGCAAGGCGGAGTCCGACAAGAACACGGTACCAGACGAAGCAACAAAGACTCGAGTGGCCGCCGGGCTCCGCGAACTTGGACAGTACTCAGGTCCGAAGGGCGTCACTGTGATCATCGAATCTCACGATCACTTCACGTCATCCGCGACACTGAAAGATGTCCTCAGCGCAGCGAACTCCGACTATGTTGGCCTACTCTGGGATGCGCATCATACTTTCGCCACTTCCAACGAAGATCCCGAATTTACTGTGAAGCAACTGGGCCAATGGATTCGTCATACCCACCTGAAGGATTCCGTCGGCAAAGGCGACGATCGCAAGTACGTTCTAACGGGAACGGGAAACGTCCCCATTGAACGCCAGATCAAGGCCTTGCAGTCGATCGGATACAAAGGTTTTTACTGCTTCGAGTGGGAGAAGGTATGGCACCCCGACCTGACCGATCCGCAAATTGCCATCCCAGATTTTGCCCATGTCGTCGGCCAATGCCTCGGGAATACCCACACGTGTAAAGGCTAATTCAGCCGTGTATCTGAGAATGTCTCGGTCTTGGCGTCCCAGAAACTTTTCCTACCGGTCCAGTACGATTCCGCCGCCATCATACATGCGACCGAGTGCGCGAATCCCTCGTGCACGGTACAGCGGGGTTGTTGGCGCGACCGCATGCAATCGAACCAGTTCGCCATGTGCTCCGTGCTAAGATCGTCGATACCTATCGGCGGCAACTCTTTTTCTCCCGGCAGCGAAATATATGTTGCCTTTCTCTTCTGATCGATTTCGACGTCGTCTTCGTGCGTTCCCTTTTCTTCGATCACTTGATATCGCGGACTGCCTTCGCCGCCGATGTTGATCAGAGTCGCTCTCTTCCCCATGTATCGCGTGAAGCTGGGCGCGTCGTTGCCGAAGCTGGTCGAGTAGCTAACAAGAAATCCCTTGGGATACTCGAGCAGCGTTTGAAATGTGTCAGCATTCTCACGGCCATCATGCCAGGCGAAAACACCTCCATGCGACATTACTGATGTTGGATAGCTGTCCCCCATGAACCAATGCACAAGGTCGATGGCGTGACTCATCCACTGATCGGGAATGCCGCTGGAAAACTCCTTGTAAAGTCTGAACTCAAAATAGAGTTGCGGATCAAACGGCCGCGCGGGTTTCGTCAGCAACCATTTGTTCCAGTCCGTATCTTGCTCGCGGATCTGCGTCACTTCAGGACGCCCCCGCCATCGCGGTCCATGATAGTTCCACACGATTTCGATCTTGCTGACGTCTCCAAGCGTGCCGCTGCTGGCAACTTTCTGTGCGGCCACCTGATAGGGTTCGCTACGATGCTGAGTTCCGACCTGAACGATTGTCTTAGCTTGCATCACAGCATCCCGCGCGGCTTTCGCCTCAGCAAGAACGTTGCCCATCGGCTTCTCGACATAGGCGTCCTTTCCCGCCTCGGCGGCCATTCTCAGGATGGGCGAGTGTGAATGCTCCGGCGTAGAAATCAACACACCGTCGACATCTTTCATCGCGAGGAGTTCTTCCACGTACTGCACAGACCGAGGGGGCCGACCGTAATAACCCGTATTCGTCGCAACCGCTCTCTCGCGATTCCCCTTCCACAGGTCGCAGACCGCCGTCATCTCGACGTTGTGAGTGCCCCTAAGTTTCGACGCAATCAGATCGAGATCTCTTCCGCGATTCCCGATGCCGACGTGCCCAAGCGAAATGCGATCGTTTGCACCGAGAATTCTGGAGTAAGAGAGTGCGCGGTGGGGCAATACTGCTCCCGCGGCAACTGCGGCGGCTGACTTCTCCAGGAATTCACGGCGATTGATCGGAAAGGAATTGCTCATAGGGACTCCTGGGTGAATTCACAACGACGGCAGGCAGCAGCTTAACTCTTCTTCAATCCGTTCGGTACCAGCGGCAATGCCCTCAATCTGGTTCCGGTCGCATTAAAAACGGCGTTCGCAATCGCAGGAGCCAAACCGACCATGGGGCACTCCCCGGCCCCCACCGACGGGATATCCTTGCGATCAAGAAGCACTGTCTCAAGCACTGGCAGATCGCTAAACCTCGGCACGCGATACTGCGAAAGCCTGCCGTTCAGGATTTTACCGTTTTCAAACTCGATTGCTTCAAACAGCGCACCGCCCAACCCCTGCACATTCGAACCCTCAATCTGATTGCGCAGGTTGTCGGGATTGACAACAGCTCCGCACTCGAATGCCGAGACGACTCGCACAACCTTTACCTCTCCTGATTTACCGTCAACGTTAACCTCGGCGAATGTCGCGATGTTTCCCAACTTTTCATAGCCACCGCCCATGCCGAAGCCCTGACCGGCACTCTTGCTCTTGCCCCACCCGAATTGCTTCGCGGCGGCCTCGAAAACGGCCCGCAGCCGTTCGTTCTTCAGATTCTTGAGGCGGAATTCGAGCGGGTCCATCTTCACCCCGTGCGCCAGTTCATCCATGTGCGATTCGCGAGCAAAGTGATTCGCTGTCGCCGCCAGTGCTCGGTAGGATCCCTGCCGCAGAGGCGAGTCCACCTCGTGAAAGATAATGCGCTGGTTGGCAATGTCGTAGTACGACCGGATTCCTGCCGAGCCAGAATTGTAGTTGTGGAACTCCCATGCGGTGATGGTACCGTCGTTGCGAGCCCCGCTAACGACATCAATCACGCCTGCGGGGCGAAAGTACGCCCAGGTAAACTCCTCTTGACGTGTCCACACGACTTTGACTGGTCGCTTCGCAGCCCGCGCCAGCCGGGCGGCTTCGATCGCCGTCTCCCCTGTATGCTTTCCACCATAGCCCGACCCCATGTCCGGCATTAGCACCCGCACATGCTCCTCGGGAAGGTGAAACGCTTCGGCAAGTTGACTGCGCACGCCAAACGGACGTTGAGTTCCCGTCCAGACTGTCAACTGATCCCCATCCCATTTCGCCAGCGCCGCGCGTGGCTCCAGCGGAACGTGCGCGATGTATTGGACGGTGTATGTGGTTTGTAATTTGTGGTCCGCGGAACTTAGTGCCTGATCGACCGATCCCGTCTCGAAGCGATCTCCGTCACCTGTGGGATCCTTGCTCTCGGCCGCATTTTTTCGCAGATAGTCAACCAACTCTTTGTTCGAAATCTGTGGCTGAACTTTCCAGTCAGCATGAATGGCGGCAATGGCGGTCTCCGCAGCTTTTGAATTCGGCGCGGCGACACCCAAGAAATTCCCATCTTGTACGACCGTGACACCCACCCGCTCAGCGTTCTCTGTTTCTGCTGAGACCAGCGTCGCGTTGAATGCAGGCGGCCGTAGCACCTTGCCGTAGAGCATACCGGGCAGCTTGTGGTCTGAAGGATATCGATGCCTCCCCGTAACGAAATCGCGCCCGTCGACTCGAGAAACAGATTGTCCCGCCACCTTCCACTGAGCGGCAATAATGAGCGGCTGATCCGCAGCGATCGTCTTGGTAATCTGCTGCCCTTTGAGCAGCGCCGCGTAGTCGATTGTCCGGTTAGTTTTGGGATCGGAGATTCTGCTCTCGGCAGCCCGTAACTGATGGCGATCGGTTTGCCACTGCTCGGCTGCCGACGCGAGCAGCGCCTCACGTGCAGCAGCGGCAACTTTCCGTAGCTGAAGGTTCATGGTCGGGGTGGTCCGGCTCCCGAAAGTTCCCATGTCAAATGGCGTGAGCTGCGTGTCGCCCATCACCAGTTCAATTCGCTCGATGGGCACATGAAGCTCTTCTGACACCGCCTGGCTTAGCGAGGTGCGGATGTTTTGGCCAACCTCGACTTTCCCGGTGTAGGCAGTAACCTTACCGTCTTCGCCGATGTGTAGCCAGGCCTCAATCTCCTGCGGGAGCCCCTCTCCGCGTCGCTGTCTGCCTCCGCCGGACTCCTGTGCCGCGATCGCCGGCGTGAGCACAGACACGACGACGATTCCTGCGCCAAGGAAATTAAAGAAGTCGCGGCGATCCAGATCAAACCGGTACGGAGCAGCAGCTCTGAGTTCGTAACGTTCCGGTTCGAGAGGAATCTCGCAGTTAGTCTTCGCGCTCATCGCCCCACTCCCTGAGCCACTGCCGGCGCCTGTGCTTTCGCTGCGCGCTGAATCGCTCGTATGATCCGCGGGTAAGTCCCGCATCGGCAGACGTTGCCGTCCATGAAATTGACGATCTCCTTCTCACTTGGCATCGTGTTCTGCTGCAGCAGCGCGACGGCCGACATGATCATTCCCGAGGTGCAATACGCGCACTGCATCGCGGCTTCGTCGAGGAATGCCTGCTGCACGGGGTGGAGACGATCACCTTTCACGAGCCCTTCGATAGTTGTGATCTGTTTGCCCAAGACCGATCCAACGCTCGTAATACACGATCGCTGCGTTTTGCCGTCGACGAGAACAGTGCAGGCGCCGCACTGGCCCTCTCCGCAACCGTACTTACTCCCCGTAAGGTCGAGATCCTCTCTTAACACGGTGAGCAGGTTGCTGTCAGGATCGGTATCGACTGAATAGCTCTTATCGTTAATCGTCAGGCGAATCGTAGCCATACCTGCACTCCAGGGCGGGACGGTTATAGAAGACGTGCGGAAATGCCGTTCCTAGATTTCATACCCAGTGAAGAATTGTCGATTGATGATTGCCGACCAAACACCGACGCGCACGGTTTTTTGTTCAACAATCCGAATTCGACAATTCTTTCAGTCGTTGATCGCCTGATACGCCAGTTCATGCACCTGCCGGTCGAGCGTCAACTCTCCCGTCGGATGCAACTGCGCCATGAAGATCACGATCATTTGCTCTTTCGGATCAATCGAGAAAGCGGTGTAGAAGAATCCTCCCCAATCGTAGGACCCTTGGGATCCGAGTTCAGCAAGCGGACCCTTTGCGGCATCAATGCCAAAGCCGAGCCCGAATCCCATGTCGGATGAGATCTTCCCCAGTTGGTCATGCGTCATCAGTTCGACCGATTTCCGGCTCAGCAGGCGCGTGCTGCCGACCTTGCCATCGTCGAGCATCATCTGGCAGAACCGTGCATAGTCCATCGCAGTCGAGACGAGACCGGCGCCACCGGAGAAAAGCTTCTTGGGTCCGCGGGAGGGATAATCAGCCGAATAGACGAATGAACCTTCACGAATGGGAGCGTCAGGGAAACGATTCAGGCCTTTTTCCGCGTAGTAGGTATATGCCGTTGCCAACCGATCCAGCTTGTTGTCGGGCGGGAAGAAGTACGTGTCCTTCATTCCCAGCGGCTCAAAAATCCGAGTGCGAAAGAATTCGTCAAGCGACTTCCCGGAAACGACCTCTACCAGGCGGCCCAAAACGTCAACCCCGAGGCTGTATTCATAGTGGTCACCCGGATTGAACAGCAGAGGTTGCGCGGCGAGTTGCTTCACGCTATCGCCGATCGTGCCGTCGTACTGAAGCAATCCGCTGGCCACGTTCGCTTTCTCGTACAGCGGCCCCAGGTCGTCATTCCACTGATACGTGATTCCCGAGGTATGGCGCAGCAAATCGCGAATCGTGATTTCTTTAGTCGCCGGTATTGTGTAAGGCTTGCCGGTGGCAGGTTTGACGAGCACTTTTGAATTCTTGAATTCCGGGAGGTATTTCGAGACGGGATCCTCGAGCAGAAACTTGCCTTCCTCATACAGCATCATGACAGCGACGCTGGTTATGGGCTTGGTCATCGAGCAGATGCGGAACATGGCATCTGTAGGCATTGGCTTGGCGGCCTCGCGATCCGCCATGCCTTGCGCCTTCAACCACGCGATCTTCCCGTGCCTGACAACTATAGTCACGGCCCCGGCAATTCGCTTGTCTTCGATATTGCGCTGGACCGTGGTCGCAATGCGCTCCAGACGGTCAGCGGAAAGCCCGACCGACTCAGGTTTGGCTGAAGGAAGCTCCTGTGCAACCGCGACAAGGTTCAGGAAGAAGAAACCGAGCAGAACCGCAACCAGCCTGCGGTTCCGCCCGGCCAACGAAGTGGAGTCCATGGTTCCTCCCGACAGTTACGACTTGATGGTTTTAGAGGCCGCGTCCCACGTAACTGGCTTCTGGCGGAAGTACGACTCGTTCGCCATGTGGCACGCGATGGCGGCATTGTTGCCGAACACCGCGTCCTCGGTCACTGGTTTGCGCGACTTCACCGCTTCAAAGAAGACGTTCAAGTGTGGACGCATATCGTCCCAGTCGTGTCCCCTATAGATCGTATCCTGGCGGGTCGGCTCTTTTCCGAGCGGCGGATCGTGCTCCGCATGCCACTGTTTCACATACTGTTCACGCATCTTCGCTGGGAAGCTGAAGCTGTAGTAGCTGGGATCTGTGTCCACTCCGGTCTGCTCCGAATGATGAAGCTCGAACTCACCCGCGTCAAGGATGCCCTTGGGCCCCATGAAGCGCGCCAGTTCCGGCGTTTCGCAACCCAAGTCGAGGCGTACATACACCGGGATGCCGTGGTAATCGAAGAGAACGGTGTGGAAGTCAGGCATGTCGCGGCCATCCTTGAAGCGAAAGATCCCGCCCATTGCCGTAGCCGAACGCGGAACTTCATTCCAGCCCAAGGTAGCCATCATGCCGCTGATCAGATGCACCATCAGATCGCCTGCAACGCCGGTGCCATAGGCCCTCCAGCACCGCCAGCGTGCGAAGTGCAGTTTATTGAATGGAATCTTCGGCGCGTCGTTCAGCCAAGTATCCCAGTCGAGAGTCTCTGGAGAAAGATCGGGAGGGGGCGGATATTGCCATGCTCCAGTCGGATCATTGCGGCCGAGCGTGAGTTCAACCATCTCTACGTCGCCGATCGCGCCTTTCTGATAGAGGTCGCGTGCCGTTGCGAGCAGAACGGAACTTACCCGCTGCGAACCAATTTGCACGATCCGATTGTTTTTCTGCGCGGCATCGACCATCGCTAAACCGTCGGCGACGGTGTGCGACATCGGTTTCTCGCAGTAGATATCCTTGCCGGCGTTGCATGCATCCGACACGACCCGGCGATGCCAGTGATCCGGCACTGCGGCGACGATGCAATCGATGTCCTTGCGGTCGAGTAACTCCTGATACCTACGCGTGGTGGGCAGACCTGGATTGCCGGTGATCTCTTTTGCAAGGGTATGCCGTCCGTCATATAAGTCGGCGGCTGCGACGCACTCCACACCTGGAATCGTGATCGCCTGACCGAGCAAACCTGATCCCTGCATGCCGACTCCGATCATGCCGAAGCGCACGCGATCGCTGGGTGCCACCAAACGCGACAATGGGGCGGCTTCCAGTCGGATGGTCTTTGCAACTGCCACGCCGCCGGCCGCGGCCACACTTCCTTGTAAGAATGCACGCCGGGAAAGAACATGTTTCATGCCGAATCCCCTCCTCCTTAGTTTTCATCCTTGGTAATGCGTTGGGCTCGCCAAAACTCGCACTAAGCCCCAGGTCCAGCGCGACGGCGCGCTGGCTTGAGTTACTTTTTCAACGGCTTGATCGCCACTTCTTTGAAGAACACGATGTCATTGTCGCTGTGATTCTGCAGGCCGAACCAACCAAACGCCGGGCGCGGTCCGTGTTGTGGTTCAAAGTCGAACTTTTTCTCCGGAACCGGATCGCCTTCTTTGAAGTCGGTGACCTTCTGCCCATTCAGCATCACAATCGTGCGCGGCCCGTCGAGGGTGATCTCCATGGTGTTCCATTCCGGACCGGGCTTCCATGCGTTCTTCACTAGAGGTTTAGTTAGGGAATAGAGCATCCCGGTCTCGTGATACTCGTCCTCATTCGACTTTTCCGGATGGTTGTCGATCTGCACTTCATAACCGTAGTGCACTGGCATCCACTCCTCCCGAGGTTCGATGGGAATGCGGATGAAGACGCCCGAGTTATCGTTTTCGTCGCGCATCTTGAACACGACGTGAATTACACAATTGCCGATTTTGCCACCAGTCCAGTAAAGCAGCCCCATTCCGCCGTGCGTGCGGATCAGTCCATCTTCTACTGTGTCTCCGCCGGGACCGACATGTTTCCAGCCGGTCAGGTCTTTCCCGTTGAAGAGTTCCTGCCACTGATTCGGGTCGCCCTTGCATGCGTTTTCATCGGCAGCCATCGCCAGCATTGCGAAACCGGCGATCAGAAAAGTGCAAGCCATGAATCGTTTTAGCATTGAAGATCTCCTGGAATGTCCGGCTTCGGTGACATGGGACAGACCAATCTACTCGCCCCAGCGACCAGAATCAATCCAGCGATAGATCTGATTTCATTAGCCGGGATTGCACCACGTCCGTGACCAAAAGCGGAGATCATCTACGAAGATTTTCGTTGACACTACGAATACATTCGTAGTAAGTTGCCGCCCATGACGCATTCACCGCAAAAACCGACCGCATCCGAGCTCGAGATTCTGCGGGTGCTATGGGCGCGAGGGCCATCCACCGTGCGCGAAGTGCATGAGACTCTCAGGGAGAAGAAGTCCCTCGGGTATACGACCGTCTTAAAAATTCTCCAGATTATGACGACAAAAAGCATCGTGCGTCGTGACGAAACCCAGCGTGCGCACGTCTATGAAGCTGGGCGGCCCGCTGAGCAGACCAAGCGCCAGCTAGCGGGAGACATGCTGCAGCGGGTCTTCGAAGGTTCGGCTAGCCAATTAATGATGCACGCCCTCGCAGGCAAGAAAGCTTCCCGTGAAGAAATCGAGGAGATCCGGCGCCTCCTCGACGATTATGAGAGGAAAAGCCGATGACAACTCTGACCAACTGGATCAGTCCGGCGACAATGCAGTCACTGGGATGGGCCCTGGTGCATTTCCTCTGGCAAGGTACGGCATTAGCGGCGCTCGCGGCTGTGGGTATGGCTGTGATTCGGCGGCCTGCTGCGCGATATCTGATTGCAGTCAGCGCGCTCGCCCTCATGCTCGTGGCTCCTGTTGTAACGTTTTTGCTCTATTCAGAACAGCACTCGAATGCCACAGGGTTTGTGAAGTCGTCACGGCTCGTCGCGGCGGCTTGGCCAGTTGCGAGGGGCAATGCCGTGGCAAGCGGGCCGACTCAGGCTCTGGATTTTAAGTCTCTGAATGCATTCCCCAGCCTGGTCGAGATTTGGTTACTGGGAGTTGCCTTATTCAGTTTGCGTTCCGCGGGTGGATTCCTTCTGCTCGAGCGAGAGCGGCGCAGGCAATCTGCGATTGCCCAGGATTGGGTACTTGAGATCTGCTACACGCTGCAAGACCAACTCGGTATCAGCCGTGCGGTTCAGTATTGCGAGAGCGCGTTTCTGCAGGCTCCGTCAGTGATGGGATGGTTTCGGCCAATCATCGTTCTGCCCGCCAGTGCATTGACAGGACTTTCGGAAGAGCAATTGCGATCGGTGATCGCCCACGAATTGGCGCACATCCGACGGTACGACTCGTTCGTGAACCTGTTCCAGGTGTGCGTGGAGACGCTGCTCTTTTATCATCCGGCCGTCTGGTGGCTGAACCGCCGCATTCGCTCCGAGCGCGAGCACTGTTGTGACGAAATCGCCGTAGCAATTTGCGGCAATCCGGTGGAATATGCGCGCGCATTAACTCTGATGGAGGAATGGCGCAGCGCTCCAGCATTGGCGATGGCGGTAAATCGCGGTCCGCTCTCACAACGCATTCGTCATCTACTGAGCATGAGTTCAGGCGGTGATCAACGCAAGCTTGGAGTGGCCGGCAGTGTCGTGTTTCTCGCGACCGCCTTGGTTGCGGGCAACGCTCTCCTGGGGATTGCACATCCTCGACCGATCGCGCTCGCAGCCGGTAACCCGGTTCGCCGTGTCTTGCAAAGTGCAACCCCGCAACCACAGCCTGCTCGTCAGGCTGCGCCAACTCCCGCACCGAAGCCTTCTGCAGCGCAGAATGCCCAACCCGCAGAGCAGGCGGTAGGCGGTCAATCGTACATCGATGGAATGAAGGCAGCAGGCTTGACCGATTTAAGTGTTGATGACCTGATTGCGCTGAAGGTTCAAGGCGTCACTCCGGAATACGTCCGTGCAATGCACGACCTTGGACTTCATCCAGATGCTGACGGGTTTGTAAGCATGAAGGTGCAGGGAGTCACGCCGGAGTACGTGAAGGACCTGCGCGCTATGGGCTTTAGTCCTGACGTGGACCAGATCGTTGGCTTCAAGGTGCAAGACGTTACGGCTGATTATGTACGCGGCATGAAAGAAGTTGGTATTCAGGGAGATGCTGATCAAATTGTCGGACTGAAGGTGCAGGGTGTCACTCCCGAATACGTTCGCGACTTGCAGGCAATCGGAATGAAACTCGATGCCGACGAGGTTGTGGGGTTCAAAGTGCAAGGCGTAACCGCAGCCTATGTGAAAGGACTCCGCGATCAGGGCCTGAACCCGACTGCAGATGATGTCGTAGGAATGCGAGTGCAAGGAGTGACTCCGGAATATATTCGCGAGATTCGCGGTTTGGGGCTGAATCCGAGCGCGGACGAGCTTGTCGGAATGAAAGTGCAAGGTGTCACGACCGATTACATCAAGGCGCTGCAGACAGCGGGATTGAAGCCTGACGTGGACGACATCGTTGGGGCGAAGGTGCAGGGAATTACACCCGAATTCATCGAGGCCGCGCGGAAGCATGGATTCCAAAATCTCACCATTGACAAGCTGATTCAGCTAAAGAACCTGGGGATTCTCGACAGCAAGGGCGATATCTAAGGCGAGGCTCCAGCATCCGCGCCAGGCTTCGCCTTCGCTGAGACAGCCGAAGCGGATGTCGCTACCTAGGTTTTTGCATAAGAGAAGAGATTATGAGAGTGGGTCGAACGCTTGCTTATATTGTTTTCGTATCTTGCATGATCCTGCTCGTCATCAGGATGCGCGCATCGAGTCCGAACACCCAGGTTCACAGCGGGAGTTGGGCGATCAGCAAATCCGACGAAGCTGGCAAGGTCGAGTTTGCGCTGATGGAACATCGTCACGACGGGATGTCGAACCATCAATCCGATTGGTCGATGAGTTCGTTTCCCGGCGTCGACTTCTCGAAGCCGGGAAGACAGGAAGTGCACTTCACCATTGCGCGCGACGCGGGCAAGCTCGATTGCGAGGGCTTTCTGAATGATGGCGAAGGCGCGGGAGTGTTTCACTTCCAGCCGGATCCGAACTATGTGCGTGAAATGCGATCGTTCGGCTTTGACGTCGACGAGGAGAAGCAGTATGCCATGACGGTGCAGGATGTGAGCCTGGCATTTGCCAAGGAGATGAAGAATGAACACCTGCGCGATCTCGACACGGAAAAGTTGATCGCGTTCCGCATCTTCAAGGTGGATGCTGCCTTCATCGAGGCGCTACGCTCCGAGGGGCTCAGTGCCTCGGACAGCGATAAGTTAGTGGCGTTCCGCATTCACGGAGTTACGCCGCAGATGGTGCGCAGCCTGCGTCAGGCTGGATATTCTCCGGATGAGGACACGCTGGTGGCGATGCGGATTCATGGTGCCACTCCGGAATGGATCGCACAGCTTAAGAAAGAGGGCTATGATCATGTGGATTTACAGAAGCTCATCGCCTTCCGGATTCACGGTGTTTCGCCGGAGTTCATCGAGAAGCTGCAGGGATTGGGATATTCGCATCCTGATCCCGATGACTTGATCGCGATGCGGATTCACCATGTCACGCCGGAATACATCGCCGACATGCGATCACGGGGAATGAAAGATCTAAGCATCGACAAGCTGGTGAGTATGAAGATTCACGGGATCGACTAGCCGATTTAGTTTGCCGATACCCTATTGGTTGTTGAAAAGCGTCCCCCGGCGGTTTTCTTTTTGAGCGTACCTTCTGCCGACATCACAGCTCACTAGTCTTGGCATTCTCAGCCGCAGACGCATATGTGCTCATTGTTTCCGGGAAATGCGGTAAAGTATCCGTTTACTCCGGGTCCAGAGATCAACACTCGAGACCAGCTAACGCGCAATAGCACATTAGCGGCTGAATGGCCGGAGATCTGCATCCGAAAATGAAGGCGCTTGTACTTCAGAGCCCCGGCCACGCATCCATCGTCACCGTTCCAGATCCGCCGGTGAGCGGTAGCGACATACTACTCAGGGTGCGCATGGTAGGCTTCTGCGGCAGCGATTTAAATTCCTTTCGCGGTCTCAATCCTCTAGTTTCGTATCCACGAATTCTTGGGCATGAAGTAGCGGCGACCGTTGTGGAAGGAGCCGGCATGGACGGTGCTCTCTCCGTTGGAACCGACGTTGCGTTGTCTCCCTACACAAGCTGCGGACACTGCGCCTCATGCCGACGTGGTCGCACGAATGCCTGCCAGTTCAATCAGACCCTTGGCGTGCAAAGGGACGGCGCACTCACCGAATTTATAGTGATGCCGCGGGAGAAGCTTTATCCGGCGAATCTGACGCGGAAAGAATTGTGCCTGGTCGAGCCCCTAACAGTGGGGTTTCATGCGGTGTCGCGTGGAAGAGTGACCCCTGATGACACGGTCGCGATCTTTGGCTGTGGAGGAGTGGGGTTGGGCGCCGTAGCGGCATCGAACTCCCGAGGAGCCTGTACGATCTGCGTCGACGTGGACGATCAAAAGCTTGAACTGGCTCGGATGGCTGGCGCCGATCACACCATCCACAGCCAGCAAGAAACGGTGCATGACCGATTGCTGGAAATCACAAATGGACACGGGCCGGATGTTGTGATCGAAGCTGTCGGCACGCCGGCTACTTTTCGAGCAGCTGTCGAGGAAGTCGCATTTACTGGCAGGGTCATATACATCGGATACGCCAAAGAACTAGTCAGCTACGAGACCCGACTGTTTGTACAAAAGGAATTAGACATCCTGGGTTCAAGAAATGCACTGCCAGAGGACTTCCGCGCAGTCATCAGTATGCTCGAAGCGCATAAGTTCCCGGTAGAGGAGGCTGTGAGCCTGGTGACTCCCCTTCGGGAGGCACCTGAGGCGTTACGCTTGTGGAGTGAAAACCCTTCAAGGTTTAAGAAGGTTATGGTCTCTATGGATTGAAGTGCGTGCAGCCTAAGGAGAACCGAGATTGCCGATTTCGAAAGCAACGCCCGTGGCTAGTGAGAAGAGATCTGCGGACGCTTCCCTTTTCCCCTCCGGACACCTATTGCCGTTTGTCCTCGTGACATTCCTGTTTTTCCTATGGGGAATCCCGAACAATCTGACCGACGTGTTGATCCGGCAATTTATGAAGTCGTTCGCAATCTCTCGGTTTCAGGCTGCTTTGGTGCAGTCCGCTCAATTCGGCGGCTACTTCATCATGGCGATGCCGGCGGCACTTTTCATGCGTCGCTTCGGCTACAAATCCGGCTTTGTGATGGGGCTGCTGCTTTTTGGTGTGGGTACATTTCTCTTTTGGCCGGCGGCTATGGTGGCGAAGTATGGATTTTTCCTGGCCGCGCTCTTGATCATTGGCAGTGGCCTCTCGTTTCTGGAAACTGCGTGCAACCCTTTCATCGCGCAGCTTGGCGATCCAGCGAGTTCGGAGAGGCGCTTGAATTTCTCGCAGGCGTTCAATCCCTTCGGGGCAATCACCGGAGTTTTGATTGGAACTGTATTCATTTTCTCGGGCATTGAGTTGAGCGGGCAGCAGATTGATTCGCTCAAAATACAGCATCTCTACGAGGCATATCTCCGCTCCGAAACCCTGCGTGTGGTGAAACCGTACCTGGCTCTTGGTGTGCTCGCGGTCCTCTGGGCGCTGTTGATTCTTCGTACGAAGTTTCCAGTAATTCAGAGCGAGCACGTAGAAGGCGGCGACCACGGGCATTTCCGGGACTTGTTCCGTTTTCCGCACTTCTGGATGGCTGTCGTGGCTCAATTCCTCTATGTTGGAGCGCAGGTGGGGACCTGGAGTTATTTCATTCAATACGTGCAGGAGTTCACACACCAGCCGGAGAAAACAGCCGGCTATCTTTTGACCGGGACACTAGTGGCGTTCGGCGTCGGGCGCTTTACGTCTGCCTACTTAATGCGCTTTATTGCACCTTACAAATTACTAGGATACTTCGCGGTTGCCAATGTGGCTCTGGTCGCCTTCGGTGTGTTGCATCCGGGGTGGACGGGATTGTGGGCGATCTTGCTGACCAGTTTCTTCATGTCGCTCATGTTTCCGACGATTTTTGCTCTCGGACTGAAAGGACTCGGTCCCAACACGAAGATAGGCGGATCGCTGATCGTGATGGCGATTGTCGGCGGCGCTCTGATACCTCCTCTAATGGGCAAGATCGCTGACGCGTGCCACAGCATGGCTCCTGCTTACTTTGTGCCACTGGTGGCATATCTTGCCATTGCAGGATACGCGTTCGCTGGTGCAAAGATGCACCACGAGGTAACGCACTAGCAGTTCCATCATGCAGACTTACGAAAGGGAACATTATGCTTTCGCACTGGTTAGTGTTCTTGCAGTCTCGTCGAAAGGTGGCTGCGACGTGGTTGGCCATTTGCATGGCATCAATAACGCATGCACAGACTGCTACGGCCCCAACCTCATCATATGATCCCACGGGCATTGATCAGATTTGGCAGAAGGCGAGCAGCAAATACGACGTGGCTCGGGTGGCACTCCTCAAAGACGTCGACACGGCAGGCCATCATGGCCCGTTTCGGCCGGACTGGGAATCGCTTCGCGCGTATGAAGCGCCCGAGTGGTACAAGGACGCAAAGTTCGGCATCTTCATCCACTGGGGAGCCTATTCTGTTCCGGCTTTTGGCAACGAGTGGTATCCGCGCAATATGTATCGGCCGGGGTCGGACGAATACAAGCACCATGTGGCAACTTACGGACCACCGGATAAGTTCGGCTATAAGGACTTCCTTCCGATGTTCAAAGCCGACCGCTTCGATCCAGTGGCTTGGGCTGATTTATTCAAGAGAGCCGGGGCGAAATATGTTGTGCCAGTAGCGGAGCATCACGACGGGTTTGCCATGTACGACAGTGGCTTGAGTGATTGGACTGTAGCCAAGATGGGTCCGCGTCGCGACACTACTGGTGAACTGGCCAAAGCGGTGCGGGCTGCGGGGCTCCATTTTGGAGTGTCGTCGCACCGGGTAGAACACAATTTCTTTCTCGGTGTCGGACGTGAGATTGCGTCCGATATCAATGACCCGCAATATGCGGCATTCTACGGACCTGCACACACGTGGTTGATGAATCCCTGGGGTATTCCACTCAACGATGATTTCACTTATGTGTCTTCCGCATGGGCCGACGACTGGCTCGCGCGCGGCGCGGAATTAGTCCAGAAATATCGTCCGGACATCGTGTACTTCGATTGGTGGATCGGGCAAGCGTCGATCCGGCCGAACCTGGCACGCTTCGCTGCGTTCTTTTACAACAGCTCGCTTAAGTATGGCGATCATGTCGGCGTCATTAACTACAAGGACTATGCCATGCAGGAACACTCCGGCGTACTCGACTTGGAGCGGGGACAACTGGGTGACATTCGCCCTCTGTATTGGCAGACGGATACGTCGGTGAGCAACAAGTCCTGGGGCTACATTGAGAATGACACTTTTAAGTCTCCGGAATTTGTGGTTCACCAGCTCATCGACATTGTCAGCAAGAACGGCAACTTGCTGCTGAACATCGGACCGCGCTCAGACGGCACCATCCCGGATGAAGTGCAGCGTGTGCTGCTTGATGTCGGTGCCTGGCTCAGTGTGAATGGCGAGGCCATCTACGGCACGCGACCGTGGAGAAACTATGGCGAGGGCCCGACCAAAGTCGCGGCTGGATCATTTCACGATGTCGACACGACGCGTTACACACCCGAGGACTTTCGTTTCACCACCAAAGGCGACGTGCTCTATGCTATCGGACTGGGGTGGCCAACAACTGGGGAGGCAGTGGTTCGGTCCCTCGCGAAAACGGTGGGGAGTGAAGGTGTGCAATCCGTCGCGTTGGTAGGCAGCAACGTCAAATTGCAATTTGAACAGCGTACGGATGGGCTGCATGTACAAATGCCGGCGCAACCCGCGACGAAGTACGCTTATGCGATCCGCGTGACCTTCGATCATTCGTCCCATTAACTGCAACAGTAAAGCAGCTGAACCCGAATTCTGGACGGTGAAATATGAATCGGCTCACCCATAAGAACGCTCTGGTCACTGGCGGGACTGGCGGCATCGGACTTGAAACCGCCGAGAGTTTCTTAGGGAAGGTGCGCGTGTCGCGATTACCGGCAGGAACCCAAGGCCCTTGAAGCAGCACGCAAGGAATTGGGGGGACGAACTGCTGGCTATCACTTCCGACGCAGGCGATGCAGCGGGGCAAAAGAACGTCGCCGAGACGATTCGTAAGGAATTTGGGCATCTCGATGTCCTTTTCTCAATGCGGGCATTGTCGAAATGGCGCCACTTGGAACGTGGAACGAAAGCATGTTTGATCGCTCCTTCAATACGAACTTCAAGGGACCGTTGTTCTTGATCCAGTCGCTTTTGCCCGTCTTCAGCAATCCAGCCTCAATTGTGCTCATGACCTCGATCAACGCTCATATTGGAATGCCAGTGCCCACACTATCCACGTGGAGGCGGACATCCCATTCAGTTTCATCATCAACGGCGTCACTCTGCCCGCCGGCGGGTACTCGGTAGAATCCGCGGATGTGAGAGGGTAGGTCCTTTGATCAGCAATCTAAACTTCCACACCCACAATCTGACACTCGCAAATTCCTGCCAGTCCACTGATAGAATAGCGAACATGTGGGGAGGTCCGGCTTTCCTGTGCACCCACCGATGCCGGCCGCCATCTGAGAATGTCCAGGTATCTGTTTGTCAATTACGTTCTTGACGTGGACGAGCGCAGGCTTCTTCGTGACGACGAAGAAATCCGCCTTCGGGGCAAGCTGTTCGATACGCTTTGCGTGCTGGTGGAAAACGCCGGCAAGTTGGTGCGCAAAGACGCATTCATGGAATCCGTTTGGCCGGACTCCATCGTGGAAGAAAATAATCTGGATTACTGTATTTCGCAGCTACGCAAGCTCTTACATCCGGCGAAATATATCGAAACGGTGCCACGACATGGCTATCGATTCGTGGCGCCAGTGAAAGCCGTCTTGCGCTCCGCCTCACAAGCTGTAGCAGAACGGCTCCAGCCCATCACTGCACTGCCCCGTCAGGACATAAGGTTTTCGGTCACGGAAGATGGCGTGCGCCTTGCCTGGGCAAGCATTGGAGACGGACCGCCTCTAGTGAAAGCGTCGAACTGGCTCACACATTTGGATTTCGAGTGGGGAAGCCCTATCTGGCAGCACTGGTGGACTGAACTCAGCAAGCATCATCGAGTAATCCGATACGACGAGCGTGGTAACGGCATGTCGCAGCGCGATGTTCCTGACGTCAGCTTTGACACTTGGGTACGCGATCTGGAGACGGTGGTGGACGCGGCGGGACTCGATCGCTTTTCTCTGCTCGGAATTTCAAGAGGCGGCGCGATCGCAATCGCCTACGCCGTGAAGCATCCGGAAAGGGTAAGAAAACTGGTCCTATATGGCGCATTTCCCATGGGGAGCTACCACTACGGCAGTCCGGAAGAACTCGAGGCCCGGCGTGCACTGATCAGCCTGACACGGCTCGGGTGGGGACTTCACCATCCGGCATTCTGCAGAATGTTCACGAACCGCTTCATGCCCAACTCCACGCCTGCCCACGAGAACTGGTTCGACGACCTGCAGCGGGTGTCAACCTCGGCTGAAAATGCAGCACGACTTATTGATGTCGACTCGGGCATCGACGTCCGCACGCTCTTGCGACAGGTGGAAGTCCCGACGCTAGTGCTGCATTGCGATCGAGACCTGGTAGTGCCGCCCGAACGTGGTCGCCAGTTGGCCGCTGAAATTCCCGGCGCATGCTATGTTTCCTTGCCCAGCGCTAATCACCTGCTTCTTGCCGAGGAACCGGCCTGGGAGATCCTGCTACAGGAGTTCTCCGCGTTCATGGGCTGGAAGGAGGGATCCGAAGCGCCAAGCAGGGAGATCTCCGCTTCCTGAAGGATGCACAAGATTGGAAAGACAAGCGGGCGGCGTGAGCCACCCTTCTTGTATTGAGACTATGCAGCCGAACTGCGGGCCTGTGCGATCCGCTCGTCAGGCACGCGGTACTGGGCCAGCGATGGCATCAGCTTCGGCACGCGCTTCTGGTAGTCCTGGTACTTCGAGCCGTGAACGACGATCAGGTCGCGCTCTTCCCAGCGGATCGCCGTCAGGATATAGGCGGACGTTAGCAGCGCAAACAGAAGGTGCGCACCTGTCATCGTAGGTGTGGCCCAGAATGCAACCAACCATCCTACATACAATGGATGACGCACATAGCGGTAGAACAGCGGCGTGCGGAAATCAAGGTACGTGTACGGCTTGTCGGCGAGATACAACGCCACCTGGCGAAGGCCGAACAGGTCAAAGTGATTAATCAACAAGGTGGCAACGAACACCAAGGCGAAGCCCAGACCGAACGCCACGTTGATCGCACTGCGAACCACAGGATTAGTGAAGGTCCAAACGACGCCGCCGATTGGCTGCCAGAGGGCGAACAACGCTATCAGCAACAGGCTGGAACACAATACGTAGGTGCTACGTTCGGCAGCTACGGGAATGATTCGAGTCAGCACTTCCTTGAATGCAGGCCGTGCCATGATGCTGTGCTGTACCGCGAACGTCAGCAGCAACAGTGAATCCATGACTAGAGCCGGCCAGAACGACATTCGGGCTGTGGAGTCCATCGACCTCGGAACGTACAAATTGCCGATGAATCCGACGGCATACACGAAGGTCAGGAAGAACACCAGGTAACTTACCAGCCCGTACACAAACACTGCTAAACGCTTTGCCATACCTACCATCCTCAATTAGTGTTTTTTGGAACCTGGCTGTGACCAGGCTTCTCCGTGAGATGAGGCAAGGTTAACGGCGCACCGACGGGAGTGTCCTTTGACGGTCCTGAAATTTCGCCGAGAACATTCTGAGAAACGGGGAAAGTACATCGTGGAATGAGGATTTAGAAACCCAGGCAGCAAGCACGCGAGGCCCTTGGCATGCGCACCCGAGTATGATCTCCTAGGGAAAAGTCCCATGAGCCGGATGCGCCAACACGGGAAGAACCTGCGAATCGCGCTGGGTGTGAGCGCACTGGCAGGTCTGGGGCTGGCGCTGATTCCGCTGGAAGCGCACGCTCAGCTACAACAACAACAGAACCAGCAACTGGTCATCCGCTTCGTGCGCGATCCCGATCCTGCGCCGGACCTTACTACTAAAGACCTGAACGGAAAAGAACTCAGTCTGGAAACATACAAAGGCAAGGTGGTGCTGCTGAACTTCTGGGCTACGTGGTGCGGGCCATGCCGCGCAGAAATCCCCAGCCTGATCCGAATTCAGGAGGCGTACAAGGACCGTCTGCAGATTATCGGGATGGACGTGGATGACGACGAGGAGCAACTGCGGGCGTTCGTGAAAAGCCAGGGCATCAACTATCCCGTGGCGATGACATCGGTCGCAGTGCGCTTCGCTTATGGGGGCATCGCAGCGCTGCCCACGCTGTTCGTTATCAACCAAGGCGGCAAAGTGGTGCAGAAACATGTGGGGCTGCTCAATCCGGCGCTGTACGAGATCGAAGCGCGCGCTCTGATGGATATGCATGTTCCGGCGAGGGTCGAAACCTTTGAAGATACCGGTGAAGTGTTTCTGAAGCACGCGGATCGCGCAACCATGTTGCCGGGAGTCCATACGTCGAAATTGACGCCGGAACAGCGTACGGCCGCATTGCATAAGCTCAACGCGGAAACCTGCGATTGCGGCTGCAAGTACACGCTCGCGCAATGCCGGATCTACGATCCCCCGTGCAATATCAGCAAAGAACGTGCCGCAGCGATCGTGAAGGAAGCCGCAACACTCCCGGCCAAGGGCGCGGCAGAAAATTCGGCCGCGCCGGGCTCGTCCACACCGTCAGGGCCTGCCGAGCCGACGAAGCCACCCAACCGAAAATAGAGACTGGAAAAAAGCCGTCTGGGTTCTGGTCGCAGATCAAAATCGGTGCACTTCATATGAAAAACTTGTTCCACTACGCGGGCAGACAAAACAGGTGTATAGTTGGTTGCCTTTTTGAAGTTAAAAGGAGATTCCGACTTGACAGCAGAGGCAGGCGTTCGGCCTCGGGTACGGAGAAGGGGATACAGCCATGCCAAGTTTCGTCTACACGATCACCCTAGCTTCAGGAAGTTCCAAGTTTGAGGGAATCCCGGTCTTCGGGTTTGCACCCGTAGACCAAGACCCCGGCGATCCCAGTTTTAGGGCCCAAAGTGCGCATGATGTCAGGGACATCGTCTGGCAAGCAGCCGGCGCGCGCGGGATGACATTGGCGGTACCTTACCCAGAGGTGTACAAGTACTTCAATCCCAAGACGCAATACGAAACCCTGACGATATATCCCAACGACAAGCCCGACGATCAATTCAACAGCATTTCCGAAACCTATACGTTCGATTCCATCGTGGTGGGAACCAACAGCCCCATGGATTTTGGCA
Organism: Binatia bacterium; assembly: GCA_035577905.1. Classification (GTDB taxonomy): domain Bacteria; phylum Acidobacteriota; class Terriglobia; order Terriglobales; family Acidobacteriaceae; genus Sulfotelmatobacter. The sequence continues at coordinate 186,916 of DATKAP010000109.1, forward strand.
CATTTAAGGTGTCCCCCCGTGAAATGCAGTGGATCTACTCTTTCGGAGTGAAAAACCTGAAGAACAAATACGGAACCGATGTCCCGGGAGTGGCGGCGATGTTCAGGCCGTTTGCGGTGAAACTGGGCTTCGATCAACTAAGGTAGATCTTTATGCTGGGGGTGGGAAAACCCTACGAAGGTGAGCGCTACGTGCCAGACCCCGAGAACCAGCCGTTGGCTCGGGTACGTCAGGATCGACAGTGCGATGAGCGCGGACCTCGGACACCGCGAAACAGTTCCATGCACGGCTTGTGAGTAAGAGGAGTTGAAAGATGGTAGGCCCGAATGGATTCGAACCATCGACCTCTTCCGTGTCAAGGAAGCGCTCTAGACCAACTGAGCTACGGGCCTGCTGAAGCTACCGTTGAAAACCTACGCGCCGGGCAAACTGCCCGGCTCTTAGCAGTTTACCACGCGATCAGGTCTACTTCCTCACTGCCCACGCCATCCCGTCCGGGCCTTTACCGGTTGCGATCCTCCCGATCACAGAAAGCGTCTTCAGGTCGATGACCATAACCTCGCTATCCGGACTGACCGAGACATAAGCGGTAGACCCATCAGGCACAATCAGGATGCCGGCCACTCCATGCCCCAAGTGAAGGCGTTTCACTTCCTTCCGGGTTCCCGCGTCGACCACCACAAGGTCACCGGTCCCAAGATCAGACATCAGTACCAGTTTCCCGTCGGGTGTGAATTTCACGCGGTTGACGAATTTGGTGTGCAGGTCGAAAGTCTCTACCACCTTCCTGCTGGCCAAGTCGATGATTGAGACTGTCCCGTCGTGCGAATTCGCCGCCCACAATTTCGTTCCGTCGGGAGAGACATCGAATCCCTCCGGCCCTTTGCCAACCGAAATCGGTGTCTCGATCCATCCTGAGGTATCGCCGCTCTTGTCGCGCTCCAAGAGGCTGATCGTGTCTGAGTTTACATTCGAAGTAAAAATCCGGCTCTCGTCTTTGCTCACGACGAGCATGTGCGTCCGATTCTGACCTATGCCAAGCGTCCAATCAATCTGATGGGTATCTGGATCGTAGCGGCCGATTACCTTGCTTCCTTCCGCCGTGAAATAGACCTTACCATTCACGAATTCCAGTCCGTGGGGTGCGCGCAATGCACCGAGATCGACGGCCGGCATCGCTTTCTGTGTCGATAAATCCATAATCGAAATGGTGTGTTGCGGGGTCTGGAAGGCGCCGTAGTTTGAGATATAGGCAAACTTGCCGTCGTCGGAAGCAACTATTTCATGCGGATCTTCCCCCGCGGGAACTCGCGCCACAACCTTTAGTATGGCCGGATCTACAATCGCCATCGATTTATCGTTCTTCTCCAGCACCAGCAAGGCGGGCGTAGGGGTTTGAGCCGTCACGAAATCGGCAGAAAAGATCAGCAACAGGAAGAGCCACCGTATTTTTCTCAGCATCCGCATACCTCGCACAGCAAGGATGGATAGCAATTAGAGCCAAATGCCGAACCTCACCTGTCTGGGCTCCAAACAGCAACTTTCGCAGTCCTGGCTAAGAAGCTGCCCTCGTCGAAACCTTGCGGTAAAGCTCCGTAGATCTCAGGCGTTCACAGCTCTGCTCAAACTTCTCGAGCGGGCCTTTCCAGCGGAGACTGTCAACGGAATCAAAAACGGGCACATCGAGACGCAAAGTAGCCAGCGTTCGATAAAGCAAAGCATTGTCCCAGTCTCCGAAGAGTGACTCTGCCAGCGGACGCGCTCGCCGAATCGTCGAATCCCACGCGTGCCAGTCTTTCGGAATATTCTCAAGATGTCGATACTTCGACAACGCAAGAGACGCAGCTTTGGGCCCCCATCCAGTAATCCCAGGATAGCCGTCTGCGTTATCTCCGATCACGGCCAAAAAATCGGGGATGGATTCTGGCTTCACCCCAAATTTTTCTTCGATCGCGGCCTCGTCGCGGACGATATTGCGGCGACGGTCGACCTGCACGACTCGTTTGCCCACTACGCTTTGTGCGAGATCCTTGTCGGGTGTACAGATCATCACTTGCTCCACGCGCTCGTCCTTCGTGGCCTTGGCTGCTGCCGCAGCGAGCGCGTCATCCGCCTCGAAGTAGGTCATCGGCCAAACGACCACACCCATCGACTGCAGGGCTTCTTCCAAAATGGGGAACTGCGACAACAACTCCGGCGGCACGCCTTCGCTCGTCTTATATCCAGGGTAGAGGTCGTTGCGAAAGGATTCGACCACATGATCAGTAGCCACACTGATGTGCGTTGCTCCGGCCTCGATCATCGAGAACACAGAGATGAGAACACCCCGCACAGCGCCGATCTCCTGTCCGCTGTCGTTCCGCGAGGATGGTACGGCGTAAAAGTGGCGGAACAGTTCGTACGTACCGTCGATCAGATGAACATTCATGCAGAGACGATTGGCGTTCGGTTAAAGATGAAACAAAATATTAAACGAAGGTGGCAGCTATGTATTGTCCATCCATCGCTATGAACAAATTATTAAGCAATCCCGCAAGCGCAGGGTGAGTAAACTTCGCATCGCGCGGCGCGATGCATGGCAGCCGCGAACAAGAACCCTGAAAGTTCGCGCTTCAACTAATTTGAGCCAGCTAGCGGCAACCAAATCTGGAAGCGCGTGTCACCCGGTTTCGAATGCACCTGAATGCTGCCGCGATGTTTTTTCACGATCCGCTGGACGGTGTCGAGGCCCAAGCCCGTCCCCTCGCCCACGCCCTTGGTAGTAAAGAATGGCTCGAAGATGCGTGGCTGCACCTCGGGAGGAATTCCTGGGCCATTGTCTCCGACCTCTACCACCACGCAATCGTCGTCGCGATAGGTACGAATGCGCAACTCACCTTCGCCTCCCATTGCGTCGATCGCATTATCGATAACATTCGTCCACACCTGGCTCAACTCGCTGCCGAAGGAATTCACCAACAGAGGCAACTTCTGGTAATCACGCTGTACCGTCACACCTTTCTTGAGTTTGTGATTCAGAATGGTCAACGTGTTCTCAAGAGTTTTTACAATGTCCACATTCTGGACGGGCGCCTGGTCCATGAACGTGTATTCCTTGATGGCCTTCACCAAATCGGAGATTCTCGAGGTGCTGCTCTCGATTTCATTTAGTACTCCGGCAATTTCTCCCATCGCAGATATCCGGCATAGAGCCATGCGTGCTGTCTCGGGATCGAACGTCGCAAACAGGTGTTCCAATGCTTCTGGCCGGAAATTTCTGCGCGCAAGGTCGGAGGCCAACTGCCACAGATCGTTCTGCCCGTGGCTGCGCAACAAGGACTCAAGTTGGTCTTCGAGGTCGGCAATGGCCAGAGCATCGGGTGGATGCCCATCGGTCTGCATCAGTGAAGCTTCCAACACTTCAATTTCACTTCTCTGTGCGCGGGTCAGTTGCTGCATGCCGAGCTCATGGCTGGCATCGCGGACCCGCTTCAGCAAGTCGCGGAGCTGACTTGTAGCGCGCTTGGCCGCCGATGCCGGATTGTTCAATTCGTGTGCCAGACCGGCCGAAAGCTTGCCGAGAGCCATGAGCCGATCCCGTTGTTGCTCAAATCTCGTCGTTTCCCGAATCCGGTCCGACATTAGCCCAACCAACCGGGTCGCCAGTTCGGGTATCCTCTGCACCAGTTCCGGAAACAAAGTGACGGGAAAGCGCAGGACTCGCGCGTCAGTGGTCGCACGGCCGCTCAGCGAATAGTTCTTCATCCGCGAAAACGGGAGAACGCCCGTCACCTCGCCGGCTTTGAGGTCACGAACAAACGTCTCACCTGAGAAATCACCGCGCCATTGGAACTCACCCTCGAGCAGAATGAACATTGCATCGGCGGGTGATCCCTGGCGGGCGTAGAGTTCACCCGCCTTCAGAGGCACCTCTCGCGACTGACTCAAGAACCATGCAATCTGATCCTCGGGCAGATCGGCGAACACCGGACTTTGTCGCAACAGTTCGAGTGCTTCCGCCATTTAGACCTTGCTCAAGTACTGATGGATGAATTGCACGGCCACGGATCCTTCTCCTACTCCCGAGGCAACCCGCTTCACTGACCCGTGCCTCACATCCCCAACGGCAAATACTCCAGGCACGCTCGTCTCCAGCAGAAACGGGTCCCGATCGAGTGTCCATTTCTTCGGGTGTTCCTCGCCCTGCTTCAGGTCCGGCCCAGTGAGGATAAAACCGCGATCATCCCGCGCGATCGCACTTCCCAGCCAGTCCGTCCGTGGCAGCGCCCCGATGAAAATGAACATCGAACCAGCCGGTACGCGCTCGACCTTATTGGTGTCTGAGCAAAGCACGGAGATTTCCTGCAGATGTGTATCGCCATGCACTTCGGCAACGCTGGCGTGAGTCCACAGCTGAATATTGGGAGTCTCTTTGACCTGGTCAATCAGATATTGCGACATGGTGGCTGAAAGTCCGTCGCCGCGCACCAGGATGACAACCCGTTCTGCATACTTCGAGAAATTCATGGCAGCTTGCCCCGCCGAATTTGCGCCGCCCACCACGTAAACAATTTCCCCTTCGCACGATAGAGCCTCGGTGGTTCCACCTCCGTAGTACACACCCGCGCCCTGCAATCGATCAATCCCGGGAGCCTCTAGCCGTCGCCATTGCACGCCAGTGGCAATCATGAGTGCATGGCAGGAAATTTCGCTGTCGTCGGCCAGCTTGATAATTCGATACGAGCCCTCAATGCGCATCCCGACAACAGTTTGAGGAGCCAGAATCTCCACGCCGAAACGGCGGGCCTGAACAACTGCGCGTCGCGCCAAGTCCCCGCCACTCAAGCCAGTGGGAAACCCCAAATAATTCTCGATCCGCGAACTCATACCCGCCTGTCCGCCAGGAGCCTCGCGCTCTACGATGACCGTATGCAACCCCTCGGACGCTCCGTACACGGCAGCAGCCAGTCCTGCAGGCCCGCCACCAATAATCGCCAAGTCGAAGAAACTCGTTTCCGCCCGAGTGCGTAATCCCACTTTCTGAGCCACTTCTCCTGGTACGCTGTTGAGCATCTTGCCGCCATCAGGAAACAGCACCACGGGCAGTTCGGTTGCATCCGGCCCCAACGCTTCCAACAGACGCTTAGTCTCTGGATCGTTGGCGGATCCCTCCACATCAATCCACTGATAGGGAACGTGGCTCCGCGCCAGAAAATCCCGCAACTCATAACATCGGGGCGACCATCGCGTGCCCAGCACCCGAATCCCCTGAAACGCCGGTCGATACGAAGCTTGCCAGTCGTCCAGCAGGTCATCCAATTGCGGATACAGATGTTCCGCCGGTGGATCCCAGGGCTTCATAAAGAAATAGTCGATGTTGGCCTGATTGATCGCGCTGATAGCCGCGTTCGTATCGGCGTAAGCGGTCAGAAGTGCCCGCTTTGCGTCCGGATAAATCTGTCGCGCGGCTTGCAGGAATCCGACTCCGTCCATGTGAGGCATGCGCTGATCTGCGAGCACCAGGGCCACGCCATCATTGCGCACCTTCAAGCCTTTGAGGAGATCCAGCGCACCCAGGGGGGAATCGCTGCCAATCACTCGATACCCGGCACCGTATTGCGTACGCAGATCCCGCTCAATGGTCCGCAGCACATCCGGATCATCGTCCACCGTCAGCAAGATCGGCTTACCCATAAATGCTCGGCTTTCTGGAATACACGAAGGGGTTAATGGTCCTTAGATACTAGACGGGTTGGTTTGGTCGCGCAAAGTTGCAGCAAGGCGGAAAAACAATGCTCGCTGAAAGCCTAGGCATCCAGTTCCCCGGGCTCGATCTGGTCCACATAGCACCAAACCCACGATTCTCCCGGCTCAATCGAGCGGATCAGCGGATGATTGACTTTGTGAAAGTGTTTGGTCGCGTGTTTATTCTTGGACGAGTCGCAGCATCCCACATGGCCGCACGTCAGGCAGAGGCGCAGATGTACCCACGTGTCCCCCATCTGCACGCATTCTTCGCAGACATGCTTCTCGGCCTCTTCGATTTTGATCTGATCGAGGTGAGTACACTGACTTTTCATGACGCCTCCTGGTGATTTCGAGATCGAGGTCAAGTGACCCAGGTCACGTAACGAAAGGCCACCATCACGACACATTCTCCAGTCTTTCACTCAGAATGGTGCTGGAGGTTTTCTTACGTGCTTCGTCTTGATTATCTTTCTTGCATTTTGACCATCGCTTCCACAATTCTTGTGGGGAGGCGATATTGGGAAGGCTGGGCACTGGCCGGTGTCAACAGCGCGATTATGTGTGTCATAGGATTCCGCACAGCCCAATTGGGATTTATCCCCGCGAATGTCTTCTGCCTAGTCGTGAGCGCAATTAATCTGCACGCCTGGCGCAGATCCAAATCCTGTTAAGCAGCGATGGAATTCGAAGATATTCCTAGCAGCTCTGTCGAAAACATCCCTCGCCGGGTGTCATTCGGATGAAGTCGTTCTTCAGACCGACCGAAGGATGACCCCTCCAAATGCATCTTGCGGGACATCCGTGAAAAAACGCAGAGCTTCCGGTCACTCGGCCACAAGCAAATTCTCCGCAAACGGCCACTGTTCATCGACCCATTGCACTTCGCACCGAAATCCCGCCTGGCGTGCCATTACACCGACCTCATCCAGAGCATACTTATGACTGCTTTCAGTCCAGATCGTCTCACCCTCATCGAATGAAACGACCACCTCCGCGGCGGGAATACTCACGACCTGCCGCCGTTTCGACACCAGGTGCATCTCCACACTCCGCGCGACTGGATTAACCCGCGCGACATGGTTGAAATCCGCCACGGAGAAATCAGCCCCAAGCTCCCGATTGATGCGCGCCAGCAGGTTCAAATTGAACGCCGCCGTGACCCCAAGCTCATCGTCATAAGCCCGGACAAGTTCCGCATGGGTCTTCTCTAGATCCGTCCCTAGAAGCAGAGAATCTCCGGGCTGAAGTGTGCCCCGAACCTGAGACAGGAACTTAACACCGGCCTCTCGATCAAAATTGCCGATCGTGCTCCCCAGGAACAGAACGAACAGATACTGACCAGGTTTCCGGTACGCGGCGACTTCCACCAGCCCGTCAAGATATTCGCGTTCGAAACCCACGATGCTGATCGCATCGATGTCGCTCAGCTCCCGCTCACACATGACCAATGCGGAATGTGATATCTCCACGGGATAATACGAAGTTCGCTGGCGCCGGCAGAACGCCTCCAGCAACCAACGCGTCTTCCGCCCGCTGCCAGCACCGAGTTCTGCGACGGCTACCGGTCCACTCACCCGGTCGACAATCTCGTGAGCATTCTTTCGCAAGAGCCGTTCGTCCGCCCGCGTCAACCCATATTCCGGAAGATGGCTGATGACTTCAAACAGGGCCGACCCGACGTCGTCATAGAGATACTTCGAAGGTAGTTCCTTCTGCCCCACCCGGGTTAATCCATCGCGCACATCGGCCGCAAAATCATAATTCACATTGCCGGGGATCGCATGGACCAGCATGAGTGCGCCGTTATTCAGTCTCTTGAGCATCGGAACCCCGCATACACGTATTGATAATGGGATTGGAACCAATTGCGGAACGAAGGCCGCAGCATGCACGCTGCCGTGCGCGCCGAGCCTCCTTTGATCACATAGTGTTTTCCATCGAAGAAATCCGCGGAGTAGCCACGATAGAAAGGAAAAGGCTCGAACCCAGGGAACGGTCCGAAGACGGTTGAAGTCCACTCCCAGCCATTGCCCAGCAAGCCCTCAACACCGAACGCACTCTGGCCGCGTGGGTACGCATTGACAGGCATCGGATTCCAACTCTGAAAATCGAAATTCCCTCGGCCTGAGTCAGCCGCTTCACTGCCCCACGGATAGAACCTCTCCATGTTGTTTCTAGATCCGTATGCAGCGCGCTGCCACTGTGCCTCCGTCGGGAGCGCTTTGCCTGCCCAATGCGCGTATGCAGAAGCCTCCGCGTGGCTCACGTAGACTGGCCAGTCCATCGGTAGAGGAACTTCGTCGAACATGGTGTAGTACAGCCACACGTCTTTCCTCTTTCTCCAAAAAACTGGGCACGATATCTCGACTGTCGTTCTCCATTGCCAGTCTGCATCAGTCCAGAATTCGCGGTTCTCGTAACCTCCATCCTCAATAAACGCGAGGAATTGACCACTCGTCACCATGTATCGGTCTATTTCGAACGCGGGTACATCAACCGCGTGCTCTTCAAACTCGTTGTCCCATCCAAACTCACCACTGCGTCTCGCAAGTCCAAGGCTCGCGGTTCCGGCAGGAACTTGGACCATCGAGGGCTTCACAGGGGACGTGAGTTGAGGAATATCAGCAGGGTTCGGAATTTTCCGGTCGAGAGGCAACTGATGCAGCATGTATGCCAGCGTTTCAACATGCATCAGCCGATGCTCAATGGCGACGTTCAGCAACGTATCGAGGGAGAACCCATCGCGCTGATACGCATCTGCGGAACCCGCGAGCTTGTCGTCCAGCGAAACCCGGATTCGGCGCACATATTCGCGCACGCGATCCAGAGAAGGCCAATCGGAAGGTTGGTCGGTCGGCAAACCACCCCCTACCGGATCGATGCCAAATGCAAACAGCCGATCGAACTCGACATGAAAGCTTCTCAGCCCGAACACATTTTCGTGCAGCAGATTCCAGTCAAACGCCTCCAAGTGTCCGATGTAGAAGACGATCCGGTGTCGTTCTGGAATCGGACGATCGTACAGCGCCTCAGGCCGCACGATCTCAAACAGCGAATCGCTATATCGCCGCGCATCCGAGATTCTGTGGAGAAGCGAGTCCACTACCGCGGATTCTTTCTGGACGCTCACCATTGATTCCTCCGGAATAGTGGATCGCTCAGAAGCCAGAACGGGCACAAAACACGAAGTGGTCAGCCGGTACGCCGCGACAAACCCCAAACGTAGCGCATGACATAGGATGGCGCGTCCAACGAGAAAGTTTCACGACTATATACGCCTTCACGACGGCTCGCAATACGCTGCATTTTTGTTGTACGAAATTGCCTAATCCTGAGCACCGGGTAAAATCGACGTCGTGCGCACACGGCTCTTTCACATTGATGCCTTTACCAAACAGCCATTTCGCGGCAATCCCGCTGCCGTCTGCCTTTTGGACTCGTGGTTAGATGACAGTCTGTTGCGTAGAGTCGCTGCCGAAAATAATCTTTCGGCGACCGCATTCATGGTCACCGGCGAAGACGGCTACGACCTACGCTGGTTCACTCCGCGTTGTGAAGTCGAGTTGTGCGGCCATGCGACGCTCGCCGCGGCCCACCTGCTCATTAACGTACGAAATAGTCAGCTTGATTGCGTGACCTTTAGGACCAGATTTCGCGGACTCCTCTCGGTGAGGAAGTCTGGGGGATTTCTGATAATGGATTTTCCTGCCATGCCGCCAAAGCCTAGCGCGAATGTGTTGGCTGACCTGACAAAGGCACTTCGCCTTGATTCTCGGCCCACTCAAATTCTTGAGGCTAATAACACCTATATCGTGGTCTTCGATTCCCCGGATGTGATCGAGAATCTCCGCCCGAACTTTGCCATGCTTGAGGATCTTCACCCATTTGTCGTTGCGGTTACGGCACCCGGCACCGATACCGACCTTGTATCGCGCTATTTCGCCCCGAGCTACGGCATTCCGGAAGACCCAGTTACCGGGTCGGCTCATTGTCTTCTAACCCCGTATTGGGCAGGCCGCTTTGGGAAAACAAAGTTGCGTGCGCGTCAACTCTCCCAACGTGGAGGCGAACTGTGGTGTGAAATGAATGGAGATCGCGTGCGGCTCGCAGGTACAGCAGTCGTCACGATGGAAGGTTTTCTATCAATCTGAATACCGTTCTAAGGCACCAGTTCCTTGGCTCGGAGAAACTCACGCACAACATCCCGCGTATCGCGATGTTTCGCATCTACCTCGTAATTCATGTGTCGCATTTCCGTATCTGAGATCTTCCCGCCCAAATCCACCAGCGCGCTCGCGACTTCCGGATGCAGCTGCAGCATCTGCCGTCGCATCACCGGCACAGCTTCATACGGGGGAAAGTAATGGCGGTCATCCTCCAGAACAAAAAGATCAAGAGCCGGGATCAGCCCATCGGTCGCATTTCCTCCTGCGAAATCGATCTGTCTCTCCTTCAGTGCCCGCGCCAGTAGACCGAGATCCATGATGCGCGGCTGGTCGGCAAAACGCAGACTATAAGTCGAGACTAGTCCTTTATACCCATCCGGCCGCTCCATGAATTCGTATCCGAACCCGGCTCGCCATTGCGGGGCATATTGAGCCGCCTGCGACAAGGTACGCACGCTCAATCGTCGTGCTTCCTCTCCACGAATCTCCATAGCAAACGTGTCGTTAAATCCGAAGGCCGGCCCAAGGGTGAGCCCAAATCTCTGCTCATATTCGTTCTTCACACGCTGATAAACATCCTGCTTGTCGCGGGAGATGGGCTGTTTCAGAATCGCCGTCAGCGCGGTGCCGGTATATTCCGGATAGATATCGATTCGACCCGCCAGCATCGCCTGCTGACAAATGTAAGTTCCGGCGAGATAGAAACGCCGCTCGACTTTCAGGCGGGTGTGTGCTTCGATCCGCTGCGCCAGCAACTCCCCAAGGATGAACGATTCGGTGAAGTTCTTAGACCCTATGACAATTCGGTCTGAATGCGAAGGAGAACACGACAAAAGGAAAATGCCGAACACGACGAATGCGACCATCGCCAGGGATCTCGTCATCGTGGTCTCAATCGTTTCTCGATCCAGCCCACACCAAAATCCGCAAGCAGCGCCAGCATCGCCGCCGGAATCGCACCCGCCAGGATGACGCGATCGTCGACCATAGCTAAGCCACGGAAAATGAATTCGCCCAGGCCACCAGCACCAATCGCAGCTGCTATGGTAGCCAATCCTACACAAATCACAGCGGCCACGCGGACCCCAGAAAGGATGACGCTTAAAGCCAGCGGCAACTCGACCCTGAACAGCAGTTGAGATTCAGTCAGCCCCATCCCGCGCCCCGCTTCCACTACCGCAACATCGACGCCGCGGATTCCGTCGTAGGTGTTACGGATAATCGGCAACAGTGCGTACAACGTCAGCGCGAGAATTGCCAACCGGTCCACCCGCTCTCCCAACCACGGGACCGGCAGCAAAAATCCAAACAGGGCGAGGCTAGGAATCGTCTGAATGATGTTTGCGCCGGCGAGAACCGGCTTGTTCAGCCGTGTCCGGTGCGCGATCAGAATCCCTAGCGGGATACCGATCAGGGCAGCCAGAAAAGTGGACCACCCAACCAGCCAAAGATGCTCCGCGGTTAGTTCCAGCACCTGCGTGCGGTTTTGAAGCATGAACTGCAGTACATTCATGACGTCCCTCGATTCACTGCCGATTCCAACCCGTCCCCAAATGCACGGATGTAGGCGGAAGCCCATGGATCGGAAGATTTCAGAAACTCCGCTGGGGTCGCCACAGTCACCAGTTTCCCTGACTCCATCAGCGCGATCCTCGACCCTAACCGCAACGCCTCCCGCAGATCATGGGTCACAAACACGACCGTTTTCTGCAAGCGTTGTTGCAACAAGAGAAATTCCCGCTGGACATCGTCTCGTGTAAGTGGGTCTAGCGCGCCAAACGGCTCGTCCATCAGAAGAATCGACGGATCGGCCGCAAGCGCACGAGCAACTCCCACCCGCTGCCGCTGCCCGCCGGAGAGTTGATGTGGATAACGTGAAGCCAGCTCTTCCGGAAGTCCCACCAGTTGAAACATCTCCCGGACCCGTGCTCGAATTCGATCCTCGGGCCAGCCCTCGACTTTCGGCAGCAAGCCTATGTTCCGCTCGACGTTAAAGTGCGGGAAGAGCCCGACTTCCTGGATGACGTAGCCGATACCCCGCCGCAACTCGATAACGTCAATTTGCTCCTGGGGCGTGCCGTGCACGAGGATCTCCCCCGAACTCGGTGACACCAGACGATTCACCAGTTTCAGCGTCGTTGTTTTTCCCGAGCCACTGCGCCCCAGCAGCACCAGCGTCTCGCCGCGCGCCACATGCAGACTCAGATCCCTGAGCACCTGAATTCCATTCACGTGATAGCAGACATTTCGAAATTCGATCACGAGTTCAGGCCCCTTGCTTTCCGGTCAGCATACCGGAGTTTCCACTTGGCCCAAAACTCCGCGATTTAGTGAGCCTTCGATTTGCAATGCGCGCTCCTCCCAGCGACAATCTTGACATGGAGAAGAACGGAACCACTCCTGCCCCCAGTGCGCCGTTTGCACCGGGAGCTCTGGTCATTGCCACCCTCTGCAATCCACGCGAAAAATTCTGGGGGATGATTCTCGCGCTCGAGCCCGAGGGTTTGAGTTTGAGCGGAGCAGAGTTGGCCTCCTTCGAGGATTTGACTGTGATGGTGCGAGATGGCGAGCCTTTTACTCCGGCGGTTGTCTTCTTTCCCATGCATCGAATAGAGCGCGTCGAACTCGATCTGCCAGACGGAACTCTACCTTCGCTCTCACAACGTTTTCTAGCCAAGACTGGCTTGGAGCCTTCCACAGCTCTGGCCCCTCGCCACGAATCCGCTCGGCACGAATCCAAGGAGCCGGCGTGAAGCTCTCGCAAGTCTTCACTGCTCCTAATCAATTGACTTTGCTGCGGATGATCTTCGTCCCGTTCATTGTCATCGATCTGGTTGATGGACATTATGCTCGGGCACTCATGCTCTTTGTTGTCGCCGGTTTCAGCGATGGTCTCGACGGCTTGCTGGCCCGCAGGCTCCATCAACAGACTCTCCTTGGTCAGTATCTCGACCCCATCGCCGACAAGCTTTTGCTCAGTACGTTATTCCTCGTGCTTTCCATCTTGCACAAAATTCCCTGGAAATTCACCGTACTGGTCTTCAGCCGCGATATCTCGATTCTGGCCGCGAGCGCCGTGCTGTTTGCGATAGCCGGCCTGCGTAATTTCCGCCCGAGCATTTTTGGCAAGGCGAACACTTTTTCTCAGATCAGCGCCGTTTTTTTCGTGCTTCTACTGCAAGTGGAGCCCATAGGCTGGATCTGGATCGCCCGCACGGTGTTCCTTCGTGCAACATTCGTCTTCACCATCCTTTCCGCGCTGCACTACGTGATCCTCGTGCAACATCGACTGCGCGAGCATGCCCATACGCTGGCGCCGGCGCCTGACGCACGCTCCTCCTGAAGCGGATTTGACCGCCTTTTCCCCAGCCCCCTAGAATCTTAGGTTCGTTTGGCGAACAAAAATTCATATGCCCCTTCGCCTGTTTAATACGATGTCCTCGCAAATCGAGGAATTCCGTCCTCTCCGTGGCTCCGAAGTCCGCATGTACGCCTGCGGGCCCACTGTCTACGACTACGGACACATTGGCAACTTTCGCACATTCGTCGCTGTCGATCTTCTGTGCCGCTTTCTCCGGCAGAGCGGATACCAAGTCCGCCATGTCATGAACATCACCGATGTCGACGACAAGATCATCCGGAATTCCGCGCGCGACGGCGTCACGGTTCAGCAGTACACGGCAAAATACGAAAGGGCATTCCTTGAAGACTCCGCCATGATCGGAATCGAGCAACCGATCCTGGTTCGCGCTACTGAACACATTCCAGAAATGGCCTCTTTCGTCGCGCAGCTTGTCGAGAGAGGCATCGCCTACCGCACCGACGACGGCTCGTACTATTTCCGGATCGCCAAGTTTCCGCAGTACGGTAAGCTCTCCAAAAAAGACTTCAGCAGCATGCTTGACGGCGCGAGGGTCGACGTCGACGAATACGACAAAGACAGTGCACGAGATTTCGCCGTCTGGAAAGCCCCTAAGCCAGGCGAGGCTTCGTGGGACACGGTGATCGGCCCTGGCCGTCCAGGCTGGCATCTGGAGTGCTCAGTTATGTCCATGGAGGAACTCGGTGAGAGCTTCGACCTTCACGCCGGCGGCGAAGATCTCATCTTTCCCCATCACGAGAACGAAATCGCCCAGTCAGAATCCTTGACCGGCAAGCCATTCGCCCACTTCTGGTTCCATGCCCGTTTTCTTTTGGTCGAAGGCGAAAAGATGTCAAAGAGCCTGGGGAACTTCTTTACTCTGCGCGATCTGGTTCTCAAGGGACACAAACCCTCTTCGATCCGATACCTGCTAGCCTCTGTACCCTACCGCAATCAACTGAACTTCACCTTCGATGGACTCAAGCAAGCCGCAGTTTCAGTAGATCGCCTGCGAAATTTCCGGCTCCGTCTGAGCGCGGGGAATTTCCCGGAAGGCTCCCACGAACAGATGCAGAAGTTGGCTGCTGACACGGTCGACCGCATGCGCGCCGCCCTCGAAGACGATTTGAATACTGCGCAGGCACAGGCCGCAATCTTCGAAATGGTCCGGCAGGCCAACACAGCGTTCGACACTGGCGGTGTTATGAAGGATGATGTTCCGGCGTTGCTTGCAGCCCTCAACAAATTCGACCAAGTCTTTGCGGTTCTACACGACGACGATCTTCCGAAAATGAAACAGGTCCTCCTGTGGGCTAAATTCGAAGGGCGCGAGAAGGACATCAGCAAAGAACTCGAGGACGTGCTGCAGTCCGCACAACTCTGCGAGGCTGACGTCGAGGCGCAGATTACCGAAATGAAAGCAGCCCGTGCCGCTCGCGACTTTAGGAAGTCCGACGCCATCCGCGCCGAACTTGCCGAAGCGGGCGTCCTGGTGGAAATCACGAAAGACGGCATCCGCTGGCGCAGAAAGTGAATCTGTTGCCCTTAGCTAGCCGCCGCGTCATCCTGCGCAGGCCTTTTTCAGGGGAGTGAAAGCGGCGAAGGAATCTATTTGGCCTGAAGCATGTCCGATAGCCCCGATGCTAAGCTGAATGCTTGAGGCTGAGAGCTCACAACTGACTTGTGAAGTCCCTCGACGAATATCTCCGTGATGCCGAACAAGCCCACGGCCACCTCTGCGCCGGGCAAGTCCTGGGTGTGCGTCTCGCCATGCTGGGACTAAAGAAACTTGGCCTCGATGATCCGCATGGAAAGGACCGCAAGCGTCTCGTCACATTCGTCGAGATCGACCGCTGCGCGACCGACGCCGTCGGGGTTGTAACCGGTTGCCGCCTTGGGAAGCGTGCCCTGAAATTTCGCGACTGGGGAAAAGTAGCAGCAACGTTCGTCGATATCGAGAGCGGAAATGCGATTCGAATCTCCGCAAAAGAATCTTCCAAAGCTCTTGCCCGCCAGATGCATCCCGAAGTCGAAAGCAGGAACCAGCAGCAAATGCTGGCCTATCGTGAAATGTCCGACGATGACTTGTTCAACACGCAATGGGTGAAAGTCGATTTACCGGCAGAAGAATTTCCCGGGTACAAGGGCGAGCGGGTGGTATGTGCGCAATGCGGCGAGGGCATTAATTTTCGAAGAGAAGTGCGGCGCGATGGGAAAGTGTTGTGCCGCGCCTGTGCCGGCGAGTGCTACTACGAGCCACTCTGAACAATGGCTAATGGGCGAAACCCAGGATCTATGCGTTCCCGCGCGGCGCGACGGTTCCTGCGCACTGCTCGTACGAGTGGGCCAGGCGCAGAATTGTGGCCTCGTCGAAATGCTTCCCCAGAATCTGAAGCCCAATCGGCAGTTTCTCCCGCGTCTCACCGCATGGAATCGAGATCCCGGGAATGCCTGCCAGATCGGCGGTCACGGTGTAGATGTCTGCCAGATACATGGCCAGAGGATCGTTCGATTTCTCTCCCAACCGGAACGCGGCCGTCGGACTGGTGGGCGTCACAATGGCATCCACTTTCTGAAAGGCCTCATCGAAATCGCGCGTCAGCAGCGTCCGGACCCTCTGCGCTTTCAGGTAATAGGCGTCGTAGTATCCCGCGCTCAACGCATACGTACCGAGCATGATTCGCCGCTTGACCTCTGCGCCAAAGCCTTCATCCCGACTGTGTCGGTACATCTCGGATAACGTTCTGACCTCGCGTGCCCTGTGGCTGTACCGAACACCGTCATACCGCGCCAGGTTCGATGATGCCTCCGCCGTCGCAATCAGATAGTACGTCGGGATCGCGTATGGCGTGTGGGGAAGAGAGACGGGCACAACTTCGCATCCTAAGCTCTTAAGCTTTTCAATTGCATTTTCGACAGCACCACGCACTTCCTCGTCCAAGCCTTCGCCAAAATATTCCTTGGCGACGCCGATCTTTAGCCCCCGCACGGGCTTTTCGAGTTCGGCCACGTAATCGGGCACGGGAACGTCCGCCGAAGTCGAATCCATCGGATCGCGTCCCGCAATCGTCCGCAACACGCAGGCCGCATCCTTTACCGTCTTCGTCAGTGGTCCGATGTGATCAAGAGACGATGCAAACGCTATCAGCCCGTATCGCGAAACTCGCCCATATGTAGGCATCAAACCGATCACTCCGCAAAAAGACGCCGGCTGGCGGATCGATCCGCCTGTATCGGACCCAAGCGCAAACACTGCCATATCTGCCGCCACAGCGGCCGCCGATCCACCCGAAGAACCACCCGGAACTCGCGTCAGATCTCGGGGATTGCGCACTGGTCGGTATCCCGAATTCTCGTTTGACGAGCCCATGGCGAACTCGTCGCAGTTCATCTTGCCAAGAACAACTGCGCCCTCCGCCTCTAATCGCGCGACGGCCGTGCAGTCATATGGCGGGACGTACTTTTCGAGGATTCTTGACCCTGCGGTTGTGCGCACGCCACGGGTGCTCAACACGTCTTTAATCCCAACTGGGACGCCCGCCAGCGGTGGCAGTGCCTTGCCCTCGGAGGCCATCCGATCAATGCGATCCGCCTGTTCCAAGGCGCGCTCCCTCGAGAGCGTCAGAAACGCACCAATCTGCCCATCTTCTTTCTGAATCCGGGCGTAGTGCGCTTCTGCCAGTGCAAGAGCAGTAATCCGCCGCTCCTGGAGGGCTGTCCGGGCCGCATCAATGGTCAGTGAAATTGGGTCCATTCTGCTAGCGCTCGATTACCTTGGGAACCCGGAAAAACCGCTCGTCGGCATCCGGTGCGTTGGCGAGAGCTTCTTCATGCGGCAACGACTTGCGCAATCCCTCGGGTACATCCTCCCGCATCGCGTACGCAAACCGCTCGCTGCCCTGCTTAGCCTCATCCACTCCATATCGGTCCGAGACCTGCACCATCGGCGGCACGTCCGACGTATCCAGCTCATTCAGCCGATCGACATACTCCAAGATCGAATTCAGATCGCGCACCATCCCGCGACGTTCGTCCTCGGTCAGTTCGAGGTTTGCCAGGTCGGCCACATAGACGACGTCTTTCTCGGTAACTTTCATGGCCCGAAAATCAGCGAATCCTCTCTTCCAGCATCTCTGGTCGCGTTACGACGAACTCAATTTTCCGTACCGCTTCCACCGTGTAGCGATTGATAGACGCCAGGTATCGTGGAGCAAGGCTCTGCAGTTCCGACTTCCATCCCACATCGGTGACCGCAACCTGGAGTACTCCGCCGATAAAACTTAGCGCCCGCGTCCGTTCTGCGACGGCAGACCCGCACACTACTGGCCACGCCATCAGCGGCGCCTGCGCTGGAGGTGCCTCCCGCAATGATCGCGCGACAATCCGTTCCAGGTCTGATCCGGCTTGCTGCAAGAAAAACTCCTCCTCAACGAAAGGAAGATTCTAACATCGCAGCTGATGCCTGCCTCAGACGGGAAATTCGCGCCGCACGAACGCCAGAGCAGCTTCGCGCGACGCCAGACGGCCTTCCAGTTGCGCGTCCTCCACCGCGGTCAGGATCTCGCGGAACTTCGGTCCCGGCATATGCCCTTCGGCGATAAGATCATCACCATTGACCAGCGGCTGTGGACGCATCGTTTCCGGCGGGATCTCCTCCATCTTGTCACGCAGAAAATCGTAAGTTGCAAGATTTCGATGGCTCGCCAGGCAGTCTGCACGATGGAGCAGCAGATGCTCCTCAAAGCATGGCAGGCGCATGAATTTCTTGAGGGTCGCCTGATTCATTCGCATTGCATCTGCAAAGCGCATGTGATTGTCGACCAGCGCCAGGATCTGCGCCGTTTCGTCGTTCGAAAAACGAAGCCGCTCGCAGATCGCCTCCGCCATCTTCACGCCGACCTCTACGTGCCCGTCGAAACGAATTCTCTCCGCCAGGCGAAACGTCGGAGGTTTCCCGACATCGTGCATTAACGCTCCCCAAGCCAAAGTCGTCGGGCAGGGATACGGCAGGTAATCCAGCAGAAGCAGAGTGTGTACAAACACATCCCCCTCCGGGTGAAACTCCGGTGGCTGTTCGACACCCTTCATTGCCGAAATCTCCGGCAGCACTTGCCGAAGCAAAGCCGACTCGTCGAGTAGCAGGAATGCCCGGCGTGCCTGCCCTTCGGTCAACATGCGGGTCAATTCATCGCGCACGCGCTCCCGCGAGACGACTTGAATCTGTTCCGCTAAGTCCCGCATAGCCAAAAAGGTGGTCAGATCGATCTGGTACCCAAACCGCGCTGCAAATCGCACCGCCCGTAGCATGCGCAATTTGTCTTCGGCAAAGCGCCTCCGCGGATCTCCCACGGTGCGGATGATTCCTGCCTTCAGATCACTTCGGCCTCCGACAAAATCGAGCACCTCCCCGCTCAGGGGATCAAGCAGCATGCCGTTAATGGTGAAGTCGCGCCGCTCTACATCCTCCCGCGGATCTTTGCTGAAATGCACCTCGTCGGGATGCCTTCCATCGGAATATCCGACGTCGCGGCGGAACGTTGCCACCTCAACTGCACTGGATTTGGAGGTGGGTGCATCAGCCGGGCGGTCATTCTGGGGAACCGGGACCAATACCACGCCGAATTGCGCACCCACGGCATAGGTTTCGGGAAAGATCGCCATCACCTGTTTCGGTGTAGCATCTGTCGCAACGTCGTAGTCCTTCGGCTCTCGCCCCAACAGCAGATCGCGCACGCATCCGCCCACCAGGTAAGCCAGATAACCTCGGTGGCGCAGTGTCTGAATGATCGATGTGGCGAAGTCTTTGAGCATCCCTTTTCATGATAGCGCCGGGGATGAGGTTAGACTGCCACAGAATAATGTGGGAAGGACTGAAGCCCCAAAGCTAGCTCCGGCGGCTCAACATAGAGTCCATAGATATCGAGATCGTCGGTTCCCACCACCATAGCACCGTACAGATCCGATCCACCAACAAACAAATGGATCAAGCGCTCGGGGAAAAGAAAACCCGATTCCCGTACCTGTCGAATCAGATCGGTCATGGGGATTTCTAATACTATAAGCTCATGCCCGACGCGTACATCCTGGGTATTGAGAGCTCCTGCGACGAAACGGCAGCTGCGCTCGTTCGCTCGGGAGAGCAACTCATTTCGAATGTCGTCGCCTCTCAGATCGCCACCCACCAACCCTACGGCGGGGTGGTTCCGGAGTTGGCTTCCCGCGAACACCTGCGCGCGGTCGTCCCAGTAGTTCGTCAAGCACTGGCGGAAGCCAACCGTACCTACGACTCAGTCGACGCCATTGCTGTCACTCAAGGCCCCGGACTCGCCGGTGCTCTTCTGGTCGGCATCAGCTACGCCAAGGCCCTTGCGTTCGCTCTCGAGAAGCCGCTCATCGCGGTTAACCATCTCGAAGGCCACATTCACGCCGTACTACTCGAAGAACGCCAGAAGGGCAATCGCGATCTGCGATTCCCGGTATTGGCGCTGGTGGTGTCCGGGGGCCACACGCATCTTTACTTGGCCACACAAAAAGATTTGGCCTGGACTTACAAGAACATTGGCCATACGCGCGACGACGCGGCCGGAGAGGCATTCGATAAGGTCGCGAAGCTTCTCGGCCTTGGATATCCCGGCGGCCCTGTGATCGATCGCCTGGCTCCTCACGGCGATCCGTATGCCGTGAAGTTTCCCCCTGCTCAAATCAAGCACCGTGACCGCCGAGGCCGCATGGATGGGCGCGCGATCGATCCCGGTGACGACCACCCGCGCTTTGATTTCTCTTACAGCGGGATCAAAACTGCCATGCTCCGGTACGTTGAATCCCAGCAGATGCACGCCGGGGTGGAAGCGCGGCGCAAGGCTCTGTCGAAAATCACAAAGCCCAAGGTGGAGGATTACCTGGCGTACTCCGACAAGCGAACGTTAGATCTAGTTGCATCGTTCCAACGGGCAATGGTCGAAGACTTAGTGGGCAAAACGTTAGTAGCTGCCGACGCCTATGACGTCGCCACACTATTCGTCACAGGTGGAGTGGCTGCCAATCTGCAATTGAGGCAAACGTTCGAACGCGAGGGCGCCAGGCACGGACTGCCGGTCTTCTTCCCTTCCAGGCCTTTGTCGACCGATAACGCTGCCATGATCGCCGCTGCTGCCTATCCGAAATTTCTCGCGAGAGACTTTGCTCCGATGGACTTCTCTGCTGAGGCGGGAATGGCTCTGCGATGATCGAGAACACTAGGCGGAGAAAAGACAACTATCTTGTAATCAGAAACCTTTTGCCGTGGGTTCAAGTTTCGGAAGGCAGGATCGCCTAGGATCCAGCCGACTGCCCACGACCCTGTTCGTCCAGCACTGCCTCGAGAGCGGCGTCCATCTGGGTCTCGACATCGATATCCTTGTAAATCACAAAGTCCGCCCGTTGATCCGGTTCACAGGCCCCGTTCGCCTTGCTGGTCACCACGAGCACCGGAATTCGCGAGGTCTTCTGGTTGCCTTTCAAGGCGGTGATGAACTCGCTGCCCGACATCTTCGGCATGCGCATATCGGTCACAATCAGGTCAGGATGCACTCGAGATAGCACTTCCATCGCCTCTGCCCCGTTCACTGCGGCCTCGACTGTGAAACCCCGCTCCTCCAGATAGCGGCATAGGCTGTAGCGGATCAGCATCGAGTCGTCGACGACGAGGGCGACTTTCGACATATTGAGTAGAGGGGGCGGACCAGTCCCCAATGCACCCCCTTAACCGAAAAATAGCAGGGCACTCCAGTGGGAACAACGGCAAAACCAGAAGGTACGTTACGGCGGTCACTCCAGCGTAGAAATCAAGTCTCCTGATCCTGAATCCGATCTTCGATATTCATGTCCTTGAACTCGCTGGACTCGAAGATCTCGCCGCACTCCTTGCATTCCACGAACTCTGATTCCTCGTCGCGGCTCACGATCTGCACCCGCAGATGTTTGCAAGGTTGCTTGGTATTCACGTTCGGTGGAGAGGCAGGTGACTTGGCGGTCATGAGATCCAGATGCTTTCGAGGTTGCGATTCATCGATGGGACGGTTTTGTGCTGGAATTTTCGGGTATTTTAGAACGGCTTTTCTGCTTGTCAAGCCCTCTTGTGTCGCTCCGGTCTGAATTCGTAAGAGAAGTTGGTTTCGATGTCTCCCTCCTGACATCGCATTTCCGACCTCTTTCGTCGGACAAGATCAAGCCGCTCAGCCCAAAGTACTTACCATTGGATGAGTGTTCCCAACCACTCCGTGCTCCAACTTGCCCCAACCCTTCAGGTGGCGTAGAATAAATGGCGACATAAAAAGTCGTATTTATATCCGACCAAGTCGGTCGGTTATTCCTGGGGCAGGAAAGCCATTGCTGAAGCTGACAAAAAAGGCCGACTACGCGCTTATGGCCATGAAGCATTTGGCTGAGTGCGCCAGCTTGGGTTCCCGTAGTGCCAAGGATGTATCGGATGCCTACGGCATCCCGCGTGAGGCGTTGGCTAAGATCCTTCAGCGTCTGGCCAAGGCGGGACTGTTGCAATCGCAGCACGGCACAAATGGCGGCTACACCTTAGCGCGGCCGGCACACACGATTTCTGCCTTTGAGGTGATTCAGGCGATCGACGGCCCACTGTTTATCACCTCTTGCGTCACGACTCGTGGCGAATGCGGCCAGAGCGACCGCTGCAATATACGCGAGCCGTTGCGGAAGGTGAACGAGAGCATTGAGGCCGTTTTGCAGCGCATCAAGATCTCGCACATGCGAGAAGAACCGGAAGAGACCGGAAGCCCGACAACCAAACCGGCGGAACTGGTCACGATCAGTTGAACCGTTGAGACTACGAGATTCATCGAACGAATTAAGCCAGCAGGAGAGCAATCAATGAGCACGGATGTAAAGATCCCCCAGGCCGAAAGTCAGGCTCACGTTAGCACTGGCAAGGGCATCAAGCTGCCCATCTACATGGACAACCATGCCACTACTCCGATGGACCCGCGCGTCCTCGAAGAGATGCTGCCCTACTTCATGGAGAAGTTCGGCAACTCCGCCAGCCGTAATCACTCCTTCGGATGGGCCGCCGAAGAAGGCACCGAGACCGCCCGCGAGCGCATTGCCCAACTGATTGGCGCAACGACGAAAGAGGTCATTTTTACCTCCGGCGCCACTGAAAGCGACAACCTCGCCATCAAAGGCGTCGCCGAGATGTATCGCGAGAAGGGCAATCACATCATCACAGCGGTCACCGAGCATAAGGCCGTTCTCGATACATGCAAGCGCCTGGAGAAATATGGCTATCGCGTGACCTACCTGCCGGTCCAGAAAGACGGCCTGATCGATTTGGACGACCTCAAGCGCGCCATGGACGACAAAACGATTCTTGTCACGATCATGGCTGCCAACAACGAGATTGGCGTCCTGCAGCCGGTCGCCGAAATCGGCAAGCTCTGTCATGAGCGTGGCGTCATCTTCCATACCGATGCGACTCAGGCGATCGGCAAGGTTCCGTTCGATGTGAACAAGCAGAACATTGATCTGGCTTCGATCTCCGCGCACAAGATGTATGGTCCCAAGGGAGTCGGCGCGCTGTACGTTCGTCGTAAGAATCCTCGCGTGCAGATTTCGGCAATTATCGACGGTGGCGGTCACGAGCGCGGGATGCGTTCCGGGACGTTGAATGTCCCCGGCATCGTTGGCCTCGGCAAAGCCTGCGCAATCGCACAGGCAGAACTGCCCCAGGAATCGTGTCACCTGTCCGGCCTGCGCAATCGCCTGAGGGATCGGATCATGGGCAGGCTCGACGAAGTCTATATCAACGGTTCGATGGAGCATCGCCTCCCCGGCAACCTGAACATCAGCTTCGCCTATGTCGAAGGCGAGTCACTGCTGATGGGCATCAACGACGTCGCAGTTTCCAGCGGATCGGCGTGCACCTCCGCGACACTCGAACCCTCTTACGTATTGAAGGCGCTCGGCACGGGCGACGACTTGGCCCACAGTTCGATCCGCTTTGGCATCGGCCGCTTCAACACCGAAGCCGAAGTCGACTATGTTGCGGACCGGGTTATTGAGACTGTGGAGCGGCTCCGCGAACTTTCTCCGCTCTACGAAATGGCTAAAGAAGGCATCAATCTGAAAGACGTGAAGTGGGCCGGAGAGTAGCGAGTTGCAAGCCCCGGCCAACTGAGGTTTTGTGATAGCCGGGGTGCTTTTCGGCGATTATGAACCAGCCGCATAGCCGCCAAGTGTGAAAGCCCGGCACAGAAGCGCCGGGAAGGTGAGCAGGCAAGAAACTAGTCCTTCAGGGACAGCACAACAATTCAGGAGAAGCAGAATGGCCTATAGCGACAAAGTTATCGATCACTACAACAACCCCCGCAACGTCGGATCGCTCGACAAGAACAGCGCAGACGTGGGCACTGGTCTGGTTGGCGCCCCAGAGTGCGGCGACGTCATGAAACTGCAGATCAAGGTCAATCCGCAGACCAACGTCATTGAAGACGCCAAGTTCAAGACCTTCGGGTGCGGTTCCGCGATTGCCTCCTCATCCCTGGCCACCGAATGGGTGAAGGGCAAAACAATCGACGAAGCGCTCGCCATCAAAAACACCGAGATCGTGAAGGAACTTTCGCTTCCTCCGGTTAAAATTCACTGTTCGGTCTTGGCCGAAGACGCGATCCGCGCTGCCATCGGCGACTGGAAGAAGAAACAGGACACCGCGAACCCTGTAGCCGCTGAAGCGAAATAGCTGCGAGTCACGACCTGAGAGCAGTTGTTTGCTCCGAGGCTAGCAGTTCAAAGCTAGAAGTTGGTTTATGACAACGGCAACTGAAAATGCGACCATCGCCTCTGCCAAGGGCATCACGGTCACCGAAAAGGCGATCGCGAAGATCCGTAGCGCCATGGCCAAAGAAGGCATCTCGCCGGAGCAGGGAGGCCTGCGTCTTGGTGTGCAGGGCGGCGGGTGTTCTGGCCTGAGCTATAACATCCGCTTCGACACACAGCCACGCGAACGCGACCGGATTTTCCAGTTTGACGATGTCAGAGTTTTCGTTGATCCCAAGTCGTTTATCTACCTGCACGGTATGACCCTGGATTACCAGGAAACGTTGATGCAGCAAGGATTCGTTTTCGTAAACCCGCAGGCCACTAAGTCCTGCGGATGCGGAACCTCATTCTCCGCCTGATGCCTGCTCCTGTGTGGCGCGGGCACCTCGCCCGCAAAATGTAACGCGCCACCGGATCACCCCGGGACAAGGATACGGTTGGTTGTGAGAGGAACCAGAACGTGACCACAAAGTACGTTACCGAAATCGGCGCCAAACCTCTACCTCAGGACACGCACACCTGCTGGTCCTGTGGAGCTATGCGCGCCGCACACTTCTGCGGCTCTTGTGGCAGAGTCCAGCCGCCAGCCCCAGTCGACTACTTCACGTTCTTCGGCCTGCCCCCGAAGTTGAATATCGACGTTTCCGCGTTGGAGAAAGATTTTTACGAATTCAGTCGCAAACTTCATCCCGACTTGAGTGCCCGCGCCAGTTCGCAAGAACAGCAGTGGAGTCTCGAGCAGAGCTCTCTGCTCAACGATGCGTATCGCACGCTCCGCGACCCCATCAAGCGCACCCAGTACCTGCTGCATCTGGAGGGTGTCGCACTCGAAGAGCAATCCAAAAGCGCCACTGAACAGGCCCGCGCCACGGGAGAAGTGAAGAAGCAAATCGTCCCTCCTGACCTCCTTGAGGAAGTCTTCGAGCTCAACATGCAACTCGAGGAGCTGCGCATGAACAAGAAAGTGGGAGAGGACGACCCGAGCCTGAACACCGAAATCGCCCAGCACAAGATTGCGCTGGAAACCAAGTACGATGCGTTGTTGCACGAACTGGAACGATACTGGCTTGACTGGGATACTCTGATAGACCGCAATCATGGTTCAAAAGCCCCAGTCGAGGAGCGCCAGAAGATCACCTCACAAATGGTAGATGTACTGAACCGACGCAACTACATCCGGAATCTCGTGAGGGATGTGCACGCAGCATTGGAAGAATGAACCGGATGAGTCATTGAATCAAAATCAATTTCATGGCTCAAATCGCAGCATAACTCGATGAGTACTGATCACATCGTCGGAATCGACCTCGGCACGACGAACTCGCTCGTGGCCTTTATGCAAGGGGACACCCCCGTCGTGATCCCGGCCGATGACGGCTCGAACCTGGTGCCCTCGGTGGCCGCACTTGATGACAACAACCAGCCCGTGATCGGCAATTCCGCTCGCCGCTATCTGATCGAATCTCCGGAGCGCGCCGTCTATTCGATCAAGCGACTCATGGGCCGAGGCATCGAAGACGTTCACGAAGAGCTCAAACTCTTTCCGTTCTGCTTGGCGGAAGACTTGCAACCTGGAGAGGTGCTGCGCATCAAGCTGGGCGACAAAACCTTCACGCCTCCGGAGATTTCCGCACTGATTCTCCGCCAGTTGAAGCGCAACGCTGAACGCTATTTTGGCGCACTCGTGACAAGAGCAGTCATCACCGTACCCGCGTACTTCAACGACGCTCAGCGCCAGGCCACCAAAGACGCGGGACGCATCGCCGGATTGGACGTTCTTCGCCTTGTGAATGAACCCACGGCTGCCTCGCTTGCCTATGGCCTCGACAAGAAACAGAACGGAATCATCGCTGTCTACGATCTGGGCGGCGGCACCTTCGATATCTCGATCCTCAAGCTGCACGACGGCATCTTCGAAGTTATCGCCACAAACGGCGACACCCATCTGGGCGGCGATGACATCGATAACCTGCTAATCACCATCGCGTTGGACGATATCCGCGGCGACTTGGGCATCGACCTCCGGCGAAATGCCGAAGCAGTTCAAGGCATTCGTAAAGCCGTCATCGATGCGAAAATCGCCTTATCGTCTCAGCCGTCCGTCAAGCTCGACGTCGCACTTCCGCAGAACACGCGCTACCAACGCGAGATCACCCGCGAGCAATTCGAGCAATTGATTCAGCCGATCGTTGAACGCACCGTTGGTCCCGTGAAGCAGGCTCTAAAAGACGCCAATCTCAAGCCCGAACAGATCGATGAAGTTGTCCTCGTCGGCGGCTCCACTCGCATCCCCAAAGTCCGTGCACTGGTCAAAGAGATGTTCCGCCGAGAGCCGCACGTAGACCTCAACCCCGACGAGGTCGTCGCCCTCGGCGCCGCCGTTCAGGCCAATATCCTTGGCGGAGGCTCCGTAGCCACACAAAACATGCTCCTGCTCGATGTAACTCCACTCTCACTGGGCATCGAAGTCGCCGGAGGCGTCACCGACAAAATCATTCTGCGCAACTCCACGATCCCCGCCTCGGCGACCCAGTTCTACACCACGCAGATCGACGGTCAGGCGAATGTGGCAATTCACGTCCTGCAAGGCGAACGAGAACTGGCCAGAGACTGCCGCTCCCTCGCCCGATTCGATTTGAAAGGCATTCCGCCCATGGCCGCCGGTATCCCCAGAGTCGAAGTCAAATTCCTTATCGATGCCAATGGAATCCTCAACGTTTCCGCTAGCGAGCAGCGCAGCGGCAAGCAGGCCGAGATTCAAGTCCAACCCAGTTATGGCCTCACTGACGAGCAAGTTGAGAGCATGATCCTCGATTCCTTCGACAATGCCGAAGAAGATTTCCGCAAGCGCCAGTTGATCGAAGCGCGTAATGAGACCCAAACGATCCTCGCGGCGCTGGGAAAAGGCAAACAGAGTCCGGCCTGGGGACAACTCACAAGCAACGAAAAGAAACAGATCGCAAAAATTGAGAAGGCGCTTGCTGAAGTCAACAAAGATGACGACTATCAGGCCATCCGAAAGGCAATCGACGCGCTGAACCAGTGTACGATGCGCCTCGCTGAGCTGATGATGGACACGGCCGTCTCAAGCGCGCTCAAAGGCAAAACTATGGACGAGAC
This sequence comes from Binatia bacterium, assembly GCA_035577905.1. Taxonomy (GTDB): domain Bacteria; phylum Acidobacteriota; class Terriglobia; order Terriglobales; family Acidobacteriaceae; genus Sulfotelmatobacter. The sequence continues at coordinate 214,114 of DATKAP010000109.1, forward strand.
CGACCTGGGCGACGGCCCAACCGCGCCTCATCCTATGGCTAAAGCGGAATTTAAATAGTTTGTCATCCGCGAGCGGCGCGCTTTGCCGCGGAGGACCTGTCTACTTGCTGGGAGTGGCGCCGGGGCCTGAACTTACAATGCAGAACTGAGGTCACAATGTCCGACGAAAAAAACCAAGGTGCCGGAACCGCCATCGTAGAAACGCCGGCCGAAAACCTGGTTCAGATCACATTTCTCCCCGAAGGTAAGACCGTCACGTTTGAGCACGGCAAATTACCATACGAGGACCACGGTAAAGAAGAATCCATCCTCGACATTGCCCTGAACTTCGGCATCCCGCTCGATCACGCCTGCGGAGGTAACTGCGCGTGCACCACCTGTCACGTGTGGGTGAAAGAAGGCGCCGAGAACCTTTCCGAGATGGACGATGATGAGGCCGACCGCCTCGACATGGCCGCCGATCTTCAACTCAACTCGCGTCTGGGTTGCCAGGCACAGATCGTCAAGCCGGGTAAAGTGGTTGTGGAGATTCCGGCATGGAATCGCAATTATGTATCAGAGGAGCATCACTGAAGGGTTTCAAGGGTTAAGCATCGGCTATTAGGAAAGTTTTCTTGAAACATTGAAACCTGGAAACCTCGCCCGACAGGAGCCACCAATGCCTAAGAAACTCACGTGGGACGATGCCGAAGACCTCGGCATCCAACTCTCCGAATCCCATCCTGACCTCGACCCACTCGCGGTGCGCTTCACCGACCTTCACCGCTATGTCACAGAACTGTCCGATTTCGGGGATGACCCAAAAGCCTCCAACGAAGGTAAACTCGAAGCCATCCAGATGGCATGGCACGAGGAGTACCAGGACCGCACCCAAGCCTGAAAACGCCGAGTCACTTTCCAAAGAGGGCCTTCGGCCAGTCCTGCGCTGCAAACCGCATATTTGGTTTTCGCGGGAGAAAACGCCTTTCGAGCATGCAACGGACCGCGATAGCTGATCCTAGCCGACACCATTGGAGCAACCAAGGGCCTAGCAACTGTTGGGCCTCTTATGTCAAAATCAATGCGCCGGTGAAGTTGCCATCTGCAGATAAAACTTCTGCAGCGTATAGAAAGACTTCTTCCTCTCGCCGCGATTCGAAATCACTCCCTTACGGTTGTGATAATCCTGCACTCCCGGCAGCAGTCGCGTTGGTGACCGAAAATCCATCAGGGCCCAAGGTGTCATCCCCACCAGATTTGGCATCTTCTGAATCATTGCCAACTGATGTTGAAACAGACTGTCTTGGTATTCCTCTGTCCACCTCTCGTCCGCGTTCCCGTGCCGCCCCGCCGGAGCCCCGCCTCCAAATTCGCTTACTATCAGCGGCTTGTTCCAGTTCATCTTCCACTGCATCCTGTCTGCATCCTCTGGGCGACCCCAATACCATCCCTGGTACTCATTGAGTCCGAGCACATCCAGAACATCCCCCAGGGGGTCGCTCAGCGTTCGCACGTCCTCACTTGCAGTGTCCACGTGGTTCATCGCCGAGGTAATCAGCCGAGTCGAATCCAGTTCCCTCGCCTCCTCCGCAAGCTGCTTGAGAAACACAAGCCGCTCCGCCTTGACTGGAGTCTCATTCGAAACCGACCACAAGATGACCGCCGCACGGTTGTGGTCCCGCGCAATCATGTCCCGTAACTGCGCCCGAGCATTCTCGAGCGTTGCCGGATTCGTCCAGTCGACATCCCAATAGACCGGAATCTCGGACCACACCAGCAACCCCATGCGGTCGGCCAGCCGGACCTCATTCTCATTATGCGGATAATGCGCCAAACGCACGAAATTGCACCCTAACTCCTTCACCCACCCCAACAGCGTCTGTGCATCCTCCGCACTGAACGCCCGTCCGTCGCGAAACGGAGCTTCCTCGTGCATTGAAATCCCGCGAAGGAAGATCGGCTTCCCGTTCAGCAGAAGCTTGCCCCCCTGAACTTCAATCGTCCGAAAACCGATCTGATCGGTCACCTTATCGCTCCCGCTCGACACCACGACTTCGTAGAGTTTGGGATGGTCAGGCGACCAGCGATCGACTTTTGCGCGGAACATGAACTTCGCTCGGCCCGCAGCATCGCTTACGAAGCTCTGCTTGACACCAACCTCCGGAATCTCAAGGCTGATTGTTTGTCCGGCTTGCGCTCCGTTCAGTCGCACCCACCCCGAGATCTCAGTTTCCGACCCGCGCTCTAGTTGCAACGAGTAGTCTTGAACGAATATCTCCGGTACCTCAACCAGCTCCACATCGCGTGTGATCCCGCCGTAGTTCCACCAGTCGAACCGCAACGCCGGAACGCCATCCGCACGCCGTGCATTGTTCACTTCTATGATCAGGAAATTGCCGCGCTCGCGGATAAGGGACGTAACCTCAAAGTCGAAGGGAGTAAAACCTCCTTCATGCTCTCCCATCTTTTCGCCGTTCAGATAGGCTGCCGCGCGGTAATTTGCCGCGCCAAAATGGACAAAAACCCGCGTGCCCGGCTTCTTGCGATAGTTAAATTCTCGCCGATACCACACCGGGCCCTCATAAAAGATCAACGACTCCCGCTGTGTATTCCAGTCTCCCGGCACGTTCAGAACAGGGGAGAGATCAAAGCTATATTCCACCCGGTCAGTTTTGTTCTGCGGCTTGTCATCCCTGTAGAAATGCGAGCCTTGGCCGTTGTCGAGCGGGTCTACGATCGCATGCCATGCCCCGTCAAGGCTGACAGTCGTTCGGCTCGGAACGTTCCCAATCAGATTCGAAGGAGCTTGCCCGGCAACCGCAGAACCAGCCAACAGCAGCCAAATCCAATGGAATTTCATATGCATCCCCTCCCGGCACTTAGCTGTCCACAATCTTTTTACAACTTCATGACATCGCTCCCGCAGTTCTCGGACTATCCTTGTAGCAATCGGGCTCACACAGAGCCCCTCTCTCTCCGGCCAAATGGAAAGGGCACGGCCATTGCCGTGCCCTTCTTTTTCCCAATCAACATCAGCCCATCGGAACTGCTGCGCTTTCCTCAACATTCGCTTCGCGGAGAAACTTTGCCGCCTCTTCCGGCGGAGTTGGATTAATATAGAACCCCGTCCCCCACTCGAAGCCCGCGGTCTTCGTAAGCTTCGGCATGAACTCGATATGCCAGTGATAGTGATCGTTGGTTGGGTCCTGCACCGGCGAACTATGAATCACCAGGTTGTACGGTGGATTGTCGAGCACGCGGTCCGCCCGAACCAGCAGGTTCTTCAACGCCCGTGCCAGGTTCTCGAACATCCCAGACGATGAGTTCTCAAAAGCCGACTCGTGCTGCTTTGGCAGAATCCAAGTCTCAAACGGAAAGCGTGGCGCGTAGGGTGCAAGCGTGACAAACTTATCGTTCTCCGCGACCACGCGTGTTCCGCCATCCATCTCTTGCGCAATGATGTCGCAGAACACGCACCGCTCCTTATACAGGAAGTACTGCTTAGCTCCCTCAAGTTCCTGCACGACGTTGATCGGAAGAATGGGCAGCGCAATGAGTTGCGAGTGCGAATGCTCCAGCGACGCCCCCGCCGCCTCTCCATGATTCTTGAAAATCAAGATGTACTTGAATCGCCGGTCCTTTTTCAGGTCGAGAATCCGATCACGAAATGTCCATAGAACATCTTCAATTCTCTTCGGGGGGAGGCTCGCCAGCGTCGCGGTATGATCGGGCGTCTCGATAATGACCTCGTGCGCCCCGATCCCGTTCATCCGATCGAACATCCCCTCCGCCTGGCGGTTTAGGTTGCCCTCAATCCCTAAAGCGGGAAACTTGTTAGGCACCACGCGGACCGTCCAACCGGGTGTATCTCGCTGCGGTCCCGGTCCACCGTTTGGGTTTGGGCGGTAAGCCTGGATCTCTGGCGGCGTCTTGCTCTCGTTTCCATAACAGAAGGGACAGAATCCCCCCTTAATCTTCATGTTCTCGCGGACGAAATCGGTGGGCCGCTTCGCCCGGTCCGTCGAAATAATTACCCATCGGCCCACGATGGGATCTTTTCTAAGCTCCGGCACTCCTATGTCCTTTCCATGGAAAATCGCGCAAACCTTACATTTTACGACGCCAAGGAGGCGTTTCGGAATATCTCAATCTGTGGGTGGGGATTACAACCGTCATAGTATACGCTCACAATATCGAACCGCCACTGGCACAATCGTGGCCCAGCTCTCACGTAATCCCGAATCACTTTAGCCACTTCCCGTCTTTTATGGCGGTCCACAGCCGCCTCCGCTGTCTTGACGTCGTACGTAGCCCGTGTCTTGACCTCAATAAAGCAGAGCACATCTCCATCCCATCCGATCAGATCGATCTCTCCGTGACATCGCGGCGAACGAAAATTACGCGCCACTATCACATACCCGAGCTTCCGTAACTGAAAGTAGGCCTCCTCTTCGCCTCGTGATCCTGTTCGTAGATGCTGCGGAGATTTCTCCTCCAGAAACAAGTCTCCCAGCCGGTCAAGTGTGCGCATTGCCATTCGTGTAACGCACGCAGGCATGGTAAGGTCTCGATCCTAGTGTGCCTTACCATTTTCCGACCATGACGAGCCGCACAAAATAGGTAAAAAAGTTTCAGCAGTCCTGATTTGGGACAATAGACGCGAGAATTGGCAGGCAGCAAGAGATTGCCAACATCTAAAAGGTGCAGTTCGAATTTAAATGCGCTCTCGCGACTTACAATTACTTACTCTATCCCCCGTTTGAAAGGAACCCCAAATGGCCAGTTCAACACGCCGTACACTGCTGAGACGAAGCTGTGCCGCCGTCGGAGGCAGCCTCTTGTCTCTCAACCTGCCAAAAGCGCAAGGGCAAAACGAATCCACTGGAGTTTTCCACGTATTCGCCTTTCAATGGAAGCAAGGAACATCGGACGCTCAGAAGGAAAGAGCCCGGAAAGATATTGGTGCTTTCCAGGGGGTGATTCCCGGACTTCTTCAGACCCATGTGGGCCCAAATATCTCCCCACGGGGGAAGGGCTATACGTTTGGGGGCATCATGCGGTTCAAGGATCAGGCTTCCCTGGAAGCGTACTTTGTGCACCCAGCACATCAAGCGCTCCTCACGTGGCTGGTCCCCTTGATTGATGCAATCGAGTTGGACCTTCGTGCGTAATGCGTTTCTCTACTCAACTTTCTTGTACAGCTGCCCACTGAAGCGGTAGATCGTGGTATCAGAATATGGACGTATGCCCGCTCCATTTTCGGCAGGTTTTGTGCCGCTAGACTTGACTATAACGTCCGCGAACCCTTCATGAATCGACCGAGACGTTTCCACGGTTGCCTGCCAGCTGAAGGTCTGATCAGATGGCATGTCGGCTGCCTCATTCGATTCTGCGGTCGCGACCGAAAGAACCTGCCGAAGCTTCTGATTCACCTCGGCCACGAAGGTCACACTTGAACCCGCGTATCCCTGTGCCATGGAACTCTGTTCGAATTCAATGGCAGGCTTCGCTGGTCCAAGACTCCGCACACGAGCGCTAGGAGGTTCTCCAAAGGTGCCTAAATCGGTAACGTGCGGCTGGTCGCAGACGGGTTTCCACACATCGTCTTTGAGGGCAAAAATCACCGCGCCGGTAACTGGAGCGCATGCGTAACAGTTGTTGTTCGGCGGGGCTGTGGCGACGAGGAGAATCCAGCGCAGTGTTCCGGGAAGATCGAAGGGCAGTACGGCAAACACACTATGCTGCAAATCCTGCTTGGCGCCTGATTCAAAATCACCTGGAGGAAACTGCCACGTTTCTGCGATCTCAACTGCCGTTTTGCGAGCCCTTGCCTGATCCCATGTGGCTCTTGCAGAGCTTTGTGCTCCGAATGGTCGGGTCAGGCTGACGATCATGACGACGCCGATCGCTACCCGATACTGGTACCTCATGGTTGTTGGGCAACTACGTGGGAGACATAGTTCGGGTCGCCTGTATTTTGGGGCCGGTCTGAGCCGGGCACCTGTTCCCATTCAATCACTCCACGGTTGTCAGCGCCGACATTCACCATAAGGTTGCCCTCGTCGTCGCAAGGTACGCGAAACTCGTGCAGGACGTTCCCGAATGCATCATGCCCAGCCCAGCCGTTATAGCCGCGGGCGGCGTCGAGGTCCAGTTGTTCGGGAGTGAAGTCCGGTAGCACGATGTCAGACGGAGGATTACGGCCCACATTAAACTGTTGCACTAGCGCTTGGAAGGCCGCTGAATACCGCACTCGTGCCGGGTAGTTGCTTGCACTAGTCCGTTTTTGAGCAAAAATCTGGAGACCGTGATTGACATTCGCCAGCCAATCCCAGTGATCCTCTGGAGCCGGTGGCGGGTTCGTGATTTGGAATAGCCCCACGCCTCCCAACCGGTCACCGCTGAATAGAGGGCACTCGGAGACGCCCCCGTCGCGAGGCGCATTGAACTGGCGGCACCCGCTTTCGTGCATCGCGATCTGCTGCACGATTTGCTTCTGACAAGCTGCATTCACCTCGTCGTGAGCTGGATTCACTCCGCGAATGTGCAGTCCGGTCGTCTGAACGTTAAAAGACTGCGCAGGAAGGTCAACGGAAACCGCAATCGTCAGCTGGCCTCCGCGAACTCGAGGGAAATTGATAGCGGCTTTTCCGCCAATGGTCGTGAAACCGAATTGATCGTTAATCTCTCTGGCTCGGCCGTTCCTGCAGTCTGAACACTGAAATTCGATGCTGACAACCCACTGGAATTTGGCTGTAGCAGTCGGATCGGGATCAAGTCCGGTGAAGCAGACTTCTGCGTGAATCACAGGCATCTGCGGGCCAGTAACGGCGGTGCCGGGTGCTATGTCGAACGTGCTCCCATCGGTCGGAGACACGAATTGGAGTTCTCCCATCGATCAATGCCTCCCTCTCAGTATTGTGTACCAGTCAGGTGGCCGTCCGAAGGACACTGCGATTCCTGAGCCGAACTTTGACATACGAATTTTGGGATGGCCTTCGCAGGCGCCGCCCCCCACCGGAAGAAACTATGAACCAAAAACCAAGTGGAAACTCGTTCGGTCAATGGCGCGTCGGCCATGAAATTCTCGTCCTGTCTAGGAAAGCAAGTCAAGGCAACGCCCTGGGGGAATAGTAAATCCATGCGGCTGTCCGTGGCAGATGCGGGGTATAATCCTGCGTCAAGGGCATTGTTTCCCCCAGACCCGCTCCAATGATGAAGGGACCAACCACCGCGGGATGAAATTCAGCGAAAAGTACGAACTTTTAGAAACGCTGACCACGGGCGCGGTTGAGACTTTTGTCGCCAACGACAAAGTCCGAGGCGAACGTGTCCTCGTGCACATAGTGGAATGTGCACCTCAAAAGCCAGACCAAACTACCGCCGAGTGGGTGCTTAACTCGTTCCGGAAAGAGGCTCCGGAACCTCCAGGACCCGTTCTCGAGACTGGGAAATACAGCAGCCCAAAATACGGGTATGTTGTCGTCAAACCCGCCGACGAGAATGCTGTAAAGGCATGGGTTCGGCGATACGAGCTCCAGGCAGACGAGACGAAAGAAACGCCAGTGCACGGGCCGAAAACCGAAGTCAAAGTTGCTACAGCACCACCCATCGCACCGGTCTCAGCACAACCGCCGCAAGCTTCCGGGTCGATGACACAGCTGCTTCGCGAATTCGATTCGCTAGATAAATCCAAGAGATCTGAGGCGGCCAGATCGATGGATTTGCCGGCTACCAAACCTGCTCCCTCCACCGGTCTGCCGGGAGAGTCCGGGCTGCATGCGTCAGGTCTCTGGGATCCGGCGGGTACAAAGTCCGCCGGTCTATCGAGTGAACCTTCGTTCTCTCCAGCTCCGGCTCCCCGTAAACCTGTCTCCGTCGAGTCGTCCTCTTCTGTCGGTAGGGAAACATCCAAGCCTGGTGAATTTACCAGCTTTTTCCAAGGCCCATTTCAAGGGGACAGGTCTGCGGACATGCCGTCGTTTTCGTCAGAGCCTGTCGAGCCTCCAAAAAAGAGCGTTGGAGAGTTTACGGCTGTGTTCGGCCAGACTTCGCCTCCCGCCCCGGAGTCAGCCGTACCCGCTGGCACGTCAGAACCCAGTTTTACGTCGATCTTCAGGGACATCGGGACACCCCAGTCGACATTCAAAACACCGAGCCGGGTGCCGGGTGAAGTGATTCCCGCCGCACCTGAGCCTTTGCCGACTGCGCCTCCAGTGAGTACGACTCCACTGTCGGATCCGGTCTTCGTCGCGCCAACGCCCACGCCGATTGTGACTTCCGTTCCGACGCCTACTTCTTCGCCGAGTCTGCCTGTCGAAAGGTCGGCTCCTCCGAGCTCATCCAGGCATGGAGACGGCGCGACCGGTGCATTCATGCGTGTCCCTGCCACACCTGCAGTCACAGTCGAACCACAAAGTGGGCCTAGTCCCTACACGCAGATCATCTCCCGCCCGCAGCACGTCGAGACAGAGGAAGTTCCAACGGGGCAAAATCCTGCGGCAGGCGCGAGTCCGTTTGCAGCTCCGCCAATGCCCAGAATTCCCGCTCCTGCGCCGCCACCAATACCCAAGATGCCGCCTCCCGCGAGGATTGCACCCCCTTGTGTGCCTAAAATGAAGGCACCAGCAGTTCCGAAGCTTCCCAAGGTCGATGCTCCAGCGCCACCGGCTGTGTCAATGTGGCCGTTGATCATCACGCTCACAGTGCTTTTCTTTCTTGCGGTGATTCTGGTCCTGTTTTTCGTGCTGAGACACTAGGGTCTTTCGTCCTCAGTTGCGTGCGAGAAATGCCGCAAACCTCAGCTGGATTGGGGAAGGAGGATCAGCAGCTCGAGTGTTGGATTCGGCAGCTCTCCGGGAACATATGCGGCGAAGTTGCGCGCGCGATTGACCGCCTCCCACGCGGCACCAGACTGATTCAACGCGAAGTACTGATATTTAAGCTTCACAGGAATGGCGCTGGGCGGGTTGGTCAAGTGCCTGAGTTGAATGCCTGGCAAAGCTTGCCGAACCAGGTGCTCGATGTGCGTCGCAGAGCACGCCTTCACCAGTTGCGGTACTCTCTGAATCACATTTTCTTCGGTGGTCTCGGCGCTCACGGCCAGATACATGCGCGTATTCGCGAGATATTTGTCTTGGTCGATGGCAGTTGCGTAAATCGAATTGGAGCCAGGCTGAAGTTTCAACGGCAAAGAGATCAGATTGGTGGGCACCACCGTTTCGAGGAGTGCGCGCAATTTCTCATCGAGTTCAGCAAATATGGGCCCGAGAGAATCATGCACATACGCCGGCAGATCGCGGGGTCGCAATTTCTGTGAGAAAGTAGTCAGCGATCCGGCAAGCGAAACCATGGCCGCATAGAGTTCTTCCGGATGGCCCTGTTTGCTCTCGTAAAGATGAGAAAAAACCGGAAAATTCGAATTCACGGTGTATAGCAACCAGAAATTTGCGATATCGGAGGCGGTAAAGTCTGCCAGGCTCTGATTCTTCTGGCGCCGCCCGGCGGAAAGCTGTGTACTACGAGCCGAGAGCAGTTCCACCAGCCCGCGCAACAATCCCACCAGATATTCGTTGGCTCCAATCTCGATCAGTGGAGGGACAAAACGGGGATTGAGCTGATACGTGCCTGCTGTAGTCCGCTCCACGTTCGCGATACGCAGCACTGAGGACCCTTCGCGGTTTTCCGAGTCCGCCAGCAGGCGCATATTTTTCCGCGCGACTTGGATTGGCTTCTCGCTTACCCCGGTGTTCTCGTCGCGAAATGAGGTGACCTCCGCCAGGTAGCGCGTGCCACTTTCCTTACCATCGGACACGTTAAGTCCGCGCTGCCTGTAGTCCGGAACCGCCAAATAGATATCGAGATTCTTTGTGCCAGGATCGAAAAATTCCTCCAGAGACTTCGAGGGTGGCGGAGGATCGGCTTCGGGAATTTCGAAGAGCAGCCCGTCGGGAAAAATGCCGGCGGCCCGCGTCACCGCGAACTGCCCCTCGGCCAGAAGCTCCGCATTGATCTCCAGGTCTCGAAATCCCCACGGACAGAACTTCAGTGCCTGCAAGCGGAAATTGAGCGTGTCCTCAAGAAAACGATCCTGCACCTGCAGGTGCTGTGGTGTCAGAAAAGTGCCCTTGGTCCAGAGAACTGGTTTGAGTTGCTTCATTCGATCAAGACCCGGCGTGCCGCCCTAGACCTGAGAACGTCGTCAGACCATTTTTACACGGCTGCCCACGATAACAATTCTTGAGGCAGGAAGCAAAGGCAAACAGGCGAAGATCCGGCGAAATGAGGTCTGGCGATAAGGCAAGAACTACTGTTTGGAGTCCTGGTCGGAGTTCCAGAGGCCATCCATGAACTTCATCCAGTCTTGCGAGCGGGCCCGGAAAATTTGTCGCGCGCTGCGCGAAAACAGCGCGACACCGAAGTCGCCGCGGGCGCGGCGCAGGACGATCCTGATCTCTTCGACTACATCATCGGGAATAGAGGCATTAGCCTCAAGGCTTTCGAGCAATTCAAACATATCCGGCGCGGCTGCAATGAGGCTGGCATTCGCATTAGCCTCTACCTCTGCGTCCACCGATGCCACCGGCTGCCCACACCTGTCAACGACTCGTGATAGCTTCTGCGGATCAATCCGCCACATCCCTGAGGTTACTCTGCTCTTGGCCATACGACTGCTTTCTAGAAGGGGCTCCCTTCTACAAGTTCTTATCGGCTATTTTCTTGGATGAGCGGTAACCATTCAAGGTTACTAAGGTTTTTACCGGGTGGCGAGAGGGGTACGGGCTAGCCTTTCCGCACTACGCCTGAGTTGGACGACAGGAAATGGAAATCAGTCACATACTTAGGGTTATTCTGGTCGAAGCATTTCACCCATTTGTTTAACGGTCGCGGGGCTAATGAGCCACTTCTCAGGATGGTCATATTCAAAATCAATTGAGATATCCCGGGACAGACTGTCAATGCGAACAAGGCATGCCTGCCATGGTTCTTTGCCGGGTTCCCGCATCGCCTCGCGTAAGTCTCTAAAGACTTTCAGAATCTCAAGGTTCCTTGGACCAGTGGGCATGGGCTTACCCGCCTCTTCATAGGCAAACCCGTTCACTTTGGTGGAGTTCGGAAGTATTTGCGCGACGATGACGAGGTGTCGCCACGGGCGAGCGGATAGGTGAGGATCTTCCATGAGCATCGCTCCGATCTTGTGAACCAAGCTGTCCTTGCCGTCCATTCCCCACCTTTGCCCTGTAATTTACCATTTAACTCGATCGAATGTCTGCCCGGCCTCATTGGCGAAATCTTGCGCATTGTAGTAAATCGTTTCGCCGGTCGCCGGATCCACCACTTCGTACGAAACTTTCACAATGTCGGGCCTGGCGGCTCCAGGCGGTTCAAGTCCAATCCTGAGATTGACCTCCTTGCCACTCTTCACAGCATCAGACAACTCGTTCTCCATGGTCTTGTAGGCAGAGTTATTGAAATTCTTTTCCTGGGGGAACAGATTCACGTCGGCGTCCTTGCCGAGATCCCCGATGAATCGATGAGCAACCATATGCCCACCGACGTCGCCCGCTTTCCCCAGTTCGGCTGCCGCCTTTTGGGCTTTAATGTCTTCCGCAGCTCGCTTCAACCCGCTAAACGACTCGCGCAATTTTGCTTCGGCCCGAATCGTCCGCCCTTGCGAATCTTTGTACCATTTGACAACGTTCTTGCCCTTCGTCGCCTCCTGCACCGTTTCAACCGGCTTGGCTGCTTCGGCTTTTGCCACTTTCTCTGCGGCGGCCGCCTCTGACTGCGGTTCCGGTTCAGTCTGCGGGCCCTTAGCGCCTGCTTCTCCCGCTGCTCCGCCAGCCTTCAGCTTGTTTCCGATCGCCCGCCCCACCTTCGCCAGCAGGGCAAAGAAGGTCATCACTCCAATGATGGCGATGACCTCTGCCAGATCCTTCGCGGCGTCTTCCAATTCCGCTTCCGATGAAGCCGACGAAGTGATCTCAATGACGTTCTTCAGCAGGCGAGCCGCATCAATCGCAGCCCTCCCGAGGAAGACCAGCCCGAACCCCAACAGGAAAGCATCAGCGATTTCGCTGACTCCAAAGAAGTGCCCGGCCGCCCACACGACCAGGCTGCCCACCATGATGCCGAGGTTCGTGGGAGTGAGCAGGGCCGTGAACTGAGCTCGGACATCGGGGCCTAGATACGGTCCACAGTGCTGCAGCACGTACTCGAATCGTTCCGTCAGTGTCCACTGGTCAACGGTTTTCTTGGTCGCGGTTGTGGAAGCAGCGGCAACTACCTTCGCGGGCGCCGCCGGAGGTTTCGCTTTCCAGCTCACCTCCTGAGTCCCCGCAGAGATCAGCGAGAACCACGTGTCGCGGCCGACCACTCCATCGGGCCTGAGGTCCTCTTCCTTCTGAAAGCCCAGCACAGCCTCGCGCGTGGTCGGCCCGAAATATCCGTCAAGTTTGAGTTGCTCTTCGGCGTCGAGGTGCAGATTCAGCAACCGCTGCAGACGCTGCACCTCGCCGCCACGAGAACCCAGCTTAAGCACGGGAAAGCGGTCTGTGCCTTGCTCCCTGTTCCCACCCAACCGCGCGGTGAGTTTCCGACCGTCAAGCTGTGTGGCGGTGGTCCCAATCGGAACATTGGGTCGGTTCTGAATGCGGGCTGATGTCCCCGCATCGCTGACGGGGCTGTTCGTCGGAACACCCAACGGGCCGCGGCCAACATTGTTGGTTTGCCCCAGCACAGAACCTCCAAAGGGAAGAAGACTACAAACTTCCGAAACAATGCGATCTGGTTTCCCGCGCTAGCCCGGCTTCTTTCTGCCCCACCTCTGCTAGAATGCCCCCAACCTGCGCGGGGAGTATTCATATGCCAATGCAAGTCTGTATGGGCGCCACCATGATGTGCACAATGGGCATGGCCCCGAGTTCGCTGGTCGTTCTGCCAGTCAATCGAGTCATGACCGACGAAGTTCCCGACGCCAACATCATGGACCACATCCCGCTGGTCAACATCATGCCGTTTGGCATGTGCATGTCCCCGGCAAACCCGATGGTAGCCGCTGCCACCGCTGCGGCGATGGGAGTCCTTACTCCTATGCCTTGCATTCCCAACACGCCCGCGCCTTGGGTCCCCGGAGCGCCAACCGTCCTGCTCGGCAACATGCCAACGCTCGACAACATATCCACGCTGATGTGCATGTGGGCGGGGGTGATCACGTTCGTTACACCGGGAGAGTTCACAGTGATGGTGCCGTAACGGCCCGCCCTGAGTCTTCTCTAGTTCAACTTGGTCCCTTTGCTGCCATCATCTGCAGTGTCAGGATCCTTCGGGTCCTGCGGCGAATCCGGGCTGCCACTGCTAGGATCCATTGTCATCGCCGGCATACTGCCGCTGTTAATGAATGCCATAGGTGTACCGGTGATGAATACTCCTCCGGGACTAACGTCCACAGAACTGCCACCCGACTTAAGCGTGATTCCCGCCGGACACTCAATCACGATGCCCGCGTTCGCAGTTAGGTGGATACTCATGGCGGTCATCGCGTATCCCATGGTAATGGACTCGTTCTTCCCTCCAGTCACCGAAAGCGAAACATTGCCAGTAATGCTTTCACTCTGATTGCCTGTAACAGAAAGAGACTTGTTGCCAGTGACCTTCTCCATCTGATTGCCAGTAACCTGAAGAGACATGTTGCCGTTGATCTTTTCGTTGTGATCGCCTACAACCTGGAGATGTTTGTCGGCATTGATCTTTTCCTGTTGGTTTGCCGTAACGATCAGATGCCGATTGGCCCCGATGTATTCCCGCGAGTCATTCTCGACACGCATGTCCATATCCCGCTCCGCATTCATGAAGATCTGTTCCTTCCCCTTCAGATCTTCGAAGCGAAGTTCGTTGTAGTTGGCGGAAGCTCCACCTTTTGAACTGCGCGACATGAACGTGCTGCGTGTCTGGTATTGTGGCAGTTTGTAAGGCGGCATCTGGTCTGCGTTGTAGACTCTTCCCGTAATGATGGGACGATCGGGATCGCCTTCCAGAAAACTCACCAGTACTTCCTGACCGATGCGCGGAATCCACATAGCGCCCCAATTGCGACCAGCCCACGGCTGAGAAACGCGAATCCGACACGAACTTTTCTCGTCTTTCTTTCCCATGCGATCCCAGTAGAACTGTACCGTCACTCGTCCGTACTCGTCGACCCAGATTTCCTCTCCCGCCGGCCCAACCACCAGAGCGGGCTGGGGCCCTTGGACGAAAGGCTTCGGCGTAACGCGAGCCGGTCGGTACGGAACGGATGCGGGGATGCAAACAAAGTGATTGGAATAGGTTTCTCCGCCTGCCGTACCAGCCGTTGTGTAACTCTGCCCGGCAGATCCGAAATGACGCACCTCAGTAGCGACATAGTTCGTGTTCTGGTCGGAGCGGTAATGGTTCTTCAGTTCAAAGGAGAAACCGGACATTAGCCCGCGACAATTCCCCGCTCCCGACACGATCATGTACCCTGCTTCTTCTTCCTGCATGCGGACTTTCGCAACCATGTCGCCTTCCTCTTTGGTACTGTGCAGTCCGGGATAGTCATACAGTTCCAGCGGCTGGCTTGCAGAAAGGCTTACGACCGTAGGTTCGTTAGCCAGAAGGCTGGTGGAAGGCGTCCTGAAGTTGTAGTCCGTGACGGAGTACTTACCTGTCTTAACCTCCTGCCCCACGTGCCAGTTATTGATCACTTGAGGATCGGCGAGGCCTCCCACCTCGGTGTCGTAGCTGATGGGAGATCCCGGGCACGCGGTCAATTTGCTTGACTGATCGGCCAGCACCATCGTGTGTTTGCCGTGCGTGGTGTGATCGAAGTAATAGAAGATTCCAGATTCTTCCATCAGCCGCGAAACAAAGTTAAATGAAGTCTCACGGTATTGAACGCAATACTCCAGCTTTGGGTAAGTGCCTTTCAGGCTGAGCTTGAAGTCTTTGAATCCAAACGGGTCGAAGATCTTGCTGATAATGTCGGGCACAGCCTGGTTCTGAAAAATGCGGCAATCCGCCTGCCTCGTCAGAAACCATAGCCAAGGCACAACCTGCGCATGGTAGTGCGTGAACAGGCGCTCATCTGTTTCGCCCTGCGTAAACCGGCTTACATATCCGCTGATGTAGCGCGGAGAGCCATCGGGCAGCTGTAACTTGATCGACACCTTCTGTCCGACAATGTCCTTGAAAGAAATCGAATCGTTGTCATAGGCCAGTAGATCGAGATCGTAGCTGAATAGGCGTGAGATTCCTTCAAAGCCGGTAATCTCCTGCAGAAGTAGCACATCTTTGCCCAACGGAGTATCGATCGCAAGCAGCCGGTGATCTTGCGTGTAGTCTGGCACAATCCCGCCCTTCGTTCTGAATTACTCGACTGCGAAAATACTTCGGCACGGCTCGAGGTGCGCAATACGCCGAAGCAACTCAATTCTGGTACACAAAGCTGCCATCGTCGCCAATTGCGACATTGATTCGCGAAACTGAATCTCCAGCCGCCATGCTGCTCAACAATTGCCGCGAGATATCGGGCAGCAGCGTATTGGTCAGAATGTTATCCACATTCCGGGCGCCGCTTTCCACCTCGGTGCAGCGCTTCGCCACTTCCTCGATCAATGTCCCATCATAGGTCAGATCGATCTTGTGATTCTCCTGAATACGCCGCTGAATCTTTCCCAGTTTCAACCGGATGATCTGCTTCAAATTCTCGTCGCGGATGGGCATATAAGGAATCATCACCATTCGGCCCAGGAACGCCGGCTTGAAGATTTTGTTCAGTTCGGGTTTAAGCGCCTTCACCAGACCTTCGGGGCCGGGCATGGTCTCCGGATCGGCGCAGAGTTTCGCCATGGTATCGGTTCCGGCGTTCGTAGTAAGAATGATGATCGTGTTCTTGAAATCAATTTCACGACCTTCGCCGTCTTCCATCATGCCCTTGTCGAACACCT
The DNA here is from genome assembly GCA_035577905.1 of Binatia bacterium. Taxonomy (GTDB): domain Bacteria; phylum Acidobacteriota; class Terriglobia; order Terriglobales; family Acidobacteriaceae; genus Sulfotelmatobacter. The sequence continues at coordinate 230,058 of DATKAP010000109.1, forward strand.
GATAGAAGAGTTCGAGCACATCGGGATGTGCCTTCTCGACTTCGTCCAGCAAGACTACCGAGTATGGGCGTCGCCGGACCGCCTCGGTCAGCACGCCTCCCTCGCCATAGCCAACATATCCTGGGGGCGAGCCTTTCAACGTCGATACCGTATGCGACTCCTGGAACTCCGACATGTTGATCGTGATCAGGTTCCGCTCACCGCCGTAGAGCAGATCTGACAGTGCCAATGCAGTTTCGGTTTTGCCAACTCCACTGGGTCCGACCAGCATGAAAACCCCTATGGGTTTATTGGGGTCGTCAAGCCGGGCCCGCGCCGTCGAAATTCTCTGGCTGATGATGTCGAGCGCGTGATTCTGTCCGATGACTCGTTGGCCGAGGAATGTTGGCAGCGAGAGCACGGTCGAGATCTCGTCCTTCATCATCTTGCCGACCGGAATCCCGGTCCACGCGGAGATTACTTCGCCAACGATCTGCGAATCCACAGCCACCCGAATCATTGGAGTCTCACCTTGAAGTGCCGCCAGCTCTGCCTCGGCCTTCGCCAACTTGGCACGCAATTCCGCAGGGTCGACGGTTTTGGGAGCCTCTTCGACAGCCGTCGCCGCAGCGGACGACGTTTTAGCCGCTACCGCAGAGGTGGCTGCGGATGCATCGGCGACAACACCGGGAATCTCCGGTGCTGCTGGACCGATGCCGCCCTTTTCGTTCTGGGACGCTACCGCGCCTTCGATTTGGGAACGCAGCTCGCGGATCGTGGTTACCAGATCGCGTTCCTTTTCAAAACGAGTCCGCAGACCGGAGAGCCGCGACTGGATGTCTGCGCTCTTAGTAGCAATGTCCTGCAACCGCTCGCGATGATCGGCACCGGTAGCCGTCTCCCGTTCGAGAATACGCTGTTGCACGGCTAGGTCATCCAGTTGGCGAACTGCGTCTTCAATCGCTGGTGGAGTGGCACTCTGCCCTAAAGCCAAACGCGCGCATGCAGTGTCGAGAATGCTAACTGCTTTGTCGGGCAGCTGACGTCCGGCCAGATAACGATGTGAAAGATGAACAGCGGCGGTGAGTCCTTCGTCGAGAATGCGGACTTTGTGATGCTTCTCGAGTGAAGGCACGATGCCGCGCAGCATTGTCATGCACTGCGTCTCCACCGGTTCTTCCACCTTCACGACCTGGAAACGGCGCGCCAGCGCGGGATCTTTCTCGAAATATTTTTTGTACTCGGACCAGGTGGTGGCTGCGATGGTCCGCAATTCGCCACGAGCGAGCGCTGGCTTCAACAGGTTCGCTGCATCCCCTTGGCCCGCCTGTCCGCCAGCCCCGATCATCGTATGCGCTTCGTCGATGAAGAGAATGATCGGAATTGGTGAGGCCTTGACTTCTTCGATCAGGCCCTTCAGCCGGTTCTCGAACTCACCCTTAATCCCGGCGCCTGCTTGCAGCAAAGCAAGATCAAGCGTACGGACGATGACATTGCGCAGCGGCGGAGGCACATCGCCTTGCGCAACACGGAGCGCAAATCCTTCCACGACAGCCGTCTTCCCGACACCGGCCTCGCCCGTTAGAATTGGATTATTCTGGCGGCGACGCATCAGGATGTCGACCACCTGACGAATCTCGAAGTCCCGCCCCAATACGGGGTCAATCTTTCCTGTTTTCGCCTTCTCCGTCAGGTTGATCGTGAATTGATCGAGGTTCGGAGTCTTTCCTCCCGCCTTCGCACCCGCGGACGGAGAACCGGGACTGGCCGCAGTCGGACTTGCAGACGCCTGCACCTCCTCTCCCGCACTCGAAACGATGGAAACGAAATCCTTCTTCAGAGCATCCGCCTGAATCTTTTGAAACTCCCGGCTGATATCGCGCATGAGCCGGGACAACTCATCGTGGGTTGCCAGCGCGAGAATTGTGAAACCAGTGCGCACCTGTCCGGCGTTATAGTCGATGGAGCCGATCGTCCAGGCCTCCAACAGCATCCGCATCAGGCTGGGGCTGAGCGCGGGCGTGCGCGCGTTCCCGGACTTCAGCTTATCCAGGGCGCGGGCCAGTTCGCCAGAAAGCCTCGAAGTGTCGATTTCGAAATGCTTAAAAATCGCCGCAGCATCGTTGTCGGTGGAATCGAGCAGCTTGGTCAGGTAGTGCTCCACTTCGATGTCATAGTGGGTCCGGGCCAGGCATAATCCTGCCGCAGCTTCCAGCGCCCCTCGGGTCGAGTCGTTCAGCTTACCGATCAGAGACTTGAGATTCATATCGCTCCCCCTTTGTCGATTCGAGCGCCAGCACCGTGTCAGCCGGGTCGCGCCCGAACGGCACTGATTTTACCCAGGACACCCACCCAAGTTGCGGTCCCGAAACGCCTTCCATGCCCAGCGTGCAGGCTGGCACCTGCTCGCGATCGAGAATCAGCTTCACTTCGAAATCCCACTCGTCATTGGAAAAGAACCGAACCCAGCTTCGAAGCGGCTTGAAAGACTTTCCTTCGGGTAAGAAGTCCGAGTATCGCTCGAGACTCAGCGGCCCGAGCACGATCTGCACGCGCGACTGCTGGTTCCACATCTCGTCGCCGACCACGGCTCCAAATCCGAGTTCCCCGCTATCTGATTGCTCTTCCGATAAGCGGCATTGCGTGGCACGGTCCAGGCGATACCACCCACCCGAGAACTGCTCGATCGCCACCGGAACGTCAAAGTAGTCCGCAAGAATTTGCTGCAGGGCCTGCGCGGAACGCGGATGCTGGGAGAGCAACCCCGAGTAATAAATCAAAGAATCATCGGACACGATCTGGCGATCGCGCAGGCCATCGGTGCCAAGGCCGAGCAGGCTCAGCAATTGCCGCGAAAATCGGTCGCGCTCATCGCGCTCAGACGCTACGTCGAAGCGATATTTTCGCCAAGCGCGGTAGAAGAGCGAGATCATCCGGTGATTGAAAATGTCGAGAAAATCGCGGAGCGAGTTATCGCCTTCGCGCTGCCGTTCGATGATCAACGAGGTGTATGGATTGGGTAGAACCCCTTCCGGCCCTGTCAACCCCATGAAGTTGACGGTCATTTCGACTGGTCCGTCTTCGGGCCACTCCGCCTTTTGGATCTGGCTGGCGGGAAAGGCAAGAGAAGGATGCGCGCGGAAGTGCGCGACTTCGGTCTCCGGATGGGTAAATTGCCCGACTGGCCTCTTCTCCGGACGAAATCTTTCGAGGAGGCGCAGAGCCTGAAAGAAATCGAAGCAATGCGGCTCACGGCGGAGCTTCTGCTCGATTTCGGAATCCAGGCAGATTTCTGTGGCTGCCGGATTCTGTAAATTCGTCAGATCAGGATTGACTGTCCCGCTCTCGGTGCCCACTCCTCCAACGCCTCCCTTCGCTGACGACTACGAGCGACTAATTGCGTAAAACTGTTCATCGAGGTGTATAAACCAAAGAATTTCTCCAGCACGCTGGCGAACAAGTATGCTCCGCTGCCGCTGAACTGCTCTTCGTCGAATTCGATTTCGACACGCGTCCCACGTGCAAAACCGACGCCGTAGTCGGACGCAACCCGTGTGAAGTGCCGTCGTGAACTCACCGCGGCGATTCCGCTGATCTGCTTCTTAATGTCGGCGGAGTCGGAGAAGTCGTAGAGCTCAAGAATCTTCTGCAGCGCCTCCTTCCCGTCGTCGACGATGGAAAGGTAGTTCAGCGACAGGTGGGAAATCAGGGACCATAAGGTCTTGCCATCCAGCGGAGGACGCAGGGTGCGCGTCGGTTTATGCAGGGCGACGATCCGTTTTATCGCGGCGCCATCTGTCATTTCGAAATCTCCCGCCTCACTCCCAAACGGGAGCCGCGCGACGAGATCACGATTCGTACACGTGCAGCGAATGGTCACTGTGTCGTAATCCAGCTGCATCGGCCGTGCCGAAAGATCGACAAGTGAGAGAAATACGTCGGTTCCTTCATCGCCCTTGCGGTTGGAGACCGATCGAGTAATGAACCAGTACGCCGGACTTGTTCCCTGTACCGCATGACGCTCGGAGTAGAGCGGATGATAAATGACAGTCTCGTGCGTCTCCGCGTCGGTGCTGACGACTTCGTCGACGGAGTAAATCTCCATCGTTTGACGACGCCGGGCGTCGGGCACAATTGGATACTGGTACCGAGTTTGATCAACCAAGATGGGTTCGGCGACCTGCGAAAACAGATTGATAATAGGCGCACACCCAAGCCGTAGCGTGCGTTCGTTCACGGCCACTTCCAGGCGCTGATGCCGCCCATCCTGCTCAAAGGGAGAAATCATGAACAGCAGCTCAACCTTGGAGGTAAAGCCTGCCTGCTGCAACAGTGATAGCCCCTTCAGGCTCATGAAGAAGAATTTTTCCGGGAACGCGAAGTACTCCTGCAGCAGCCTGTATCCCATGAACGAACGGCGAGGATACGGCAGCACATCTTCGTTCTCTCCAAATCCCAGGGGCTCAAGATTCCTTACCGGTATCTCCCGCACTGGTGCTTTCGGCTTGGCCGGATCGCGCACCAGAATGCGTACGCAGTTCCGACATAGGAGTTCATAGAGCGCGTGCACCACCGAACTCTCGCCGTTCAAGTAAAACGAGAGTGTCTCGAGTTCCAACTTCTCGAAAGACACGTCGGGAAAGCATTCCATCTCAACCCGCAGTACCGCGGCTTCCGACGCACGCAGGGTAGGACGGACCCGATCTGGGGTCATCCACTGCGCCTGCGCGACCTTGAATGGCCAGAGAGTCGTGTCGTACGAGGTCCGGAACTTGCACGGAACACCTTCGACCGGCCGCGAATAGAGAACCGTTCCCTTCGGAATCTTTAGAGCGCTGGTCAGCTTCCCGCCCTCGGGATCGCTGTGAAACTGCGCTACCGTCATCGAAGGCACCGGCCGGAGGTAGTGGGGGTAAAGAATGTTCAACAGCGCTTCGGTGATCTGCGGAAAATCGTCGTCGATGCGCAGGTGAACGCGAGCCGCAAGCAGCGCGAATGCCTCCAGCATACGTTCGACGTGAGGATCCTCACAGCGATCGGATTCCAGCTGCAGGCGGGATGCGATCTTCGGATACTTGTCGGCGAACTCCGCTCCGACTTGGCGCAAGAACGTGAGTTCACTCTCGTAGTAATCTCTCAGCTCATTGCGCAAGATCGGCTCCCTTGATTTCGTACTCGCCTTTTCCCAGTTCGAGAACGGTGTCGAAGCGGACAGCTTCCGGTGCGGGATCCATACACAGCAGCCCCTCAATGACGAACTTCAGCGTGCGATAGGCGCCCTCCACGGGCTCCATGCGCACGCGCGCGCGCTTCAACCGGGGCTCGAATGCGGCGATTGCAGCCTCCATATCGCGCACCAGATCCGCATGATCCCGGGTCGACAGAACGGACTTCGATGACACGTCTGCGAAGCCGTAGTGATAAACGGAACGAGTCGTCTCACGCGCTGAGTCTGGGGCGGGATCGATCGTTCGCCGGGTATTGAGCAGCCACTCCAGATCACGCTTCAGCGCAAACTTCAGTTCGCGCAACGACTGAGCCCGCGACGGTGGAACCTCTGAGCGGGTCTTCGGATCGCGGTCGATCAAGCGATCGAGCACCGAGAGCGTGACTGGTCCGCTAGCATCTCGCCGGGGCATGGCTTATTTTGCGTCTCCCAGCGCTTGTGCTGGATCGAGACGGCATATCCTCTCGAAAAGTTTTTGCTGCGCCGCTTTGTCTGCCTGGATCTTGACGCTCATCTTCATCAGCGTCGCCAAAGCACTGGCCACCAGACCGGGATCTTCCCAATCGTCCAATTTGTGGTTCTCAATAGCGGCGGCGAGATCGTCGAGGATGGGCTGCGCCACATTGGTCTTGTTCGTGGAGGCGCAGATCTCGACCAGTTGCATTCGGCGTCGGAAGCGTTCGCGCCCGGAGCGCCTACGGGCGATGTCTTGTTGCAAGATCTCGAACGCCTTTCGCTCCTGCCCTTCCCGAAGGGCCTGCAAAGCCGCGACATAAGCGTCCGTTGGCTGCCCTGGCCATCGGGATCCGAGTCCATTGGAAGAGATCGCCTTTGCTGCTGCTCCCTCTGCTGCCGGTGCGGGTGCGGGCCCCTGGCTCAGTGCAACCAGCCATGCCCGCGTCTCCGCATTTGCCACGGGAGTTTCGTCCATCAAGGTGGCATCGAGCAACTGCGGAATGTCAGTGACGAGCGCTTTCAGCTCCGAGCGGATAGCGCGTGCGATCGCATCGTATCCGCTGCCCAGTGCTTCACACGCCTCAACCACAAAACGCTGCATGTCGAGCCAGGCTCTGCTGCATGGAAGAGCCATGGCATTTTCTGCAGCATCGAGAAGTTCTTCGTACTTTTTGTCCAGTAGCAGCTTTTTCAAATGCCGCCGCAGTTCTGTCGGCGGAGCTTCCAGCTTCGTAGGATCTGCCTGTTCAATGGCTGTTCGCAGTTCTCCCCACCGGAGCCCGCGCAACATCAGATAAGAAGCCGGGCTCTGAGGCTCACGACGCCGGAGATATCCTGCTGCCTCAGCTACTTTCTTGATGGCCTCGACGCGATCTGGCGGCTCGGAGGAGCCTTCCACTGTAATTAGAACCCCCGTACGAACTGGACCTGGCCCGGCGGCGCCACCCTCCCCCGCCGCACCGGCCACAACCTCGGCGGCCGCAACCTCCTCCACTGGATCGGGTTCCTTCTCGCGCTTCTTTTGTAGGAAGCCATGGATCAGATGCCGGCTCGCCTCAAGAGCCGATTGCAGCGGACCAAACGTTGGCCCTTCGTCGCCAAACTTCTCGTCACAATTTTTCTTGAGGCGAGCAAGGTTCTCCAGGCTCGCATCCAGATCCTTCTCGGCCTGCGCATAGAACTTCTTTGGCGTCTCTTCAAAGGCCCTGTCGAAGAGTTCCGGAGCGAGTTTCCCTTCCTTGATAAGCGCGGAGCGCTTTTTCTTCGCCTCGTCGCCTTTGATCTGATCTTCGTAACCAACCTCTCGCGATTGCTGGTGATCGAGCAAACCGTATTTGGCTTTTTCGACGACAGGCACGAGTTTGAGTGGAATGTCTAGTTTCACTCCGATGAAACCGAGTGGAGCTCCGCGCGATTCCGCATCCCCGTCCTCAATCTCCGGATAAAGGGTGTCCCAGAACTTTTCGACCAGCCCGCAGCACAAAGCCAGACCATCCTTCAGCCCTACAAAACCGCGCTGCTTCAACAACCCTTCGGTGAGCCAGGCAGCCAATTGCAGGTCTTTGGTTTTGTTGGTCAGCAAGTCGGTGGTGAGCTTGATTACCTGTGCATTGTCCGAGACCTTGCGATCCTGCTCGGTCATCCCCGGAGGGGGCTGAGCCTCTTCGCGTCGCGCTTCCTTGATCTTGTCGTAGACGGGATCATAACGGAGATTCGCCCCACTCGGATTGGGGCCCTCAATGGGATTCAGTAGATCGTCAGGAAAGGGCATGTTCGATCAGGCGGCCACAGATGCTGGATTGAACTCGAGCGCCCGCAACTCCAGGAACGGGACTTCCTCGTCATCCACCAGCCACATTTTCTGGCCAAACAGAATTTGGTATTCGCTGCCTTCGGATTTCTCCCATACCGTCATGCGTCCAAGCCGCACTGTTTCCTCGGGATGACGCCATGAAAAAGGCGCGAGCACGGGCAAAAGAACTTCCCCAAGCTCGGTACCTTTGAAGGCAGCGGTCGTGCGGACTACAGCCGGAGTCCAAATCAGGTCGCGGAGTCTTTGCGGCGGCGGGATGTCAATCGAAGCGACGTGCGCCAGTGGTAATAACAAATAATTCCCCGCCGCGAAGATCTCTAACTTCGCACCGACTCTGGGATCGGCATCAGAGAAATAGCTGAAGGATTTCCCGTTCGCAGTACCGCCCCGGTCCGGCGACTCATCGTCCGACTGCGCGCTCGGGAACTCTCTGCGCTCAAACACATCCTGTCGTTGACGCTCGGCATATAGCGCGCTGCGATAGAGCAGCACGCCCATTTCGCTCTGTGGCCCCGCCTGCGCTAGAACCTCCAGTTGCTTGTCGGCGCGCTCGTATTCTCCGGCGAAGCATAGCAGTTCAAACAGGAACGTGCGTCGGCGCGCGTCTGTAGGGTTGTCGCGCAGTTCAGCGCTCAGCGCCTTGATGGCATCGCTTAAGCGTCCAGCCCGGTATAGCTCTTGTGGATTCATTCCGCTACCCACCGCTTTGGAGGATCGGCCCGGTTGAGTGTTCAACAAATGCCTCGGACAAAACTCGTTTTGTCGAAAACAGCGTTAGGAGGCACCCCGACCCAAACGTCTCACATCGTCGGCAGCGCCTCCCAGCCCTGTTTAGCTTCAACGAGCCGTCACTAGGTCTGCTGAACCTTGGTGATATCGTAGGTCGCCGCACCCGCCTTCGTCACCGATCCGGTCGAAGTGTCCTGTGTGAAATAGTCGTATTCGATCTTCTCGTAGGCTATGCTCATGCTCTGCGAAGGTTTCCCTGACGATCCTCCACCAATGCTGTCGCTGGTGATGTAGCAGTTGGTCATGATGACCTGCATATAGACGTATGGGCTCGTGCCGCCGCCAGACTCGCGGAGTGAGAATGTGCATGTCGGGATGTGCACGCCGTTATACAGATTCTTCAGAATCTGATAGCTGGCCTGATCCACCCCAAAGGTGCAGGAGAAGTCCGAAAGCGAGCACTTGCCCGCTGACAAACCCTTGCCACCCACGTCGGCCGGATTCGACGCGCCAAACGAAAAGCTGTCGAGCTCAATGTTGTTGGTCATCCCTTCCGCCTGGGATTCCCCGGTTATGCCGTCAATCAAAAGATACGCATCACTTGCCATTGCAAATCCTCCTCATACACGAACGATTTCAAGGCGCCATGCGGGCCTTGTTTGAAACGCTATACTGCCGGTACAACCGGGTTATGCTTTCGCAGCAGCCGGCAGCTCAGCCACCAGACGCAGCGAAACGTTGAGTTCATCCAGCTGGAAGTGTGGCCGCAGATACGCCACCGCGCGGTACACCCCGGGCTTGCCTTTCACTTCCTCCACATCTACACGTGCTTCTCGCAGGGGGCACTTTGCCTTATCGGTTTGGCTGGCCTTGTCATCTTGCGTGACGTACTGCCCGATCCATCGATTCAGATACCGCCAGCAGTCGTCGCGGGACATGAAGCCTCCGATCTTATCGCGCATCATGGCTTTCAGGTAATGCGCGAACCGGCAGGTTGCCATCATGTACGGAAGTTGAGCCGAAATCCGAGCATTTGCCGTGGCGGCATCGGAGTCATACAGCTTCGGCTTGTTGCACGACTGGATGCTGAAGAACGCAGCCTTATCGGTTCCCTTGCAATGAACCAGCGGCACCAGGCCCTGATCCGCAAGTTCCTTCTCACGTCGATCAGTAATCGCAATCTCCGTCGGACACTTCAGCGCAACGTCGCCTTCGTCGGTACGGAACGTGTGCGATGGCAGGCCATCCACTAGACCACCGCCTTCCACGCCGCGAATCGCCACACACCAGCCGTAACTCGCGAACGCCTGCGTCATCTTCGACGCCAGTGCGTAGGCCGCATTTCCCCAAAGGTACCTGGAGTGATCGGTACCATCGACGCCTTCTTCGAAATTGAACCCTTCCACCGGAGCTGTGTCGCGACCATAAGGGAGCCGCATAAGTATTCGCGGGCATGTCAGCGCGACGTATTTCGAGTCCTCGCTCTCGCGGAATCCTTTCCACTTCGCATACTCGGTGCTGTCGAAGATCTTGCCGATATCGCGGGGCTGATCGAGATTCGTGTAGCTCTCCATGTTGAGCAGTTCTGACGAAGCCGCCGACAGGAATGGAGCATGTGCCGCCGCCGCAACCTGAGAAACCTTTTCTAGCAGCTCCAGATCTTCCGGATGCTTGCTGAATTCATAGTCGCCGACCAGGGCGCCGAAAGGCTCTCCACCGAAGATTCCGTATTCTTCCTCGTAGACCTTCTTGAACATCGCACTCTGATCAAACTCAGGTGCACGCTGCAGGTCACGGAGAAGGTCTTTTTTCGAGGCATTGAGAATGCGGACCTTCAACTGCGTGCCGGTCTCGGACTGGTCCAGCAGGTACTTTAGCCCGCGCCATGTCCCTTCCAGCTTCTGGAACTGGGAGTTGTGCAGGATTTCGTTCAACTGAATCGATACGAGGTGATCGATCTGCGCCACACGGGCTGAAATCATCTGGTCCGCATCGCGGCCTAGAGTCATCGAGCCCTCGAGAACCTGAGCGACGAATTCCTTAATCAGGTTCTTGCCCCGCTCGCGAGCCGCAGGGTCAGCAAACCGGCCCTGCTCTGCGATCTGATCGAGAAGACTCGGTTCTGCCGCCGCCTGCTCTACTACGGCGGAGCCGCCGGCTTGTTTCTGGGTCTCAGGCATTGGGTTCCCCCTTCTGGCCGACTTCGGCCTTCAGCTTGTCGAGTTTGTCGGTCTTGCTCACGGCGTCAAGAAGCGCTTCATCAAGCTTCTCGTTAGTCTGCAACGTGCCCTTCAGATCGTTGAGGCGCGTACGCAAATCCAGCAACTCCTTCAATGGCTTTACCTGGCGCGCCACCTGCTCGGGCTCGAAATCCTCTAGGCTCTTGAACTTCAGATCGACTTTGATTTGTCCTGCATTGGAGTCTTCGCTGAGCTTGTTTTCCACCGCGAACGACAAGTGCGGCTTCATGCTCTCCAGTACCGAGTCAAAGTTGTCGGGCGTGACTTCGACAAAGCGTCGCTCTTTCAATTTCGGCAGAGGTTGTTCAGGTTGACCGGTAAAGTCTCCCAGAACGCCCACCACAAAGGGCAGTTCCTTAATCTCAATCGCGCCTCCGGTCTCCACATCGTAAGTAATCTGAACTCTGGGCGGACGTACGCGGTCCAACTTATGCTGAGTGCTCGGTTTTGCCATATTAGCTCCCTACCTCTTCGAGTTTTCGGAGAAGTGCCTTATAAGAACACTGATAAACTTGCAATCGCCGGGGAAGCGGTTGAGGCGGCCCAACCTCACAGGAAATTAGGCCAGATGCCACGGGCCTCTAGGGGCCGTGGGACAAGGGTTTATCATAAGCCCAAACGCCAGTCAAGGACTAAGGCGCAAAAACCGGCGCAACGACTGGGTTTTCGGCCCATTCCCCACCCTTGATTCCACTTCTCCCTCTTCTTCACGCTTCCCATCGCCCCCGAAGCGGGCTGTGCGGCTCACCAATAGACTGAAACCCGCCTAGGCGAACCTCACCACGACCTTTGTACGAAACCAGCGGCATCAGTCCGTCATCGAGAATGCGTTCGACTGCATCTTCCGTTAGCAGTACCTCGGCGCAGGGCTTTGCCTGCAACTCCCCATCTACTCGAAACGTATGCAAGGGCAAGTTCTCAATCTGAGATTGACTACTGCTCTGCATCTGCCATCCTGTTGCCTCAAAAGTCCGTCCTACCATTAAAGCGACAAGAAACGCCGGATTCCCCCACAGATACTCACGGTGGGTGGGCGGTCCGTAAAACTCCTCGAAATCAAAAGAATCCAGCGGCGATGTTTCCTTGCCGTATGGCAATCGCAGCAGGAACCTTGGCAGAGCCAGTCCGACAGATGCGGATTCGGGCAGAGAGCGAAGGCGGTTCCACGACTCTTGCAATTCCGAGCGCTTCCAATCGCGTGGACTCGGCGTCTCCTCCAACGATGAACAGCCAACCAGCGTCGGATCTGCCTCAGCCAACAATGCGGCACCCGCACGACGTGCAATCGTCGCCAACTTCGCAAGCAAGCCCATGTCTTCGTTTACGGAGCAGAATTTGAATGCCCCTACCAGGATTGTGAGAGGATCTGCGCCAGGCGTTTCAACTGTTTTTTCAACAAGCAGGCGAAAAGCGCCTGAATTGCGGAGATCATCCGACGCCATCAAGTCCGAGGTCATTTCCTGCCTGGAGACATCGATGAGATAGAGCTTCAGTTGCGAACCTGTCTCGAACTGCCGAACCAGCAGAAACACTGCCCGCCAGATCCCCTCAAGCGCCTGAAAATCAGGGTGGTGCAGGACGGCACGCATCGTGTCACTAATGGCACGATCTACCGATGCGATCACTTCTGGCTGCCGGGCATCGGAAGCGCTCACGGCATATTTCGCCGCCAACTGCCGCGCGAATTCGCGCACTTCGTCGGTCCGACGCGCGGGCTCGAGGGCGATCCGAGACTCCGTTTGCTCGATCATCTCATCCAGCAAACTGCCAGATGCTAGTCGCACCGGATTAGGCGGGGTGATCCTCGAACTCTCTTTCAGCGGAGCAGTCGGGGCCGCCGGCAGTACCCCGAGTTGCCCGGCTACCTCCTTGAACGTTGACGGATCCTGAAGGCGTTGGCGCAGCCCTCTGAGCTTTTGAAACGCGTCGTTGGCAAAAAGACGATCGGGATGAAAATCGTCCAGCTCCGAAAAGCAAAAGGCCAGCGGGTTCCCGATCCCGGCAGGCAGGTGCAACTCAGGCCGGAGTTTCGAAAGCACCTCGTCGAAGTTGTCCCGGTCGATCAGGTGCGAACGCCGTTCTCCAATTGTCTTCGGGTCCGAGATGCCCCGATTGGTTCGCCCGCTGAAATCGCCGAGAACCGCGATGCAAAAGGGAGTGTCCGCTGAAGGCCGCGAGGCGGCGTCTGCTTCCTCTGCCCGCAGGTTGACGGCGCCAAACTCAAATCGATTGGACATCGAGACTCTCCACACGAACTCAGCCAGAAATCTCGGACGAGTCCCAGCTCTGCGCTATTGATCCCGCCCCTGAGCTACTTGAATCTTTCGCAATCCTTCTCGCGCCTCCGAATTGTTCGGCTGTAATTGCAGAATCGCCCGATATTCCTGCGCCGCCTTTGCGTAATTCCCGTTGCCGGCATCTGACCGTGCCCACTGCAACAACCGAGGAATGTCTCTTTGGGTCATGCCGTCGTACGTACTATTGCCCTCGAATCCCTGAATAGGCATGCCTTCCTGCCTCTTTTTGCCTCTGTCCTTCGCCTTCTTGTCCGGGGGCGGGTTGCTGATAACAGGCGGCTTCGTCGTTACAGGGTGCGAGGTTGTCGGCGCATCTTGGGGAGGAGGCGTAACAATCGGTGGCTGTAGGACGCTGTTCGCGGGTTCGGTAACTGGGGCCGTTACATCTGGCGGCGGCTCGTGCAATTTCGGCTTCACGTTAGATCCCGACCAGGGGTGAAACAGCATCAGTCCGACAACCAGCAATATGAGGAGAACTGCCCCAGCGGCCAGTCTCGATCGTGTCAGGAACGAGTGCTGTTCCCCGAATTCTGCGAGTCCTTCCTCGAAGGCCCCGTCTCGCGCCCGCCATTCGTCACCGATGCCCTTCGTCGCGGAGTGTCCATGTGGCTTGCCAGAGGCACCGGCCACATCACGGCGAGAATCTGCCAACGGCTCGTCCACGATCATCGTGGCCCCAAAAGTAATATCGGCGGTTGGGGAATCACGGAGACCCGCCAGCTTCTCCGCCAAGGTCCACACGAGTTCGGCGAGTCCGGCATGTTCAGCTCCGCCGGTCGTCAGCGCAGGCACCGCACGAAGTTCGATCCCCGGGAGCTCTTTCAACCGCTTGGTGACTTCCTGAGAAAGAATGATTTGACCGGGCTGGGTCAGCCCTAGTGCGCTCTCCGCCGCTCCCTGAACGAAGCCTGTCGAGGGATGGATCAAGATCGCAGCACCCCTATAATCGCCCGGCCGGCAGGTAACAAACTCCAGGATCGCGGTTTGTATGCGCTTCGCCGCGACCAGCGCCTGAAGCGAAGTGTCGAAGTGGGCAGACATCACTCTCGGAGCCTCACTCGCAATACGACCGTGGCTTGCTGCAACCAAGTCGGCAATCATGTAAACAAGAACACTTTCGCTGTTCCAGGTCAGTTCTGCAGTGCGACTGTTCGCATTTTGCTGCCAAATGCGGATCGTCAAATCCGCCGCCTCCCCGATTGAGCCCGGCTCAAGATTCGCGATCTCGAACTCTTTGCTGTCGGTTTTTGATTCGAAAGGCACCATAAAAACTCGGGGGACATCGGGGGGGGAGAGAGAAGTGTCCGGGGAAGTAGGTTACGCCAAATCAGCATGCCTGGCAAACATTTCGCGCGAAATTCCATCCACAATTCTGCCGCTCACATCCCCCAAGCATGCTTGACTTCAATTCAACAGTGAGTATGATACGGGCACCTACGTAGGGGCGAACTTATATGACGTTTGCCGTCACCCCGGGGATTTTATGCCACGACGTTGGAAGTTTAATGCCGTTCTCTGTCTTTGGCCTTTTCTGACGAGAATCTGTCTTACACTCCTCCTGACTTTTTCAGCGGTTCCACCGGCTTACTCGAAAGATGTACCTATCACCGCAATCGAACTTTACGACGGGCCGAACGGTGCCGCTTTTGTTCAACTCACCGGCTTACTCATTAACGGCAAGGCGGAAGTGCGCAGTTGCACCGGTGTCACGCAGATCAACAAATCGAACTACGGGAAACTGCCAAAGATTATGCTCGGTCCGCCGGTGACCTCACTGGAACGGGATGAGAAAGGCACGATGCTCCTCACACGGGGCAGCGAGTCAGAGTGCGTGGTGCCCACAAACCTCAAGTTTGAAAAAGACGAGACGCTCACTCCTGCACAAGTGGCTGACCGCGCCGCGCTCAGCGGGCAGATATTGAGTTCGTCGATCCAGGGCGTGACGACACTGCCAGCATTCAAGCCCACCGTGAAGATCGTTTTCGTGCAGGCTCCGGACACCGAACTCGCTGAATATCTTCGAGCGAATCGCGCCCATTCCATCGCTCAATGGCAGGATTATCTCAGCCGATATCCAAAAGCTGCCCACACGGATGCGGCCAAGGAAAGCCTCGCGGCCCTACTCATCAAAGACGCGAACGATGGTCTGGCTGCGTATCGTACTTCCGCCTCCACCAATTCACCGGCCTATGCCCAGCTTCGAAGTGCATTCCTGCGCGCTGATCAGGCTCACGAACTTCGTCCGGCGAATGACGATGCCTCCAAGTTGCGCGAAGCTGTCCATGCCGAACTTGTGCTGATCGGCGGCAAGATTCGCGCCGAACTCGAAGCCTATCGGCAGGCACTGGCCAATCACACAACGGGATATTCACACCTCGCCGCTAGCCGGGAGCTGACCGAACAAGTGCTTGGGGTTGATCCGCATTTTGATCAGGGGCTCACGCTGGTAAATTCAGTAGCGGCTGAGACTAACCGCGTCGAAGCGGCGCTCAGAAGCGGCGAATCGAATATAGCGGCCCAGCATTACGACGAGGCGGTCGCCGCGGTTTCCGACTTCCGCTCCTTCGCCGACGAGGAACCGCGCATCTCCTCCATTCTCGATAAGGCTTACAAGTATCACTTCGAACAGGGGCAGGCCGAAACTGCCGCACAGAAGTGGAATGAGGCTGTCCAGGACTACCAGAGAGCCGTTTCCGTAAAACCCACGAGCGAAGCCACGGCTGCTTTCAAGCAAGCGCAAACCAGCCTGCAGTCATCCAATGATCGATCTGCCGCTGACAGCGCGCTGCAGCAAAGCAACACGTTCGAGCAGGATAAGAAAATTATCGAAGCTTACGAGGTGGTAGCCGATCTCCCCGATTCCCAGCGGACGTTGGTGAAAGATCGCATCGCGGCACTTGAACCCGCATACGTGAAAGCCGCGTCTGACGAGGCCAAGCGCCTGATGGACGCACATAACCCGATTCAAGGACGGGCGGACGAAATCGGCGTACAGCAGGCGTACACATATCTGCAGCGCGCCTGCAATTTGGACCCCGAAAATCAGAACCTCAAGCTTCGTCGTGACCTTGCTTCGCAGACGCTCAGCGACTACTACGTCGCTCGGGCGAAGATCTATCTCGAAAAGCCTCTTGGATCCGGCGTCGGTATCGCCTGGCTGTATTTGCAGCAAGCGCAGCGCTATCAGCCCAATCGCGACGATATTCACGACGAGCGCACGAAGTATTCCACTGTGCACAATATTCGTTCCACACTTTCGATTAAAGTCGTGTTCCGCGACCAGACCTCACGCCGAGAGAGTTCCGGCTTTGCGGACCAGCTCTCGGATGCCATCGCCACGGGCCTGGAGACTACGGCTCTTCCCGTCAGGATCATTCGCGCCGCCGATCCGACGCCCATCGATCCCAACTTCCAACTTATCGGTGATGTGCTGGAACATCGTCCCATCTCAAAGCCGAGTATCGAGTCCCTCGATTCCGAATACCTGGTGGGCACAAGAGATATACCGAACGAAGAATGGAACAGGGCCAACCGGGAATATGAAGCTGCCAGCCAGGAGGTTCAAAAAGCCCAGAAGGTGTTGGACGCTGCAAATCTGCACAACAAGAAAAAGGAGATTACCACTGCCAAGCAGGCCGTCGATGACGCTCAGAAGAACGCAGACGCTTTAGGTCGCCAACTCGACTCCGTTCCCAAGACCAAGATGTTCGATGTGGTCAAGCCCTACACCTACACGAAGAGAACGATCGACCTCAGCGCAGTGGTGGAACTTGGATTCCGCATCACCGATTCCAGCGGAGCTGTCATCGCATCCAATCCGTCGATCAAAAAGCAATCCGAGAAGCAATTCATCGTCCTGGAGAACGTAAAGCCCGAGGATACGAAAGGTGTCAAGCCGACGGGAACCCTCCCCGATGAAAACCAATTCCTCGGCGACATCGAAATCGAGGCCCGCAGCGATCTAATCAAAGAGGTGAAGGAGAAGGTCCAAACACTTCCCAGCAAGATTTTGGCGCAGGCGCGCAAACGCTCCACCGACGGGGACACCGACGGGAGTGCCGAGGCCTACATTCTGTATTTGAACTCAACTCCCGATGCCCAAACCCCCGAACGCGAAGAAGCCAAGAAGTTCCTGCACGACCAGTTCAATATGATTTGGCCGGGCAACGCCGCCTAGCACAAAACGGGTTTGCGCTGTATGATCCTAGGGCCGTTGGAATCGGCTGGCTGGCAGGAAAATAGGCTGGCCACTGGCGCTCCTTCCCTGGGTTGTCGCTTCACCCTGATAAGCGACTATTTCTGTGACCGCTCCGAGCATAAAGCGCATTGGCAAGTACGAGGTAATCGATCTTCTCGGTCGCGGCGGCATGGGCCTTGTCTATCGCGCTCTTGATCGCCAACTCAATCGCGAGGTCGCGATCAAGACCGTCACCGAGGGACTTACAGGCGATCAGGAGATGCTGAAGCGCTTCTATCAGGAAGCGGCCAAGACCGGCGCACTCAGGCATCCGAACATCGTCACCGTTTACGATATGGGTGAGCAGGACGGCTTTCCCTATATCGTGATGGAGTACTTGTCGGGCGATCCTCTGGATCGCCTGATTCAGGCTGGCAAGTCGCAGCCGCTCGCCTACAAGCTGAAAATCCTTGAACAGGTCTGCTACGCCTTGGGGTATGCGCACCGTAACGATGTCATCCATCGCGACGTCAAGCCAGCCAATGTCATCGTGCAACCCGACGGCGCCGTGAAGCTGCTCGATTTCGGCATCGCGAGACAGGAAAATGCCGAAAGCCGTCTCACCCGGACCGGCGCGGTCATCGGTACGCTGCAGTACATGGCCCCTGAGCGCCTGCGGAATGCTGCCTTCGATGGCAGGTCCGACCTCTTCTCCGTCGGTGTAATGATGTTTCAGCTCTTGACGGGCCAGCTCCCGTTCACGGGCGACTACGCTATCGTGCACAAGATCCTGACTGAGAGGCATCCTCCACTTAACCAGTATCTTGAGAAATACCCTATTGCTCTGGATGGCATCATCGATCATGCGCTTGCCAAGAACCCTGACGACCGCTACTCCACGGCCGACGAAATGGCGGCCGATATCGAGTCGATTGAACGAGACCTTAGAAAGGAGCAAGTCGCCGACTGGATTGAGAAGGCCGAAAAGCTGGTTCAGAAGGAAGAGTTTACGACCGCTCGTGACGTTCTACTCGAGGTCCTGAAGGTCGACAGCCAGCACACCACCGCGAGGCAAATGATCGCGCAAGTTCGCCAGAGCTTGAGCCTCCGTGCGCGTAGTGAGCAGATTCGGCAGCTGAAAGCGCAGGCGGACGAAGCATCTGCCGACAAGCGTTACGACAGCGCCATTCATTGCCTCGAACAGGCCTGCGGACTCGACCCATCCAGCTCGGAACTTTCAGATCAGTTAGATACGACCCGTCAGAAGAAGCGACGCCGGGATTTTATCGACCGCTATCTCCGTGAAGCCGATACCGCCCGCGACCGTGGCGACCTCGAGGCCGCGAATGCAGTCATCGCTAAAGCTCTCGAGCTCGATCGCGACGATTCGCGAGTACGAGCTGCTCACGTAATACTGGCACGCCTGATTGAAGAATCTGAGCGCCACGCAAAGACGAAAAAACTCCTTGAGAACGCACGCAGCCAGATTGGGGCACGCCGCTTCACCGAAGCAAACGAAATCTTAGCAGAAATTGAAAAAATTGATCCCTCTAATCCTGAATTGATCAAGCTGCAATCCGCCGCGAAGCAGGGCCGCGAGCAAGAGCAGCGCCGTCGTATCCTTGAACAACTGGAACGCGAAATTTCGGTTGCCTCGACTGTCGAAGAGTTGTCGCACGCCGCCACACTGGTCGAGCAAGCGCTCGAGCGGCTTCCCAGCGAGCCCAGTTTGATCAAGCTGAAGGGCACGCTGGCACGAAAACTCCGCGACGGGGAAATCCGCCAACGCGTTGACGAACTCGCCCTGCGTTGCCGTAGTCTGATTGAGACATCGCCAGAAGAAGCTTTGAAGCTCGTGCATCAACTGCTCCATGAGGCTCCGGGAAATGAACGCCTGCTCGCGCTGCAATCTACTATCGTTGGCCGTATCTCCGAGCGCACGCAGGAGCGGGCACGCGCGGAGTATTTGCAGAAAGCCCACGAAGCTCTGAGCGCCGGACGCTACTCCGAAGCACTGCGCCTTCTGGAGGCTTGCCAGAAAGAAGGCATCGTTGCCCCAGAGATTACGGAACTGCTGGACTTCGCCCGGCAGGAAGCCGATCGCGGCCTGAAGGATGCTCACATCCAGAATCTGCTGCGACAGGCGCAGGATCTCATGGCCCGTGATGCATATGCGCAAGTGGTCGATCTGCTTGGTCACGTCAAGCCGGAACCAGAAACGGCATCACTGATGTTCGTCCTGGAAGATGCCAAGACCCGCCTGCAATCCCTTGAGCGAATGATTCAATCCGCCCTGCAGGCCGCTGAGACACTCCGCGTCCACGAACACTACCGGGAGGCTGTCCAGGTATTGGAGTCCCAACCGCCTTCTATCCTGCAGAATGAGACCGCTCAGAAAGCACTTGCGACCCTGCGCGATGCCAGCGCCAGTGAAACCAGCGCCCTTCAGGCAGTTGGCAGTGCATACGCTTATCTCGATCATGGCGATGCGAGCAAAAACTCGTTGCCCGAGGACAACAGGTCTCCTCTACTCACCCGACTGGTTCCAATCTTCGTGTCACGCCGCAAAAAGGTCGCAGATCGCCAGCTGTCCTCCGCGATCGACCGTGCGCGCGCCGCGTTCAACGCAGGAGACAAGCAGCAAGCTGCCAGCGCATTGGATGCTGTCGTCGCCTTCGCCGAATATGCCAGCAAGGAACTGCAGAACGAATGGCAAACGCTCAGCAAAAAGGCTGGCAGGGCCCGGCGTTAGTCCGAGCGCACGGAAGCAAGATGGCGGTATTTGGGGCTCTCATCGTTTTCCACAAGAAAACTAACCCTTTCTGTTTCTGTCGTCGTCTGAGTGTTTACGGTAACGGGCCAATAAGTTACGATTCCCTGACCCTGCATGAGTTACGTAATTCAAGCCGCCGGCCTGACCGATATCGGCCTCGCACGCAAGAACAACGAGGATAATTTTGGATACGACTTGCGCCACGGCATCTTCATTGTCTGCGATGGCATGGGTGGACAGCAGGCCGGCGAACTAGCGAGCAAGATCGCTGTAGACACCGTTCTTGGTTACTATCGCGAACGACCCGATACCACCTCCGACGGAGTACCCCGATTTCATGGCGTCTCGCAACGGGCGGCTGATCTTGCCGCGGCCGTTCAGCTCGCGAACCAGGCTATTCACGAAGCCGGAGCTAGAGACGTCAACGTTGCCGGCATGGGATCAACCATCGTGGGTGTCGTGGTGGAGGGAAACCAGTTTTCGATCGCCAACGTCGGTGATAGCCGCATTTACCTCATCCGCAAACATGAAGTCGCGCAACTTACCCAAGACCACTCTCTGGTCATGGAGCAGGTGCGCCGCGGACTCATGACCATGGAGGAGGCAGAAAATTCCAGGATGCAGAACGTGATTGTGCGTGCCCTGGGGACCGACGACACAGTCGAACCTGACCTCGCAGATCACGAACTGAGCTCCGAAGATGTCCTCCTGCTCTGCAGCGACGGTCTCTCCCGCTACGTACCGGAAGAGAAGATGGCCGATGCACTAAATCAGGAGTCTCTGGAGAAAGCATGTAGCGACTTGATTGAAGCCGCCAAGGCCGGTGGCAGCGACGACAACATCACTTGTCTGTTGATTCGGGCCACGCCGCCATCATGGAAAGATCGCTTATTTGGCAGGCTCTCCGGGCAGTCAGGGCAGAAGAGCTCTACATGAGAATGACTGCCGCAACTACGAAAGTTCTGATCTGTATGCGCGCCTTCGCCCTACTGTGATTACTTTCCCGCCACCTGGCTCACGCACCTGAGCCCGGGCATGTCAAAAAACGGATTGGCTGCTCCCGCCACCTGCAATTGATAATCGTACGACTTGATCTTGCCGTTGGGCAGCTTCACGGGCTGTCCATTGTTCTCGATAACCCATTCCAGGTTGTTATAGGTCAGGTGGCGCGCGCGCGCTACGAAGCGGAAAGGCGCCCATGGCCCGCTTGCCGAGTCCAGCGTGTCTCCGTTCTTGGAGACATCAATATTTTCGGGAGCGCCAGTCCACACGAATGTCTTTTGCGCGCCCGCGCCACTGAGCTTTTCCGTCCCGATCGTTACTTCTACGCCTTCGAGATTACTGGGAAGCTGTTTCAGCGTGTACGAGAAATGCGGCGGGGCAGACCCGTTGGGATACATCACGTCACTGAGAGCCGACATCTTGCTTAGGAAGCGCAGGAATTCTGCGGAAGGCTTCGCCGTAGCCTCTGGATTCGGCACGTAGCCCGAACTACTCTTCTGCACAAATGGTTTCACGGCTTCATTGAGTTTTTTCCACTCATCGCCCGCCAATAAGGAGTAGAACTGGTCCAGCGGCATTTCCTTTTGCGAATTCGGATCAAAAGGATATAAGCCCCTCATCTGAGAACAGAATCCTGCGGCGGCCGCCCCGGCAACCTTCGCAGGGCCAGCCTTTACCGCCGCATCGAGCGCCGTAATCGGCTGTTCCAACAGCCGCCGGATCTCCTTCTCGTTGCCGACCGGTTGTGAATTGTCCACGGGAATGCCACTAATCACAGCCGTCACCGCGCTGGAAGCAGCAGTCTGCGCCCCCGCCGCCTGGGCCAGCAAGGTCGTATCCGGCGCGCCCGGACTTTGCGCAAGCGCGTGAATCGACGCATCAAGCGTCCCCAGAGCCTTCATGTAATCCTGCATCTTCGATGTGATCAGCACGTCTGGAGGTTTGTCCGGCGGTCCTGGGGGCTCAATCGCCTGCACGGGAGCAAACGGGGACTTTACTTCCGCCGGAGCAGGGTCAACATTGTGCGAGACAAAGTAGAACAGCAGCATCAAAGGAGATTTTGTATCGGTTATCTTCGTCAGCTTTCGATCTGCGTCTGGGAATCCGTTGTACGGAGGTACCGAGGAGGTCTTCAGAACTGCATTCCATTCGTTCACGAAATCCTGGTGGTACCGCTCGGTCAGCTTTTGACGAACGACTGCGGGATCCAGACCTTGGGCAACGCTCTTACCTAGCACCCACTCCTCTCCCCCCATATACAACGACGGATTCTTCAGCGCATCTTGCGCGAACTGATATCCACCGCGCGTAAATGCACCTTTCACCTTGTGCGCGCTCACAATGACTCCAGCGGACTCCGGATACTCTTCATTGAAGCTGACGTCGCGGTTGTTTTGAGAGGCGCGGCCTAGCAGTTGCACGTAGTAGCGATCAATTCCGGCAAAACCGTTCAGGTATGCCTGGGTATGCACGATCATGGACGGAGAATTGCTACTCGAAAACGGATTCTCCTTCGCGAGTTCGGTGCTGTAGAAATCGAATTGTGCCGACGCAAGATCCTTGCGGTCTTTGTCGATGTCTCGGTCGGCCACCCAGTGACTCATCAAGACCGGAGTCAGGAACTCCTTCGTGCTCTTGTCGTGATAGGAAGTCGTGATCAGATAAGCTTTCAGCTCGCTATAAGCCCTCTCGTAAGCGTCGTTTGGCGCATTGGCGGGCGGAGCATCCGGTAGGGCCAGCAGATTTTCGACGATCCGTTTCTGCGTCTCGCCAAACAGCAAGCGGCGAAAGCGATCAAAATAAACCGGCCTTGCGTTTTGATAGACCTCGTGCCCCGAGTAGAGCCCCCATCGCATGCTCCACGGGGCACCGTTCTCCTCCCAATCCCTGAGGTCGACCAGATCAGCGCGCAAGCGGTCGAGCTTTTGCAGATCGGCCATCGAGGCCGGCTGTCGCTGTTCTGCAGGCGTTTGGATGACCCTCAGATCCGTAACCTCGTCGCGTACACGGCTCTCTAGCGCACGATTTTGGAAAAAGGAAATCGTGAAGCCTGTCAGAAAAATGAGCCCCAGCAAAACGGCGCAGCCCAACCCGATACGGCGAATCAGATTGACATGAGAACTCGATCCGCTGGCCGCCAAGGCTACCCGATCCTTCACCAGAATGTCATTGAAAAGACTGGTGAGAAACACCCACTGCGGCACCCGCCGTGGACCGCCTCCTCGCATCGCAGGAGGGGAAGCGACTTGCGATCCCGCGCCGCGAAAAATCTGTGTTGCCCCCGAATTGAGAGACTCCTCAGCCGCCTCTGCCACGAGAACGGGCGCCGCGACCACGTCATCCACAACCACGGGCCGCACCCCGGTGAAATAGAAGCCACGTAAAAACGGATTCGTTCCGAGTTGCGTGGGACGGAGCAAATCCACGAGAAACTGCACCAGCAGCGTCCGGAGCTTTCTGAGTTCCCGGGGAAACTCATAAATCGCAGGCAACTTGTCGCTGTCGTTTTCGCGCGGAAGGAGCACGATGCGGCGCTCGGCCAGCGAGTAAAAAATCTCATCAAACGCCTTGGTCAGCCGCTGTGTTTCTTGGTCTGCGTAGACGCCCGCGCTCAACGACCGCATGGGCAATGTAGCGCCAAGCACTTCGGCAACTTCATCCTTGCTCATCCCACTCACAAACTCTGTGAAAAATGAAATCCGGTCGACCTTGGTGAATAACACGTAAACCGGGAAGCTGATGCCAAGAAGCTGTGAAACCTCCTGTAGCCTCGCCGACAATCTCCGCGCTGCCGAGACG
Source organism: Binatia bacterium (assembly GCA_035577905.1). Taxonomy (GTDB): domain Bacteria; phylum Acidobacteriota; class Terriglobia; order Terriglobales; family Acidobacteriaceae; genus Sulfotelmatobacter. The sequence goes on from DATKAP010000109.1 coordinate 253,550, forward strand.
GTGGCCTCGCTCGCTCCGGGTTGCAAGAACGTCTCGCTGTCGAAGCAAACGATCGCAGCCCGCGGCGCCTGCGCCTTCTTCCCCACCGCTGCCGAGAAGCGCGCCGGCTGCAGCAGTTTCACCAGACGTCTCCAGCGTTCCCTCTGCCCCATCATCGCCCCGGCCGGATCCACAAAGATTGCGGGACGCGTGTACCAAAGATTTGCGATGGAAGTGGGGAGCACCTCATTATCGCGATAGACTTGGCCGGCCAGTAATTCCGGATCGAGCGCCGAGTGAATCAACGCTGTTGTCTTGGTCGCGCCCGAGTCCCCTAGAACAAAAACGATTGGCAGGCTACTGAAATCGGTACCCCGCCCCAAGGTGGATTGCTTCAAACGCCGTATGGCTTCGCGAACCAGCGCATCCAGATCGCCGGTCGAGCTATCCGGCGACTCTTCTTCGCCGGATGCTTCTTTTGCTTTCTTCAATTTGTACTGATACCAGAATGCAACGGCTGCGCCGATGAGTCCGAGCAACGCCAGAACACCGCGCATAATCCACACATCAGAGCCATGCAAAGGTAACCATCTGCCGAGCAGATACACCAGCACCAGATAGATCAGCAGAATTACGCCGGTTACCCAGTACATCCCTTCCCCCTATTTCAACAACTCAGACGCCAAGGCCGACAGTGACGACTCCCCGGACATCAGCACAAACTTGTAGAGAACAAAGAGAACGACCACGATGCCGGCCATGACCAGGGCAACCCGGCCGAGCACCCGGCTCACGCGATCCGTCTGCACCATCCGAACCGCGTCCGCAGGAATGGCGCCGCGCGGCGACAACGCTCCGATCGGTCCCCGTATGCGGCGGATTTTCTCCTGTGTCGCTGCCATAATCGACCGCAGGTCTCCGCCCGCCGCGTATCTCCCCTTAAAACCCAGCAGCATGCAGAGGAAATACACTTCCAGCAGATCTGCGGTCTCCTGCGAATCACTGCGGTTCAGGGATTTCTGCAATTCCTGGAAGAAAATCTCGCCGGCCAGTTGATGCCCGAACAATTCAGCCTGCAGGGGCAGGCGCGGCCAGTTCACGAAGACAGGATTTCTCGACGTCAGCACCGACTCATCCAGAAACGCCACCACGGCAAAAATGACTTGCTTCACATCTTCTGCGCTGCAGCCGCGGCTGCGTGCCTCTTGTTCAGCCATACGCAAGGCTTGTCTCATCTGGGCGCGGAAGGTCTCCGCATCCGACACCGCCTGCCGGTGATATCTCAGGCGCACCACAGCCGTGAATACTTCCTGAAATCCGAGCGCCAGATTCCAGCCGCGCCGGTCCATCGCTGGACTCGACCCTCGATAACTCCCCAACGGTGTGACTTGTGTAGAACTCATTTCAACTCTCTAGCAAAACGATTAGTTCAAGGTCAGGGGAGGGTAGCTCGCCGGGAACATACACGCCCACATTTCGCGTGCGCATAATGTGCTCCCAGCAGGGACCGCTCCGCGCGATCACGAAATACTGACTGTCGACCTTGGCAGAGACCGCCGCGGGCGGCACCTGCCTGTGATCCAGTTTCAACCCCGGTAGAGCACGTTTCACCAGCTCTGGCACAAACTGAGCCGAACACACCTTCACGAGTTGTAGTGTTTTGGAAATCAAATCCGCTTCGCCTACTTGGGCGCGGATTCCCAGCATCCAACGCGATGGCCCCAGGCAGCGTTGATCGCGCACTTCCCCTTCATAGAAATATCGCGTCGTCGGCTTCAACGGGATCACAATCGCCTGCGCCGGAACAATGATCTCCAGATGACGCAAGATATGCTCCTCCAGCGCTGCAAAGCCAGGTCCCGGATCTGCATGATCATATGCCGGCAACGTCCGAGGATTGGAATCCAGACTGAATGTGCATAGCGCTCCCCCCAGCCGCGACATCTCGCGGAACAAGTCCTCCGGATGCCGATGCTTCGCCAGCAAAATGTGCCGCAGAGGCGTCAGGCTGGAATTGATCGCATGCAGAAACCAGAACTGTGCCACCTGCCGCGCAGACATGCCGGTCTGGAACTTCTCTCCTGACTTCTGCTCTTCTGTTACGACGCCGCTTTTCTCCTCCAGAATCTGCACCAACCGTTGCAGCATGGAAGATAACCGTTCACTCGCACTAACACGCAGGCAAGGCGGGACAAAAGTCGGGTCATACACGAAATGCCCAGACTGGTCGCGCATCACCCGGGCGATGGGCAAGGTGAGCAAGCTCTCGTCATCAGCAGGCAAGACTACAAGGCGAATATTCTTTCGCCCCATCTGCACTGGTTTGGGCTCAAGGCCGGTGTTTTCGTCATGCACCATCTCCGTGGTGCTGAGATAGCGTGCCTTTCCGGCGGTGAATGGGTCGAGATCACAATTCTGCTGTCCCGCCACCCAGCGCGGAACGGCCAGCGCAACGGTCAGGCTATCGGTGGTCGGAAGGAACTTCTCAACAATGTTGTAGGGATCAGGGCGCGGATCGCACTCCGGAATATCGAACGGCAGCCCGTCCTGCAAAATCCCCCGAGCGTGCAACAGACTTACCGTGCCGTTGCGCAAAGCATCCGTATCCAGTTGGCAGGCCGCCAGTCCGTAGGCGTCTCTCCACAAGCTGGAGGTGGCAAAGTGGACGGCTTCCTCAAAATACCGGTTCTGCGCCTGAAAATGGTGTGGCGCCAGGTACATCCCCTCCGCCCACACTACTCTCGACAGCAACTTCATGCCGCTTCACCTGATCAAAGGGGGAAATTTGCGTTGCCTTCACCGCCCGCTGGGAATCCGTGCGTCGCGGCCAAGTTTCCGTCTGGCCAGCGATGCTAGGCGGATAGCCCTCTATTGTCAAGGATTCGGACTCGCTCCTGAGCAAGACTCCGCTATAAGTACTTGTGCCACAAGCTCAAAGAGCAGTCTAGCCGACGCCTGTCACGACTTCACACAATGGTCTTACTGGCATCTGTTCGCCTGCAGATAATACCTGCACCATTGCGGTTGGGAGCAGGCGCGTCGTGCGTGATAGCCTATTTCGGCTAGGCTAAACGCCGTTGAGGAGACGGCCTCCGCGTAAGTTCTCAAGCCTTTCATGACGTACGATCCCAAGCCGGACCCTACGCCTCTATCTAATTCAGGCAAAACGGATTCTTCCGACTCAGACCAGACGCCCGAGGCGCAACTTTTGGCTTCCGATGGGGTTGAAAATGGTGTGAGCACAGCCGCACTTGATCGGGCGCTGCTGTCGGCTACTACGACGCCGATCCCCCCAGTCTATTCGGCCTTCGGGGCTATTGAACCGCAGTCCGACGCCGATATCATGCTCCGCGTCAAGGCGGGCGACCAGTCGGCTTTTGAATACCTGGTCCAGAAGTATCGCCGGCCAATGATAAGTTTCATGTACCGGATGGCTCGAAACGCTACCGTGGCCGAGGATTTGGCTCAGGAAGTTTTTCTCCGTGTATATCGTTCGCGCGAGACTTATGAACCGAGTGCCAAATTCTCGACCTGGCTGTATCGTATTGCGACGAATCTTGCGGTCAATCATGCGCGCGACACCCGCCATGAGCGCCCCGAGGTTCAAGTCAGCCTCGACGAACCGGACGAGGAAAGCGGCACGACGCTGGAACTGCCCGACGCATCCCTGAACGTTGAGCAGCAGATGGTGCGCCGGGAGCGGCTGCTGGCCATCCGCAAGAAGATCGAAGCGCTGCCCGAACAGCAGCGGCTTGCCGTCATCATGCATAAGTATCAACAGATGGACTACAAGCAGATCGCTGATGTATTGAAGAAGAGCGAGTCGGCTACCAAGTCGCTGCTCTTCCGGGCCTATGAGACTTTGCGGGAACAGTTAAAAGAATTCATTTAGCAGGATCATTGCAAGCGAAGAGACATTGGCGAAGATTGTGAAGGGGAAGTAAGTATGAAATGCGAGGAGATTCGCGAAAGGATGCCCGATGTGGCCGCTGGATTCAGCGAGTTCAACACGGACGAACAGAATCATCTGGCCTCTTGCACTTTATGTGTGGAGCAGTTGAAAGGTATGCGCGCCACGATGTCGCTGCTCGACGAGTGGCGCGCTCCCGAGCCATCCCCCTATTTTGACGTACGCCTTCAAGCCCGATTGCGCGAGGAAATGGCTCGGCCACAAGCAGGTTGGTTGCACTGGTTCCGTCGCCCCGTACTGGCCGCGGCACTTACCGTGATCATGGGTATTGGCATAGGGCTGTTCCTGACGCACGATAACAGACCTTCTATGAAGCCCCAGACGGCCGAGATCGGAACTGCGGTAAGCGACCTCCAGACCCTCGACAAGAACAATGATCTGTACGCCGAGTTTGATTTGCTTGATGATCTGGATCTGCAGCAGAATGTCGTACCGAGCCCCCAGAACGCGGACAATACTGCGGACAACTAAGAGTCACGCACCGGTAGCAGAAGTTACGTGAGGATCATGCCAGGGGGAACGCACATCCCGGGATGTTTGGCCATCGCGATTCTGGCGATGAGCACATTCCATGCCAGGCTCTCAGTGGCGCAAAAAACAACGCCACATCCGGTGCCCGCACCGCAACAGCATATGTCCCGCCCGCCGGCAACGCCGGCGCAGGGACGCGCCCTTCCCAAACCGCAGGGCCACGTCGGAGATTGGTTGCGGCGCTATAAGGATCTGCCCCCCGATGAACAGGAACAGGCATTGAAGAACGACCCTGCCTTCCTAAAGCTTCCTCCAGCCAGGCAGCAGATACTGCGTCAGAGGCTGCAGCATTTCTCCAGCCTTCCTCCACAGCGACAACTGAGGATCCTCAACCGCATGGAGACTTGGGAACATCTTACCCCCGAGCAGAAACAGGAGGCTTGGCAAGTGTTCGGCCAGATGCGGCAGCTTCCTCCCGATCGCCGCCGGATGGTGCATACCGCTATTGACGATTTGCGGATGATGCCGCCCGATCAGCGCGAAAACGTGATCAGTTCCGATCGCTTTAAAGGGATGTTCTCAGATCAGGAGCGGCAACTGATGCGCGATGCAACGCGCTTGCCTTTGGCTCCGCCCGATAGTGGGGACCAGCCTGAACATCCACCGGAGCCCGGGCAACCACAAGAGTAGAAGGGTGGGTGATTTCGGGAACCGGGGTGTGTTTGATTTCTCACGGCTCACGGCCGACGCCGCCTTACCTTCGCAGCAAATTCCGCGCGATAAAGAAGACGTTCGCGGGCCGTTCTCCCAGCCGCCGCATGAAATACGGATACCACTCCGTGCCGAATGGCACATAGACCCGCACTCGCCAGCCATCTCGCACGAGGCTCTGCTGCAGGTCGCGCCGAATGCCGTAAAGCATCTGAAACTCGAACGAATCCCGCGAGAGCGTCTCACTATCCGCAAACGCCTGCGCCTCTCGAATGATGTGCTCATCATGTGTTGCCAGCCCGTGATAAACCCCGCTCTTCATCAGGATCTTCATCAATTTGATGTAGTTCGCGTCCACATCCGTTTTGCTCTCGAATGCGATGCTTGCAGGCTCTTTATAAGCTCCCTTGCATAATCGAATTCGAATCCTCTCCGAAAGCAACTTTTCGACATCCGCTTCCGATCGCTTCAAGTACGCCTGTATTACAGTCCCGACGCTATTCGCATGGCCCGGCCTGCGGTGCAACTCATGCACAAAATCCAGCGTCCGCTGTGTGTACGGAGAACCTTCCATGTCCACGCGGACGAATCCCGGCGGATTCATCGACGCCGCTCTCGCCACCAGTCCGCTTACCAGTTCCCGTGCCAGAGCCTCATCGACATCGAGTCCCATGTGCGTGAGCTTCAAGCTGATGTTGGCATTCAACCCGTTCGATGCGATCGCATCAAGAATCTGCTGATAGAGTTGAGCGCTGTGCTTCGCCTCGTCGGGATTCGTAACGTTCTCGCCCAGATTATCGATGCTCACGCTCATGCCCGAGCGGTTCACTGCCTGAGTCACACGCACGGCATCTGCGATTTCCGTACCAGCGACGAAACGGCCGGAGACCCGCTGGCCAATGGATGATCTCTCAGCAAAACTGCGTAAAGAACGGTTCTCAGAAAGATGGACGAAGAAGGCCCTCAACATTGAGTTCCTGCCACCCCCAAGTGAATTGGTCTATCGAACAGAGGAAAGGTACCTTCGGTCGGAAGTATGAAGACCACAGAATTTTGTATCACAACCACAACGCGCGGGGTGTGATCGGAAACGGTCGATTCCTGCGGGAAGTCCCAAGCGCGGAACTTCCCGCCAGTTCCCGCGCTTCTTACCAGGTGTAGTGTGCGGTGTACGTGATTGTCTTTTCGCCATCCGAAGCAATCGTGATGGGGAACTCAATCGTCTGACTGTCTGTTTTCTTGTAGTTGTCTGATTTCGCAGTAATGTCCCAATTCTTCCCGCGATACAGATGCTCCACCACGCGTACTTCCACCGGCTCTTTTTTGTGATTACGGATGCGAATCTCGAAGGTTTCGGTCCCCATGCTTTTGGCATTTTCAACTGTATAGTTTGTGCGGCGGCGCTCGCCCGTGAGATCAAACGCATTCCCGATGTAGATTCGCACCGTCTCATCTTTCGGCGTGTGATCAATCATATTCTCGCCCGTGAACTCCACCTGCCCGTCGTCGTTGTGACGATAGAAGCGCACGCGTCCCTTTGGCAATGGCATTCCCAGATGATTCGTCTCCGAGTTCACGAACTCGCGCATGACCCAGATCTTCGGATTTGATTCCGTTCCGTAGGAGTGATCATTGCGGATGTTCTCCCAGTTCCATCCGCCATAATGGTTGGGGTCGATCTTCGCTCCCTCATAGACGTAGATCTGTTTCGCCGTCACTCCGGCGGCATGAATGAACTCCACCTGCTTGGTTTCCCGGTCGCGCAGGGTGGTGGTGCGCCCGAGAGTGTAGAGGTGATATTCATCAAACGCCTTCTCGGTGACAGCGGGCGCCCCGACTGCATCGGCTGCCATCGCCGCCTTCATGGCGTAGGCGCGAGTCTCGCCCGGTTGAATCTTGCTGACATCGCCGGCCATCAGCTTGATGCGAGCATTGTCAAAGGTGCGTCCAGTCTGGTTATCGATCGTGACCCATCCTACGATGTCGACCACATCGCCTTTTTCCGGCGCAATAATGTTGTAATCCGCCTGCCAACTCATCCCCCCAGTTACATATGAAAGCTCGGCCGGAAATCTTCCGGGCTTGTCAGTAGAGAGCAGCCACTCCAGCCGCGGTTTCAAGATGCTGTCATCGGTGAGGCTTGGAAACACCGGTATCCCGGGCAAGCTGAATCGGAGTTGACCGTTTACTTCAATCACCGGCTGTCCCGAGGCCTGAACCATCTGCGACTGGTAGTAGCTCTGGCCGTACCGATTCATCGCGAAGTAATTATGCGCAGTGTAGCCGCTGCGAATGATCCTGCCCTTGACGATCCCATCGTTCGACTGGAACTCGATGTTCTTGCCCTCGTACAGATTCAACAGCATCCCTTCCGAGATCGGATCGGCGCGATAGTTCTGCTCCAGCACCTGCAGCGCATGCTTTCCGGTGGGATCGCGGAGAATGACCGAATCCGGCTCCGCATGCATGGTGATTTCGCTCTCGTTGACTTGATTGACCCCGGATTTCAGATCCAGCGGAACCTCTTGCCGGATCACGGCGAAATCCTGGTTGTAGATGGTGAGTGACGGTTGAGAAGACTGCTGGGCAAACAGATTGCAGCAGAAGATCAGAAAGCAGACCAAGCGAGCGCGCATGAAAGGTTACCCTCCCGTGAGTTCTCCTGAGAGTCCGTTGAGTCAGTTCTTGGGCCAGCGACGGAACCCAACTCAGCCTACCGCTCATAGAACGCCCGAGAGAGCAACTCTTGCGCGCCAGGCAAACTCTCGTAACCCCAGGCGGACCATGCAATTACAATCGCCCCTGCAATGCGAGTCCAGGGTCCCTAACGGTTTCGATCACTGGGGATCAAACTTGATTTCGATGTTTTCTTTGGTTTCTTTTGGCCCGGGCTCGAACTTCCAGTGCCCCACAGCTGTCACCGCACTTTGAGTCAGCAGCGGATGCCCGCCTATGACATCAATCTTCTTAATTGTGCCGTTTGGGACGACTATGGCCTGGAGTTTCACAGTTCCGCGTATGTTCATGGAACGGGCCAGGGTTGGGTATACGGCAGGGGTTTGCACCAGGATTTTTCTGGAGCCTTCGCTCGATTCCTGGGCTCGGGTTTTGACAGAAATAAACAGGGTGGCGGCTAGAAGCAAACCTGCTAGGGTTGCCTGCCGCATCAGGATCCTCATATGAAGAGGAGTCTAATGAATGAACCGCTTAACCTCGAAGATCACGGAAGTTATTGCACTTTCGAGGGAAACGGGAAAAGGCAGTTTTGCGCTGCCCTCGCCATCTCACTTCCCGTGCTCTTCCAGGAACTTCTCCACTTCCATGGCTGCCATACAACCAGTACCCGCGGCCGTGATCGCCTGCCGATAGCGCCGGTCTTGCACATCGCCGCAGGCAAACACTCCGTGCACCCGCGTGAATACGTAATTATGAGTCTTCAGATACCCCTCCGAGTCCATGTCTAGCTGACCGGCAAACATCTTCGCGTTCGGCTCATGGCCGATTCCCAGGAACAAAGCGCTGGTCGGAAAGTCCCATACCTTCCCGGTTTTTACATTCTTCAACTTGAGTCCGGTCACTTCATTCTTGCCGGCGTCATACACATCCTCGACCACGGTGTCGGTTAGGAACTGAATCTTGTCATTCTTCTGGGCCCGCTCGAGCATGATCTTCGACGCCCGGAATGAATCGCGCCGGTGAATGATCGTTACCTTCGTCGCAAATCGGGTCAGGAAAAGCGCCTCTTCCATCGCAGAGTCGCCACCACCCACAACGACAATCTCTTTGCCGGAAAAGAAAAACCCGTCGCAAGTCGCACACGACGATACGCCATGCCCAATCAACTGCTGCTCATGCGGCAGACCAAGCCACCTGGCAGATGCCCCGCTGGCAATGATGAGGGTCTGAGTATGAACTTGCTGGTGACCCAGATGGAGCAGGAACGGTCGCTTGCTCAGGTCGGCGCTCGTCAAATGCGCCATCCGATATTCCGCTCCAAAGCGTTCTGCCTGGTTGCGCATATTCTCGACGAGCTGCGGACCCATGATTCCCTCGGGAAATCCGGGAAAGTTCTCGACGAGCGTGGTCATCGAGAGCTGCCCGCCGGGCTCATGCCCTTCGATGACAAGCGGCTTCAGGTTTGCGCGTGCGGTATAAAGGGCCGCTGTGTGTCCGGAGCATCCGGATCCGATAATCACTACGTTCCGTGTTTCGCTCATGGATTGTTTAGTATTCGCAGATTAGATGGTTCGTCTCCGATTACGATGCAACACCGCGTTTTGGACTCTCCTGAAACGGCTACCTCTGTGGCTCCTGCGGCTTCATCATTTTCGATTTTGGCGGAACACTTGGCTTGGCCTCAGCCGTAATCTTCGCCAGTTCCTCGGGCACAACTCTCCTCACTCCCAGCAACCCTCGATAGTTGGTCAAGACATCCGAGGCGCCACGGAATAGCGGCTCGTACGCACTCTGATTCGGCGCGGGCCCCGCTGCCGTATCCTGACAGCGCGCCAGGGCAACCGAAGGCTTCCCAAAGCGCTCTAACCGCATCCTCATAACGGGTGTGTTCGCACTCAACATCGTTGCCGAACTGGTTACCGCCGATGCGCTATCCTCCAGCGAAACCTGCATCAAGTCCTTCGGGTCCTTCACCCGCAGCACCAGGGTTTCGATCATGTTCACGCCGTCATTGCTGAACGAATACTGCACACTGGAAAACGTGGCCTGCACCGAAAACTCTCGCCGAATGCGCACATAACTTGCGATCGACGGCTCCCCTGCAATATGTCCGGGCTGCCCTGCTTCCAGCATGGCCGGCATCTCTGAGAGCGTCGAGCGTCCCCGCGTCACCTCAAAATCAGTGTCAAACAATGGTTGCTTCGGGACCTTGGCCAGGGCAGCCGCGAGTTCCTTCTGCTCCTCCGTCGAGGGCGTGCAAACATTTAGCATGTTCACCTTGACCTGGGGCTGGGACTCCTGCTGCCCCGCCTCTGCCTGCTGAGCCAGGATCTGCCCGCCGCAAAGAATCGAAAGGCTGATAGATAGGAGGAAAACCGGAATTCTGGGCACGCCGGAATTCTAAATGAGACCTCGCCGTTTTCTAAATTTGAAAAATGTTTCCAGTCGAGTTAACTCTTCCCATGGACGTCGTAGAATCAGGGTATGGCGAACCTAACCCTGGTATACGGCATGCGGCTTTTGCCCTCAGAAGATGTGCTTGAGGTCGGCGAAGCTCCGGTGAAGCTGGCCAACGGTCGAGAGGCTCACGTGACGATGCACGTGCTGGAGGGCAGCAAGGAAGAAATCGAAAAGCAACTTCGCACCAGCCTGGAAGCATTCTTCGATCTCTATCCCGAGATTTGAGTGATAGCTGTTCCGTCGCCCTGTCCTGCGGGTCGCCCACGAAGCGCAAGTGTTTGTGCGATTGCTGACTGAACCTTTTTCGGAGCCGTATAATTCCTAATCTTCACGGTGCCTGGCCGTACGATGCAAAGGTCCTACCTAGAATTGAAGCGCAAGCTGATTCAGGCTGATCTTTGGCCTCAGGGCCGAATGTCACGCCTGGCCTGCTATTTGGCCGCACTCGGCGTTGCGCTGTTCGGCTTGGAGAAGCTGTTGGACCTGTTCTCGCTCTCCTGGGGCAGTCACCTTGGCGGATGGATCAGTTTTCTCACCTTCCTGGCCGGAGTCCTTTTCTTTATCCTGGCGTTCCGCTGGATTAAGCGCCGAATCCTGTGGCGCCTCAGAAATCGGCTCATCGTCACCTATGTTTTCATCGGCGTAATCCCAGCCGTGCTGCTAATCGGCATGGGCCTGATTACGCTCTATGGATTAGGAGGCCAGTTTGCAGTATTTGTCGTGACTTCCGAAATCAATGCACAGCTTCGCAGCCTCGAATCGGTCAACACCACCCTCGGCAGCGAGCTGGCGGCACATCTGGACCGGGGCGAAAAACCAGTCCCCGAGTCGCTGGTCGGATTGACCAAGCGCGATCCCAGCTGGAACCGTCGCCAGGTGTGTGCCTGGTACGGCGACAATCCACTTCCTTTATGCAACGAGTTTCGCGGTTCATCTATCTCTCTTCCCGCCTTTGTGAAAGGAAATTTCAAGGACCTCGTACGGGATCATGAACGGCTTCATCTGCGGGTAGGATCCTCACTGCAGGTCGGCTCAAGCAAACTGACGGTCGTGACCAGCGAGCCCTTCGATAAGGAACTGGTCGGAAAGATCGCGGAGGGATTGGGCGAGATTACCCTCTACACGACAGGCGAAGACGAGAAACCCCTAACACAGGACAATCCTGCTGGAAAGGAGAAAAAAAACGCAAACACGCAGCAGTACACCAGTGGCTTTGTCATTCAGACGGATAACAAGCGTCCACCGCAGCAGGGTGGACAGCGAGTTTTGCACCCCGCTTTCACCGTCGGTTCCATGCCCGAGCCAAGTGGCGGCTTCGATCGGGAAATTACGTTCGGCACGCCTCTCCCTGTAGTCGACTGGGAGAGCGGCGCGCTAGACAAGTACGGCCCCGTTCTTCAAGTCACCACGCGCCCTGCTGTTCTCTACAGCCATCTGTTTGCGGCGCTCGGAGAATTTGTGCGTGGGGTCACCTACATCCTGATGGGCGTGGGGATCTTCTTTGCCATCATCGAACTCATCGCCCTGATCATTGGCACGCGCATGACCCGCACAGTTACAGCTGCGGTTGCAGATTTGCACGTTGCCACTCGCCATGTCGATCGCGGCGACTTCAGCCATCGAATTCCCGTGAAGTCGAGTGACCAGTTGGCGGATCTTGCCTTGTCTTTCAATTCCATGACAGCTTCTATCGAGAAGCTGATGCAGGAGCAACGGGAGAAACAACGCCTCGAAAACGAACTTGCTATCGCACAGGAAGTGCAGGAACAGCTTTTCCCACGCCAGATCTCGGAACTGGAGTCACTCGAAGTTCATGGATTCTGCCGTCCAGCCCGCACCGTAAGCGGCGATTACTACGATTTTCTGGCGGCCAGCTCACACAAAATGATTCTGGCGGTCGGGGACATCAGCGGAAAAGGAATTTCCGCCGCCCTTCTCATGGCGACCATTCATTCGGCAGTGCGAGCCTACAGTCTCGATAGCATGCCGCAATTGCGTGAACCGGTCGCCGTCGGCGCCATCGCCGGAACGGGCAGAATGATGGCAACTTGGCCCGAAGGCATCGACGTGTCACCCGGAGCTCTCCTCGCCCTTCTCAACCATCAACTGTACGAGAGCACCCCACCGGAAAAATACGCCACGCTCTTTCTGGGAATTTACGACGGCCGCTCGCACACTCTCACGTACAGCAACGGAGGTCATCTTCCGCCAATTTTGATCGGAAAGGACGGCCATGTGCGTCGGCTGGAGGCCGGAGGCACCGTAATCGGCCTCTTCGACGGCATGACGTACGAAGAAGACTCGGTTGAGATGCACCCCAGTGAGGTTTTCCTTGCCTACAGTGATGGTGTCACCGAACCCGAAAACGAATTCGGCGAGTTCGGCGAGCAGCGACTCATTGATCTCGTGCGCGAAAACCGCCATCTCCCCTTGCCCCAAATCAGCCAAATCGTCACTGCGGCCGTCGACACCTGGATCGGCGACAAGGAACAGCCTGACGATGTCACGTTAGTTCTGGCACGCGCACGATAACAAGATTAGATCTTCTTCACCTTCCACTTCCCCTGCTTGAACAGGATTGCGCTCGCCGCCGCCATCGACGACTCCGCAATCGCAATGGAAAAGAACACTCCATTCGACTTCAACCCAAGCGGCTTCGCCAAAAAGTAAGCCAGCGGAATTTCTAATAGCCAAAACCCGAAGAAGTTTACGATCGTCGGTGTGATCGTATCCCCAGCTCCGTTGAATGCCTGCATCATAACCATGAAGTAGGCATAGCCGAGATTCCCATAGCTGACGATCCGCAGACAGGCGGCCCCAAGCGGCACCACCTCTGGATCGCTGATAAAGAGGCGAACTACCGGCTCGGCGCAGATCACGAAGAACACACCAACTGCGCCCAGGAACAGCACGTTGTACAATCCCGTGCGCCACACCGCGGCCTCCGCGCGATCTGGTTTTCCCGCTCCCAGGTTTTGCCCGACCAATGTCGCCGCGGCGTTGCTGAGTCCCCATGACGGTAAAATCACGAAGATCACGATGCGAATCGCGATCGTATACCCGGCCAGCGCTGCCGCCCCGAACGTGCTCACGATCCGCACCAGCCCGATCCAGCTGGTGTGCGCGATCGCAAACTGCAGAATGCCCGTCAGCGACACGCGCACCAACCTCCACAGCACTTCAAAGTGCACGCGAATCTGCCGCGCGAGCACGCGGATGCGCCCCGTACCCCTGAAGAGTCGATAAAACTGATACATCACTCCGATGCTGCGTCCTGTGAATGTAGCCAACGCCGCCCCTGTGACTCCAAGCCTCGGGAACGGCCCTAGGCCAAAGATCAGGCAAGGATCGAGAATCAGGTTGATGATGTTCGATACCCACAAAAGCCGCATCGCGATCGCCGCATCACCCGCCCCCCGGAAGATCGCATTGTTAAGGAACAACAGCAGTACAACGCAACTGCCTCCGAGGCAGATTCGCGTATAACCGCTGCCCACCGCCACGATCTGCTGGGTCGCCCCCATCAACTGCAGCAGACGCGGAGCAAACACAAGACACGGCAGTCCGATTGCCAGCGAGATGATTAGTCCAAGAAAGATCGCCTGCATCGCTGCATCGGCCGCTCCTTCCGGATCTTTCTCTCCGATTCGCCGAGCCACCATCGCCGTCGTCGACAAACTCAGCCCCATGCCCACTGAAAACACAAGGCTCAGCATCGACTCGGTCAACCCGACTGTCGCCACTGCGTCGGCGCCGAGTCGTCCCACAAATGCGACGTCGACAACCGCGAAGAGCGACTCCAGCACCATTTCCAACACCATCGGCACGGCCAGGAGCAGAATGGCGCGATTCAAGCTGCCCTCGGTATAGTCCTGATGCGAACCACGCACCGCCTCGACCAACGATGACCATAGGGAGCGACGCGACTCCATCGCTGTTGCCAGCGTATTCATAGAAAACCTTGACTTTCTGCAAACGCGTCCACCGATAGGCGGAGCACAAAGCTGTCACAAAGATGCAGGGAGCCCGATCACGGGCAAGAAGGCGAGCGAGTTAGCGAGGGATAAACATAGTGTTCCTCAGCGCGGATCGTTGAATCACAGGGTCCCACGGGGAAACGAACAGCGTGAAGGGATTCTACCGCAATTGAGACTGCCACTCCAAGTAAAAAGCGGCGAGGGGTCGGAGGTCCCTTCGCCGCTTCCTCAGGAGGCATGAGTGATGTTCGCTCTCTGGAACGACCCCATCCTAACCGCGATTCCGGAGAATGAAAAGATAACTAAGGTATCCTCAAACCTGGGAACGCAGTCATGAGGAAATGCTCACAACCGGCCCAGATTGCCCTTGAATTGCCCTACCGCCTCCTATTTCTTAGGCAGAATTAATACTCGCGCAGAGACCGCAGAATTCTTTAGCGTCCCACCTAGAATGAGTGGTCCGAGCGGCGTAAACACAATCCCGCGCGAATCTGCCCGCACATCGTACGTATCCTCGGTGATCGTCTCCCACTTGCTCCCATGTAGTTCAAAGGCGAATGTTACGGGAGACAATTCCGCCGGCTTGCCTTCGCTGTCGAGACCTTTGTAATTGTGCGGAACCTTGGTCCCGCCCGAAAAGAGTATCCGATGATCGTGTTCCCCCGCGCCGGCAATAATTCCAAAATGGCCGGTCCCCGGATGTGCCGGCAGTTTGCTCCATTCAATCTTGTTCGGATCCTTGTGATCGATCTTCCCCATCCAGCATTCATCCGAGGCCACATACTTCCCACCTGCGGCGTCTTTCTTTGCACCGTCTACGTACACGATGACCTCGTCAGCAATCGCTCCTGCATGGCCGAAGACGGGCGTCCCCGGAAACGCCGTCGCCTGGCTCCACGTGTTCTTCTCCACGTCGTAAACCTGCACGTTGTTCACCGGTCCGCTCCGGGACCTGCCGCCGACCAAATAAATGTATCTGTCGTGCGTTGCACCGATTACCGCACTGTCGACCGGCACAGGAATGTCTTCTGCGCGATACCACCGATGATCCTGGGGAAGATAAGAATTCACGTCCCCCACTACGGTCTCACCTTCCCGCCCGTCGATCGTGTATCCCCCGAAAAGAAAGATTTGCCCCCTCACTCCGACTGCAGAAGCCCCCAAACGCCCCGCCACGCCTGGCACCGCGTGTCCTTCAATCCATTTCCCGGACCTCATTCCGAGTTCGTACATCTTGTTGCTCACTTCGTCCCAGGTCTTCTTGGTCCCGAGGCCCATCATGGAATACACCTCAATTCCACCTCGCAAAGACGCGACTGCATTGCTCGTCACCGCAATCGGCATTGCTGGAATCTTGGGTTGATCGGCAGCCAGCAGGAGAAGGGAAAACGCGACCGGGAGAAGAAGCCAAAGCCGTCTGTTCATCGCAGCAATATTAGCAAAGAGTCCTTGGTCCCGAGTCACGAGTCGCGAGGGACAACGTGATGTCCGACGGCCTCCTGATTTGTCTCAGGACTCGCGACTCAGCACTATTCCACAAATCCCTGTCTCACGCCATGAATGAAATCAGTATACGGCGGGGTCTGTCCGATCGAACGCATGTGACTGGCGATCTGTCCCCGATGATAGGCAGAATGCATCACCACATGGGTTAACACATCGATGATCGCACTGGTCCACGACTCACCCTTGGAATTCTTGTACGAGATGCTCTGAGAGACATCGCCCGCGGTCGCCAACTCCAGATACTCGCGCCAGTCTTGACTCAGTTTTTCCGCTTCCGCTTCGCACCGTGCCAGGTCCTCTTCCGGCCAGACCGGCATGCTCTGCGGTACTTGCCGCAACCGTTCCAGCCACACCCGCTCTGCCGCGAAAATGTGTGCCATCAATTGCAGAGACCGCCGATTCTCGGGGCCTGCCGCTCGTATGGCGGCCAGCACCTCGCGGTTTGCCCAGGCGTCATAGGCAAATTCCTTCCGCAAGTAATCTGCAACAGTCACGGTAATCCTCCGCAATGTCGAATCAATTACTCTACTAGGCCCACCCGCAACTCCTCAATCTTGTAACTATCCTTTCACATTGCGAGAGTAAACTTCGAGGCGGTTCAGTTCCTGAACAACATGCCCCGCAAGTCTATAGAAGTAAGAAAGTCCGAAAAGCAAACACCTGCCCGTGGCCGCGGTGCCAAAGCCAGTAGCGAGACCGAAGACCTGGCCAGCCTCTCCCTCAAAGCCTGCCTGATCGCTCGTGACGCCGCCTTTAATATCCACGATCTGCTTACTGATTCCTCCCGCATGGCATTCCTCGCAATCAAAGACTGTGAAAAAGAACTCGATCTCATCGAACGCCAGATTGATGAGCGCCTTCCCGAAGCCATCACCCGCGTGAACGAGTCCCGCGCCCGCCAGTTGCTCTCCACCCTCAAATCGACAACCGACCTCGAACGCATCGGCGATCTGGCGATGAGCGTAGCTTTGCGGGTACAGGCTCGTACCACGAGGATTCCGGCCTCAGACACTCGCCAGCTCGTCGAAATGTCAACCGTCCTCCGCGAGATGCTGGATTTGATTCATCAGGGCTTCGCGACCCTTAACCTGGAATGTGCGCGTAAGGTTTTGCAGATGGACAAGGAAATCGACCGCGTCTGTCACAGTCTCTTTCAGAAGCATCTAGCCGAAACCGTCGTTCAAGGCGACACTTCAGGTTTTGAAATCCTGCTCATGGCACAGGCTCTGGAACGCGCCGGCGATCACACCACCAACCTGGCAGAAGATCTCTACAGCCTGATTGAAGGTCGCAGCCTCCGGCATGTACCTAAAAAGAAGGCCACAACCTGAGATCGTCCGTTTACAAATTCATCATCCATTAACAAACGGGAAACATTCGCGCAACATTCTCCCCATAGAGTTTTTAAGTATCTGATCTCATTCATTTTTGCCGATGGCCCTAACTGGGCAAGGCTGTGACGCCCAAAATGCATCTGCCAGCAGAACCTTTGGAACGGATTACCACCACTGGCACGTCCTTACCCCATCGTCCGATGATTTTTGTGATAGAGGATGACGAAGATATTGCTCGGCTGATCTCCCACAATCTTCGGGCCGACGGCTTTGAAGTGCAGAGTTTCGCCAGCGGAGCCTCGGTTCTCACCGAAGCTGTTCGCGATTTGCCCTCGCTGTTTCTGTTGGATGTCATGTTGCCCGGTATCGATGGCTTCGAGCTCTGTCGCCAAATCCGCCAGACACTTGCACTTTCAGCCATCCCCATCATTTTCCTGACCGCGAAAACCTCGGAAGCCGATCGTGTGAAAGGTCTCGAACTTGGCGGTGACGACTACATCACAAAGCCCTTCAGTCCGCGAGAATTGGTTGCACGAGTTCGAACGGTGCTGCGAGGACTGGGTCAATCCTCGTCTGGCACAGAAGTCCTTCGGCTTGGCGACTTGGAGATTGACGTTTCCAGCATGACGGTCCAGGTCGGCGGACATAATGTCCTGACCACGGTGCGTGAGTTTCGCCTTCTCGAGTATCTGGCATCCCACCGCGGCCGGGTCCTCACCCGCGATCAACTGCTCGATGCAGTCTGGAAGGAAACTCCCTTCGTCACTCCGCGCTCCATCGACGTCTATATTCGCCGCCTCCGCGAGAAAATCGAACGCGATCCCCGCCATCCGCAGTATCTTAAGACTCTCCGCGGTATCGGCTACCGCTTTGAAGTCCCCAAGTAAACGGTCCCGTCATTCCCCAATAGCTTTCTTCGCAAGAGATCTCTCAGGTCAATGAATCTTCGGCTATCTCTGTGGTTAAGCTTTTGTCGCAACTCCGGCGACTCATTTATGCTGTCTTGACTTCCCTTTTCTATGCCGAACAAGTCTAGACCCTTGTGGAAAGCGGACGACCAGCGAGCTCGCTTGGTTGAACTTACCGCTGCTTCCGACGAGCCGGAGAAAGACAATCCCTTGCGCCGGGACGTGCGCTCGCTCGGCGCCATCCTCGGCCAGGTCATTACCGAACAGGCTGGACAACAATTGTTCGAATCGGTCGAGAGTCTGCGGCGCCTGCTGATCGAACATCGCGACAGCGCACGCCGTGCTCATGGTGAAATATCGTCAGAACTTATGAGCCGGGTCCAGCATCTCATTTCGAACATGGACCTGCCTCAAGCCTATCTGGTCACCAAGGCTTTCGCGACGTACTTTGAACTCACCAACTTAGCCGAGACCAATCATCGCAAACGCCGGCGCCGAGCCGGCAAATTGGATCGCAATCAGACTCCGGTCACAGGTTCGTTTCGCGGCACCCTGCTGCGCATGAAGGATTCTGGCATTTCAGCCGACAGTGCTCTGGCTGCCTTGGAACAGATCCGGATCACCCCGGTGTTCACTGCCCATCCTACCGAGGTTGCCCGTCAGACGATCCTTCTAAAGCGTCGCCGCATCGCAAAAGAACTGGAGCGCCTCGACCGCCTTCCGCTTACCCCGCAAGATGCCGAAGACTGCGAGAGCCGGATTCGCGCCGAGGTCACCTCTCTCTGGCAAACCGACGAGGTCCGCCTCACCAAACCGACGGTCGATGACGAAATCCGCATGGGCTTGCGTTATTTCCGCCTCTCACTCTTCGACACTCTCCCGAGAATCTACGATGAGATTGTCGAATCGTTTCGCGACGTCTACGGACTCGAACTCGACGAATCTACCGTTCCCAACATTATCCATTTCGGATCCTGGATCGGCGGCGACCGCGACGGCAATCCCCTCGTAAAGCCCGAATGCACGCGCAACGCGCTAGCCATGGCGCGCGATCTGATCCTGCGTGAATACCTGTACGACGTGGAGGCGATTAGCGACCGGCTCAGCTCCTCACGCCGTCAGACCCCGGTGTCCGACGAACTTCTCGCGCGTCTCACCCACTACGAGCGCTCGGTTCACGGCGTACACCTCGCTTGGGGGCCGCATAATCAAGCCGAAAGCTACCGCCGCTTTCTCTCCTACATCTTTCACAAACTGCAACTCACTCGCGAGTCTGTCGACGCTTCTGATTCTTATCGCAGTGCCGACGATTTCGAGCAGGACCTGCTGCTTATTCAAACCAGCCTGCAGTCGAATCGTGGAGAGCGTCTTGCGCACGTCTACGTTGCCTCGCTGTTAAGGAAGATCCGCAAGTTTGGATTCCATTTGTACACGCTCGACATCCGCCAGCATGCCCGTGTGCACGCGCAGGTTGTGGATGAACTGGGGCCGGAGCTTAAGAACGATCCGAAGTCCGAGGTCGGCCGCGAACTCCTCGAAACATTTCGAACCGTCGCCGAACTGAAACAGATGTATCCGAGCGAGTCCATTCGGAACTACATCATCAGCGGTGCCGAAATCGAAGACGACGTTATGAACGTCGTGCGACTGGCCAAAGCCGCCGGTATTCAGGTCGCCGGATCGGCCAAAGATCCCGGTCTCATGCCCGTCCCACTGTTCGAATCGATTGACGCTCTCCGCGGCGCCGCTAAAGTCATGTGCCGCATCTGGCGGGCTCCCGAGTATCAGCCGCTGCTCGATTCCTGGGGACGCTGGCAAGAAGTCATGCTCGGCTACTCCGATTCGAATAAAGACGGAGGCATGCTGACTAGCACTTGGGAGCTCTATAAGGCGCATCGCGCGTTGCACGAGGCGGCTAAAGAGGTGGACGTGAAGCTCCGATTGTTCCACGGTCGCGGCGGTACTGTCGGCCGCGGTGGAGGCCCGACCCATTCCGCAATCTTGGCCCAGCCACCGGGATGCTTCTCGGGTCAGATCCGCGTGACCGAGCAGGGTGAGGTCCTCAACTGGAAGTACGCTGACCCTGTACTGGCAGAATGGAATCTGGAGTTGATGATTGCCGCCAGCCTCGAAGCCTTCACCCGTCCCATCCTCGCCCAGGAAGACCAGTCTTCTGCGTGGGAAGAGGCCATCGAGCAAATGTCGCTGGAAGCGTATCGGGTCTACCGCCGCGATATCGCCGACAATCCAGACGTCCTCGAATATTTCGAGCAAGCCACTCCCGTGAATGAACTGGACGCAGCCCGCATTGGCTCCCGGCCCGCGCGCCGCTCCAAAGGTCGTCGCCTTGAAGACCTGCGCGCAATCCCCTGGGTATTCGGCTGGATGCAGAGCCGCCATGCCGTTCCCGCCTGGTACGGCATCGGTCACGCCCTCGAAGAGTTCTCTGAGAAAAAGGAAGTGAACGAGCAATTGCTGCGGCAAATGGCTCGTAGCTATCCCATCTTCTCCGATCTGCTTCGCAACGTCGAACTGGGAATGGCCAAAGCCGATCTCGGCATTGCCCGCGAGTACTCCACCTTGGTCAGGAGCTCGATTCTCCGACAGCGCGTCTTCTCCATGCTCGAAGAGGAATTTATCCGTACCCGGCAGACGATATTGCGCATCACCGGCCAGCGTGAGCTACTTGCCCGGAACCGCGTGCTGGCTCGTTCTATCCGCTTGCGTAATCCTTACGTCGACCCCATGAGCCTGATCCAGGTTGAACTCCTGCGCCGCAAACAACAAGGCCAACAAAATGCCGACCTTGAGTATCCTCTCGGCGCCACGATCAATGGGATCGCCGCGGGATTGCACAACACAGGCTGAGATTGGTGTTTTTCTTTGTGTACCTTCGTCGCTTTTGCGATGTGTGCTGTCACCCTGCTAACGGCGGTGTTCGCGGTCCGTCCATTAGTATGTTTGTCGGGAAGGCGGACGTGTGCTCGAAGCTACCCCGAAAATGCGCATAAATCCACAGAGGTAGAGTGAATTCAAAACAGAGGCTCCATGTCTATTACTCGATTCTTTAGCGCTGCAGTGCTGACCCTCACCGCATCCGCAGTTCTCGCCCAGACCTTCCCCGCCCAGAGTGCGCGTCCAAAGGTGGTCGGCGGCGGCGCCGATCAATCCAGCGTTCCCAAGCTCGAGCATTTCGATGCCGATCTTGTCGACAAGACGCTCGATCCGTGTAACGACTTCTACAAATACTCCTGCAGCAAGTGGTTAAACGCCAATCCCATTCCTGCCGACCAGGTCTACTGGAGCACAGGCAGCAGCCTGGAACTCTGGAACGAAGGAGTTCTTCGTGACACGCTGGAAGCCGCCAGCAAAAATGACGCGAGCCGCAATCCCGTCCAGCAGAAGATTGGTGACTACTGGGCCGCCTGCATGGACGAAACGGGCATCGACTCCGCTGGCCTCAAGCCTCTCGGCTCAGAACTCGCCCGCATTGCAGCGTTGAAATCCAAGAAAGACATCACTCTTGAAGTCGCTCACCTGCAGCGTATTTTGCCCGGAGCCTGGCAGCCCGGAGACAACGAAAGCAGCTCTCCGCTCTTCGGCTTCACCGGCCAACAGGACTACGACGATGCCTCGATGGTAGTCGCTCAAATCGACCAGGCCGGACTTAGTCTCCCCAACCGAGACTACTACCTGAATACGGATGACAAGTCGAAAGAGATTCTCTCGAAATATCGCACCCACCTCCAGAAGATGTTCGCGTTGGTAGGCGAATCAGAATCGCAAGCTGCACCTGACGCGAGCACAGTGATCGAGCTCGAAACCGCCCTCGCCCAGGCGCAGATGGATAACGTCAAACGCCGTGACCCCAAGAACATCAACAACAAGATGACGCTCGTACAGGTCCGCGCGCTGGCCCCTACCATCGATTGGGATGAATATCTGAAAGCCGTTCACGCTCCGGCCAGCGATCACTACATCGTGACTTCACCCGATTTCTTCCGCGCCGAGGAAAAGTTGCTCAATGATCATCCGCTCGGGCATTGGCAAACATACCTGCGCTGGCAGCTGCTTCACCGAGCCGCTCCCTACCTGACAAAAGCCATCGTCGACGAGAACTTCAATTTCTTTGCCCACACTCTCGCTGGAGCAGAAGAGCAGCGGCCCCGTTGGCGCCGCTGTGTCGCCGCCGCTGATCGCGATCTCGGCGACGCACTTGGCCAGGCCTACGTCGACCGCGCCTTCACTCCCGAGAGCAAAGCTCGCACCATCGAGATGGTGCACTCGATCGAAGTCGCGTTGAACTCTGACATTCAAAGCCTGAGTTGGATGTCCCCCGCTACGAAACAGCAAGCCGCCGTTAAGCTGAAAGAGATCGAAGACAAGATCGGCTATCCATCGCGCTGGCGCGACTATTCCGCCGTGAAGATTACACGCGATAGCTACCTCGGCAACGTCGCGCAATCCACATCCTTCGAGTTCGAGCGCTGGGTAGCCAAGATTGGCAAACCTGTTGATCGTGCTGAATGGACTATGACCCCGCCTACGATAAACGCGTATTACGACCCGCAGTTGAACACTATCAACTTTCCGGCCGGGATTTTGCAGCCTCCTTTCTTCGATCCCACAAAAGACGATGCCGTGAACTATGGTGCGATCGGCATGGTTATCGGACACGAGATCATTCACGGCTTCGACGATCAAGGTCGCAAGTTCGATGCCAGAGGAAACCTGCGCGACTGGTGGACCGCCGATGATGCCCAGAAATATGACGAGCGCGGCAAGTGTATCTCCGATGAGTACACCCAGGAAGTTCCCGACGCCGGAGCCGGCGTCAAACAGAATGGCCTGCTCACCCAGGGCGAAGACACGGCGGACAATGGCGGAATTCACCTAGCCCTGGCCGCTCTCGAAGTCTCGCTAAAGAAGCAAGGCAAGTCGCTCGACGATAAAGGCGATGACGGCTGGACCTACCGCCAGCGCTTCTTCCTATCGAATGCCTATTCGTGGTGTGCGAACGTCCGTCCGCAGATCGCGCGGCTAATCGTCACCACCGATCCTCATTCGCTGCCGGTATTCCGCATCAACAACGTGATCTCGAACATGCCGGAGTTCGCTGATGCTTTCGCCTGCAAGGCAGGGCAGAAAATGGTAAGAGCTAACGCTTGCCGAGTCTGGTAGGTCGCTATCCTCGGCGCGCCACTACTCGGTGGGTGCCCCACCCTGTCGCGTTTTGTGCGACAGGGTGGGGAATTTTTGACCCCTCCGAACGGCGGATTCCCTACTTGTTAATATCCTCCTTATTCTCCAACCTCTTCGAATAAGCCTCCAGCGCATTCTTGTTCGCTTCAGGGGCATCTTTCAGCGACAACTTCACTTCCTTCACCGCATTATCGAAGTCACCCTTGGCGCTATATACGCGGGCCAACCCCAGATGTGTGGTCCAGTAATCCGGAAACTTCTTCGCACTGGACTGAAAAATCGCCAAAGCCTCATCCTGCTGCTTCTCTCCCTGCAACTGCCGCCCATATACGTAGAGTTGCAGTGCGTTCGCCTTGTCGAGCGCTTTTACGCGCAACGAATCTGCATCCTGCTTGCGTCCCATCGCGTCCAAAATCTTCGACTTGCTCATCAGGTTGTCGTAGCGTTCTTCATTCTGGATCGACTGATCTTCATACTTTAGCGCTTCATCCAGATTGATCTTGTTCACCAGGAAGTACTGCGCGGCGTCATCCCAGCCTTCCCAGTAATACTGATTCATCCCGTGAACCTGCTGGTGAATGCTCGCTGTCACGATGTCATTCACGTTTACATGCACCTTGAATGGCACAGTGACTTTCTCCCAGCTCATGGTTACCACGGCCGCATCCGGCTTCACATCGTTGAAGTCGTAAACCAGCGCGTCACGCATCTCAGCGGTCTGCGGCTTCACCTTCACTCGCAGCGCGTCTTCGTCCTGCTTGTAGGTGAAACTTCCCCAGGACGTCGCATTCTTCGAGAAGATCACAGTCCACTCACTCTCCCCCGGAATCATGTGAAGTCCATACGTTCCCTTCTCGAGCGCCTGCCCTTCAATCGTGACCGGATCGGTGAACGTAATGGTAGTGTTCTCGTTCGCCCCGGCGCGCCATACCTGTCCATAGGGCACCACTCTGCCCCATATCTGCCGGCCATTCGCCAGCGGCCGGTGATAGTTAATCGTGATATCCGTAATGCCGATGCGTTGCGACACCAGCGCATGCTGGCTGGCCCGCGGCAAATTCAACATGAGGGTCTCGCCCGTCGCAGTCTGGGCAGAGCACACGCCAGCCGCTGACAAAACGCAGATCAACACCAGAAACAGACACTTTTTCATGGAATTCTCCTTCTGCGCTGCCAGGGATGCTTGAAGCCCCACCGGCCGCGTTCTTCAGAACCTGGTTGGAATTTGTGAATGGAGCACACTACCCGATGCCGTTGCCCTTAGACGCTCAAATTCAGGGAATGTGAGCAGACTATGTGTAGGGGCGGACGCCTTTGTCCGGCCCCGCGAGCAAAGCGAGCTGCAGAGTAACCCTGACAACAAACTGCAGCCCGATTGGGTTACGATGAGCAGGGAATTGTCCTTATGCGAATCGACGAATTGAACGACTCCGAATGCCGCGCGATCCTGGCCCGTGCCGGTATGGCACACCTCGGCTGCTCACTCAACGATCAGCCATATATCGTTCCCATTGGCATCGCCTATGAAGCGGACTACATTTACGTCTTCTCGACACTCGGCCAAAAGATCAACTGGATGCGTTCGAATCCCAAAGTTTGCGTTCAGGTCGACGAGACCCGAAGCCAGTCCGATTGGGCGAGCGTGATCGCAAACGGAGAGTTCCAGGAACTCCCCGAGCGGCAATTCGAGGACGAGCGCAATCATGCTCGCAAGTTGCTGCAACAACGGCATTACTGGTGGCTGAACGCGGTGGCCGAACGCCGCATCCGCCTGCGCGATGAGGAAATCAAGTCCCTGTTCTTCCGCATCCGCATCAGTTCGGTGACGGGCCTGCGTGGGACATCGGAAGAGAAATAAAACACTCGGCGCTCTCACTGTAAAGGAAGATAAGGGTGCTGCGTAATTCTGATTCGAAAGTAGACAGTGTAGCTAGGATGCGAGCGGATTTTCTGCGATTCAACGGTGCGGTTGAGCGGGATCCCGCCATCGATGCGTGGATGAAAGCGCATGCAGGTGAATTAGGAGCCATCGCGCACCAGTGGTTTGAGGTGATGCGAAAATGCGGGGACGAAGTCCGGGAACTTTTGCATGACGGCTGTCCGGTTGCATGCTTGGGAGATGCGCCCTTCGGCTACGTCAATGTATTCACCTCGCACGTAAACGTGGGGTTCTTTCACGGGGCCGCGCTGCACGATCCCGCGCGCTTGTTGCAAGGCACCGGCAAGTTCATGCGCCATGTGAAGCTACGACCAGGAGCGGCCACAAATGACGCAGCGCTGGGCAAACTGATCGATGCAGCGTACTCGGATATAAAGGCGCGCGTTGAACACGGCTAGCTCAGAGAAAAGCCTTGTGTGAGCGCGACACGGATGTGAGCCCAGATTAGTTTCCCTTGCCCCTTGACAAACCTTCACCCCTCACGCACAATCTCCATAGGCGAACAAAAAGCGAAAATAAATCGCCTCCGCGGCTCCAGCTGCGGCGTTCCCTGAAATTCCTTGAGGATTCTCTATGTCTTCTGCAGTGGTTTCCACTTCGGCGGCCCTGGGCCGCCCTTTTCTTTTTGATGATGAATCCGACTATGTAGGGACAGCCGCCTTCGGCTGTCCGGTCGAGCAAAGCTCGACAGAGTCTCGACGGGATCTGCATCAGCCAACGCTCAACAACCCGAGATCCAAACTCCTACCAGCGAGCGTAACCCCCGCCTCGCGCCTCGGAATCCGCCCCGCGCCTGAGATGGCTACTAGCGGCATCCCCGCCCTCGACGCCCTTATCGGCGGCCTGCCGCGCGGATGCCTCACCGAAATCTTCGGCTCGGCCTCCTCCGGCCGCACCAGCATAATGCTGGCCGCCCTGGCCTCCGCCACCTGCCGCGGCGAATACTGCGCAGTGATCGACGCCGGCGACTCCCTAGACCCGCACTCGCTAGCCGTAGCCGGCATCGATCTGGATCGCTTGCTTTGGGTCCGCTGCAATGAGAATTCACCACAGAGACACAGAGACACGGAGAAAAAGAATCCTAGAAAAGAATCCATTGCCAACAACTGCCTTGGCTTGGGGACGATTGGGAAGGGGGCTTCAGCCGTGCCGTATGAATCGCACAGTGATACGGTTTTAGCCGCTGAGGGCCACCGATTGCGTCTGCAGGAGTCCCTTTTCAAACAAATCGATACTGATCGAACCTCCAAAGCCCGAACTATTAATTCGGACGAAGAGTCGCGAAACCGAAAACAATCCGAACACCGCCTCGAGCAAGTCCTCCGCGCCACCGACCTGCTGCTCGAGAGCGGAGGCTTCGGCCTGATCATCCTTGATCTCGCGGACGTACCGCACCAGGCCGCGCGCCGCATCCCACTCACGACTTGGTTTCGCTTCCGTCGCGCCGTCGAACACAAACCTACAATCCTGCTCGCGATCGAGCAACAACCCATCGCCGGAAGCTGCTCGTCGCTGCTGCTGCAACTGGAAGTTCCCAGTTCTCAGTTATCAGTTCTCAGTGCGAATCAAATTTTTGTAGATCAGAATCCTGATAGTCGAACACGAGATCCGAAACCTTCTCATGCGCATCTGCTAACCGAACTGAAAATCCATGCCGAACTAATCCGCTCGCGACTGGACCGCAAACCCGCACGCTCCATCGCATTCGAAACCAAAACCGCCTGGGCCGGATGAAAACGAACTGGGTACTGACACTTGAGTATTGGGTACTACTTCATGTTCGCCTGCATCTACGTTCCGAACTTCTTCGTAGCCGCCGCCCTTCGCGCCGAGCCGGAACTACAGGCACACCCAGTCGCGATCTTCGAAGGCATACCTCCCCTTGAGCAAATCATTGAGGTGAATGAACAAGCCCGCGAACTGGCCATCTTCCCCGGCATGACTAAGGCTCAAGCCGAACTCTGCCCCAACCTCGCGCTGCGCCCCAGTTCTCCCTTGCAGGAATCGTCCGCTCACGCCGCGTTGCTCGATTGCGCCCAGTCTTTCTCTCCCGTTGTGGAAGATACCGCCCGCGATACGGTCCTGCTTGATCTCGCGGGCATGGAATCCCTCTTCGGCTCGCTGACAAAAATTTCCCACGCCATCTTCGATCGCGCCCAAGAGCTTGGCTTGAAAGTCCATGTCGCCACCGCATCCAATCCCGATGCCGCCCTGCTGGCTGCCCGCGGATTCTCCACTGTCACGGTGATTCCTTCAGGCAAAGAAGCTGAAAAACTGGGCACTCTCGCCGTGAATGTTTTTTTCGCCGATCGTTTGGAAGGTGATCAGAAAGAAGAAACTGGCCGCCTGCTCGAAACTCTCGACCGCTGGGGCATCCGCACCCTACGCGCACTCGCCGCATTACCAGAAATCGCATTAAGCGAGCGCCTTGGCCAGCAAGGCCTGAATCTGCAGAAATTAGCGCGGGGCACCGCTTCCCGCACATTGGTCCCGGTCGAAGCGCCACTGGTATTCGAAGAAGCGATCGAGTTAGAGCATCCCATCACCCTGCTCGAACCTCTGGCTTTCCTGCTAAATCGACTTCTGGATCAAATCTGCACCCGTCTCGCCTCCCGCGCGCTGGCTACGCAAGAACTTCGTCTCACCCTCGAACTCTCCAACTTAACCGGAATAGACCATGATTTCGAAAATTTAGGCATCCCCAGCGAGAGCGATGACTCCATCATCACAAACAGAAATGAGGGTGCCCCACTTCTCGCCGCCTTTGCGATAAGTGCGAAGTTTCGATCACGCGAAGTCGAAGGGGTTGTCCGGCGGAGCGAAGCTCCGCGGCTTTCCAGACAGCCAACGCAATTCAACCGCAAGCTGAATCTCCCGCTTCCCATGCTCGATGCCAAAGTCTTTCTGAAGCTGCTGCAACTCGATCTAAACGCGCACCCTCCCGGCGCCCCTATCGTGAAAATACATCTCGCCGCCGAACCCGCGCGCCCGCGCTCGGCCCAGGGAGGCCTCTTCCTCCCTCCAGCACCTGAACCCGAAAAATTAGAACTGACTCTCGCGCGCATCGCCGGAATCGTCGGTGAACAAAGAGTCGGAGCCGTGGAACTGCTCGATACGCACCATCCCGAAGGATTCCGCATGCGCCGCTTCGTCGCCGAAGTCGCCCGCAAAGCTCCACAAAGGAGAACTCACGATGCGGCAGAGGTACAAGCCGCAGTCACTGCCCTGCGCCGCTACCGCCCGCCACTGCGCGTCAATGTCACCCTGGAAAACGGTCAGCCAACTCGCTTACGGTGCCCCAACAAAAAAGAGGTTCAGGGAGAAGTGCTCTGGAAAGCCGGCCCTTGGCGCTTCTCCGGCGATTGGTGGGAACGCGACGCCTGGTCCCGCGATGAATGGGATTTAGCCGTGCGCAACAACGAGTCCATAGCCTTCTACCGCCTGGTGCACGACTTGCTCGGCGGCGAATGGTTTGTAGAAGGGACGTATGACTGATTTTTGCCCCGGATTTTCCCGGATCACAAATCAAAGGTCTATCCGTGGAAATCCGTGTTAATCCGTGGCACTTTACTGGCCACTGACCACTGATGTACATCGAACTCCACGCCCGCTCCGCCTTCAGCTTCCTCGAAGGTTCTTCCCTGCCCGAGGAGTTAATCAGTGTGTGCCAGCACTTCCAAATGCCTGCCATGGCTCTGCTCGACACTGACGGCGTCTACGGTGCTCCACGCTTCCACCTCGCCGCGAACAAAGCAAAAGTAGAAGCCCACATCGGCGCCGAGGTTTCTACCACTCTGGATTCACCGCGGAGTCACGGAGCCACAGAGAGAAATCAACAATCAAAAACCAACAACCAAAAATTAGATTCTTCCGTGTCTCTGTGCCTCCGTGGTGAATATCGTCTCCCCCTCCTAGTGCAATCCCGCTCTGGCTACCAAAACCTCTGCCGCCTGATCACCAAAATGAAGTTGCGCGCGAAAAAGGGCGAAGGCGCCGTCACCAAACAAGAATTAGAAGAGCACGTCGAAGGATTGATCTGCCTCACCGGCGGCGACCAAGGTCCGCTCGCCGCAGCCCTAAGGCAAGGAGGCGCGGACGAAGCCTGCAAGACAATCGATGAACTCATCGCCATCTTCGGCCCTAAAAATGTCTATGTCGAACTGCAACGCCATTTCCATCGCGAAGAAGAATCCCGCAACCGCCTCGCGATTGAGCTCGCGCGCTCGTTCCATCTTCCTCTACTCGCAACCAACGGCGTCAACTATGCCATCCCCAAAGCCCGAGAACTTGCCGATGCCTTCACCGCGATCCGAAATCACAAAACCCTCTCCACCGCCGGACGCCTGCTCGCCCGCAACTCCGAGCGTCACCTGAAATCTCCCCAGGAGATGCAGCAAATCTTCGCCGACCTGCCCGAAGCCATCAGCAACACCGTCGAACTTTCCAAACGCCTCGAATTCACTCTTAACGATCTTGGATATGAATTTCCGCGCTATCCGGCGCCAGAAGGCGAAAGCATGGATTCCTATCTCCGCGAGCAAGCCTGGATCGGCTTCCGCAACCGCTATGGCCGCGCCTCCGAAGACATGCAGGCCAAAGCCCGACGCCAGATTGAAAAAGAACTCGCGCTGATCGAAAAATTGAAGCTAGCCGGATACTTCCTCATCGTCTGGGATCTTGTCCGCTACTGCCGCGAGCAGAACATCCTCGTGCAAGGGCGCGGTTCCGCCGCCAATAGCGCTGTCTGCTACTCGCTAGGCATCACCGCTGTCGACGCCGTAGGCATGGAACTTCTCTTCGAGCGTTTCCTCTCCGAAGAGCGCGGCGAGTGGCCCGATATCGATCTCGATCTCCCCAGCGGCGACGAGCGCGAAAAAGTCATCCAGTATCTCTACAAGAAATACGGCGAGCGCGGCGCCGCCATGACCGCCAATGTCATCACCTATCGCAACCGCATGGCCGCCCGTGAAATGGGCAAAACCCTGGGTTTCGATCCCGAAACTCTCGCCAAAATTTCCGCCGCCGTGGCCACCTGGGAATTCCGCGACGAAAACGACGCTCTCGACCGCCGCTTCCGCGACGCCGGACTCGACCTCACCCATCCCCGCCTGCGCAAATACTACGAACTCTGTCTTGCCGTGCAGGACCTCCCGCGCCATCTCGGCCAGCACTCCGGCGGCATGGTCATCTGCCAGGGACAACTCGATTCCGTGGTCCCTCTCGAACCCGCGTCCATGCCCGGTCGCGTCGTCGTGCAGTGGGACAAGGAAGACTGCGCCGACATGGGCATCATCAAAGTCGACCTGCTGGGCTTAGGCATGATGGCCGTCCTGAAAGATTCCATCGAACTCATCCGCGATCACTACCACGAGGAAGTCGATCTCGCGCATCTCCCGCAGGATGACCAACAGGTCTATTCCACCTTGCAGCAAGCCGACACGGTAGGAATGTTCCAGGTGGAAAGCCGCGCGCAGATGTCGTGCCTGCCACGTCTGCGCCCCTTACGCTTCTACGATGTTGTCGTGCAAGTCGCCATCATCCGCCCCGGTCCCATCGTCGGCCAAATGGTGAACCCATTTTTAGAACGCCGCCAGGGACGCCAGGAAGTAACGTACCCACACCCGTCGCTCGAACCTGTCCTGAAGCGCACACTAGGAGTCCCGCTTTTTCAGGAGCAACTCCTGCGCATTGCCATGATCGCCGCAAATTTCACCGGAGGAGAAGCCGAAGACCTCCGCCGCGCCATGGGCTTTAAACGCTCGCAAGCTCGCATGAAAGAAATCGAAGCCAAACTCCGCGCCGGCATGACCAAGAATGGAATTTCCCCGAAGGCGCAAGAAGAAATCATCCTCTCGATCACATCGTTTGCTCTCTACGGATTTCCCGAATCCCACGCCGCCAGCTTCGCCCTGATCGCTTATGCCAGTGCCTACCTGAAATGCCACTACCTGGCCGCCTTCACCGCAGCATTGCTGAACAACCAACCGATGGGCTTCTACTCCCCTGCCACGATCGTCAAAGACGCCCAACGCCACGGCCTGAAACTGCTACCGATCGATATGACGAAATCAGAGTGGAATTGCACGTTGGAGCGAGTTGTGAGTCCCGAGTCCCGAGTCCCGGGCAAAGCAGTTGCCAGTTGCCAGTACCCAGTTGCCAGCCAAGTCGCTGGTCGTTGGCCGTTGGTCGTCAGGTCTGAAAACCTCCAAAATACAGCCCCGCAGGGGCGAAAGGATCTGGTGAATGAAACCTCGGTTGAAAAAGAGTTTCCACACTCGCAACTCGCCGCCCCCGCCCTCCGCATGGGCCTGCGCTATGTCCGCGGCCTGCGCGAAGAAACTGCCCGTTCCCTCCTCCTCGAACGCATCCGCACCCCATTCACCTCCATCAACGACTTGACCCGCCGCGTCCCCGAACTCCGCCGAAACGAACTCATCACGCTCGCCGAAATCGGCGCACTGAACTCAATCGGATCTAAGATTGCAAATTTCAGCTTGCAGATTTCCAAACCTCCTCAATCTGATATCTGCAATCTAAAATCTGGAATTTCTCACTCACAACTCGCAACTCGCAATTCCCTTCACCGCCGCGACGCTCTCTGGCAGGTCGAAGCCGCCGTCCGTCCCTCCGGCCCGTTACTCGAACAACACGCCGAACCCGACGAATGCTCTCCCCTCACCCCCATGAATCACGAAGAGCGCCTGGTCGCTGACTTCCACGGCACCGGACTCACCGTCGGCCCGCATCCCATGGCCTACAAACGCGCATGGCTCAACGGGATGGGCATCCGCCGCGCCAGCGAACTGCGCGACCTGCCCACTGGCAAGCGCATCCGCATCGGAGGCTGCGTCATCACTCGCCAGCGCCCCGGCACCGCCAAAGGATTTGTGTTTTTAAGCCTGGAAGATGAAACCGGAGTCGCTAACGCTATTGTCCGCCCGGATCTCTTTCACGAAAACCGCCTGCTGCTCACAAGCGAGAGATTCTTAGCAGTAGAAGGAATCCTGCAGAATCAGGACAACGTAATCTCCGTCCGCGCCGAACGCGTGCAGCCTCTCTTCGTCACTAAAGCCGAAACCAGTTCGCACGATTTCCACTGATCACAGATCAAACACCCGGTACACGCGCGACGGATTCTGCGCCTGCAATAACGAAATCGCCACGTTATACACCGGCACTCCGCCTCGAGTTTGGCCATTGGGCTTGCCATGATGCGCATGTCCATGGAGCACCAGGTCCGCTCCATGCCGGTCGATAACTTCCGCCAGCCGCGACGTCCCCAGAAATGGAAATATCTCCGGAGCCTCTCCCTCCACGGTCTCCGCGATTGGCGAGTAATGCACCACGATCACCCGTTTGGGCGCCCGTAATTGCGAAATCCCACGTTCCAGCTTCATCGTCTCGTCGACCGATGCCCGAACAAATTCCTTGATCTCGCGCTCGCCAAACGCAGTGAGTACTCCACGCCCAAATCCCCCGACAAAACCCTTCGCTCCGGCAAAACCTACCCCATCCCGCTCGTATCCACTCCCATCCAGTACCTTCACGCCGCCAGCGGTGAGCATCCGTTTCAGTTCTTCCTCCTTGCCGCTCTCGTAATCATGATTCCCAAGCACGACAATAGTTGGCACTCTCAGCCGCACCAGTACGTTCAAGAGCGGCTCCATCTCATCCGGTTGTCCGTAGTTCGTCAGATCGCCAGCCAGTACCAGCACGTCGGCGTCGTCGCGAACTCGCTCAAACTGATCCTTCAACTTCGCATAGCTCTGCGGACTGAAATGCAGATCAGCGCTGGCAGCGATTCTCACTCACTCTTCCTCGTCACGTCAGTCGAAGGCACATCACAAGCCGGCAGAGTCCCGGCCGATTCCGCGAGTCGTTCCCTTCGCCTCTCAGCCAGCAAATTCGGCAACGCCCACTCATTTACGTCGATTGCGAACATGTTGTCGTCCACTAGACTCCCGCGAAACTTCGCTCCTGGATTCGGATTCTGAAGCTCCCCTTCAAAACGCTTCAGCAATTCACACCAAATCTCGCCAGGAACATAGTGCGATTGCCCGGGATACACGTATCGAAAGAGCACGAGAGACCAAAGCAGCATCTCCCACTGATCGCCGACCAATTCCAGTTCGCGCCTCCAGTCGAACCCGCCGTGAGTTCCATAAATGACATGCGCGATATCTGCGCCATCAAATCGTTCGCGCCGTGCCACGAAGATCTTCGAAGCCACCAATTCCTCCGGTGCCAGCACACGCGTAGTCACCCCGTACACCACCGCCCGGCGCGACCGTTCGATCCACGAGTCCTCGACCGCGATCAGCCCATTGCTCATCCCGGTGATCAGGTCGACGAAGTAATCGCCCCGTCTCGCCTTTGCCAGCCACACCGGATCGAGAACGCTACACTCCATCCCCTCCTGTCGCAGACATTCCAGTGCCAACTCGCAGTTGCTGGCGGTTACAAACAGGTCCAGGTCTTTGGTCTGACGACAAATCCCAGTGTGCTGTCGCAACGCGAATGCCCCCGACACTGTATAAGGCACACCCCGGCGCTCCAGCGCTAGTAGCACATCGCGAAAAAGGCTCCCCTGCTCTTCCGGCACTTCCGCGGGAAGAGAGGAAGTCTTGGGTGGTTCGTCAGAATGGAGCAGTTCAGGCACGCCCCTTGGATGAGGCGCCTTTACGCACGGTTGTTAACCTGTTTATCAGAACGCGCAGTTAAAGCCGTTCACTTACCCGTGTAACTGACTCTCCAGATTGAATTCGAGCCGTCGTCGCTCACCAGCAGTGAGC
Organism: Binatia bacterium; assembly: GCA_035577905.1. Taxonomy (GTDB): domain Bacteria; phylum Acidobacteriota; class Terriglobia; order Terriglobales; family Acidobacteriaceae; genus Sulfotelmatobacter. The sequence continues at coordinate 287,475 of DATKAP010000109.1, forward strand.
CATCGGGCGCCACGGCGATGCCTACTGGACGCCCCCACACCTGCCCATTCGGCAACACAAACCCGGTCAGAAAGTCTTCGTACTCGCCGCTCGCATGTCCCGTTTGGTGCAACGGAACACGGATCACCTCATACCCCACGCGGGTAGCCTTATTCCATGACCCGTGCTCCGAAGCAAAGATGTCGCCCTTGTATTCCGCCGGAAACTTGTCTCCTTCGTAGAACGTGAATTCGAGAGAAGCGTTGTGCGGCTGCAAAAGCACATCCGGCACAATCGTCTTATCTTTCAACTCGGGATGCTTCCCCGCATGCCGCGGATCCTGATGCCCGCCCAGATACCACCACGGCCACCCGTAGAACCCGCCCTCCTGCACATGCGTGATGTAGTCCGGCACCAGGTTGTCGCCCAAAGCGTCGCGCTCATTGACCGAGCACCACAAATCTCCCGTGTCCGGATTGACCCGGATTCCTCCGCCTGCATTGCGAATCCCCGATGCATACACGCTGAGTGTGCAGTTCGCCGGATCACAAACCTGAATGTTCGCTCGATTCCTCTCTTCCGCGTTCGTGTCCGGATCGTCCACGTTCGATGCCGATCCTACGGCTACAAAAAGCTTCTTGCCATCCTTTGAAAACTCCACAGCGCGAGTCCAGTGTCCCCCACCACTGGGCAGGTCGGCCACATGCTCCGGCTTGCCTCCCGCTTTCAGATCGCCGCTGTGATAGGCAAACCGCACAACCTCATCCTCGTTCCCCACATACACCCACCGCGGGTCCGGCCCCGGAGGATAAAACGCAATCCCGTACGGCCGTTTTAATCCGCTGGCAAAGATCGCGGACTGCTCTGGCTTCCCGTCCGCAGTCATCCCGCGAAACACTCGAATTCGTCCTGGCTCACTCTCCGCCAGAAAAATGTCCCCGTTCGGCGCCAGGCGCAGCAGTCGGGGATTGTCCAACCCCGACGTATACAGCTCCACCTTGAATCCTGGCAGAGCAATCGGCCACACGCTCTCCGGACGCGAAACCACTTCCGCACCGTTCTCTGCCGACCTCGTGGCAAACGGGTTGGGTAAATCCTTCACCGTGATCTTGCGAACGGTTCCCGGCTTCTCATAACGAAAATCCGTGAAAGGAGCATTCGGAGACGGGTCCTTCACAGCCGCCGGAGTGGCTGCTGCGGCCGGAGCCGCAGTCGATGCACTCGCCGCCATTTTCCCTGACGCCACCGCGTCCACATAACTCACCACCTGCCACCGCTTTTCTTCCGGCATGAATGCCCACGAGGGCATTCCGTTGTCTTTGTCGCCCTTGGTGATGAACCAGAAGATTTCCCCCTCACTCACGCCCTTCAGCTTTCCATCTACAAGTGACGGCACGTTTCCTGTGCCCTTCAGAGTTTTTCCATGACATGCCAGGCAATTGCGCGCGTATACGGTCTTTCCCGCATCAATCGCGGCCTCTTGCCCGGCGAGGGGATTTTTCATCGCCTTCGCCGAGGCCGGCGCATCGTGAAACGGGTTATCTGCCGCTCGTAGCAATAACAACGGAAGAACTGACAACACCATGACCACGCACCACCGGGCAACGCTCAGACGCATAGGTATCCTCGCGGTAGGTTTGATTCCTCGTTGCTTAGATTATGCCTGAGAAAAAGGGACGCAGGCATTTCTCCCACTTAGTGAAAGCGCCCATCCGAATTACGGCGCATGAGATATTGCCGGGCTAGCACTCCACGGGCTTTATGTCGACCACAGGTGTTCCGTCGATCGCTTCCATGGGACCAATCCGTAGCCGATTCCCAATCACCTCACGAACGGTTACTGTGTGTATCCCGATAGGGTTGGGCCGATCAGGAGAGCGCGTCGCGAACACGCCAGTAAGCGGCCGAAGCGGATCTGATCGCGGATGAACCTTCAACACATCCCGTTTCGCCTGATGCAGCCATGTCAGAACAATGAGCTCGTCTCCCCTCGCAAGCCCGTCGAGAGCCTCCGCCGCAGAGTCGTTCACCTCCAGCCATGCGTCCGGAGCGCCTTCCGAACCCTGCTTGGGTGCCTCCGCTCGTGTCCTGATCGTCGATCGGATCACTCCAATCGGATGTAACGTGGCTTCACCGTTCATTTCGTTCATCAATTTGGTCTGAAAATAGCGGCTCCTGACCGAACCGATCCTCGCAACCATCGAACCACTAATCCGCATTTGATCAACGTGACATTCCGCAACAGCTTCCCCTACTGGTATTTCATGAATCTGTGCCGGTACGAGCAACCGAGGTCCCCAGAAAATCAGGTCTTGGTGGAGCGCACACTGATTCAAACCAGCGGCTGATGTAAACCTGTGCGTGACCCTCTCCGCAAAAGTGCCGCGCCCCTTTTGTGTTGGCAGCTTCAATGTCCCACTTAATCACCGTCAACTCAATGTTCCCGCACTGAATTACAAACCAATGCGTGGGATTCCTGGAAACAGTTCCACAGATCTCGCAGCTGTATTCCCGAATGGATGTCATAGGTGGTCCCTATTGTAGAACCAGAATGTAGTAGCGCCTATTCAGGCGCCCGGCACTCAGACCGATTGACCCGGCAGCGTTCTTAGGAGATATTGAATTGGATGGACCCCGAACAGACCATTTCGGAAATCGAGTGGCTTGAGCGCGTTTTCGCTTTGCCCGACACCAGGCCCTTGAGTCCTGCAGACCTCTCAGCGGCGAATCGACGGCATGACGAAAGGAATGCGCAGAGCCCTTGGTTCCGACTCTGGCAGAGCTACGGAGTCTGCTGCCGATCCGATTCCTCAGAATTCCGAATCGGCGAAAACGTATAAAGCTTGACAACCAGCATACTCTTTCCGAAGAACCGAACACTTGCCTGCTAATTAGCACACACAGAAATAGGGCTTAGCCCCCCCGACAGATTGCGAACCTGATTCCCCGGATATGTTGATCGTTGGCGAATGGCTTGGTAGCGCTACCGGGAATCGAACCCGGGTTTGAAGATTGAGAATCTTCCGTCCTAACCCCTAGACGATAGCGCCATCAATGACTTACAGACTTTCGACGAGCAACTCTCACTAAACTCTCACTGCGGAGTTTCGATTGAGTGGATTGAGCAGGCTTGCGTTTGCTCGTCACACTGACATCGTTCAGAGATGCCGTTTCGACTTTTTGCATCGCAGCCATGATGTCATCAGTGCTCACGATATTGTACCGTTCAAAGACGCTTCTTGTCCTGTGTCCGCTGATCTTCATTGCCTCTTGTTCGGAGACGCCCGCCTTCCGCAAATTGCGGACTGCTGAACGGCGCAGATCATGCAGCGTCAGCCCTGAGTACAGCGGATCGTAGGGACGTTCTTTTAGTTCGGTCATGGTTCCGAGTCCACACGCATCGCAGGCTTTCATCCATTCCTTTCTGAGATTCGTGCCGTCGAAAACCTTCCCTGTCTTCGACTCGATCGCCCGCAGCCTATCAACAACGACGCTAGGCAGTGGCAGGACACGGGCTTCATCTCCCTTTGTCTGTTCTGGCTCCAATCGAATCTGACGTGCATCCAAATCGACCTGTGACCATTCAATCTGCAACGTCTCACCGATTCGAGTACCGCACCAGTACAAGAACGTCACAAGCGGACGAAGACGTGTGGGCAGTACCTTGATGAGTCGGTCGAAATCGCTGCGATCCAGAAACCCCTTTCGAGCAGGCGGTTCTTTTTGAAATTCGATGTAGGGTACGTCATGAATCTTCTTGTCACGTTTCGCAATGCGAAGCATACGGCGCAGAGCGGCGAGACTTCGATTGATAGCAGCGTTGCCTGTTTCTTCCTCTCGGCGTTTGCGAACGAAGCGACGTGCTGCGTCTGTCGTAATCTGGGCGACGGACATTCCTCTGAGGGCGTAGATTTGGTGCGGAAGAGGTATGACTCCCGCTTGGAGGGGAGCCAATAGCAAGTCCTGGGTCAGTGCATCCGCAATGCGGGCGGCCGTCACAGCATACCTGATTCGGTCGAGTCCTTTTGATAAGGACGTCTGATTCGCCTGAAGCGATTCTGCCGCAAGCCGATCTATCACTCCCTTACCGGGGACCCAGACCTGATAGACGGTTCGGTTCCAGATCGTATCAACGTCTAGAATCCGAACCGATTCTTGATGGACAGTACTGAACGCCCAGCCCCCGAGCGCAAATGTTGGATGGACGAAAGAGAAGCTGGAAGCCTACAACCAGGAGCGTTTAGGAGATCTCATCGACGCAGGCTGGGATTTGATCATCTGTGATGAGGCCCACAGGCTGGGAGGCAGTACCGAGCAGGTTGCTCGGTATCGGTTGGGCAAGGCTCTATCTGAGGCTGCCCCATACTTGCTCCTCCTCACGGCCACGCCACATCAAGGGAAGACCACCAGCTTCCAACGCATCATGGCTCTGCTCGATCCAGACGAATTCAATACTGCTGGCGCTATCCGGCGTGACAAGGTTGTGCCTTTCGTTGTCCGAACCGAAAAACGGCGAGCAATCAACGAACGGGGCGACCCACTTTTTCTGCCACGCATTACCAAACTCGTCCCGGTCCACTGGGAAGAGAAACACAAGCTCCAGAAACAGCTGTATGAAGCGGTCACTGAATACGTGCGCATCGGCTACGACCAGGCGATTCGTCAGAACCGTCAGTACCTCGGATTTCTGATGATACTAATGCAGCGCATGGTTACCAGCAGCACGCAAGCGATTGCTTCCGCTCTGGAACGCCGTTTGGAAGTACTGCAATCGAGCGATGTGAGCACTAGTGAGGAGGAGGAATCAAACGAAAGCATCCAAGAGCAAGATGGACAGGAACGTCTGGATGAATTGATGACTCTCAGGCTGGCTGGACTGAAGAATGAGAAGGCGGAAGTGCGCACGCTGCTTGATCTAGCAGTGCGCTGTGAAGCTCAGGGTCCAGATGCTAGGGCCGAAGCTTTGCTCACTGTGTTATATGAGGCTCAACAGACTGAGAACAACCCGGAACTGAAATACCTAATCTTCACTGAGTTCGTACCCACCCAAACCATGCTGCAGGAATTCTTGGAGGAACATGGATTCTCTGTGGTTTGCCTCAACGGATCGATGGATCTTGAACAGCGACGGCGAGTTCAACGGGACTTCGCAGAAAAGGTAAGAGTACTCGTTTCGACGGACGCCGGTGGGGAAGGTCTCAACCTGCAATTCGCTCACATCGTGATCAACTACGATCTTCCTTGGAATCCCATGAAGATCGAGCAACGAATTGGGCGAGTCGATCGTATCGGCCAGAAGTTTATAGTGAGAGCGTTCAACTTCATCTTGAGCGATAGTGTGGAATTACGGGTCCAGGAAGTGCTTGAAGAGAAGCTGGCAACCATTCTGAATGAATTCGGGGTGGACAAGACTGAGGATGTGTTGGATTCGGCTGAGAACGGAGCAATGTTTGAGAAGTTGTACGCCCAGGCGATACTCAATCCCGGTGATCTTGAAAAAAATATCGAGCGCCTGATCCAGGAGATTAGACAAAAGGCACAAGAAGAAATCGCTGGTCGGTCGTTCTATGGCGAAACCAAACTCGACCCGATGTTGGCACAGCAATTAACCAGTCACCCGCTGCCGTTCTGGGTCGAACAGATGACTACTGCATATCTGCGAAGCGAGGGCGGTAAGGTCCAACGAAATCTGTTCGGCTACAGCTTTGAATGGCCGGATCACAGCAGAATGGACCGTATTTCTTTTCATGGCCGGGATGCACAGGATCATGGCTTACAGCATGTCAGCTTGGAAGACGAGCGTATTCGCCGCTTGGTCCAGCATTTACCCCGATTCTTGGCCAACGACGTAATTCCGGGTGTCAGGTTCTTAAACTTGCCTGCTGAAGTGGTCGGTTACTGGTCACTATGGCGAATCACTCTGGACGAGGGTTCACTTCGGGACGTGAAGATACTCCCAATATTTCACCATGATGATGGACGTATTTTGTTACCGACTGCTCGTCACATTTGGGATGTTCTCCTCGAAGACAACCGAGAAGTTGAACATATTGAGGCTCAGACTGGAGCTGACAATGCGAATGCGTTCCGGCGTCTGCGTTTGGAGGCAGAACGCCAAGGTGAAGATGCGTTTCGAGAGCTCTACGTCCGACGTCAGGAGCGACTGAAACGGGAACAGGAAAAAGGACGCTACGCATTCCAAGTTCGGCGAGAAGCGATCTATCGGATCGGCTTGCCTGAAGTTAAGCAACACCGACTAAGACTCTTAGAGGAGCAAGAGCAAGGATGGGCTGAAGAACTGCGAAAGCGTGAACAAGTCTTGCCGGAGCTCCAACCAATAATTCTCCTCCGGGTGGAGGCAGGGCGTGGCTAATTGGCGTGACGAAATCCTCAAGCAGTTCCAGAGAAAGATTTCCCGGTTGACACTTGTGGCCGACCCAGACGGCTTGCTGACCGAGGAAGGAATGTTGACCGCCATTCGGGATCGGGGCTTCGACTTAATACCGTTCGATGATTCGATAGCTTTCCGTTTTGCTTACGAATCGCAGTACCGCAGCTCGTGGGACCTGGGACAGAATACCGATCTAGTCGTCGTACTGCGGTCTTCCGAACAGTCCCTGGGAAAGCTGCCTTTCGATCTGCTGAAGGCGGGACGACAACTGACTTTTGCATTACACCAGTTGTTTCCAAAATTGAACTATCCGGTGCTCTACGAGCTTGATCGTATCTATCTCGATGCTGTGGCGGAATCCTATGCAAGCTACGACGGCGGACAGTTGACAGAGCGGGAAACCAAAGATTTTGTGCTGATGCACTGCTTCGGCATTGTTCCGAAGCTGATTAGGACTTCCGCTGAGTTACTGAAAATGCTGTTGTCGCTGCATGCACGGCAAATTCGACTCCCAGATTTCTTAACAGAATATCTCCTAGAGAACTTGAAGAAGAACTCGGCATTTGCGAGCTGGCCGTTGGCTGAGATTCTGCCGAGCCGGGAAACATTTCTTCGCTTCCTCCAAGATGAGTGGGCTATTTATATCGGGGCGCTCACAGCTAGCGGACAACAAAGCTCCGTACCTTTTCATCACGACGACGTGCGTGCATACATTGACACCCTATTCCTCGACGGCTCTTTGAAACCAATCGAAGCAACGGACATTCCGAAGCTGCCAGCTTGGGTGCGAATAGGAATCGTCCACGATCCGAAATCGGATGCCGTACGTCGCTACCGTGCTCTGCGACAAAAATTTGAGGCTGAGCTGCCAAGTGGCGATGTCTCACACCGGGAGTGGCAGCAGGCTGCCCAGCGTTGGGCTGAACTCGTAGTCCTGCGGTGGGAGTGGGACGAAGCATTTGATACGACAGATCGAAGCGCTTGGGCTGTACTACACGCCAGAACTGAGGAAGCGTTCGGTCGCTGGATGATCCAGCGATATGGGTCTCTTCACAACCTGCCGTATCACCAACAGCCGGTAATGGTGCATCAAATTCCACGATTCTTGGCGCTAGAGAAGGCTCGCAAAAAGATCTCTAAAATGGCCCTGGTGCTTTTGGACGGTCTTGCATTCGACCAGTGGCTTCTTCTGCGACGAAGTCTCGAAGGTGTCGATTCGTCACTGCGTTTCGAGGAGTCTACAGCATTCGCATGGGTTCCGACTCTGACAGCCGTAACCCGCCAATCAGTTTTTGCAGGGGAACCACCGCTCTACTTTCCCGACTCCATGGAGACCACATCCAAAGAACGATCGCACTGGCAACGGTTTTGGGAAGACAACGGATTCCAACGGACATCTGTTGAACTTGTTACGAATCTCGATGGCCCAGCCGATCCGAGGTTGGACGCTGCGTTGTCGAATCCCAAGTTGTCAATTTTAGGAATCGTCTGGAACCAGGTTGATGACATTATGCATGGAATGCAAATGCAAACCGCAGGAATGCATAACCAAGTGAGGCTGTGGGCATCGCAAGGTCATTTGCACCAATTGCTCAATCGCCTTCAGCAAGAAGGGTTTTCAATCTACCTCACTGCCGATCACGGTAACGTCACGGCTATCGGCATTGGAAACCCACGGGAAGGTGTTTTGGTTGAAACGAGAGGCAAACGAGCCAGAGTCTATGATCGCCCGGAATTTCGGGAGGAAGTGATCGCACGATTTCCGGACTCAATCCGTTGGCCGAATTACGGGCTACCCACATCTCGACATGTTCTGTTGCCAGGAGATCTTAATCGTGAACAACGCCGTCCGCTGCTTCTTGCCCGTTACGTAAGGCAGAAGCCGGGACAGCAGCGATTTGAGTTCACCATTTGCCATCTCTTCATTTTAGCGTTACGCCATGCCGACGGGCACCACGTCCTTCGGGTTAGTCGTATGCTCTGGCGTTATAATTACTGCCGCATGGCCTCCGATACATCTCAACACTTTTGTGCGATCTGCGGTAAATCCTTGGACCTGAAAAACTGCAAAACCGATAAGGATGGCGTGCCATGCGGCCCTTCTGGGCAGTTTTCAACGTTGTAACGCCCGAACCAAAGCAGTCCGCATGTAGGACACTGGAAGAACCCGCTGTACTTCTCGGCATCTTCCCTGGAAAAGCAGTACACGAACAATGCCTTATTCGATACCTCAGACTTCAGCCACTCCACCAACGGCCTGCTTCGCTGAAACGAACGCAAGACAGACGGCTTCCATGACCTTGTCGTCCGGTGTCTCGTGCGCAAGCTTCAGCCGTCGGGCCAGCGCAGTTGCCTCCCGCTCCGTAATGCCCCATCGTATGAGGCGGTGTTCAGTCTCGGAACAGACCATACCCTCTGTGGTATCCAATCGTTTCATATGTGGCTTATTGAACCTGTTTCAGTTTTCGGGCCAGTCGAATTTTCGGTTTGAACCTGAGACGAGTTTCGGCTACAGCATCGAGCAGCCTATCGAGCGAGGGCATTGTGCCTTTGCGGATGAGGTGTTCAGCTTCAGCCCGAAGGTCTGACGGCTTCATCTTGAATGAACCCATAACTCCTCCTATTGCAAGAGCAGCCCAGCATCTTTCATGCCCTGCGCCAGGCCCCAAGCGTAGCGATGTTCCACAACGAGGGCGTGGCCGAACCACTGTGCATCGTCTTGGACGTGTTCGTCGATCCACTCTTTGGCACGCAGCGTCAGCGGGCAGAAAGTGTAAAGCGTACCAACGTTGCTGACCAACACGTCAGGTGTATTTTGCGAGTCCATGATCGTCCTTTTGGGCCTTCGCCCCGCATCTGCCGGGAGGCAACCACCGTGGCCTTTAGCTCGGTTGGTGAGCGCCGTCGCAAAGACGGGCTGCTCTTGATGCCAATGAAATTCTACTTCTACAAACTCGGCTCGCCTACGTCACGAAGGTGGGGGAGCAAAGTCTCACTAAACTCTCACTGCGACCACCGAAAAATGCCTAAAATTGCCTAACAGTGCAGAGCGTAAAGTGTTGAAAATACGCATGAATACAGGGGATTTGCTCGATTGAGAATCTTCCGTCCTAACCCCTAGACGATAGCGCCACTCGACGCGAGAGAAAAATTATAACATTCCCACACATGCTCATTGCCCTCTGTATCTGCCCATTTCGTTGAACTTTGCACACAATAGGCTGCGCAATCACCGCCCATTCTCGCCTCCGATCTCCGCGGTCTGAAACCTTCTTTTACGATTCAGATTCTCGCCGCGTCCGACCGCCCAGCACTGTTTCCTTTCTGAATTCCTGCATACAAAAATTCAAACTTTTTGTGCAAATCATGGCTATTCATCAGCGGAGTGGCGATATAGTAATCACATACTGATGCAACCCGAAGTTCGGAGCGGCAACTCCATGTTGTCTCTTCATCACCATTCAAATCATTCCTAATCAGGATTCTAAGGAGTAAGTACTATGGCTAAACCCAAAGTCCCCAAGAAGGCTATCGAGGAAACGGCCGCCACGACGCCGGAGACAGCTTCTCGCGAAATCGTCGCGGCTCAATCCAATGGAGGCGGCAGCGCCACCAATGGCGCCACGAAAGCGGTTCGCAGGAAAACTGCAGCCAAGCCGAAGATAGTCAAATCCGACTCACGCGCCACTCTTGTGCCCATCAATTTGGAAGAAGAAATTCGACGCCTTGCCTACCTGAAGGCCGAGCGCCGCGGTTTCGTACCGGGCCATGAAGCCGACGACTGGTTCGCTGCCGAACACGAAGTTCGCCAACGTTACCACCAACACAGCGCATAACGGCGCGCATCCCATCCGCCTGGCGGCCGCGCCCCGCCGTCCCGTGGCGGAAACGTTTACGCATTCCGCTTCAGTTCAGCGCCTCATCTAGCCTCTTCGGACATCCTTCCTCAGTCTTTTTGCCGTTGTCCTACCGTGCCCTCTTCTTTCACCGTCTCGGTTGCCTCATCCTCCGCTTTCTGAAAAAATGAATTGGGGTTTCCCCTTCATGGCGCAAATAGGTAGTTTTGCCTTGCTCCTCGCCTTGGCGTTGAGCATCTATTCCTTCGCGATTGGATTGTTCGCGCTTCTTCGCAAGGACGATACCGACTGGACTCGTCTCGGCGAAACCGCCCGCCGGGCCGGCGTCGTCATCTTCGCCGCGGTCTTCCTCGCCGCCCTGGCCCTGGTCATCTCCGCGTTCCGTAACGATTTCACCATCGCCTACATCTTTCATCACAGCAATCGCGACCTCGACCCCAGATATAAATTTGCGACTCTGTGGTCCGGCCAGGAAGGCTCGCTCCTGTTCTGGTCCCTGATCCTCTCCGGATACGCCTTCGTCCTTCGCCTTCGCTACAAAACCGATCCCCGACTTTTCGCCTACGCGTCCGTCGTTGTCGCCGGCGTTCAGATTTTCTTTCTGTTACTCGTGAATTTCGCCGCGAATCCCTTCGGCCTTCTCGAAGGACCGCCGCGCCCTGACGGCACAGGACTGAACCCGCTTCTGCAATATCCCGAGATGGTCATTCACCCGCCTATGCTCTATCTCGGATATGTGGGCTTCACCATCCCCTTCGCCTTCGCCCTCGGCGCTCTGATCATGAAATATCCCGGCGAGAAGTGGATCCACATCACCCGCCGATGGACCATGGTCACTTGGCTGTTCCTGACGTGCGGAATATTCCTCGGCGCGCATTGGGCTTACGCCGTCCTCGGTTGGGGCGGTTACTGGGGGTGGGACCCTGTTGAGAACGCCTCGCTGATGCCTTGGCTCGTTGGCACCGCCTTCCTGCATTCGGTCATGATGCAGGAAAAGCGTGGCATGCTGAAGATCTGGAATATGTGGCTGGTCTTCGCTACGTTTTGGCTCGCGATTCTTGGCACCTTCCTGACGCGCAGCGGGATCATCAGTTCCGTTCACGCTTTCGCGCAGTCGTCGATCGGACAATGGTTCGCGTGGTTTCTCGCAATCACGCTCGCGGTATTTGTCTTTTTCTTTGTAAAAAACAAGAACCACCTGCGCAGCGAGAACAAGCTTGAATCTCTGGTCTCCCGTGAGTCGAGCTTCTTGTTCAACAACCTCCTCTTCCTGCTTCTGACCTTGGATGTGCTCTGGGGCACATGGTTCCCGAAGATTTCGGAACTCGCGCAAGGAAACAAAGTCACAGTAGGCGCTCCCTTCTATAATCGCGTCGCAATTCCCGTTGCCCTCATCCTATTATTGCTGACCGCCGTCGGACCGCTGCTCGCCTGGCGCAAGACTTCCCTTGAGAGCCTGAAGCGAAACTTCCTATGGCCCACGATCGCGTCGGTCGTTGTCGCACTCTTTGTCATGTTGACCCCGACGAGTTGGGGGTCCATCTTTGGCCTCAAACCCTGGGTCGATATCAGCTACTTCTATTCCCTGATGACCATCTTCCTCTCGGCATTGGTTGCGTTTACCGTCGCCAGCGAGTTCTATCGTGGCGGCCGGGTGATCGCCGAGAAAACCGGGCAAGGCATGTTCGCCTCCATGGTGCAGCTCACACATCGCAACACCCGCCGCTACGGCGGCTACATCGTTCACTTCGGCGTGGTCTTGGCGATGATCGGATTCTCCGGCGCCGCATTCAACCAGGAAAAAGAAGCCGAGATGGGCTTCGGCGACAAGATGCACATCGGCAGCTATGACCTCGTCTGCCGCTCTTACACTCAAGATGACAACCCAAATGAGGAAAGCGAGTGGGCTCTCATCGATGTCTATCAGAACGGCAAGTTGCAGCGCACCATGAGTCCGCAGCGCATCTTCTACAAGGCAAGCCAGCAGGCTTCGACGAAACCCGATATCGACCAGGGCTTCAAAGAAGACCTGTACATAGTTTATGAAGGACAGAACGACAAAGGTCAGCCCGTAATCAAAGCCCATGTGAATCCTATGGTCATCTGGATCTGGATCGGTGCCTGGGTGATCATCCTGGGTACCGGTCTGGCACTAGTAGAAAGTGCTCCCGCACCAGTAACGGTGCGCGTAACCAAGCTGGTGCAAACCGCCGCTCCAGTGGCGACGGGGGACTAAGTGAAGGGGCGGACGCATTCGTCCGCCCGCGGCGCCACAGCGCGGCTGCCGCATGCTCGAGAGCACAACGAAATTGCAAGATAAACGCAACCGGAAAGAGCGCGACTTCAGTCGCGCCATAGACTCCCAATCGGAGGCCGGCTTTTAGCTGCTGAGGGGCTGAACCTCGAAATGACGACGAGACTGAACATTAACCCAACCCTCCGACGCGCTCTCCACAGTATCCTCTTGGCCGCTGCCGTTCTCGCATTCTCGGGAGCCAGCGACCCCGGTACGCGCTTCACCCAGATCGGCCATCAGCTCATGTGCATCTGCGGATGCGGCCAGATCCTCGTCGAATGTAACCACGTCGGCTGCCCTTCTTCCGATGGAATGCGCAACGAACTCATGGCGGCCATTGATCGCGGTGAAAGTGACAGTCTTGTCGAACAGGCATTCGTACAAAAATACGGACCAACCGTCCTCGCCGCTCCGACAACTTCAGGCTTCGACCGCACTGCATGGATTTTCCCAGCTGTCGCCTTCGTCGTGGGCGTAACCTTGGTCATCCTCGTCGTCCGTGCCTGGAAGAAAAAAGGCCCCCCGACCAAGCCGCCATCTTCCGGTGGGCCTCCGCTTGACGACGGCGAACTTCAGCGATTCCGCCAACAGGCTCTTGAGGAGACCGAAGTATGACCTTCGAATGGGCCCTGTGCCTTCTCGTTCTCATCGCCGCGCTGTTCTATATCTTCTATTTGCCCGGGAGCCTCTATCTTGGCCCGGAAAAGACCCGTGCGAGCTACCTCCGCGAACGTAAAGACGCCGTCTACGAAAACCTGCGCGACCTCAATTTCGAATACCGTGCCGGCAAAGTTCCCGACGCCGATTATCAAAGCCTGAAAGCATCGCTCCAGGACGAAGCCGCCGCACTCCTGGCCGAAATCTCACACCTCGAATCCGAATCTGCAACCGTGCCCAGAAAAACGAGATCATGAACCAGAACACCTCGACTGTCCCCCAAAATCCTGCCCTCCTGCGGCGCGCGTCTGTTGCACGCCGGTGGACCTATGCCATCCTGCCCGTGTTAATGCTTCTCTCGGCCTACGTCTCCGCCCAAACCCTGACCGGCACGGTAAAAAACTCCACTACCGGCAAACCCGCCGCCGGAGACGAAGTAGTCCTGATCACACTGGGCCAGGGCATGGAAGAAGCCGGACGCACCAAGGCCGACTCCAAAGGCAACTTCTCGTTCAAGCTGAACGAACAAGGACCTCATCTCGTGCGCGCCATTCACCAAGGCGTCACTTATCACCGCATGGCCCCTCCAGGAACCACATCGGTCGAAGTCGAAGTCTTCGATGTCGCGAAGAAGGTCGATGGACTCGAAGTAGTCGCCGATATCATGCGATTCCAGGCGGGTCAAGGACAGCTTGACGTCGAGCGCATCTTTGCTGTCCAGAACACCTCCAAGCCTGCGCGTACACAGATGAATGAGCGCAATCTCGAGTTCTTTGTGCCGGAGGGTGCGAAGATTGTCGATGATTCTGGGTCCGCCCTCACTCAGGGTGGAAATCCCATCAAATCAGCCCCGATTCCTGTAGACGACAAGAAAACGCGCTACGCGTTCCTGTTCCCCTTGCGCCCGGGCACGACGCAATTCAAGGTCGAGTACCAACTTCCTTACGACGGGAAGGCGAATTTCGATCCGAAGAGTCTCTATCCGCTCCAACATTTCGTGGCAATGGTTCCCAAAGGGATGCAGTTCTCTGCCGCGTCCGGCACGAACTTTCAACAGATGAACGATCCTCAGCAGCCCGATGCGAATGTACAGGTTGCATCCAACGCGCAAGCGGGGCAGAATCTCTCCTTCCAGATTTCAGGGGAGGGCCTCCTCGGAGAGCGCCAGGAAAACGCCGGAGCGCCTAGCGCCCCTAGCGGATCTGCCCAGCAAGGTGACCGCCCCGGTGGTGGACTCGGTCCCCCGATCGACGCTCCCGACCCACTGCAAAAATATCGCTGGTGGATCCTGGGCGGATTCGCGGCCGCCCTGGTAGTCGGAGGCATCGTAGTCGCAACTCGCCAGCAGTCCGCCCAACGGACCGCTCGCGCGACGACTGGACTCACGCAAATAGAAGACGCCGAAGACTTCGAAGTTCCTGCCCCCCCGCGTGTAACCCGCCAACCCGCGCCGAAGCCGCGGCCGGCACCGGTGGCTCCCGCGGAAGAGGCACCCGCCCCACGCGGTTCATCAAAGTTACTGGAAGCCCTGAAAGACGAGCTATTCGACCTGGAAGTCGAACACAAACAGGGTCGCATTTCTCAACAGGAGTACGACAAAACCAAGGCCGCCCTGGACCAGACTCTACAACGCGCCCTTAGACGCGAAGCCACAAAGCAAACATAATCCGACACCTTGTCGCAGTCGTGACCTACTGGCGGCACATTGAACATCGGCCGCACAGCGCGGAAAAGCGGTCTTTCTTAGGCCGCCGCTCGTTTGGCGCTCATTCTTAAACGTGCAGCAGGAATTCGGGATTGTCCGGGAGTTCGCAGCGAAAGCGCACGGGCTTGAAGTCAGTATCGAACTTGAAGATGACATTCTCGGTACGGCTCGCGACATAAAAATTACCCGAATTGCTGAACGCCATTCCAGAGGCATTCTTCACCTTCACGCCTTTCAGAGGCTTCAGCACGAAGTCGCCGGGAGAGTCTGGAAGGCGGCCCGTCATGACCTGGTCCCCGCCGCTGACGTAGAGACTGCCGTGGTAGACCAGAAGGTGAACCGGCGTCTCCACTTCATTACTCTGCCCCAGATACTTGCCGGTAATGTCATACATCTTGATCGTACTTGCGGGCTGATCTGCCACGTAAAGCCGGCCCATTGCCCAGGCGATGCCGCGCACGGAATGCTTCTTCGCTTCTGCAGAGGAGTACTCGAGCCCGGCGGGTGATGGAATCGGAGTCGTTGGAGGATCGGACAGGTTCCCGTTGCTGGATGCCACGAACGTACCCGCAAGAAATGTTCCTTTTTTTGGGAGCGCCGCCGCCACCGGCGCCGGTCTTGCAGTCCTACCCTCATCCGAGATGATGAAACGTGTAACTACATTCGTATCCTGGCTTGATAAATAGCAGTACCCGAGGCCATCGAACGCCAGGTCAAACGGATGCAGGATCGCATTGCAGGTATGACGCGAGGCAAACCATCCCACAAACTTGAAACGCGTGCCCGTCCCTTCGTAACAAAGGACGCTATTCTGCAGCTTATTCGCGTTCACGACGTACAAATACTTTCCGACAACATACATGCCTCGAAGTTCATCCAGGAGGACTCCTTCAGCATCATCCAGAATGGAGGAGGAAATCTTGTTTCCCTCTTTGTCGTGGGCGTGGATGTTATTCTTGTGCGGGCTATCGTCGGGTTTTCCGCCATGGAGCGTAACAAGCAGCATTGTTTTCTCGCCGCAGCGATCTCGCGTCTTGAATTCTACTCTGTGATGCCAAGCCTAGCCGTATTCAACATGTGAGATTCATATTGATAGTGGAATTTCCTGCACGTAACGTTTCATCAACAGCGGTCACTATCCCTCGAAGGTTGCGTTCAGGGAGAACCGAATTTGTAGCTCGCGTGGAGAACAGAACGAGCCTGGAGCTTGACTATTCTCCTCTGCGGGCATAGTGTTCCCCAACTGGAGATATAAGTCTCACTCGCACAACATATTAGGAGGTGTCCCGTGACCCTCGATCAGTGGTTCGTGTCCACTCCTGCTCGAAAAACTATACTGTCTGCTGCCAATGTTACTTGTCAGCGAAACCGGCTTCCACTTTTCATCGCACTCCTGGCAGCGATTGCACTCGGTAATGTGACATGGGCGCAAAACGATGACAAGGCGGCGTCCGATCAGAAGGTAAAGAAGGTCTTCTATACCGCTAAAGACCGTCTCAATGCGATGCACAACGCTACTCTCTTCACTCCGAGAGCCGTTGCTGATGCCGCAATTCTCGAAGGTCCACCGCAGAGCAAAAAGCTGTTTCAACTTCATTTCAACGACAAGGTCATCTGCGACTTCGATGCTCCCGGCTCGAAAATGGGCGGAAAGACACCGAAATTCTCCTGCAAAATCACGCGCGTCGAGAGCGCTGATGGCACAGTCCAGACTCTGACTCCCGAGATGGATGAAGAACCCGTCAAGGTTAAGTTCGGAGCCGATGACAACGAAGTCTACGCGGAAATCGTTGCCACTCGTCTGATGTGGGCGCTCGGTTACCCGGCCGATGCGTGGTTCCCCGTGCGTGTTGAGTGCCACAACTGTCCCGAGAACGTAATCTCCGGTTCCGGTTCGCCCGGCACGCGTATGTTTGATCCGGCAACGATTGTCCGCAAATATGCCGGCCATAAGATGTACGAGAACGGCAAAGAAGAACAAGGCTGGAGTTGGAAGGAACTCGACACCGCGAACGCCCGCCCCACCTACGAACGAGATGGCCTGAAACTGCTCGGCGCCTTTATGAAGCACAGCGACAACAAGCCGCCGCAACAGCGGCTGACCTGTAAGAAGGTGAATGTGGACCAAACCACGAATCCCTTCACCACAACCTGCGACGATCCCGTCATGCTCGTCCAGGATGTCGGCGCCACGTTCGGAGGCGGCGGCTGGTTTACCAGTAACGGCTCCGCAAAAATGAACCTCGGGATTTGGTCCAGCAAGAAACTGTGGAAGAAGGCGGGGACTGATAGCGCACCGAAACAATGCCAAGCCACACTTACAAAGAGTCTCACCGCGCATGATGGCCTGAGCGATCCACTCATCAGCGAAGAAGGTCGCCGTTTCGATGCCGGTTTGATGTGCCAGTTGTCCGACCAACAGATCGAGCAACTCTTCCGTGCTTCGCGCGCCGCTCAGATGCCCGAGTATCACAACCACGACGGCAGCTTCAAGTCCGGCGTGGACGAAGCCACCGTCATAAAAAGATGGGTAGACGCATTCAAGCAGAAGCGCGAGGAACTGGCCAGTGCTCGCTGTGCGTGGAAGGAGAAGCCAGCCGATCTCGCGGTCATTGACAATCCAATGAGCCTCGCCACCGTGCCCAACTTCTGTTCAGCGAAACCCTATTGAGCGCACGGCGAGTAATTGAAGGAGTCAACTATGTGGCGGAATTCTATTTTCTTATTTCTTTGGGTCATCGTAATTGGCTTTGCTCCCGTCTGGGCCCAAACTCAGGGATGCGAAGTCCCGAAAGGCATGACGAAGGACCAGAAGCTGCCCTGCGTCCGCACGGCGAGCATTCTCCTGGATCAGCCCACGTTGACTCCCGAGCAACTCGCCAAGGGTCCCGACTTCGATTCTGCCAATCCGGATCAGAGTCGCTTCGCCTACTTCACCGGCAATGACACCATCTCTTGCTACTTTCGGCCGCACTACGCCTTCGTCGCAGTTCCTGGCGACAGCATGAAATTCCAGTGCTGGCACATGACGCCCGACGGTGCCTTCTACGGCAAGAATGGCGAGCCCATCCGGGTTGACGATGTCAAGGTAGTCATCGAAAAAGATAAGAGCGGGGAACGTTCCGCGTCTCTGTATGCCCGCAACGACGACAAGAACGAACACGAGATCAAGGCGGACCGCTTCAAGATCAAATATCTGAAGCCTCCCTACCCCGATCACAATCCTCGCTTCAATGAGGTATTCACGACCCTGGCTGCGTCGCGAATCATGTGGGTCCTCGGCTTTCCGGCAGACCACGTCTATCCGGCCGCTGCCGCGAGTTGCATCGGCTGTGGCAGCGATCCTTTTGGAAACAAGTTGACCGACAACAAGGCGTCCCTGAAAGATGCGCCGACAGTCTTCAAGATAGTCAGTGCGGAGCGCGAATTGCCCTGGGACGAGATCAATCCTGAGGACGACGAAACCTGGTCCTGGACTGATGCCGCGAAGTTTTACTCCGACGGCGAATGGAGCCATAAGCAGAAAGTCGAATTCGATGCCTATCGGCTCGCCCTAGGCTTGATCCACTACCACAATGCTCTGCCCCAGCAGAACCGCGTCGATTGCGCCGAGTGGGCGCAAACTGAGGAAGGCAAGCCGAAGGTTTGCAGCAAGCCTGTGATCTACGTTCACGATCTCGGGTCAACTTTTGGCAAGAAGCGCAGCGGTTTCGATCTCTTCGGAACCAATCCTCGCGGAAGTTTCGACGCCTGGAAGCCGCAGACCGTGTTTGTGAATCCGGGCAACTGCGAACTTCGTGCCACCCTGCTGGGCGATAAGCAGGTTTTGAAAGAAGCTCAGGATCTCATGATCCAGCGGGTTGCCCGTCTCGATCGGGATACGGTCAAGTCGATCTTCCGGGTTTCTCGATTCAACATGATGGATCAGAAGCAGGTGCGCAGGCTCCGCTCCAGCGGAACTCAAAATGTAGATGAAGCCGCCCTCGACGAATGGACCGATGTCTTCATGAAACGCATCGACGAAATCAGGACGGCCAGCAATTGCAAAGCGAACTGAGGGGAAGAAACGATCACGACTTCACCAAGGGGGCCGTACACGGCGTGTTTCTCGGCGTTCACGATGTCGCCGCTGTTCTCTTCTGGCGCACATAGAACCGCTTGACCTTCGCGCGGTTGCCGCACTTCCTCATGTCACACCAGCGCCGCCGATGGTTCTTGCTCTCATCCAGAAAGACCCACTCGCACGTCTTCGAGGCACAAGCGCGCACGAACTCCACCCTTTCTGACGTCAGCAACTCAGCCGCATCACGTGCGATCGGCCACAACGGAGCGAACAGATCGTACCCATCCACTCCAAATCTCCATTCAAAGCCCTGCCTGCCTGAGACCAGCGCCAAGTGCTGTGCCGCCTCCTGCACATGCGAATTCAAGATCGCAAGCGCCGCATCCGGAACAGGCTTCTTCTTCACGAGTGCGTAGAAGATGTCACTGATCGCTTCGCGCAACTGAATTGCCGATGCGAGCGCGCGCTGCGCAGCCTCCGGATACTGCACGCTTCGCGTCATCAATCGATCGACGCGCAGGTCACTGACGACACCCGTATCTTTCGCGAACCGTGCCAGGTCCACGTAGTCCTTCAGCAATTCCTTCGCATCAGAGGTAAAACGGTCGTCGAGTGTGTTGACAAAATCCAGGCACACCGCTCCGCCGCAGAGTTCAAACCGAGCAGGTCTTCGCCTTTTTATCGTGTCTGTGTAGATGTGGCACCCCCTCGTCGACCTCATTATCTAACCATTAAACTATACTTGACAAGTTAGACTCGTCAGCCTAGTCTGGATCTAACTTGTGAACTATGTTTTGGAGGTTAGGAAGTGTTCCGTGAGCAGCCCGCCCAGATCCTGGCACTCCACCGGCAGAAATTCCAACAGCCAAAGCTGGTAAACATAGGAGGTAGGCCCGTGATCCAGACCACTCCAACGCGAAGCACAACGCAGCGCAGCGAGTCGATCAAAGTCGCGCTCGCATTCGCAGCCATCTATCTCGTTTGGGGCTCAACGTATCTGGCGATTCGATACGCGGTGGAAACGATCCCCCCGCTGGTCACAGCAGGCATTCGGCATACGACCGCGGGCGGTATTCTGCTGGCGTGGGCGTGCCTACGTGGTTATCGCCCACGGCGCGAGCACTGGGTGGCCGGCATTGTACTCGGTGGCCTCTTCTTTCTGGTTGGCCACGGCACTCTGCACTGGGCCGAGCAGCACGTCGCCTCTGGTCTTGCCGCTTTGCTGATCGCGACCGAACCGATGTTCATTCTGCTCCTCTCGTGGGCTACGGGGCAGCAACGGATCAGCCGCATCAGCGCGTTGGGCTTAGCGGCTGGCATCGTTGGTGTCGCAATCCTGACCGGCGTGGAATGGTCTGCGAAAAACGCAAGCCTCCTGGGATTGCTGGCGGTGCTCACAGGATCGCTGTCATGGGCAGCAGGCGTTGTGATCTCTCCGAAGTTGAAACTGCCTTCTGACGCGTTGGGACGTACGGCTGTGCCACTAGTTTGTGGGGCGGTGATGCTTCTCGCAACGGCCGCAGTAACTGGCGAATTTCAGGCACTGCACTGGTCCCAGGTCTCGCTCAAGTCCATTGCCGGATTGGGCTACCTGATTGTGTTCGGATCCATCGTGGCGTTCACAGCGTACACCTGGCTGCTGCAGCGCTGTCCGCCCGCGATTGTTGCGACGCACACGTACGCCAATCCCGTGGTCGCTGTTCTGCTGGGATGGCTGCTGGCAGGCGAGGCGCTGACTTTGCGTGTTGCATTGGCCTCGGTTGCGATTCTGGGTGCGATCATGCTGATCCGCAAGGGCGAGCACATCACCAAGACACCAGTCATAGCTCATGAACCTGTGAAGGTGAAGTCGGCCCAATGCGCCTGAAGATCGCAGCTGTTCGCCTTTAGCTTGCCCGGTTTCCTTTCGCGTGGATGGTAATCTTAACTATCCGCGACTATGATGCGCCGGCACGAGCCTCTCCGCATTGCGATTGATACCGGCGGGACGTTTACGGACTGCGTGTGGATCGATCCTGCCACGCGTCGCTTGCGCATGCTCAAGGTCTTCTCGACACCACACGACCCATCCCAGGCGATCGTCGATGCAATTCAGCGGATCGTCCCGGCGGGGGACTTCGTCCTGCTTCACGGAACCACCGTCGGCACCAACACGCTGCTTGAGCGGAAAGGCGCGCGCACGGCCCTGGTGACGACTGCTGGATTCGAAGACGCGATCGAGATCGGGCGACAGGCCCGACCGAAGCTGTACGACTTCTTCTTCGATCGGGTCGACCCTCTCGTCCCGAAAGATCTGCGATTTGGCGTGCAGGAGCGGACTGGGGCAGATGGCCAAATCCTTACCGCGCCGAGCCCGACGGAACTGGCGAGGCTCTTAGGCCGCCTACCCACGGCTAAACCGGAGTCGATCGCAGTGTCGTTCCTGTTTTCGTTTGCGAATGCCGGGAACGAACGTGCGGTTGCGGACTCACTCAAAGGACTGGGCGTGCCGCTGTCGATCTCTCACGAGATCCTGCCCGAGTTTCGCGAATACGAGCGCACGTCCACGGTCATGATCAATGCTTATCTTCAGCCGGTGATGGGGCGGTATCTCGATAACCTGGAACACGGACTTCGGGACTCGGCTCCCGGCTCTCGGGTTCCAGATCAAGTCCGATTGCGTAGGCAGAAGGCTGCCGGGCGAATCTTTGTGATGCAGTCTTCAGGCGGCATCACCGCGCTTGCAACTGCTGCGAGGGAACCTGTGCGAACCGTGCTCTCCGGACCGGCCGGCGGGGTCGTTGGAGCGGCGGCGAGTGCACGCCGCAGTGGCTTTGAAAACATCATCGCGTTAGATATGGGAGGCACTTCCACGGATGTCTCGCTGGTGGAAGGCGCGATCAAGACTGCAACCGATGCGCAAATCGCCGGGCTGCCCATCAGTGTGCCAATGCTCGACATTCATACGGTGGGGGCGGGAGGAGGCTCGCTGGCACGCTTTGATGCCGCCGGAGTCCTGCGCGTGGGGCCAGAGTCGGCCGGGGCGGATCCGGGACCGATCTGCTACGGGCGAGGGGTGCAGCCTACAGTCACGGACGCGAACCTGCTGCTTGGTCGATTGCAGCCGACAAAATTTCTGGGCGGAGAATTCACCCTCGATCTGGAGCGGGCGCGGCGGGTTACGCGGCAATGGTTGAACAGGCAGGGGTCGAATCTCAGCCTGGAGAAGTTCGCGGCGGGAGTGATTCGCGTGGTGAACGCCACGATGGAGAAGGCAATACGCGTGGTATCGATCGAACGAGGGCGCGATCCGCGGCAATTTGCGTTGGTGGCTTTCGGCGGGGCGGGAGGGTTGCATGCGTACGCATTGGCCGAGGCGCTCGGCATTCCGCGCGTGATCGTTCCTGCCTTTCCAGGCGCACTCTCGGCGCTGGGCATTCTGTGGAGCGATGTGGTGAAGGACTACTCGCGCACAGTTCTGTGGCGCGTTTCGCGGGAGGTGCCGCATGGGAAATTCAATAAGGAGTTCGCAGCCCTCGAGAAGATCGCGAGGGCGGACTTTGCCGACGAGAATTGGAATGGCGCGCCACTCTTTGCTCGAACGGCTGATTTGCGCTATCGAGGGCAAGGGTACGAATTGAATCTGCCGGTTACCAAGAAGCTTGTGCAAGACTTCGAAGAGGAACACAAGCGCCGATATGGGTATGCGCACGCGAAGCGCGACATTGAGATCGTGACGTTGCGCGTGCGAGCGACAATTCGATCTTTACGGTCGCAGAGAGGCGTGGTCATCCCGAAGCGAGGCGGGCGCGGGCGGACATCGGCGAGCGATACCACAGTGATCTTTGGCGGGCACAAAGGGAAGGTGAAGGTGTATGCCCGCGAAGCACTCAGTGCGGGCAAGAGCTACCGGGGACCGGGCATTGTGACGGAATACAGTGCGACGACGGTGGTGCCACCGGACAAGCGATTCACGATTGACCAGGCTTCCAATCTGATCATTGAAACGTGACTTGATTCAATGACTTAACTCTTGAATATGTGCGCCGTGACACGGCGACTGGCGGAGGCTTCCGGTTAGCAAGGCGAATCACAGGTTCAA
Organism: Binatia bacterium; assembly: GCA_035577905.1. Taxonomy (GTDB): domain Bacteria; phylum Acidobacteriota; class Terriglobia; order Terriglobales; family Acidobacteriaceae; genus Sulfotelmatobacter. Next base: position 310,504 of record DATKAP010000109.1, read on the forward strand.
TCAGCGGAACAACAACCCCGAAAATTCCGCCAGGTTTCTGCGCCAGACCATCCATGTGTGCATGCCGGGCGTTTCGATGTCGGTGCGTTGAACGCCCTTCGTTTTCAGCCACTCGCGAAGGTTGCGATTTGCCGTGATGAGACGATCTTCGGTGCCACAAGCGATCCAGAGCAAGTGCAGTTTCTGATTGGCACTCGAATCCAGTCCGGGGAAGTCCTTTTCGAACGGTTCTGGCAAGCCTCCGGCACTGAACGCACCGACCCAGGCAAATTTATCCAAATTGTTTAGCCCGGTCATCAGCGATTCCGATCCGCCCATCGATAGCCCGGCGATGGCGCGTGAGTTGCGGTCTTTGGCAATGCGATACTCGCTCTCAACTTTCGGCATCACTTCGGTGAGAAGCGCTTCCCGGAAATTAGTCAGATTCTGCTCGCGGACTTCGGGGTGGTTGAAGATGCCTCCCCAGCCGACGCGAATCATCTCCATGGTGCCGTAGCCGAGAGGCATCACGATGATCATCGGCTTGGCTTTGCCCTGCGCGATCAGATTATCGAGGATTACGTTGGCGCGTCCGACAGCGGTCCACCCGCTCGCATCGTCGCTGTAGCCGTGCAGAAGATAGAGAACCGGGTATGTCTTCTTCGCGGCGGGATCGTAACCCGGCGGCGTGTAGACGTAGAAGTCACGATCATCGTTGGCCACCGCCGAGTGATAGAAGTGATGATTCACTTCGCCGTGCGGTACGTCATTCAATTCCCAGGGGAGTGACGGCGGGCCGGGTACGTGCACCATGTTCTCGGTGGAGAGCAGGTTCGGCTTGAGAAGCGAATTGTAGGGATCGATCAAGCGTTGACCGTCGACGATTATGGAGTATCCGTAGTAGTCCGGGGACCAGGACGGGGAGTTGACCGTCCATATGCCACTCTCGTCTTTATGCATGGGCAGCGGGTCGGGGACGCCTTCGCGCGACAGCTTCACCTCTTGCGCATTGGGAGCGCGGAAGCGGAAGGTGACGCTGTTGTCGGAGTGGACTTCGGGCGTGACCAGCGCGGGTGGAGGCATTTGCGGAGGAGGAGCACTTGGTTTCGAGTCTTGCGCGAGGACTGGAGAGATGAGGACAATCGATAGAATCACGGAGCAGAGCTTCACGGGCCGCCTCCTTGAAAAGAACCCTTTGATTCTATAGCAGCACATCCAAGAACTCCTGACGTGTCGAGAACGTTGCGTCTACCCGCCAACGACGAGTGAAAAGATCACTAAGTGCACGCGCAAAGATCATTCAGCGATAGGCGGGAAGAACGATCCCGTTTCAGGAGGGGCCTTTCGTATGCCGTAGGGTTCCGCTGGACCCGTGCTCGATGGAATGCTCCCTGAAAGGAATCACCTCACAAAGGTTCAATTGGCATAAAATCCCTGATTGCGCAAACGACAGCTATCCTGAAAAAGTTCCTTCCATCGGAGTAAAGTGTCATTCCGAGAGAGGAACCATGCGCATAGGATTGATTCTTGCTTTATTGCCCTTTCTTTTCCTGTCAACATTTGTTAGCGCGACGAAGAAAAGCATTCCCCCAACAGAAAAGGACCTGATTGGCGTGTGGATCGGTTGGGAAGAAGGACAACTCGCTTTCACGAGAGTCGATCTTCGTGCCAATTCGATGGGATATTGCGCTCGCATTTTCGCTGGCACTGATCCCGAGGTCTATCAAATTCGCAGATGGAGCATGGACGGCTGGAATCTCAAAATCGACTTGACGCCTATCTCTCCTAAGATTGAGAGCATCTATCTTGTGGGCTTGGGCGGGAGAGGATATCTGCAACTGAAAGTAAGCGCTGTCGGGGGCAAGTGGCATCGGAAACTCGTCTTGTTACCAGAGTCAGACGTTGAAACTGCCCAGCAGAATGCCAAACAAGCGATCGAACATGCGAAACGTGATTTGGCAAACTAAATTCGTAGTTGGCGAAATATCTCGATTACGCTCATGGCGATGCAAAATGTCTTGGAATCCGAGAACGTTGCGTAAGTCGCATCGTGATGCAATGTTATTTTGCCAATTTCGTGAAAAAGAGTTATTCAACGGCCACGCTTGGTTTCAACAACTACTGCGCGCGCTGGATGTTGCAGCACCACCCGATGCCAGATAATCCGTCAATAACGCCGTTCCGTTTGCGTTCAACGTAGAAGGTAGCGGCAGTTTATGCGATGAGCGGTTCTCGCAGCCTGTCAGTCTTGCCAGTTTGATACCTCCGATAAAAACTGCAGCATTAACAGTAGCTAAATTGGTCTGCTTGCACGAAACAGGTACAAGCTTCAAATCAATCATAACTATTTCGAATGGAAGGACGACTCGTCATGAAGCGACACTCTAAGTGGAAATTAGCCAACACCATATTGCTTTGCTGGCTGATGGTCGCATTACTAGCAGGTATTGCGTTCGCGCAAGCGGATTCGGCTGCTCAGGCCGATCAAGCGACACAACTGCTACCCGCATCGACCACACTCGCGAGGTCCGCCACGGCGGTGGGTTACCAGGTTGGAGGTGGAACTTCCAAGGTCGACCTGAAGGGCACAGAATTGATGCCGCAAGCCAATGGCGGAGCGAAAGTCGAGATCAAGGACAAAGCGGGTAAATCGAACATTGAGGTTTCGCTGAAAGACATGAAGCCAGCCACAACGCTGGGCGCGGAATTCCTTACCTATGTACTCTGGGTCGTCACGCCAGAAGGGCGAACCGGGAACACCGGCGAGATCATCCTCAACAAGAACGGAGAGGGCAAGCTCACTGCGACTACGCCGGCTCAGACTTTCTCGCTGATCGTGACAGCGGAACCGTATTTCTCGGTCCGTGTTCCCAGTGAAATGGTCGTCCTTGAGAGCGCTACCCGCAAGGACACGAAGGGAAAGATCTTTCCTGTCTCCGAGTACAAGCTCATGCGAAAGGGCCAGTACGAGAAACTCGGGAACCCGCTCGCGATGACGCCCGACCTCGAGAACGTTCCCCTGGAAATGTATGAAGCACGGAACGCGGTGGACATAGCGAAGTCGCGGGGAGCGGATAAATACGCTCCCGAGGTATTCGGCAAGGCCGAAGCCAGCCTGAAGATGGCGGAGAACTCTCTAGCCAGCAAAGCCGAAAGAGGTACTGTGATCTCGACGGCGCGGCAGACGGCGCAATTCGCCGAAGATGCGCGCATTTTGACTGTCGTCCGCCAGGAGCAGGAGCGCATCGCTAAGGAGCGTGAGGCAGCCGCTGCCAAGGCAAAGGCGGAAGCGGAAGCTAAGGCCGAACAGGAAGCTGCTGAAGCAAAACGAAAGTCGGATGAAGCGGCCGCCGAAGCCAAAAAGAAGTCAGACGCAGAAATCGCCAAAAAGGAAGCCGAGAAGCAGGAATTGCGCAAGCGATTGCTCGAGCAGTTCAATCGTGTGCTCCCCACAACCGACTCGGAGCGCGGATTGATCGTCAACATGGGTGACGTCTTGTTCGATACCGGCAAGTCCGATCTTCGTCCGGAGGCTCGCGAGGCGCTGGCGAAGCTTACAGGCATCGTGCTCAACTATCCTTCACTCCAACTTGCTGTTGAAGGCCATACCGACAGCACGGGCAGCGATGAACTGAACCAAAAGTTGTCGGAACAGCGTGCCGAGGCCGTGCGCGGTTACCTGACAGGCCAAGGATTGCCGCCGGACAAAGTGACTGCTCATGGCTTTGGCAAAACGATGCCAGTTGCTGATAACAGCACCGCCGCGGGCAGGCAGAAGAATCGCCGTGTCGAAATCGTAGTGGCGGGGGAAGTCATCGGAGAAAAGATCGGCTCATAACTCAATAATCAATGATCGAACTTTGCAGATAAACATTTCCGAGAAACCTAGATGCGTCAACGAAGTGTCAGGGAACCATCGTAACTTCGCGCGAAAGATACAACCGCTAGCCGCGAAATGCCTGGAAGGAGAGGAAGCGATCGCCGGGAAGCAGGTTTCTGGTCTTCACTGTGCTGTAGCCGGCTTCGCGTAGCTGCCTGACCAGTTCGTCTTCGGAGGGTAAGCGGCCGGCGCCGCTGGTCGCCGCTCCCCACAGGTTCAGCGCCTCTGCGCCAAGACTGCCGCCCTGGCAGCAAGTAGTCACAAGCAGAAAGCCACCGGGCTTGAGAAAGCTGCCAATATGCTTGAGCAGCGCAACTCGCTCTTCGACGGGGAAGTAATAGATGTTGTTATAAAGCGTCGCGATGTCAAAGGGCTGGTCCGGCACCTTTTTCCGAATGTCGCCGGTCTCAACCTCCACCCGACTCTCCAGTCCCCAGCGGCGAAGATTCGTCCGCGCCATTTCAGCCACGTCCGACTGAAGCTCCAGCCCGAGCGCAGTGAGCGAGGGGTTTCTTTCGGCCGCGTATCGCAGGTAAATGCCGGATCCACAGCCGATCTCGAGGAGCCGCAGGGCACCACGCTCTGGGAACGTGCTGCGAATGATCTCCGCCTGGAAAGCCTCAAGAATGCGAGAGGAGCGCGCAATCAGTTCCCCGTCCTGGTCGGCGAGGCTCCATAGTTCGCCGGCACGCAGTTTGGGAAGTGTGGCCGTGATCAGCTTGTGGTGCAGCTCGACTACCTCTTCCACCATGGCCAGCACGGGGTCGTTCTCGGGCCGGGCGAGCTTTTTTGCCAGCCCGCGGAGCATGTATCCGCGCGGTCCTAGGCTGAGCAGTCGCAGGCGAACACCCATCTGCAGCCATGCCTCCAGTGCCTCGCGGCCGCGGGCGCCGACAGAGTGGAACTCGCCGAGCGTATCAAGCGAGGCCGGGCCAGAGGCCAGCCGGTTGAGCAGCCCGGCCTCACCAGCAGCCGCCAGATAGGCGAGCTTGTAGAAGGACTTGAGTTCGGCGGTGGCGCCCACAAGGGCGGAAAGCCGGTTATCGCGCCAGAGACGAAAAAACGGTTTGAGAGGCATCACTCTCCTATGATGTTTTTGTCCCTCAACAGCGTCTTCGCAACGAGAACACAATAAAGGCACCTGGAATCATGAGTAATGTGCGGATGGGTTTGGCTGGAACCCTGACCGATTGTTGTCGGTGAAGTTCATCCTGGCAAACACTCCGAAGCGGCACCCAATTTCATGTATTTCGGTGTACCGCGGCCTATGAACTTCTGACAGCAGGTGGCCGATGTTACTTTCCGGAAGCGACATCGAGACGGGATTCCGCGCGATGGAGTGCGTTCAGGGCGCGATCTACGTCGACGGAGGTATCGCCGCTGTTGAGGCGCTGTTCGGCGCGCTCCTTCGCCTTGCGAGCACGTTCCACGTCGATCTCTGAGGGACGTTCCGCGGTTTCGGCGAGGATCGTTACCTTGTTCGGGAGGATTTCCGCGAATCCCCAGGCCACTGCAAGTTTCTGCTCGGTGGAGTTCTCGCGATACCTGATCTCCCCGACGGACAGTTCCGTAATGAGAGGCGCGTGTCCGGGGAGAATGCCCAGATAGCCGTTCTTGCCGGGAATCTGGACTTCCTCGGCCGCCGTCTCGACTACTTTCTTTTCCGGCGTAACGATTTCGAGTTGGAACACATCAGCCATGGTAAATCGTCGTTAATCAATGGTCGTTGGTCGCTGGCAAAATCCATCAGCGTCGTTTCGCAGCGTCGATCCTGGTTTGCCCTGCTAACGACGAACGACTACCGACCAACGACGGCTCTTACGCGACCGCCTTCATCTTCTCGGCCGCTTGCTCGACTTCCTCGATCGTGCCCTTCATATAGAAGGCCTGCTCGGGGATGTCGTCGTACTTCCCTTCAACGATTGCTTTAAAGCCCTTTACCGTGTCGGCGATCTTCACGTAGCGTCCTTGCGCACCGGTGAACTGCTCGGCGACGTGGAACGGCTGCGAGAGAAATCGTTGAATCTTGCGGGCGCGCGCTACGGTGAGTTTCTGGTCCTCGCTCAGCTCATCGATGCCGAGAATCGCGATGATGTCCTGCAGATCTTTGTAAGTCTGCAGGGTTTTCTTCACTAACTGCGCGACGTCGTAGTGCTCCTGACCGACGATGCGCGGATCGAGAATGCGCGAGGTCGAGGCCAGGGGATCGACCGCGGGGTAGATCCCGATTTCGGTTAACGCACGCGAAAGCACCGTAGTTGCGTCCAGGTGAGCAAAGGTCGTGGCCGGAGCGGGATCGGTAAGGTCGTCGGCTGGAACGTAAATGGCTTGCACCGAGGTGACCGATCCCTTCTTGGTCGATGTGATGCGCTCCTGCAACTCGCCCATTTCGGTGGCGAGGTTTGGCTGATATCCCACGGCACTGGGCATGCGGCCCAGAAGAGCGGACACTTCAGAACCTGCCTGCGTGAAACGGAAAATGTTGTCGATGAAGAGCAGCGTGTCGGCGCCCTCGGCGTCGCGGAAGTATTCGGCGACGGTGAGGCCCGTCAGCGCAACGCGCAGACGCGCACCCGGCGGCTCAGTCATCTGGCCATAGATCAGGGCGGCCTTCGATTCAGCGGGCTTTCCCGGCTTGATCACGCCCGATTCGCTCATCTCAAGCCACAAATCGTTGCCTTCACGGGTGCGCTCGCCGACGCCGGCGAATACGGAATATCCGCCATGCTGCTTGGCAACGTTGTTGATGAGCTCCATGATCACGACGGTTTTGCCGACACCAGCGCCGCCGAACAATCCGATCTTTCCACCTTTCAAGAAGGGCTGGATGAGATCGATGACCTTCACGCCGGTCTCGAACATCTCGGCAGTGGTGGCCTGTTCGTCGAAGGCGGGAGCGAGACGGTGAATAGGAAGGCGCTCTTTGAAGTCAATCGGGCCGAGTTGATCGACTGGCTCTCCGATAACATTCATGACGCGGCCGAGAGTTCCACGGCCAACGGGAACGGAGATCGGTCCGCCCTGATCGATAGCCTTCATGCCGCGCACCATGCCGTCGGTGGGCTCCATGGCGACACAGCGGACGCGTCCCTCGCCGAGATGCTGCTGCACTTCGAGGATGACCTTGATCGGCGTGGGGACGGTGAAGCCATCGCTCACCACTTCGACTGCCTGATAGATGGGGGGCAGGGATCCTTCGGGGAATTGCACGTCGACCGCGGGTCCTGCGATTTGGATTACGTGTCCTACGTTTGGCATAAATGGCTTCGAGCTTCGAGCTTGGAGCTACGGGTAAAACGTTCGCGCTCTGCTTTCTGCTCCTGACCTCACTTGTTCAATCTTCAATTCTGGCCGCTTGCCTGAAGCTCATGGCTCGAAGCTCGCAGCTTTATGACATCGCTGCCGCGCCGCTGACGATTTCAATGATCTCTTTCGTGATCTTGGCCTGACGGGCGCGGTTCATGGCGAGCGTCAGGGAATCGATCATGTCAGTGGCGTTGTTGGTGGCCGAGTCCATCGCGGTCATGCGGGCAGCGTGCTCGGCGGCCACCGACTCCAACAGCGCGCGGAAAATCTGGATGCTTACATATTTCGGGAGCAGAGCACGGAACAGGTCGGCCGGCGGCTGCTCATAAATGTAGTCCACCTGCGATGTGCCGAACTCTGTGCCTTCCCCGGCGCCCTCGCTCGGTCGCATGCCGACTCCAGCGCTCACGGCGGCTTCTTTGGCTCTCTTCTTCTCTTCTTCCGTCATTTCCTCGGCAAGGCGAACCGCCTGTTCGCCGATTTGCTCGATGGGGAGGATCTGTTCGACAATCAGCCGCTGCGCGATGACCGACTTGAATTCATTGAAGACCACGTAGACCGAGTCGATCTCTTCGCGACAGTAGCGGCGGATGACGCTTTCGGCGAGTGCCGAGGCCTGAGCGAATTCGACTTTGTTGAGGATCCCGATGTGTTCGCCCACGATCTGGATCGTGGCGGATCGCTCCGCAGTCTCGGCTTGAGATTCCACAGATTCAGCGAGTTCGGCCAGGCTGGGCGTTTGCACCTTGGCTGCTGGGTAGCGTCGTCGCAGGAAGTCACGGCCTTTGCGGCCGACAGCCTCAATATCGATGTTCTTGCCAGCCTTTGACTCCAGAAAACGGAGTGCCGCTTTGGTGATGTTCGCGTTGAACGCGCCCGCCAAGCCTTTATCGCCAGTTACCACGATCAGCAAGACATTTTTCTCTTCGCGCTGTGCCAATAGCGGGTGTTTGGGCTCACCGGTTTCGGGGTCATAGATCTCGGCGCGCGTGATCAGCGACTTCAGGACATTGGTCAGCATCTGCGCGTAGGGACGTGCAGTAAGGGCGCGATCCTGCGCGCGACGCAGCTTGGCCGCCGAGACCATCTTCATGGCCTTGGTAATCTGCCGCGTGTTGATCACGCTGCGGATGCGGCGACGGATGTCGAGAATGTTCGGCATTTCCGAGTTGTGAGTCCCGGGTCCCTGGTCCCGAGTCAAAACCGCCTTCGCTCGGTACCCGGTGCAGGGTACTCGGTATTATTTTGCTACTGCTTCCTTTTGTGCTACGAACTGCTGCTTCGCTTCTTTGATGACTCCCTGCAACTGCGCTTTCAACTGATCGTCAAGAATCTTCTTCTCCATGACCGTGCGCAAGATTCCGGGATTGGTCGAGTCCACGTACTTATATAGCTCTTTCTCGAAGTCGCGGACCTGGTTAACCGGCATGTCGTCCAGGAACCCGCCAGTTCCGGCCATGATGATCAGGATCTGTTTGGAAAAGGGCAACGGCGAGAACTGGTCCTGCTTCAGCAACTCGACTAAACGCTGGCCGCGATTCAACTGGGCCTGCGTGGCCTTGTCAAGGTCGCTGCCGAACTGGGCAAAAGCCTGCAGTTCACGATACTGCGCCAGCTCCAGCTTCAAGCTGCCGGCCACCTGGCGCATAGCCTTGATTTGCGCGCTGCCGCCGACGCGGCTCACAGAAAGTCCGACGTTTACAGCCGGGCGTACACCCTGGTTGAACAAGTCGGTTTCCAGATAGATCTGGCCGTCAGTGATCGAAATGACGTTGGTCGGAATGTACGCGGAAACGTCGCCCGCCTGTGTTTCGATGACGGGCAAGGCGGTGAGAGATCCGCCACCATTCTTGTCGCTCAACTTCGCGGCTCGCTCCAGCAGACGAGAGTGGAGGTAGAAGACGTCTCCGGGATAGGCTTCGCGGCCCGGCGGGCGGCGCAACAGCAGTGAGATCTCGCGGTACGAAGCAGCGTGCTTCGAAAGATCGTCGTAGATCACCAGCGCGTGGCGCTTGGTGTCACGGAAATACTCGCCCATGGCGCAGGCGGCGTAGGGCGAGATGTACTGCATCGGCGCAGGCTCGGAAGCGGAGGCGGCCACCACGATGGTGTACTCCATCGCACCGGCGTCCTCGAGAATCTTGACCACCTGAGCAATCGACGAACGCTTTTGCCCGATCGCGTTGTAAATACAAATAAGATCGTTGCCCTTGCTATTGATGATCGTGTCGAGCGCGACGGCAGTTTTGCCGGTCTGGCGGTCGCCGATGATCAACTCGCGCTGGCCCCGGCCGATCGGGATCATGCTATCGATGGCTTTGAGTCCGGTGGCCATTGGCTCTCGCACCGGTTGACGGTCAATGACTCCGGGTGCCAGGCGCTCCAGCGGGATGAACTTCTCTGTGGTGATAGGACCTTTGTCGTCGATGGGCTGGCCGAGCGAGTTTACGACACGTCCGACCATCGCGTCGCCGACGGGAACGCTCATGATGCGGCCGGTGCGTTTAACTTCGTCGCCCTCTTTGATTTCGGTGTATTCGCCGAGGAGCACGACGCCGACCTGGTCTTCTTCCAGGTTCATCGCGATTCCGGCCACGCCGTGCGGGAACGACAGAAGTTCGCCGGCCATGACCTTGTCGAGGCCGTAGACGCGTGCGATGCCGTCACCCAGCGTGATGACCGTACCGGTTTCGTCTACCGAGATCGAGGATTCGTAGTTCTCGATCTGCTCGCGAATGAGTTTCGTGATTTCGTCTGCTTTAATTTGCGCCATAGGATCAGCTTCGAGCTGCGAGCCTTGAGCTACGAGCGAGCAGCTGTTATTTCAGTGCTGAAAATCATTCATCTATAGTCGCCGCGAAGCATCGCGGCTCGAAGCTCATAGCTCGTCGCTCAAGAGCTAATCGCTTCCTTAATCTTCTCCAGTTGGCCCCTTACTGAGCCGTCGTAGATCGTGCTGCCGATGCGGACCACGGCGCCGCCCAGCAGCGAGGGATCCAATCCGTAGCTTGCGCGGACTTTCTTGCCCGTGGATTTGGCAATCTGCGCTTCCAGCGTTCGTTTTTCGGCATCGCCCAGTTCGCGCGCGCTCGAGATTTGCGCTTCTGTGAATCCCAGGCGCGCGTCCACTTCTTTCTCCAGTTGCTCCACGATTCTCGAGAGAAACGGCAGCCGGCGATGGTCGATCAGGACCGCAATCAGGTTACGCACCGGCCGATCAATTCCGTCACGTTGCACGATCACATCCAGTAGCTTGCGCTTTTGCTCGACCGGCACGGCCGGATTTTCCCAAACACGCCGCAATTCTGTGCTCTGGTTGAAGAGCGAGGCTATCTGCCGTAAGCCTCCGATTGCGCGAGCCGCGTCGAGATGCGCGTCAAAAATCACGTCGGCGAAAGCACGGGCATAGGTACTCGCGATAGCGGCCATCTAGTGCCCGTCCTTTCCGGGAGTTCCCGAGGGCGATCCCAATTCTCCGGCAAAATTGCGGACCAGCGCCTGATCCGTGGCGGAGTCGATGTGAATCTGCTTCTTCGCCAGGCCCACCGCGAGATCGGCAGCATGGGCGGTCAAGTCGCGCCGGGCCGCCTTGGCTGCGGCCTCGATCTCCTGTTCCGCCGCGGCTACGATCTTCTTGGCATCTTCCTCAGCGGCGAGCTTGATCCGTTCCTCTTCGGCGGCGCCTTCTTTCTCGGTGGCATCGCGCATCATGCCGATTTCGACATCGAGCTTTTGCAGGCGGGATTCAATCTCAGCGAGTTTGCGGCGAGCTTCCTCACTCGCCTTCTGCGCTTCCTGCATGGCCTTTTGAATGGCTGCCGTGCGATCGCGGAAGATGCCCGGGAGAAACTTGCGTCCGGCCCAGATGATGACCGCGGCGATGACCGCAAAGTTGAAAATGAAGCACGCCCAATAAGAATTCTGGACGCTCAGTCCGGTGAGCCGATGGACTAACTGAACGGAGGCTGAGTGCTTGAACTCCTCCATTTCATCTTTTTCTTCGCCAGCCGCTTCGCGGCTTTCGTGGACCAATTGGCGGCCCGGAGTCGCTCGCGCCTCATCGGAGCTGGTCTTGGCCGGTTCGGGATGTGCTGGTTCCTGCGCGTGCACCGATACCAATGCGACGCTGCTTACGAACAGCAGGACAAGAGCGCCGATCCGCAACGCACGATTCGATTTCATCAACGTCCCGCTCCCGCGGGCTGCAATACGCGGCGCACGATCTCCTGGGCAAGAGCCGCTGCCTCGGCCTGGAGTCGTTGTTCGGCTGCCGCGCGATCCTTCTCAATGGTGGCCTTGGCTGCTTGTACCTGCACCTGGGCTTTGCCGCGCGCTTCACTCACGGCCTGGGCACGAGACTGCAGGGCCGCCTGGCGCTTCGCCTCCTGCGCCCGAAAAAGCGCAGCCCGGGCTTCACGCAAGCGCTGCTCGTACTCGGAGGTGCGCGCATCGGCCGCCGCAATGTCCGCCTTCGATTTCTCGATAGCACCCTCAGTCTTGCTGCGGCGCTCTTCAAGAACCCGCCGCAGTGGCTTGTGCACGATCACCGTATACAGGCTATAAAGCAACGCCAGCAGGATTACTGTTGGAACGGCTCCAAGCAGTAATTCGCCTAGTTGCTGCAGCGTCTGATCCATGTGGTGATGGGTCTAGATTGAAAAAATGAGGGCTCTGGAAACTGATAAGTCTAACGTCCCGCGAAGTTTGATGTCAACGTAAGAAGATCGGTTTAGAAATTGGCGGCGAACCGAACGACGCGTTCACCACGCAGTCTGACATTCTCTGCGCCCCGGTTCCGACGGCATCCGACGCGTTACTTGTAAGCACTTCTAAATCTGTGGGTTGCGAGCGAGCGAAGCTGGGTGCAGATTTCTGCAGATCCCCCTTGACTTCGCAGTAAAGAGGATTAGCATGTAGATATCACCTCCGATCCAATTCAGGATCGAATGGGCCGCTAGCCAAGGAATGTCACCGCTTCTTGGTTGTCGGCCCATTTTAATTTTGGTCACGCTGGCTCGGCGGTTAATTTTGCGCGCCGACAAGTCCGAATAATCGCGGGTAGCGCTGAGAGACAGCGCAGAGAACTCTGCCTGACTGCGTTCGCTAGCGCACATTATCACACTTTGTCCGGACTGCTGGCAGAATGCGGTTCACGAGGTCTCGGTCAGTGGCCTCGTCCTTGAGAATGTCCCACCCTGTAAAGACCGCAATCAGCTGATCTTCGGGAAAGACCATGAGGCGTTGACCGCCAAAACCGCGTGCCATCCAGATAAAGCCTTGCCGATCAGAGGAAGGCAGGAGCCACCATTTGAATCCATATTTGTACTGCTGTTCGGCATCAGTGAAGGGGGCGACCGACTGTTCTACCCATTCTTTGGAGACGACCTGCTTGCCTGCCCACAGACCACCGTGCATGTACAGGTATCCGATTTTCGCGAGATCTGCATTCTTCAGGAATAGGCCGCCCTCGGTGTCAACAACTCCGAGCGGGGACCGCTTCCAGAAATGTTCCATGCCCAGGGGACCGAACAGATACTGTGCTCCGTACTGCTCGACGTCTCTTCCGGTTTCTTTTTCGAAAATGTGGGCGAGCAGTTCAGTAACGCCGCTGCTGTAATTGAAAACTTTCCCCGGCTCCTGTGCCATCGGGCGATCGATGACGTATTGGACCCAATCCTCGGAGGCTTCCATCAGACTCGCGTCGTTCTTGGGATCGTCATAGGCCACCTCTTCATTCCAGTCGAGGCCAGTCGTCATGGTCAGAACATGGCGCAGAGTGATACGTCGCTTTCGGTCGTCGACGTTCTTGACTCTGGAAGGATCGAAAAAACTCAGCAGTGGGGTATCGAGTCCAGCTTTAAAGTCGCCGCGCGTCTTGGCGATTCCTAGGATGACCGACGATACAGTCTTGCTCACCGATTGCATGGTGTGGAGATCGGTCCCGTGATAATACGGGTGCCATGCGGGATCGAAGTAGTTGTACCAGCCCGTCAGATGGGCATTGAGTGGGCCGCGCTCACTCGCCTCTTTCGCATAGATCTGGCCGTAGTTGTGGGAATATATGCGGTCAAGCGCCACTTGCCCGCAGCGGTATATTGCGAAGCTGTCGACCAGCGAATATTTTCCACTCGCCAGATCGGTGTCGAACGCCGAGAGCACTTTTTCGTCGAGTCCTACGGCCCTGGGCTCAGCATTCGTCCAGCCCCGGGTTGGCCATCGCTCTGGAGGAGAGAACTTGGGGTCCGACTTTCTCTCACTCTGGCCGGATGAAAGATGCGAGATGCAAATTAGTCCCATAACCACAAAAAGAGTGACGCGCGTTTTGCTTTTCATGGAGAGGCTCTATTTCGATTCGAACACGACCTTGCCGCCAACCATTGTCATGACCACTTTGGTCTTTGAGATCTCGTCAGGACTCACCGAGAAAATGTCCTGGGACAATACCGCAAGATCCGCCAATTTCCCTACTTCGAGTGTTCCGAGTTTGTCATCCGAGAATCTGGCGTAGGCTGAGCCCTGGGTGTACGCATTGACGGCTTGTTCTACCGTGAGACGCTCGTCGGGCGTGTAGGCGTCGTTCGTGACCGCGTATCCAGCCTGGCCGGCGCCGTCGAAGACGCCTCCGGGGAATTCGGTGCCGGTGGCGGGTTTCCAGATCTGACGCGTAACCGTTTCCTGAATGGCGACGAATGGATTCGGAGGCCAGATGCAGGGCCAGTCGCTGCCAAAGGCCAGCCTTGCTCCGCTCTTCTCGATACTCTGCCAGCGGTCGGTGGTGGTCCGGTCTTTTGGATCGTAGTTCGAGCCGTTGTCATCGCAGCAGAAGCTCGGCTGCATGCTGGTGATCACCGAAAGCTTTGCGACACGCGGAATGTCCGCGGCAGGAAGAAAATCTCCGTGCTCGATGCGAAACCGCCGGTCACGCGGGCCATTGATCCGCTCGGCTTCTTCGTACGCATCTACAACGAGGCGCGTGGAATCGGGGCGATAGGCGTGAGTCATAATCTGGAAGCCGCGCTTGTCCAGTTCGAGCACAAGCTTCCTATACTCGGACGCCTGATAGGTGAGAGGTGGAATCAGTCCGGTCCCGCCGTCGACGAAGAACTTCACCAGGTTGGCCGAGACCCAGTCATCGTGATAGAGCGTCCGGGCTTTTTCCAGATCGGAGAGAAACTCGGGTGTCAGGTGATGGTTCACCGCTACAGCGCCGAATGACGTCCGAGTGCGGACCGTGAGTTCGCCGCGGTCGCGCAGAGCAGCGTAGAGCTGGATTTCGGCGAGATCTCCGGTCGCATTCACTACGCTGGTGATGCCGTATTGATTCAAGTGATGCGTCGCGTCGCGAAGGAAGGAGAGTTTCTCCTCTTGCGTGAAGAGCCGTTGCACCGCGCGTTCCATGATCGCCATGGCCGCTTCCAGGAGGAGACCGCTCGGATGGCCACTGGCGTCGCGGATGATGTTCTTTTCTTCAGCGGGATCGGCAACCGGGTCGTCTCTTAAGCCAGCCAGGGCGAGGGCCTTCGCGTTGAGTAACAGGGAATGCTCCGCCGTGTGATGTACGATGACCGGGCGGTCAGAAACAGCGCGGTCGAGCAAATCGTGTGTCGGGGTGGACGGAGGAGTGGTATTGAAGTCGGCTCGCACGATCAGCACTTTGTCGTTGCGATGAGTGGCGGCGAAGGCTCTGATCTCTCGCACGAACTTCTCTGGGTCGTCCGGCGTGATGGTTCCTTCGGGCGAAGACAAATTCAGGCCCTGGAGTTCGAGTCCGCCGAACCACATGTGCACGTGAGAGTCGGAGATACCGGGGATAACTGTTCGGCCCTGGAGATCAATGACCGTTGTTTGAGTTTGTTTGTGAGCGAGAATGTCTTGATCTGTACCGATGGCATCGATGCTTGTGCCTGAGATAGCCACGGCCTGCACCCATGGCGCCTTGGAACTGCCGGTATAGACGTGACCGTGAATGAGAATCGTATCGCTGGCGAGAATCCTGGTGGGAATGACTACCGTAACTGCTGCACATAAGATCACTACGGATCGGCCTGCAAGCATCTGTCTGCCTCCGCTGAAGAATTAGGAAGGACGGCATTTTCTCAGCCAGAGTGTAATACGGCTGGCACCCGTCGTGTCGCCGGATCTGCATTCGCAGCCCCGGTTCTCGGCTTCCTTTACGGTGAAGGGTTCTAACCGCGGAGGGCGCTGAGAAAATCCGCGGAGAGCGCAGAGGATATCAGGCACGACTCTTTACCAGCCACTCCCGAACTCTGCGCACCACAGATTCCGGAGCGTCAACTTCCATTTGTACCGCGCCATCTTTGTATTTCCGGGCGAAGATTCGGGCGCGAGCTTCGAGCAGAGCCAGGACTTTTCCCTCGCTTTGCGGGACACTAAGCTTGACGCGGCTGATCCGGTCTTCTTCGATCATTGTGTCCATGCGCTCCAACAGCGTGTTCAACCCGGTGCCCTCGACAGACGAAACGTAGACTCTGTTGGAGCCCGCGCGCGCGGCATCGGCAATCAGGCCGTCCGCAACTTCTCCATCGAGCAGGTCGAGTTTGTTCATCACGCACAGCCGTGGTTTTTTCTCGGCTTCCAGTTCTTTCAAGACGATTTCCACCTGAACGTCCTGTTCGGCGGAAAGGCGGCTGCTGGCATCGGAAACGTGAAGGATCAGCGACGCACGCTGCACTTCTTCCAATGTTGCTCGGAATGCTGAAACGAGCGTATGCGGCAGGTTGCGGATGAATCCGACGGTGTCGGAGAGAAGCACTTTGCGCTTCGACGGGAGTTCGACGGCGCGGATCGTCGGATCCAATGTCGCGAACATTTTCGATGACGACAATACTCCGGCGTTGGTCAGCGCATTAAACAGCGTGGACTTGCCGGCATTCGTGTATCCCACGAGCGCAACTGTCGCAACCGGGGCGGATTCCCGGCGCTGGCGCTGCTGGGCGCGGATGCGGCGGACATTTTCAATTTGCTGCTGCAGGTGACGCATGCGGCGCGCGATTTTGCGGCGATCGGTTTCGAGTTTCGTTTCGCCGGGGCCGCGGGTACCGATTCCACCTCCCAGTTGCGACATCTCGACGCCATGCCCCGCCAGACGGGGCATCATGTACTGCAACTGTGCGAGTTCAACCTGCAACTGGCCTTCGCGAGTACGGGCGTGGCGCGCGAAGATGTCGAGGATGAGCTGGGTGCGGTCGATTATGCGCCGTTGGACGATCTTTTCAATATTGCGCTGTTGCGAGGGACTAAGGTCGTGATCAAACAAGAGCACGTCGGCATCAACGGACGCGGCAGCGCCAGAGATTTCCTCGAGTTTGCCGGCACCGATCAAGGTGGCAGGATCGGGGCGGTCCCGGCGTTGCAGAATTTCACCGACGACTTGGGCGCCAGCACTTTCTGCCAGGGTGCGGAGTTCCGCTAAGGATTCTTCGGCGTCGAATTCCGGGATGCTGGGACGTGCATCGGGCTTGGGCGCTCCACCGGTTGAGGTAACAGAGGCATCACGCGCGGCTGTTGCCTGTGCTGTAATCGCGGCTTTCGTGCCACTGCGGCTGCGAGTGCGCACATCGAACCCAACGAGAAACGCGCGTTCGCGCTGGCGAGGATCCTGGGGGGTAGCGGTCCCCAACGGCACACGAACGCTCTCACGCGTTAGATCGCGGGATTTGGTGCGATGAGGACTTCGCAAAGCCAGAAAGGGCCGCCCTTGCCTTTCTATCCTTCAGTGCCCGAGGCGCTTGCCGCGGTTGCTGCCGGCGATGTAGCGGCAGGCGCTTTCTCCGGGTGCACGGCATGGGGCACATGTGTCGATGCCACCCGGCCCATGACCACGGTGGAGATGGCGTGTTTGAAGATGAGCTGCTCCTGACCGTTGGCCTCCAGTAC
Organism: Binatia bacterium; assembly: GCA_035577905.1. Classification (GTDB taxonomy): domain Bacteria; phylum Acidobacteriota; class Terriglobia; order Terriglobales; family Acidobacteriaceae; genus Sulfotelmatobacter. The sequence continues at coordinate 327,566 of DATKAP010000109.1, forward strand.
GACGGAGTACTTGTCAAAAGAGCGGATGCGGCCCGTCAACTTCACCCCGCTAAGAAGGTAAATGGTGATGCTGGCTCTCTCTTTGCGAGCCGTATTAAGGAAGGAATCCTGAATGTTTTGCGCCGGCTTATTGCTATCCATAGCCGATCTCCTCGAGTAGTTAGACTGCGACCTTCCATTTGCCAGCCCACCACCGCCGTGAGCCGGCGCAATGCTACAGCATGTTCCTGGAAGCCTTCCCGCTGCTACAGGAACAAGGGGGGACAATCCCACTGGACCTGCGTTTTACAGGTCGGCCAGCCCCAGCGGGGAGATGCCTGTACAATACGGCGAACTGCAAATGTTTTCAACCGAAAGTTGCCGTCGCAAGGTGCAACAGTTGACATCGCCGCGCGGTGGGAGCAGACTTTCGGTCGAATCCAGCCATAACCGGTTTTCGGAATGCCTCGCCGTTGGCGTTGCGAAGGCGCAATCTGCAAAATCGAAGTTCCGGGAGGAGAACGATGCACAACTTCGCATCAGCTTTGCTGGTCCTGCCTACGATTACAGGAAAAGAAGCGACACTCATGCTCCTACGGTGGTTCCACTTCATTGCCGGCATTCTCTGGATCGGGCTGCTCTATTTCTTCAACCTGGTGAATGTTCCGTTCATGAAAACGGTGGACGCGGCCGCAAAACCCAAGATCTTTGAGAACATGACCCTGCCCGCGTTGCACTGGTTCCGCTGGAGCTCCGTGGTAACGGTGCTGGTGGGATTGGCCATCTGGGGACAGGCTTACGTCGCCCCCGATGCCGAGAGACAGGGTGGCGGCGCAGGCGCGACCTTTGGACTTTTCTCCCTGCTCTGGCTGGTGACATTCTTCATTCTGTTTTTTGTGATCAAGAAGATCACCCCAAACGGCTACGTGCTCGGCGTGATCACGGCCGTGCTGACCTACGCGGCGGGATGGCTGTTCGTCCACTACACGCCCGTGGGCGGAGACGATAATCATGTGCTCTGCATCGGAGTCGGTGGAGGACTGGGGATCGTGATGATGTTCAATGTCTGGGGGATCATCTGGCCGAACAATAAACGGATCATTCGCGGGACACTGGCGGGGACGCCTCCAGCCGACGCCGCGGCATTGGCGCGGCAGGCATTTCTGGCTTCACGGACAAATTTCTTTTTGTCGGTGCCGCTGTTGTTTTACATGGCGGCGGCTTCGCACTTTGCGAGCACGGTGATCTTCGGGAAGTAGGACAACAATGCACGGCTGCTGGCGCCACCGGCGATTACAAAGAAATAGGGAGCCGGAGGTCCCGGCTCCCCTGTCAGTCAAAGCTCGAACCTAGAAGGTGAAGCGCACAGCAAAACGCATGCTGCGCCCGATCTGATACAAGAACGGCTTGCCATTCCACGAGCTCGTGATATTCGCTGCCGCGGGACCGTAGGTTCCCGTGCCTCCGTTGATCCACTGCTGCGGCGTATACCCACCCTCGAGTACTTTGTACAAATCTGCACCCGCACCAAAGTTTATTCCATTTGGTTGCAGTGGGGTGTTGTCGTAATAAATCGAGTTCATACCGCCATAGAATGCGGTGACGGACTTTTGGTTGAACAAGTTCAGAGCGTTCACCGAGAATCCAAGAAGCTGATGTTCATTGTTTTTGTTGACCTTGATTTCATGGGACAGGTTGAAATCGGTCTGATAGAACCATGGCGTACGCCGGGCGTAGGGAGCACCCAATGTAAGGTCTCCGGTTGAGCCCGTTACGTTAGACCACTCACCACGGCCAAATAAGTAGGTGGACTCCAACGGTGCCCCGTAAGACGCGAGACCCAAGTCCATGTACGAACTGACCGGCGTTCCTTGATAGGCATACGAAAAGATGCCGAACGTGGTAGCCATCCCCTTCCAGGGCAGCCGGTAGTACGCGTTGCCTTTGAAGGTATTCGGGCGATCAGTCGGCAGTGGCCCGTTGTTGGACCTGCCGTCGGCACCGAAGTAGTAAAACGGCTCGTCGAACGAGCGGGTCGTGTCAGGAGAGTTGCGTCCCGTATTCCCACCATCGATCTGATCGGTCGTGGTCAAGCCGGTATAGTTGCCCCACAAGCGGCTGTAGGTGTAGCTGAACATGCCGGCCCAGCCTCTGGTGAAACTCTTAGTGACTCTGAATTCAACACCGTCGTAGTTACGTACCGCTTTGGGGTTGGCGGGACACGAGGGACAGGTACCAAACGGACTATAGAAGTTGAACTGCATTCCGGGAACGCCGAATGCCTGGCCGAGGCCGGTCAGGAAATTGGCATAGCCGTCGATGGTTTTGTTCACACCTTCTCCAGGGTTCACGACGGTATAGAGTTCAAACAGGGCCGGATCTGCCAGGGAGGCATCTTCAATCACGTGGTCAAGACGGCGACGGTCATAGCGGGCTTCGAACGCCACGTTCCGGGCAATCTGGTAGTCGACGCCACCGACGTACTCATGCTGGCGATACGGCTTTACGCCCGGAGCGACCGGTTCCCAGGGACGGAAGTTGACATTTTCAATGATCGACGTGCCCGTCTTTTGATCTACGAAAGAAGCCGGGGGCCCACCGGAGGCGAAGTTAGCTGGCGTGTTGGGCAAACCATTGGGGCACGCGCGTCCGTTCACGAAAACCGCGTCGAGATCAGCAACGCTGAACCCAGCGGCTGTCCCATCTGGACCCAAAGGATAGCTACATTGCTCGAACACCTGCGCACCCCACGAGGTTTGCGCGAGTAACAGCTTCATCACGTCGTTTACGACGCCGTAGCTGCCGAAGACCTTCAGTTTACCGTTGGATGATCCCCATGCCGCTCCTAGACGAGGTTCGACTTTGTCACTCCAGCTGAAGCTGATGGCCTTGGGCGGCGCAACACCAGGAGCAATCAAGCCGGGAGGAACAGGCAGGTTTTCCTTTTCCACACGGATACCGAGGTTAAGCGTCAAGCCGTGACCTATCGTCCAAGCATCCTGGACGAACAAGGCATGGTTCCAGTCGCTGGCGATCTTGGGTAGAACCGTAGCGAAGTCCTGAACAACTGCGTAGCCATATTGGCCGGCGCAGTTTCCATCAGCCCAATTCGCCTGCAGCCCCGCGCAAGCGCCAGTGCCGGTGGTTGTGGATGGCCCATGACTCTGTGCGTTGCCAGGATACAGGTTAATCAGCGGCACGTTGCCGTTCTGGGAGATCAGATTGGTCAAATGATTGAGCTGGTAGCCCGCTTTGATATTGTGGGTTCCGGCCCAGCCGGCCTTGAAAAAGGCTACATCCTGGTTTAACTGATAGTGCTTGTTGGCATTGTAGAGAGTGAAGTTGCCGGTGTAAGCAGCGGTCGTTGTGCCGGCAGTCTGCTGCAAGCTGGCTGGTAGCGGTGCGCCGGTGTTATCAACTCCTCCCACGCTTGTTGTGGCCCAAACGACATTCGGCGTAGACGTCTGCCAACCAAAGTCGTGATAGTTCTCGAAGAAGTATCCGTACCGCGTGGTGAGAACAATATTGGATGTAAGGCTGATGTCGGCGCCGACGTTGTACGTTGCATTTGGCGCTGACCATCCAAGGCCGTGCGAGTAGAGCGACAGCGGGCTGGTCGTCGCAGTATTGAAGTAACCAGCGTTCTTTTGCCAGGTAACTGGATCGTTGATCGGCAGGTTATCTCCCGTTTCCCGGGCATATTGATTGAGCCACGAGCCATGAACTCGGATCTTTTGTGTGACAGTGGCATCGAGGCGGGCGGTACCAAAGTAGGTCTGTCGATCTTGTGTAAAGTACTGCAGGCCCGGTCCGCCAGCGGGAGCGAAGTCAACGCTTCTTGCCCTGGTATTAACCAGAGGCGCGAAACCGAGGAAAAACTGCAAGCGATCCTTAACGATTGGGCCGCCGACAGTGAAGCCTGGCTGAAGAACGCGAAAGTGATCTTGCTTGGCTTGGTAGCTCTGTGCGGCTGGGTCAACGCCGGGTGAGCCAGCGTCGTTCGGATCGTAACGCAGATAAGGGTTCGTTTGGTTGGCATCGGCCCCGTCCGTTTCGTATGTGCCAAAGATTGAGCCATGGAAGCCGTTGGTCCCCTTTCGCATGATTACATTAACCACCCCGCCAAGTGCTCCACCGTGTTCAGCCTCGACACCCGAACTCTTAACCTGAACTTCCTGAATGAACTCGAATGGCACATTGGCTTTCGAGTAGCCGCCTGAGTTGTTCTCAGTATCCTGGCCTTCAACCAGGTACGCGCTCTCTGAATCGGCGGCGCCACCGATTGAGAATCCCACAGCACCGCCGTTTCCGCTGCTACCAGGGAGGCCAGCGCCCGTGCCTCCCACAGGCTGTCCGTTCATAAAGGAACCGGCTAGAGGTTCACTGCGTGCCATGGGCGCGTACTGAATCACCGATTGAAAGCTATAGCCGTGAGGTGAGTCCTCAAGCACCTCACTGGTCAGGTTGGTCTGATTCGTATTGGTGGTGACGTCAATCACCGGGGTAGCGCTGGTAACCTCGACGACTTCCGACGAGGTTCCGACCTCAAGAGTCATGTCGACCGTCGGCAGGTGACCGACCTCCAGAGTCAGGCCTTCGCGCTTTACGGTCTTGAAGCCCTTGGCGGCTACCTCGACGCTGTACGTACCCGGAGGCAGATTCGCAAATCGATAGTAGCCCGTGGCATCGGTATCGAGTGCTTTGTCGCCGACCAGGTTCGGTGAGCGCACTACCACGTGGGCACGCGCCACAACTGCCCCGCTGGCATCCTTGACTGTTCCTTGTAAGCCTGCCGTTGTTTCCTGGGCGAGCAACGCCATCCCAGACAGCACTATGGCTACTGTTGACAAACACACGAAAGCCTTCGCGAATCCGGCGAATCGCATCTCCTGCCTCCTTAGAGTCACTTGCATCGAGAACTCAGATTCCGATCAAAGCCCCAAGCTCTGCGGTCTGAGAGGAACGCGACCTGACGAGACCCCTTTTGCCGTCGTTTACAAAAGAGAAAACTGGGTACTGCGGGATGATTCTGGGCCGAACCCAAGCCCTTGACAGATTCACAATGAAAAACGCATAGACAATACTAGAAAAACATGCAGAAGTGCAACTCACCATCCAAACAAGTTGTTTTATAAACATTCTGTTTTCAATGTATGGGGTCCCGTTGCGAAGTTTCTAGTCCTAAAATCGGTAGGACTTGCAGAGAGGACCTATGACATTCGGTAGAGACCTTCTTTTGAATTGGGAGCTTAGGCAGAATCCAGGTGGACTCTAGCGTCGTTTTCTGACTGGCCGCGTGGTTGCTTCGCCTGGGGCCAGCACTCTCCGAACGATCGGGGTATCCAGCTTGTACTTGCGTTCGACGACATTGCCTGCGTTGTCGTGCACTCGCAGGACAAATACCGGCAGGGTGCCTTCTTTGTCGAAGGTCTCCTGGCTGACAGTAACAGGCAGCACTCCGTCGAGGTTGTGTTCGCGGTAGGCGGTTTCGTAGCGGTGCTTGCGCGTGTTCCAGGTGTAGACGCGGAGCTGGTCGTAGTCGTAGGGCGAGCCGTCGTGGGGCTCGGTCAAGACGCACAGGTACTGCGGGACTTTCTTTTCCTTATCCTCAACTTCGTTCAGGGTGAAAAAGGCGACGAATCGTTGGCCTTCGGCGTACTGCGCGACTTCGAGAGGAACGTCGACATCCACCATGCGGGCGAGTATCCATCCCACACGGCCCTGGTCATCGCGAACCAGCCACCAGTCCTCCATCACTGGCCCCGTGGGCGCTTTGGTCCCCGGTTTCGTGGCTACGGGGCGGACTGCATTGGCACCGGTTTGCTTTTCGGCGACAGCCCGCTTGAGGATTGCCACCTTCGCTCCGGAGGCAAGCTGATAGAGGTGCTCGGTTTCGCGTCCGGGAGTGATGTGGAGATTGGTCTCGTTGCGCAGAACCCCGGGGGCCTGCACGGGAGCATTCTGGTTTTCTTGCGCGAGTTTCTGCAGGCCGTCGAAGGTCTTTTGATCGACGAGGTAGCGCTGTTCCACCCATCCTTCGATACCGCTGGCGGTGCGAACGCGGGCAAAGCGTTTCTCGCGATCGATGATCTCGACGCGCTCTCCATTCTTTACTGTGCCGACGCGATTGTAGATGGCGGCAACCTGGTCGCGCAGGGTAGCCTGGGGTGCGGAAACGTAGGCGACTTCGAGGACATGATGGCGGCCGCGACCACAGGCGCCCAGCGTCACCGCAAGAGCAAGGGCTGTGGACAGCCAACTGATCCGCAATGGGCCCGGTTTCATACTCGACAACGGGAGACCCTTTCAATATAACGCTTTGCGGGCGTACCCAGATGCACGAAGGTTTACGCCAGATGGACCTCCAAAACATCGGCCTTCGGCTTGGAGACAATGCCGGCTGGCCTCGGTTACCATAGATTCATCCCTTCGCCGGGAGGCGCAGGTTGCCGCCCAGAGCTTTTGGGCGTCTAAGCTAAGGGGGAAGGCCCGTCAAGTTTTTCACTCAACCATGCATATGACAAGCAAACTCTGGAATCGTTTTGCGTTGATCTCGTTCATCTCGGCATTTCTTGCGGTAGCGAGTTTGTGCGCCGCGGCCCAGGACACAGTCGACACGGTGCTGCGTCCGCCCAAGGGAGCCCAAGTAGCGATTGTGATTTTCGAGGACCTGGAGTGTCCAATGTGCCGTCGCACCGCTCCGTTGGTGGAGCAGGCGTCGAAGACCTACAAGATTCCAGTCGTGCGGCACGATTTTCCGCTGCCCATGCATCCCTGGTCGTATCAGGCTGCGGTGTTCGCGCGCTATTTCGATACGCACTCTAAGGCGGTGGGCAACGAGTTCCGTGACTACGTCTTCGAGAATCAGCTTGAGATCAACCTGCAGAATCTGCGGTCTTATGCCGAGAAATTCGCTGCAGCTCGCAAGATCGATCTGCCCTTCGTGATCGATCCCCAAGGCAAGCTGGCGGCGCAGGTGAATGCCGACCGCGATCTGGGCAAGGCGATCAAGCTCGACCACACCCCGACGGTTTACATCGTCAGCAGCCGCAATCCGAGTAAGCCTTACGTCGAAGTCAAGGACAACAATCAACTGTACTCGACGATTGACGCGATGATGAAGGACTAGGTATTCGAAAAAGTAAAGCCTGCTTCGATCTCCGCGGCGGTCTTATCAGTGTACTTTTTGATCAACGATTGCCTGGCCGATGAGCTATCCTTACAGCCGGATAAGCTCATGAAACCGGAATCTCTGCTGAAGTTATCCCTACGAATTCTTCTGGTCGCGGCATTTCCTCTTTCCGCCATTGCACAACAATCTGCGCCTTCGATTCCCTCCACCGGGTTCGCCGGGCTGGATCAGTACCGGGCTTCGCGTATCGCGGTGTTTACGGATGACTACGGGCAACTGGCGCGCTATCACGAGGCCAATGCAAAGCTGGGAGCGCCCTCCGTGGGAGAGAATCGAGTCGTGTTCTTTGGCGACTCGATCACCGATATCTGGAAGCTCGCCGACTACTTTCCCGGCAAGCCTTATCTGAACCGCGGCATTGGTGGGCAAACGACGCCGCAGATGCTGGTGCGCTTCCGCCAGGACGTGATCGACCTGCAGCCGAAAGTCGTAGTCATTCTGGCGGGAACCAATGATATAGCCGGCAACACCGGACCGATGCGCAACGAGGATATCGAAGCGAACTACGCATCCATTGCCGAACTGGCGCGCACACATGGGATTCACATCGTGTATGCGTCGGTGCTGCCCGTACACAACTACACGGAACGATCGAAGGACTTTTTCGCACAGCGCCCGACCTCGAGAATTCTGGAACTCAACACCTGGCTTAAGGATTACTGCGCGAAAAACAAGATCGTGTATCTCGATTACTTTTCTGCGCTCGTCGACGATAAGGGACTGTTGAAGAAAGAACTGGCCGAAGACGGTCTGCACCCGAACGATGCAGGATACAAGATCATGGCGCCACTGGCTGAGGCGGCGATTCAAAAGGCGATGAAGTAGCGGCGTCAATCGCTAGCCGTTGGCTATCCAAGAATTTTGCCAAGCTAAAAAGCACATGGCTGACTGAATCTTTCTGCCATGCATAGGCTCTATAATGAGAGTGAGTTTCCGACCGCTCCGGCCCATGGGAATACCCTGAGGTTGCAGCGGCGAGGGGTGGCGCGGTCAGTGGTCTCCGCGCATCTCCCGAGGGTGTCGGTGGAAACGCCGACGCCTCCCGCGCTCTGGGGAGCGCATTGGAAAGGAAACGGGCCTGCCGGAATTCTCCTGCCTGCTGGTCTCCTTTCGAAAAGCGTCGTTAGTCGTTGGCAAGATCTCTGGCGCGCCAACGACCGGCGACCAACGACCAACGACGTGTTTCTTCACGATAAATTCGGGCGCGCGATTACCGACCTGCGGATCTCCATTACCGACCGCTGCAACTACAAGTGCGTCTACTGCCGGGCCGGAAATGAAGGAGCACTTTACGGGGATCTTCCCTTCTCCGATTATTTGCGCATGGCGCGGGTGCTGGTCGGGATGGGAATCACCAAAGTGCGCCTCACCGGCGGCGAACCGCTGCTCAGAAATGGTGTGGTCGAGTTCGTGCGCGAGTTGGCAAGGCTTCAACCTAAGGGGCATAAACTCGACATCGCCCTGACGACGAATGGTCATCTGCTGGCCGATCTGGCACAACCGTTGAAGGACGCGGGACTCACGCGCGTAACCGTCTCGATGGACGCCGTCGATCCTGATCGCTTCGCCCGTATCACGCGCGTGCCCGGTGGCTACGATCACGTGCTGGCCGGAATCCGGGCGGCGCGGAAAGCGGGCTTCGGCCCGGTGAAAGTGAACTGCGTTCTGTTGCGCGGCTTCAATGAAGACCAGATCATACCCTTCGGTATGTTCGCTCGCGAAGAAGATGTTATCGTGCGCTTCATTGAATTCATGCCTCTGGAAGAAGATCGGGTCTGGGAACCCTCCACGGTCGTAACTCTCGATGAGGTTCTCGCGCGCATGGCGGAATATCGCCCGCTCGTTGAGATTCCGCGCGGGCATTCAGAAACCGCGCGGCGCTATCGTTTTGAAGATGGCATCGGGGAAATCGGAATCATCGCTCCGGTTTCACATCCGTTCTGCGGACACTGCAGCCGGATCCGCATCACCAGCGATGGCAAGATCCGCACCTGTCTTTTTTCGGTGTGGGATCACGATCTGCATGCGCAGATGCGCCGCGGCGCCAGCGACGAAGAACTGGCGGATTTCATTCGCGGGGTGGTGCAGAAGAAGGAACAGCGCCATCACATCGGCGAACCGGACTTTGTGCCTGCGTCGCGCACCATGGTGCACATCGGAGGGTAAACAACCGATGCTCGCGCCCGACCAACGATGATTGCGGAGTTGCTTCTCCTGTTCATCCCATATGAATCGCTCTTCATCTCATCGATCGAGGATGGACTGTGGGTAGTATATGTTCACGATGGGACAGGGACGATTTTTCTAAAGGGAGCGACATAGTGAGCCTCCGGTGCAACGCGACTCTCAGCGTGATCTTCCTTTGTGTATTGGCGTCTGTCGCAGCCGAATGTCAAACCTATCTGGGCTTTGACCGCAACGAATACCCTGGCAACGCCAACCTGAGAATCCTGCGGCAAACTTTTGCTTACTCCGGGTACTGGCTAAACAATCCTCCGGGCGAGACATCGAATTCGTGGGTGGGGCGTCGGGCCACGGTGGAGGCGGCGGGATTCGGGTTTCTGGTGTTGTTCAATGGCCGGCTGTATGCGGAATTGAAGAGCGAAGCGAACGCGCAGCGGATGGGAAGGGCCGACGCATTGATGGCGGTGTCCTCGGCGCGCCGAGAGGGGTTTCCGCGCGGGATCATCATTTTTCTCGATCAAGAGCAGGGTGGACGCATGCTTCCCGAACAGAAGGCATACATCTTCGCGTGGGTGGATGCGATCACTGCGGCGGGGTTCCGCGCGGGCATCTATTGCTCCGGACAGACCTCGCCAGACGAGCAGCACGTCGTGACTGCCGAGGACATTCGCCAGAATGCCGGGTTGCGCCAGATCACTTATTGGGCGATCAACGATGCCTGTCCTCCGTCGCCGGGATGCACGTTCCCGCAAAGGCCTCCGACCCCGGCACAAAGCGAGGTGAAGTTCGCGGAAATCTGGCAATTCGCCCAATCCCCGCACCGGAAGGATGTAGCCAGACATTGCACGAATTACAGCCGCGACGGGAACTGTTATGCGCCTGGAAGCGACGCGTCCCAGGAGCTGCACGTGGATCTGAATAGCGCCAACTCTCCCGATCCGTCTCACGGACGCACGCATTGATGTGACCGATCCAACTGTCTCGGATCATCTCGATATTTCTTGACGACAATTTACGTAGCTTTGTGAAAATCTACGGCAGAGAATTTTGCCGTTCGTCTAAAGATCGAACGTCTGACCGGAAGGTGCTGCATCGATGTAGCATTTTGGGAGGAAAGATTATGAGCACACAGGCAGGGTTACTAGCGACTCTCGTCATGTTTTCGTATTCACTGTTCTCAAGCGCTGCAATGGCACAGCCAAAACAAGTTGAGCCGGCACCCATTCCGACGCAGATCACCAGCGCGAAAAAAGTATTCATCGCCAATGCAGGCGGTGATGATCCGGGAATCCCCGACCCGTTGTTCAGCGGTGGAACCGATCGCGCTTACAACCAGTTCTATGGTGCGATGAAAAACGCCGCTCATTACGAATTGGAGGGCTCGCCTGCCGAAGCGGACTTGCTTTTCGAAATACGATTCACAGTCATCCCCGATAAGCGGCCAACTGGTCTTTGGGGAGGAAACGGTTCCGCAGACTCCTATGACGCCATATTTCGGGTGGAGATTCGGGATCCTAAGATGAATGCTCTTTTATGGGCATTCAACGAGCACATGGCCTGGGCTGCATTGAGGGGCAACCGGGACAAGAATTTTGACGAGGCCTGCGCCCGCATCGTGACCGATGTGCTTGCGCTGAATGCGCGAGCCGATGGTACTGGTGCGCAAACCAAACCGTAACGCTCCGATGCTGGTGGGGTAAAATAGTGGTATCTCTATGTCAGAGCGAACCTTCACCCTGGATGAAGCCCAATCGTTATTACCGGTACTCGAATCGCTGCTGCGAACAGCGATTGCCGCCAAGAAAACCATCGACGAAGGCGACGCTGAGCAACAGGCATTGCAGCACCGGGTTTTTCTAACCGGAGGGATGTTCCTCGACATCGTTCCCCTTGCGCGCAAAAAGGCGGAGCGCACCAAGGCGCAACAACATTTGAAAGATGCCCTTGCAGAAATCGACTCGATCGGCGTTCAGGTCAAGGATCTCGACATAGGCCTGCTCGATTTTCCCTGCGAAGTCGACGGAAAGACCATCTTGCTCTGCTGGAAGCTTGGCGAAAAAGCCATCGCGCACTGGCATGGCGTCCAGGAAGGGTTTGCCGGGCGTAAGCCCATCGATCAGAGGATCGCCAAGGCCAAGCGCGTGAATTAGCCGACAGCTCTCAGTTCGACCATGTTTTGGGGTCAGGTTCAAAGCGACCCCTACCTTGAACATTTCCAATCACTTCCAAAGCGCAACATCCTCTGGAATCTTGTGTTTATAGGCGAAGAACGGTATTACTCGCAATATGGGGTTTCTGCGGCAGATGAGTCTGATTCGCGACATTCGATCCGCAAGGCATATTCCGTCAAAGGGCATTCACGTGAACCGGTCTATCATTCGTTGCTTGATATTGGCAGTATTCGTTCTGATCTTGTGCGTCGCGTCGTTCGGGCAAATTGCGGTGGGAGTTTCAGTACGTATCGGCCCCCCTCCTCTGCCTGTTTACGCACAGCCGATCTGCCCCGGTCCTGGCTATGTCTGGACGCCCGGTTACTGGGCATGGAACGATGTCGCCGGTTATTACTGGGTACCGGGAACATGGGTGCTTGCGCCGGTTGGAATGTTGTGGACTCCGGGCTATTGGGGATGGGGTGGCGGCGTTTATGTATGGCATTCGGGATACTGGGGACCGCACGTCGGATTTTACGGTGGTATTAACTACGGATTCGGTTACACGGGCGTTGGCTTCGTAGGCGGCGAATGGCGGGGGAATCACTACTATTACAACCGATCCGTCACCAATGTCAGCGTGACCAATGTGACCAACGTCTACAACCGCACGGTGATCGTCAACAACACATCGACGACCAGCTTTAATGGAGGAACGGGAGGAGTGCTGGCGCGTCCGACGCGGCAAGAGGAGAGTTACGCACGCGAACGCCACATGGGGGCGCTGGATGTCCAGAGTCAGCATGAGTCTGCGGCAGTGGCAAATCGCCAGAACTTCGCTTCGCAAAATCAAGGGCGTCCAGCAATCGCAGCCACGGAGCGGCCGGGAGACTTCGGCCGTCGTTCGGCGGTAGCAGCCAGGGCTGCGGGCGGAGAATATCGCCCGCCAGCCATGTCGCCCAAGGAGGCACGCGTCGCCGGTCCCGCCAACCGTGGCGGCTCCAACAACGGCTTCCGTCCCTTCACCCCGCCGACGAAGAATAGCTCGGCAGGTGCGGGCGGAAACGAAGACTACCGCAGTCACGGCAATCCCGACCACGGGAACGAGAACGGATACCACCAGAGCCGTCCGCCACAACAGCATTCGGAAGGCGCGCCACCGCATTCAACTCCACAGCACTCGAGCCCGCCTCCGCATTCGAGCCCGGCTCCCCATTTCGTTCCGCCGCCCCAGCACCAGGCGCCCCCGCCGCATCACGGCAAGGGCTTCTAGGACGGCTAATTGGCACGACGCCCTCCGCAGTCCGCGCAGAACCGGGGGCCAAGAAGAATTCAGTAGGACGAATTACTAAAACAAGCACAGGTGTTTTAAACCCGGCGCAGGCGCGCAGAGGAACTTTGCTCCGCGATGACTGACTTTCTGCGGAAGTTGTCAGGATTTGCTCGCAAGCTTTGGAGTGGCGTTCGTTCTAGCACGAAAGCAGTTCCAGAGTGGCTGTGGCACGGAAGTGTAATTCGGAGAAAAACTGTTCTCTGGTACAATTTTGGTCAACAGGAACGCACCCCCCGCGCCTGAGCAACGGCCTCAAGGAGTCCCAGAATCCCATGCTGGTGAACAAATTCAGACTGATCGGCTCGTTTGCTGTGCTTCTCACCATGGCCTTGGCTGCAGGCTGTACGGGATTCTTTGTGAATCCGACCCTGACTGCCATTTCCGTAGGCCCGCAGAATCTGAGTATCAATGTCAATCAGCAGTGGCAGATGCAGGCGACCGGGACTTACAGCGACGGAAGCCAGAAGACGCTGAATTCGGGCGTGACATGGTCCTCCAGCGATGCCAGTACCGTCTCGGTAGGACAGACTTCGGGGCAAGTTACGGGCGTCGATATCGGTACAGCCACAATCTCTGCCAGTGCTGGAAGTTGCTCGGCCTGCTCCGGATCGACCACGGTTACGGTCGTATTGCAGGGCGTCACCTCAATTACCGTCACTCCCAGCAGTCAGACCGTCCAGATCGGTGGTACGCCTGTCTACTACAAGGCCCTGGCCAACGGCTCGACGGATATCACCAACTCGGGTGCGACGACTTGGCAGGTGCTGGACTCGAGCAATACAGACCAAACCTCAAATTTTACTCTCGGCTTTGTGGCAGGGAGCGGTGAGGGATTCCTGCCAAATAGCAGCGTTACGACGGGGACATACACGGTACAAGCAACCTATAGCAGCGTCGTAGGTAAGGCAACGATGCAGGTCCAGTAGCTGCACCCGCTGGCAGTGCCTGGCGGTACCCGTAGCCAGAAGCGGCGGATTTTTGTCGCGACGGCGTCAGCGCTTCCGTCCACACGGTTGGATTAGCACTTTTGCGCGGAAGAAATCTTGACACCGTAAGCTCCGCGAGCGAGACTCCAGAGTAAGTATTCCCTACAACTTAGAATCAGAACAGGCTCACGTGGTACCGCCTGGGGAGCACTTTGGAACAGAACACTCCGAATCAGCGGCAGGGAGTCTCGGCAGCATTGGCAGCGGCCCAGGCCCGAGCCGCGGTGGTGTCGCCAGTGCGATTTCCCGGCGAAGATGGGGGATGCTCTTTGGCAGAGATGGCGCAACGCGATCTGGACGCCGCTCTGCAACTGCTGGCAGACCGCGCGCAATACATCACGGGCGCCAGCGGGGCAGCGATTGCACTGCGTCGCAATGGCCGCGACGATATGCTCTGCCGCGCCAGCGTTGGATCGAATGCGCCGGAACTGGGCGCTCTGCTTTCCACTGAATTTGGCCTCTCGGGCGAGAGTGTCCGCACCCGTCAGCTTCTGCGCTGTGACGACGCGGAGCGCGATGCCCGCGTGAATCGCGAGGTTTGCCGCCAGATGGGTATCGCGTCGGTGCTGGTCATGCCCGTCGTAAACGATGACCAGGTTCTCGGCGTTTTCGAACTTTTTTCCGGGAAGGCGAATGCTTTCGGGGAGCGCGATCTCTCGGCGGTACAACGGCTGAGTGAGATGGTCGAGACAGCCGTCCGGCTGGCTCATGCTACCGAGACGCTGCCGGAACAGTTGAGCGAGCGTGAGAGTTCGGTGGCGGAGGCGATCCATCCGGAGGTATTCGAAGGGCAATTCCTAGGGGACTTGGTGGTCGAAGGGGTAAGAGCATCGCGGCCGGCTTCGTCTGCCGACCAGTCTGCTGAGGCGATCGCGGCAACGGCGTTAGAGTCACCTGTCGCTTCCGAACCCCCACCTTCCAGGGAAGTAACGAAGGCGGCGAATCCGCCAGAATCGCATGCGGAGGCCGCACATCCGGTCCAATCTTCTTTTCGTGAATCTGTCATTCCGAGTCCCGTCAAAACGGTCCTATTTTGGTCCGCCGCTGCGGCCGGTGACGGCGAAAGTGGCAAGACCACCGACGGAGATCAAAGTCGTATTCCTCCGGTGATGCGAGGGTTGCGAAAGTGCGAGGCTTGCGGATTCCCCATTTCGGCGGGACGCGTTCTTTGCGTGGAGTGCGAAGAGAAGAAATGGCGAGGACAGCTGCGACCGCAATCGTCACAGCGGAATTCAACTGACGCAGTTTCGACGACCGCAGCATCGAGGCTCGGCGGCGGTCTTGCGGCGGCGGTATCAATGGCGAAAACCGTGCCTCCTGCACAAGCCTCGTTAAGGCCCGGTCTTGACCTGCTCCATACGACAGCCCCGCCTGCCACTGCTACGGAAAAGCCTGAGCAGCAAGCAAGTCCTGCTTCGTCCGGTGACGATTTCCTGCAGCCCGCGCAGGCTCCGGATCTGGTCCTCAGCGGCGGATTAGAGACCTCGCGCTCCTGGTTTTCAACGAACAAACCCATCCTGCTGGTTCTGCTGGTGATCGGAATCACAGTCGCTGGATTGTTGCTGTTCCGATAGTGCATCCGCGGAGCAAAGGGCGGCACTATCGAGCCCGTGAAACCCTTGACAATACAGGCAACTCTGCTAGAGTGCGAGGGGAAGGCTTGAAACCATCGACTGAATTTGCGGGTGCCCTGACCATGAAAAACGTTTATGAAGTGTTGCGCCAGAAAGAAATGGAATTGACCAGATTGGAGAAGGAAGTGGAAGCGCTACGGCTCGTGGCTCCCTTGCTCTCGGAAGAAAAGGAGAGCTTGTCAGAGATGGGGAAACCGGCTCTTGCCGCTGCGGTCAATGGACCGCAGCCGACGTCAAGAATCCCCGTTCCGGCCGCTCCTCCCATTCCGCCCCCCCAGCCAGTACGCGCGGCCGGGTGGGAAGACACGGCCAAGCGCTGGCCGTAAAGGCGCAACTTGGCTTGAACGCTTTAAAGGCAGCCCGGGATGCTTCCCGGGCTGAACTGTTTCTGGCGTCCTTCTTCTGAAATCGGGGTACAATTGTCCCGCTTTTAGGCGAATGTGGGGAAACGTTCTTCTGCCCTTGATCACCATCAGAGTTGAATCGTGAGGAGGGAGTATGCCCGGTTTCTGCGTCAACTGCGGCACCCCATTGACGGGACCATTCTGCAACAAATGCGGGGCGCGGGCCGTGGCTCCGAGCGCTCCGCCACAGCCGACGGCGCCAGCGTCACCGGTGCAGGCGGGCTACCAGCCGGTCACTTTTCCGGAGGCTTCGGTCCAGCCGAGTTCGGCGGCTCCGGTGCAGGGCTATCAACCCGTTCCGGCGCCCGTTGCCGTTCCAACCAGGGGTTCCGGGGTGGGTAAGGTACTGCTTTGGGTCGGTGGAATCCTGCTGGTGTTTTTCATGGTGGGCGCGGCCGCAGCCGTATATGGCGTCTATTGGGTGAAACATAAGGTTACGACGTATGCCTCGGCGTTGACCGGCGAATCGAGCGACTCAATGAAGGTGGTTGCGAAGGGCGATAGCTGCCGGCTGCTTTCTACGGCCGAACTCCAAAGCATTCTCGGGATCGCAATCGAAAAGAGCGCTGAAATTCAGGATAGCGGCCAGCCGGGTTGCGCGTACTACACCAATCCGACGGCCTTCGCGCAGTTGCAGAAGATGGCACTTGCGCAGGCGAAACGTCAGTCGGAAGAGGCGAGCAAGAAGCCGGGGCCTCAGGGCGATAATCCGCTTGCGTTGCTGAAGGACGCCAACCAGATGGAAGGAATCGTCAAGTCGTTGGGAATGACCCAGCCGCAAAAAGATAGTCAGGTGTTTTCTTTCACCATCGAGCACAACTTCGGGGACGACGCCTGGTCCGGAATGCGACTGACTGAAGCCGCAGTTCCTGGATTCGAAGAGGTGCACGGGGTCGGAGACCACGCCATGATCGGGGCGTTCGGGCACGCATTCTATCTAAAGAAAGGCGATGTGCTGATCACCATGTCGACCATGATGGTTCCCGACGCGCGGGTGAAAGGCTCAGCCATAGGCAGGAGGATCATCAGTAATCTGTAAGCGAGGTTGCTCCCATCAGGGTGTGACAATATCGTGCAGGGCTGTCAGCAATCGATCGACTTCTTCCGTTGTGTTGTAATGCACGAGGCCAATGCGGAGGAAGCCGCCTGACTTTTCTACGTCGAGGTACTCGGTCAGATTCAGTGCGTAGTAGTTGCCATCCCAGGTGAAGATCCCGCGCTCGCCTAATTTGGTCGCCAGTTCCAAGGGTGTGTGTCCTGTGACGCGGACCGCCAGCGTGCCACAGCGTTCGTCGAATCGAGCCGGGTCCGTGATGCCGTAGATCTTCAGGCCGGGAATTGCCCTCAGGCCGTCGATTGTTCTTTCCAGCAGAGCGCGTTCGTGTTCGTGGATGGCAGCGTGGGCGGCCTCGATAGCAGCGCGACGATTTGTCACTTCAGTATGTCGTCCCTCGAACGGGGTTCGAGTTCCGCGTCCGAGGTCAGCGATATATTCCACACAGGCTTCGACTCCCGCGATGCACTCGTGGTTCAGCGTGCCCCATTCCCAGCAATTTGGAATTGCATTTGTATTCGGGCGGACCTTGTAGGGACGAATCCGTTGCAGGTGCTCTCGCTTGCCGCAGAGGACCCCCATGTGCGGTCCGAAGAATTTGTACGTGGAGCAGACGAGGAAATCACAGTCGAGTGCGGCCACATCGATGAGGCCATGCGGCGCATAGTGGACCGCGTCAATGTAGGCGAGGGCTCCGGCATCGTGCGCAAGGCGAACGATGTCTTTCACCGGATTGATCGTACCGACAGCATTTGACGCATAACCGACCGCGACCAACTTGGTCCTTGGGCTGATCTTTGAGGCCAGATCGGCCATGTCGAGTGTGCAGTCCTCATCATTAATTTCGGCAAAGCGAACGGTAACGCCACGGTCCTCGGCCATGGCGAGCCATGGGGAGACATTGGCATCGTGATCGAGGCGCGTGACCAGGATTTCGTCGCCGGGCTTGAGTTCGCGGCCGATCGCACGCGAGATGGCGAACGTTAGCGTTGTCATGTTGGGCCCGAACACAACCTCGTCGGCGCCACAGTGGAGAAAGTCGGCCATGGCGGCTCGGGCCCTCACGATCATCGCGTCGGTGTGGCGACTGGTTGCGTAGGCGCCTCCGGTGTTCGCATTGTCGTGGCTCAGGTACGCGCTGATGGCGTCGATAACGCGCTGCGGAACTTGGGTGCCGCCGGGACCATCGAGAAATGCGGCTGAGTGCCCGTTGACAGTTTGGACCAAAGAAGGAAATTGGGAGCGGATATGCCCCAGATCGAGGGCTGGAGCCGTGGTTTGTATGGTGCTCATGGTCGGTGAGTATTTTTTATCACAATGGGATGATTGGGACCTTGCTGGGTCAGGATCTAAGAGAATCCTGACGAGTGGCGCGAATGAAATCGGCTAGCAATCCATATGCGGTGGAGTATAAACCTGGATTTTCTTCCGTGATCGCGAGGCCTGGAAAAATGTCGGTTTCGAAGTAGACGTATGAAGATGTTCCGGTGATCCTCGCCATCGGCTGCGTGGTTAGAATCTTCTCCGGCGCGACGCTGGCTTCAATTCCGTTTGGCCCGCGGCGGGCGCGGCAGACCAACTTGAACGCCCAGCCATCGCGCCTTGCGGTGCGGACCGCCTGCGGAGTCAGGTCACGAATTCCTTCCCGGTGAATCTGATCGAGACGAACAGGGCTATCCATGAGGACCGTAACCAGCGCGGCGGTTTTGACTGCGGCGTCCCAACCGTCGATGTCGTGGGTGGCGTCCGTTTCGGCAATGCCAAGTTCTTGCGCTTTTTTCAGAGCTTCCTCGAAGGTCAGGCCTTGCTCCATCTGGCTCAAGATCACGTTTGTGGTGGAGTTGAGGATGCCATGAAATCCTTGCAGATGCACGGCGGGCAGCTGGTCGAAAAGCGAGAAGATCGGCACACCGTCCATGACCGTTGACTCGAATAGGAAACGCTTGCCCTTGCTCGCGGCAAGATCGCGAAGCTCGCGAAAAGCATGCACAATTGGGCCTTTGTTCGCGGTGATGGCGTGGGCTCCGTATTCGAGGGCCGCCCGGATATAGTCGACCGCCGGCTGGCCGTCTTTGACGCTAAGGGAAGTCGCTTCAAACATGACGTCGGCACTGGCGGCAGAGAGCCAGTCGTTCGCTCTTTCGAATGGAGTTTTGGGCGAGAGCGTATCCAGCGCTGTCTTCTCGGAGGCTGATACCGGATCGCCCACCGCGGACGCTTTCCGCTCCACGCCCGGGGAGAGAATGTGCTCGTGATTTAGCCCGTTTGGATCCGCGATCCACCCTAAGCGACGCGAGGCAATGCCGGTGATGCGAAAAGCGACGCCGTAGCGGTGACGAAGTTCCTGCTCCCGATCTGCCAGCAGTCGGACCAGCGCGCGATTCACATTGCCTAAGCCGAGAAAGCAAAGATTGCAGGTTCGAATGTAGGCCTCACATGGGCCACAGCCCTTCGCGCGTCGTCTGACCGCGAAGGGCTGAGGCGCTGCGTTTCCAACCAGGACGGCTCAAGTAGGTCCGTCTCGCCGGACAGCCGGCGGCGGTCGCTAAGCCGGTCGTGCGATCGAGGCACAATTCATCCCATCACCGTGGTGTGCTCGGGTTTGATCTTGTACATTACGCGTACTTCACCGGGTTGGGCATAGGGATACTTGTCGACGCCGAGATACTTTTTCGCCATCTTGTTGATGTGTTCTGCGGCGCCTTCTTCGGTGATCTCAACGATGCGTCCGCGGATTTCGAGATAGCGATAGGGATTCTCGGGATCGATAATGGCAAGCGCGACGCGCGGATCCCGGCGCACGTTCTTATCCTTCTGGCGGCCACGGGCCGAGTTGAAGATGACATGTTCGCCGTCAAAGTCGACCCAGACTGGCGTGACTTGCGGGCGTCCATCGGGCATGAGAGTGCCGAGGCTGGCAAAGGCCCGTTTCTGGAACAGGTCCTTGTACTTGTCGGGGATGGCTTGCGGCATGAGCGCCTCCAGTGAGAGATCGAGCGCGGATGTGCTCATCAGGATTATAAATGTGGGACGGCGGAAAGAGTGCGGTCTACCTCGATTCCTGAACTTTGTTTAGAATTACCCACTTAACTCTACAGACTGAGAATCTCGGCCGTTGTTTGTGTCACGACGAGCGAGCTCAAGAGAGCCGTTTGTTAATCATCTTCCACAGGACTGGGGAAAACTGAGATGACACCACATGCACACCGGAACGCGCGGTTCTACTTCTTCCGTACGACAATCGTCCTGGCACTCCTGATTTTGCTAGCTAGCTGGGGACCGCCGGTGGCGGGTCAAACGGGACAGAAGTATCCGCCGACGATTGTGTTCATGACGGATTTCGGTGTGGTCGATGACTCTGTGGCGATCTGCCGCGGGGTCATGTACGGCATCATGCCGGATGTGCGGATTGTGGATCTGACCCACCAGGTCACGCCGTTTTCGATCCTCGACGGAGCGCGGTTTCTCTATGGCGCCACGCCGTATTACCCGGCGGGAACGGTCTTCGTTGTGGTCGTGGACCCCACGGTAGGCAGTTCGCGCAAGGCGATCGTGGCGCATTCGAAAAAAGGACAACTTTTTGTTCTCCCCGACAATGGCGTGATCACGCTGGTGGAACAGCGTGACGGAATCGATGCCGTGCGTGAGATCACGAATTCGGCGTGGATGATCGGCAGCAAATTGTCTTCGACCTTTCACGGGCGCGACATTTTCTCTCCTATTGGGGCGCACCTGGCCCGCGGCGATGACTGGACCACCGTCGGCCCGGAGTTGCCCGTGAAAGATCTGGTCCGACTCGACTTGAAACTCGCCACGGCCGACGAGCACGGACTGACGGCCGCGGTAATCGCCACCGACGGACCTTTCGGAAATCTGGTGACCAATGTCGATGGGAACGAGTTTCTGAAACTCGGATACCAGCGTGGCGAAGAAGTTGCGGTGAAGGTCGGAGACAAAGAGCTGAAGATGAAATTTGTGAAGACGTTCAGTGATGTTCCCGTGGGTGATCCTCTGCTGTACATCGATTCCCGAGGACGGCTGGGGCTGGCCGTGAATCAGAGGAGTTTTGCTGCAACCTATGGCGTCAAACCGCCGACTTCGCTGGTGATTCAGCCCGCCGGGAAGTAAGGATGATTAGAAGACGCCTCATCGAGCGCGTGGCGAAAGCGCTCGGCTTTGCCCTCGCGGGACCGACGAAGGCGTGCGTCCTTACACGAGCATCGCGGCAATTCGCGGCAGGACTGCCCGAAGCAGCGCTTCAAAAATTGACTTCACCCGCTCGCCGGTCTCCATCACTTCCACGTGCGAGAGTGGCTGGTCGAGAATTCCGGCGGCCATGTTTGTTACGCAGGAAATCGCCAGAACCTCGAGTCTCATGTGGCGTCCGGCGATGACCTCGGCGACCGTTGACATGCCAACGAGGTCCGCACCAATGCGGCGCAAATACTCGATCTCCGCCGGAGTCTCGTAACTCGGTCCCAGCAGCCCGGCGTACACACCCTCAGATAGTGGAATGTTGAGGCGCGCGGCTTCTTCGCGCGCGATCTGGCGATAAGCGCGGGAATAAGCGTGTGTCATGTCAGGAAAGCGGAGGCCAAAGCGTTCGTCATTCGGACCAACCAGTGGACTGGTTCCCTGCAGGTTGATGTGATCGCGGATCAGGACGAGCGCACCCTGGGAGTAGCTAAGGTTAATCCCTCCGGCGGCGTTGGTCAGGATCACAGACTTGATGCCCATGCGCGCAAAGACGCGGATCGGGAACGCCACCTGCTGGGCGGAATATCCCTCGTAGAGGTGGACGCGGCCCTGCATCGCGGCGACTACGACCTGGTCTGCTTTCCCGACGACCATGCGCCCGGCGTGTCCGATCGCCGTGGACTGCGGAAACGAGGGGATATCCGCATATGGAATGGCAGTAGCGTCCGCCAGCGAGTCCGCGAACGCGCCTAGTCCTGAACCCAGAACGAGGCCGATCTTCGGTTTGAGTTTCGCGCGTAGCAGGATCAGTTGCGCGGCGGAATCGGCCTGGGCGAATTGGTCGGTCATCTGATCTTTTCTTACGGAGGCGGTTGGATTTCCCAATTCTTACGAAGACGGCGAGATTTTGAGACCCACCCGGGTCGGCCTACAGATCGCCGTCCGCGAAGTGGCGGCCGTGGCCGTTGCGGTCCAGCCAATCATACAGAAATGTCTGGTAAAGATACGACGCCACAATCTCTTCGCCGAGTTCGTGCGTATCGGTGCAAATGAATGGCAGCCTCAGTCCAGTGAGCACGGCGAGCAGCGATTGCGTGATGCGATTGGGATTTGCGGCACGATACGGATATTCCGATTTGATTTCTGTAAGTGAAGAGGTCACTACCAGGAGGCTGTGAGGCATCTCAGCCATGCGATGCAATCGATTCACGAACACCGCACGGTTCGTGGTGAACGAGCAGATCAGGTCGGCCAGGTCTTTCCGCTCGACCACGCAGGTTTCTTCCATCCCCTTGACCGAATAATCGCCGAGGGACAAGGCCCGGTGCTCAATTTTTGCGAACCATCCGCGAAAACGCCGGAACGAGAGTGGATTCTGCTCGCGCGTGTCGACGATGACGACGGGAAGCGGCGTGCGCAACTGGGTACCGCCGCGTTCCGCCACAACGGGCAACGGCGGAGGCGCGACCGGCAGGTTGAGGTCGGTCCAGGCCAGCGGCGACGGGATGAGTGTGCGTTTGCGAGGCATGAGCTCTACAGAGGCTAATATTTCTTTTCGAACTCCGCAAAGGATGCTTCCAGCTTCCACTGTTCGCGGGCGCGCTCGTTCGCATCCAGGAACTTGGCACAACCGGACGAAGGCTTCTCTTTCCCGAGAACATCCCCTGCACAAGCTGTGACCGCTTTGAAGCTTCCCTTAGTGTCAGCCCACAGGCTCTGCCCCGGCAGAAAGCTGTGCTCGAGGCTCTGACGCGCCGTCCGCTTTAACACGGGATAAGACAGTTGGTGGGACTCGACGGCGCGGAGGTACTCATGCGTCATATCAGAGCGGGCAACGCCTTCATCATCGGTGGAGAGTGCAACCGGAACGCCGTACTTCATGTAGACGGGCAGCGGATGATCTTCGCCGCTGATGCCGAGAATCTCGTCGTTCGATGTCAGATTGATTTCGACCAGCACGTTGCAAGTGGCCATTTCCTTCATCAGGCCGATGGGATCTTTTTCGAGCATGATCGAGGCACCGTGTCCGATGCGTTCGGCGTGGCCTTTCTCGACTGAGGCCCGAATGTGAAACGAGAGATCTTCGGGTTTCACCAGCCCCATGGCAAGCTCGCCGGCATGTAGTGTGATGTGTACCCCGGGATAGACGCCATGCAGGTAATCCAGCATCGCCATATGCCGGTTGAAGTCGTGAGTAGGCACATACCAGTCTTCGGGCATCACAAGATTCAAGCCGACAAATCGCGCATCCGACGAGGCCAGTTCAAAGCCAAGAACAATCTGCGCGTAAACCGCTTCAAGCGGAAGACCGCGCAGCACCTGGTAAAGATAGCGCAAAGTTACGTTGCATCCCGGCTCCGCCTGCGGTGTTCCACACTTCAGGTTTGAGAGCGCGCGGGTTTCGTTTTCCGCGAGCGTTTTGCTTGTGGCGGCCGTGATCTCCTTCAGCCCGCTGGCCAGAAGTTTCTCTCGCATCTTCGCCAGATCGTCTTGCCAGCCGAGCTGCATGCCAAGCTTGGCCGCGGCACTTCCATCGGCGGTATCCATGAGTTCGATGTACTGCACGTGCTCTTTGGCGCCACGATCAATGATTGAGGCAACCGCTTCGGCTGCATGATTGTTCGAAGCGAGAAGGAACTTATCGAACGTCGCGAAGAAATGATCGTGGCCGGACTCTTCTCCGGCACGCCAGTTGCGCATCGACCAGGCGTCGATGATCTGGTTGTAGAGGATGTGGTCGTCGTAAGCGCATCGGATGGCGGGCTTCGGGGTGTAATGCTCGCAAGCGTCACAGGGTGGAGCGAGCAGGCCTGATGTCGTGCGGTCGACACACAGGTTGTCGGATGCGGCCCAGTCGATGATGTCTTCCGCGTACAGGGCTCCGTCCAGATGGTTGTGCAGGTCTCCGCCCTTTGGCATCTCGTGCAGGAACGCAAGCAGGAGAGAAGGCTGATTGCGGATGGAGTCAAGATAGCGTGCGGTCTTCTGCTCCGGGGTTTGGCTTAGAACCGAAGCAGATAGAACGACAGTTAAGAGTACGCAGCTCAATGAGTGTGGCATCACGAGAACCATTGGATCCGGGAAAGGCATTTTAATTGACATGTGTGGCACAGCCAAATCGCCTACCACAGAGGAACACATGGGACCTCCTCTCTGAAACCCTGTGCCCCTGTGGTGAAGTCTTTTCTCGGTCTGCTACATTGATTCGCTATGACACCTACGAAGGTCACTCGCAGTTTTGCCAGCGACAATAATGCTGGCGTGCACCCGGATGTGCTGGAAGCGATCGCGTCGGCGAATCGAGGGCATGTAGTCGCATACGGAGACGATCCCTATACCCGTTCAGCGATCGCGAAGTTCGGGGAGCATTTTGGTCCGGGAATCGAAGTATTTTTCACGTTCAACGGCACCGGAGCCAACGTGCTGGGACTGCAGGCCTTGAATCGTCCTTACCATGCTGTTTTGTGCAGCGACTATGCGCACATCTATACCGATGAATGCGGCGCTCCGGAGAAGCACACGGGATGCAAGCTGATCCCGTTGCCGCATCAGGATGGAAAGATCACGCTAGATCAAGTGCTGCACGCGTATCACGGGATCGGCGATCAGCATCATGTCCAGGCACGGGTCATTTCCATTACGCAGTCGACCGAGATGGGCACGGCGTATCAGCCCGAAGAGATTCAGGCACTGGCTCGATTCGCGCATGAGCACGACATGTTCCTGCACATGGATGGGGCCCGCATCGCGAACGCGGCGGTGAGCCTGGGGCAAACGCTGCGTCAGGCAACACGCGATCTGGGAGTCGATGTGCTTTCTTTTGGAGGGACGAAGAACGGCATTATGGGGGGAGAGGCAGTCGTCTTCTTCAATCGTGCTCACAGTTCTGATTTTCTTTATCTGCGCAAGCAGGGGATGCAACTGGCTTCAAAGATGCGCTTCATCGCGGTGCAGTTTGAGGCTCTGCTGACGAATGAGTTGTGGAAGCTCAGCGCCGAGCACGCCAACCGGATGGCGAAGGTCCTCGAAGCCGCGGTTCGCCAGATTCCACAAGTACGCATCGTCTGGAAGGTGGAGGCGAACGGCGTCTTCGCGCAGATTCCCAAGCACGCCATCGAGAAGATTAAGCGGCAATACTTCTTCTACCCATGGATTGAAGAAGAAAACATCGTGCGCTGGATGTGCTCATTCGACACAACTGAAGAGGATGTGCACGAGTTCGTGAAGTGCGTGGCTGAGGCGGTGCGATAACGCTCAGTTCAGATTAGGCCTACGGCGCTGAACGGGCTATTGCTTTTTGCTCCCGCAATGAACTACATTGGCCGCAATTCGGCCGCAGTGCGCTTCCCTCAGCCTCTCGGTCCCAGGAGCTAGCATGATCCGGAAGTTGGTCGGCGTTGTCGTCCTTATTTTTATTGCCACAGTTCTGGTTAGTCTTTCTGGCTGCGGGCACGATCCGCAGTTGGAGTCAATTACGGTTCAACCACAATCGCAAACTTTCGGCGACTCAAATACTCCTGTCATCGCGAATGCCGGGGCACAGGTACAGCTCAGGGCTCTGGGAAACTACATCCATCCGCCAGT
The DNA here is from genome assembly GCA_035577905.1 of Binatia bacterium. Taxonomy (GTDB): domain Bacteria; phylum Acidobacteriota; class Terriglobia; order Terriglobales; family Acidobacteriaceae; genus Sulfotelmatobacter. The sequence goes on from DATKAP010000109.1 coordinate 353,263, forward strand.
CACGAAGGACATCACCGGTAAGGTGACATGGAGTTCCAACACTCCCCAAATGATGACGGTCGACTCATCGGGGCTTCTGACGGTCACCGGCGGAGCCTGTGGGGCGACATTGGTTTCGGCTACGGTCACAACGAATTCGAGCACAGGCGGAATCTCATCGTCGGGTGCGATCATCACCGGGTATATGACCGGGAACGTCACTTGCTTCACAGGTTCCGGCAGCGGTGGGGGCAATCCCGCGTTGACATTGACATTTACGGGTAACGGATCGGGAACGGTCTCGAGCAACCCGTCCGGTTTGAGTTGTTCCAGCCCTGGCCCTTGTGTCACGCAGGCCTTCGCGGTTGGCAAAACAGTGACCCTGACAGCTACACCGGCCGCCGGATCGTCATTTGGAAGCTGGAAGGGGTGCGATTCGGCGGGCACGGACAATCCATGCACGCTGAATCTGACTGTAGACAGCACTGTAACCGTCAGTTTTAACTAGGCCGAAACGGTCACTCCGCTTCATCCAGCAGTTTGCTCAGCGTGGGCCTGTGCTTCTCGGGTTTCTTCTTCTTCTCGACAACAATCTTTTCCGGCGGGGGCGCGCCGACGCGCTCGCGAGCCAGTTCCTTGACGGCCGTGACCGCGCGGAAGGGCTTCGGTTTTCTCTTTCGTGCCATCGCGAGAACCAGATCCGGGACGAACTTCGATGGAAGAATTCTATCCGACTAAGGGCTGCGCCACAGGGATCACCGGGGAATGAGCTTGCCGAATGTGCAATAATTCCCTTTTCCCCGGGTGCCGCCTACATAGGTGCCCGAAGCGTATGGAAGAACGCGATTTTTTTGATGAGAGGCAGGAAAAGAAGCCGGCTTCGTTAAATTGCCCCCATTGTCATCAGTCGGCAGACTACGAAGTCATCTGGGTGGTCCGAACCAAGAAGCGCCAACTGCCGGGACGAGCCGATGAACGCGATCGCGCCCGCTTCGCCAAGTTTCGCTCCTACATGGTGCGCAAAGACGACATGATGGCATGCAAGAACATGCGCTGTCGCAAGCGTTTTGAGCTCACCGGGCAGTCAACGGTCATCATGGAGTAGAAGCTGGTCTACTCGCTACTCCAGTTTCCCGAAGGGAATCCGCAACTATGCCCGGCAATCCCTCCAGCCCACTGGGTTTGGCTTCGCGCTGCGCAAAAGCGATTAGTTCTTGCTCGATCTCCGGCGACAGCGGGCGGCGCTGGTAGCTGGAAACCAATTCATCGACGCGCTGGCGCGCGCGTTGCACTATGTCGGGGCTCGACCCATCGGAAGCGGGAAGTCCCCGGTCGATCACGGCTGATGGGAAATGCTGCTCTTTGCGGAAGAGCGCGCGCGTTTCCTTCAGTTTGAGGAAGTCACCCTGCAGGCCCGTTTGCGCAAACATATCGATTGCCAGGGAAACGCCGCGTGGCTGAATGCCCTCGATCAGCCGCTGTGCTGAGGCAATCACCTCCGCATCGATCACCAGCTTTTCGATGCTGTGGCAGGCCAGGAAGTCGAGCATGCCCGCGCCGGAAATCATGTTGATGCCGGCAAGCGCTCCGAGCACAGCCGAGATGCCACTTTCCATTTCGACTTGCGCATCGACAAGGCGCCCGTCGCCGGCTACCAGGTAAGCGTGCGTGGGCAGTCCCAGGTACCTGCCGACTTGTGAGCAGGCCAGGTCAAGCATCGCGGTCTCGATGGCGCCCATCGGGGTCTTTCCGGTACGCATGTCAAAGATCGCAGGCGCTCCTCCCCAGACAATGGGAGCCCCCGGCGCCGCGAGTTGGTGAATGGTAATTCCGCTGATGCACTCAGCCGCATGCTGCACCACCGATCCAACCAGAGTCACGGGAGCAGTCGCGCCCGCAAGGGGCATACTGACAATTTCGGCGGGAACGCCGGCGCGTGCCAGATCCACAAGATTTTGCGAAGCGAACTCCGACCAGTTGAGCGGCGGCGATGGGCAGACATCAAAGATCGCGCGCGGATGTTGGCGCAGGTTTTCGCGGCCTCCACTCTCGATCGCGAGCAAATCGATGAGCGTGTGCAGGCTCTGCGCGGAAAAGGCGCCCGTGATGACAGGCTTCTCGGAATGCCACAACACCAGCAGCAGGCGGTACCAATCCCCAATGTCCGGAGGAACATCGTTGCAGACCATCGCCGTCGACTGCGCCGCAAATTGCGGCATCATCTCGGCCACCTGCACCAGCCGCACCAGGTCTGCCGATGTAGCAGGCCGCGCCGCCTGTGTTTCAGGATCGAGGATATTCAGGCACGAAGAGCCGGGATCGAAATGAACCGCGTCGCCTGAATAATGGACGGCCGGTCTGCCCAGCCGGTCATAGACGCAGAAGCCACGCGGGGCAAGATCGATGAGCCGTCGCGCGAGAGCTTCGGGTATGTGGGCGACTCCTTCTGTTACGGTGATTCCGGCCGTACGTAGCAGATCCTCGACGTAGGGCGCGACGCGCACGCCGGGATCCTCGACCAGCTGAAAAGATTCCTCGAGGATGCGGTCGATCAGCGGCTTGTCGAGCAGTTCGAGTTTGGGTCGCATAGTTTTCTCCCGGCGTCAGTCCGACCCTGAGCGCAAGCCGAAGGGGACGAATCCCAACGCCCAACACCTCATTGTGGGCGTAGGGATTCTTCGACTCCGATCGTCAAGCGCTCGCGCACAACCATCTCCACTCAGAATGACGAGAACAAACACCAGGCATCACGATCGTAACGAAACCGTCTGCAGCTTCTGCTGCATCAATTCCTGCGCCAGTGCTACGGCGCTCATGGCGTCCTTCGCGTAGCCGTCCGCTCCGATCTCTTCCGCCCAGCGCCGCGTCACGGGAGCGCCTCCAACCATGATCTTCACCTGCGCACGTAGGCCCTCTTTTTCCAGCGCATCAACCACTCCCTTCTGATTGCGCATGGTCGTAGTGAGTAGTGCCGAAACACCAACGATGTCGGCCTTGAGTTCCCGGGCTTTGGCCGCGAACTTTTCTCCGGCGACGTCGACTCCAAGATCGTGTACCTGGAAGCCGTGCGCGGTGAGCATCGTGCCAACGAGAATTTTCCCGATCTCGTGGATGTCGCCCTTCGTCGTACCGAGCAAAACTACACCCGCCATCGGTCGCTCGGTTCCAAGTTTACGAAGCTCTGGATCGAGCACAGCCATGGCAGCGCGCATGGCTTCGGCGGAGGCCATCATGTCGGGGAGAAACATCTGGCCCTTGGCGAACTGTTCGCCGACATCGTGCATGCCAGGTACGTACCCGTTGTTGATGGCTTCGATAGGAGCTACTCCCGCGACCAAGGCCTGCTGGGCGAGGTTGGAGGCTGTGTCGGGAGCGCCGTCGATGATGCTCTGCCGCATCGCGGAGAGAGTGTCATTGGCCATAGAGGTACCTTGGCCATGCTGACTTGTCAACGCGGACATAGTCTGTGATTAGGATCACAAATGCTTTTTTGGAATCAGAGAATTGCGTTTGGGCCTAGAATGCACTTGTTCCGCAAAAGCACAGGCGCCGAGACCAATCCGTTCGGCGTCGGATGGACTAGATGTGCTTCAAAATTACCCGCGCCCTGCGAGAGTACTATCGCTACTGCGATGTGTCCGCTGAAGCAGAGCGACAAGGGCACGGCTCATCGAGGCCCGAGTTGGCGTGGGCCCAGCGACAAAAGCAGGAATCGGACAAAACCGTGGCCGATCACAATAGCGGACTGGTGGGCGTTATTGGGGACTGTGAGAAACGGTCCTGGTATCGCTGATCTCTTGCATTTCCACAGGCACTGGTTGCTCATTTATACTGACGAGTTTTGCCGTAGACACCGCCTGAGCGCCTTCGGTTGTGGAGAAAAGTCTTGAAAATCCTGGTTTGCATGAAGCAGGTGCCGCAAAAGGATGCACCGCTGAAACTCAACGAGAGCGCCACGTGGATCCGCGAGGATGTTTCTTACGAGGTCAACGAGCCGGACGCCTACGCGCTCGAAGAGGCTCTGCGGCAGCGTGAGAAACATAAGGGAGAAGTCGTAGTGATCACGAGCGGCCCGGCACGGGCGCAGCAGGTTCTGCGCGAGGCATTGGCTAAGGGCGCCGATCGTGCGATTCATCTGGAAGACGACAAGTTCGTTGGGCTCGATGCCTTTAATACCGCGAAGGCGTTCGCCGCGGCAATCAAAGACGAGCAGTTCGACCTTATCTTCACCGGCCTTCAGTCGGATGATTACGGATACGCGCAGACCGGCGTAATCCTGGCGGAGCTTCTGGGATGGCCGCACGCGACGATCATCATGCAGATCGAGAAAACCGACTCGGGAATTCGGGTGAAGCGCGAACTCGAAGCCGGATACTTCCAGTTCGTCGACATGCCGACTCCGGCCGTGCTGACTATCCAGTCGGGTATTAACAAGCTCCGCTATGCCACGCTGATTGGCATCAAACAGGCGAAGAACAAACCGCTCCGCAAGGTGTCACTGGGCGAGGTGCAGTCAGCCTTGGGCGAAAATTTGCAGAAGATCGATAAACTTTACATTCCGCAGAAGACCAAGAAGACGGAATACATTGAAGGAGCGCCCGGAGAGATCGCGAAGAAACTGGTAGATAAGCTGCGGAATGAACTGAGAGTGATCTAGTGTAGCCGCGGACGCCTTCGTCCGCGGACAGAGCATCAGCGCGGGCGGGACAGGCGAGGCGTCTGTCCCAGATGATTCTTTAGCTTCGGCTCTGCTGAGAACTGGAAAATTGAGAATTCACTATGGCCGATATGATTCTCGTCGTCGTCGAACAGCGCGAAGGGAAGCTGAATCGCGTTTCGTGGGAAACCATTACTGCCGGTCAGGCGCTTGCCGCCGCCACGGGGTGGACGCTGGAAGCTGCCGTCGCGGGTGCCGGAACGGCTTCGATCGCACAAGAAGTTGCAGCGAAGAAAGTGGCCAAAGTGTATGACATCGATTCGCCCAAGCTCGAACCCTATACTCCCGATGCGTTCGCAGTGGCGCTGAAGCAGTTCCTCAGTTCGAAGCAGCCAAAGCTCGTGCTGATGCCCCATACGTACCAGGTGCGCGATTTTGTTCCCAAGCTGGCAACGTCGATGGGCCGCAGCGTGATCAGTGACTGCATTGGATTCAAGCAGGAAGGCGGCAAACTCGTTTTCACTCGCCAGATGTTCCAGGGCAAACTGGCCGCCGATGTCAGCTTCACCAGCGATGCTCCCTGGTTTGTGACGTTTCAGAACGGCGCGTTCCGCGGAGACAAAGCCGAAGCCGGTGAAAGCTCGGCGCCAGTTGAAACGGTGAACGTTGACATCGCGGATGGAGTGATCCGCAACAAGCCGCAGGAGGTTTTCAAAGAGGCCAAGCAGGCCGTTGATCTTACACAGGCTGAGATCATCGTGGCCGTCGGCCGCGGCATCAAAGAGCAGAAGAACATTGAGATTGCCAAGCAGTTAGCCGAAGCCCTGGGTGGAGACTTGGCCGCCTCTCGCCCGATCTGCGATTCGGGCTGGCTTCCCATGGATCGCCAGATCGGATCTTCCGGACAGACGGTGGCGCCGAAACTTTATCTTGCGCTTGGCATCAGCGGCGCGATACAGCATATTGTTGGAATGAAAGGATCGCGGGCGATCATTGCGGTCAACAAGGACTCCGAAGCCCCGATCTTTGAGATTGCCGATTACGCCGTCGTGGGCAACCTGTTCGATGTCGTTCCGCCGCTGACCGAAGAAGTGAGAAGGGCGAAAGCGGGAACATAACTTCTTCACCAGATCAACACGGATTCCGTGGATTCCTGAACGTAAATTTCGTTCGATTCAGGTTCATCCCTGTGAATTCGTGAAAAAGAATTATTGATGATCGTTTTCCGCAAACCTATCGAAGGTGTTGAACGCCCGCAAATGCCGGCCGATGTCGTCATCGTCGGCGGCGGACCGGCGGGAATGGCCTGCGCGTTGCGGCTTTCGCAATTAATCGACGCGCACAACGCAGCCCATCCCGATTCGCAATTCAGCAAGGAAAACATCTATGTGCTCGAGAAAGCACGCGAGATCGGGCAGCACTGCCTCTCGGGAGCCCTGCTTGATCCGCGGGCAATGCGCGAATTGCTGCCGGAGTTCGAGAAAGAAGCTCCGCTCGATGCTCCGGTTACGAAAGAAGCGGTTTACTTCCTCACGAAAAACTCTCGTTTCAAGCTTCCTGTTACACCTCCGTTTCTCCGCGACCACGGCAACTATGTCATCTCTCTGAATAAGTTCGTGAAGTGGCTTGGCTCCAAGGTCGAAGAGACAGGGATCACGATTTTCACGGGGTTTGCCGGAGCCGAGCTTCTATATGAAAACGATCGTGTGATCGGCGTGCGCACCGACGACAAGGGTGTCGACAAAGAAGGACACCAGAAGTCGAACTTCGAGCCGGGTTACGATCTGCAAGCCAAGGTGGTGATTCTGGCGGAAGGCCCGCGGGGATCCCTCACTAAAGAGTTAGTTGAGAAATTCGATCTCGACAAGGACAGAAATCCACAGACCTACGGCGTTGGTGTGAAGGAATTGTGGGAGGTTCCCTCTGGACAGATTGAGCCGGGTGAGGTCATCTACACGATGGGGTGGCCACTTACTCCGCGCGAGTACGGTGGAGCGTGGATCTACGGATCGAAAGACAATATCGTTTCTCTGGGGTTCGTCACCGGCCTCGACTATCCCGATCCCCGGCTTGATCCGCAGCACGTTTTGCAGGAATTCAAGAAGCATCCCTTTGTGGCAAAGTTGCTCGCGGGCGGCAAGATGATCCGCTACGGCGCGAAGTCGATGCCGTATGGCGGCTGGTGGGCCATGCCGCCCGTTGCGGGCGATGGCTGGATGATCTTGGGTGATTCGGCGGGATTGGTGAATTCTGCACGGCTTAAAGGAATTCACCTTGCGATCAAGAGCGGAATGCTCGCGGCGGAGACCGCATTCGATGCCCTCAGGAAAGATGACTTTTCCGCCGCCTCACTCGGTGAATTCCAAAGGAAAATTGAATCCAGCTGGATCAGAGACGAACTCTGGAAGGTTCGCAACTTTCATCAGCCATTCGAGCACGGGATGTTCTCTGGCATGTTCCACGTCGGCCTGCAGATGATCACCGGCGGGCGCGGCCTGCGCAATCGTTATCCTGCGACATCCGGCCACTCGCGCATGAAAAAACTGGCCACGCTGCCTGTTGATGGCGGTCCCGAAGCGGACCTGCTCGGTCCCGCAAAGGGCGATGGCAAACTCACGTTCGACAAGCTCACTGATCTCTACCACTCGGGCACCAAGCACGAGGAAAATCAGCCCGCACACCTGGTTATTCACGACACGAAGGTATGCAACGAGCGCTGTGTCAAGGAATACGGCAGCCCCTGCCAGAACTTCTGTCCTGCGAATGTCTACGAGATGGTCGACGACTCGACCCAGCCTAACGGCAAGCGCATCAGCCTGAATCCATCAAACTGTGTGCATTGCAAGACCTGCGACATACAGGATCCCTACCAGATCATCACCTGGGTCCCTCCCGAGGGCGGAGGCGGCCCGAACTACGACGGAATGTAGCGAGCCAAACCTTTTCCCCGGGGGATTCACCGCGGCTTTCGCAGCTAGAAACGGCTCATTACCTATTCCGGCTTTCCCGTGTAGTGCTCGGTCGCATGCACGTCTTCGTGATCTTCGAGCGATTCGAGGTGCGTAATCACTTCCGCCGGTTTGCCTAGTTCCTGCGGCAAGCGCTCCTCCAGAATGGTCGCCAGCCGATGAGCTTCCCCGACCGCAGTATCGTGTGGGAAGAGCAGGTGTATTTCGATAATCTCGCGGTATCCGGTAGTGCGGTAGCGGACGCCGTGATAGTGCACGCCCAATTCGTTGCAGATTGCGTCCAGCTTTTCGCGAATCTGCTTTCCTGTTCCCGGATCGGAGTAATCGAGTAATCCAACCGCAGAACGCCACGCCAGTCTTCCGCCGGACCAGAGAATATTCAACGCGACGGCGATCGCGATCAGCGGATCGAACGGTTTCCATCCCGTGAGCATCACCAGCCCAAGTCCGGCAACCACACCGAAGCTCGTGTAGCTGTCGGTGAGAACGTGTTTGCCATTGGCTACGAGAATTAGTGAGTGTGTGCGCTTGCCCACCTGGATGAGGTACCAGCCCAACCAAGCGTTCAGCAACGCCGCGCCCAGCACAAGCAACGACCCGGAGCTCAGATGTTCCAAAGCCAATCCGGCAATCCATCTGCGGAGAGCCTCGAAGATGATGTACAGGGCTGCCAGAACAATCATGCCGCCCTCGAAGCCGGCGGAGAAGAACGTGATCCGCTCATATCCATAGAGGAAGGAAGGCGCAGCGGGCCTGGCGCTCAGTCTGAGGCTGAATGCCGCGAACGCAACCGCGATAACATGCACAACTGATTCCGCGAAGTCAGAGAGGATCGCCGCTGATCCAGTGAGGTAATATGCCAGCGATTTTCCTAGCAACATCACAACGCCAATGCCCAAGGACATTCGCATGGCAAAGCGCGAGGCGCGCAGATCCGCCTCGTCGCGGGCGCTAGCAACAGATTTCGACGGCGATATTGTGATGGTCTCCGTCACAAAACGAACCCAACAGATTTTTGATAATCCCACGCAACAGGCGGCGAAAATGTGATTCCGATCACAATGCTCACTGGTTCTGTCGGAAACGCTTGACTCTTGATTTCCGCGATCAAAAAACTCGTCACAAGCACGGTTGGGGGTCCGGAACTTACTCGGTGGCAGGCATTCTGGTCTTGAATGTGCCACAATCATTGTTTTCCTAACTGTCGCCCAAGGCCACTCTCATCCGATGATCATCAACCTCGCCGAACGTGCCCATAACCACAATTGGGAACTGGACCCGGTCATCCGGTCGCTGCTCGACACAGATTTCTACAAACTGCTGATGCTGCAGTTCATTTGGAAGCATTTTCCCAATACGCACGTGGAATGGTCGTTGGTAAATCGACATCCGAGCGTTCGCATTGCGGACATCATCCACATCGAAGAATTCAAGGTTCAGTTGCAGCATGTGCGCGGGCTGCACTTCCGCAAGTCCGAACTCGTGTGGCTGGCGGGCAATACGTTCTACGGGCGGCGTGGGATCTTTGAACCCGCGTTCCTGGAGTGGCTGGAGAAAGACTTTCGTTTGTCCGACTACCAGTTTCGTGTCCGCGATGGGCAAATCCAGCTGACATTTGAGGGCCCGTGGACGGCAACCACCATGTGGGAACTGTATGCGCTGGCAATCCTCGACGAGCTCAAGACCCGTGCACAACTGAAAACGTTGAGCGAATTTGGTCTTGACATTCTCTATGCGCGAGCAAAAACGAAGTTGTGGAACAAGATTGAGCGGCTACGAGGCGTGCCGGAATTGAGCGTAGCGGATTTCGGTACGCGCCGGCGCCACAGCTTTCTGTGGCAGGAATACGTTGTGGTCGCGATGGCGGCAAATCTGGGCAGTAGTTTTATCGGCACATCGAACGCCTTTTTCGCGCACAAGCATGACCTGGAAGCGATCGGCACGAATGCCCATGAAATCCCGATGGTAATGGCCGCGCTCGCCCACGATGATGCGGAACTGAGAGCGTCGCAGTATAAGGTGCTCGAACTCTGGCAGCAGACTTACGAGGGCGCACTCCGCGTCATGCTGCCCGACACCTTCGGGACCACGCAGTTTCTGGCCGAGGCGCCAGACTGGGTTGCCGATTGGACCGGGCAGCGTGTCGACAGCAAGGATCCCTACATCGCCGGCGATGAGTTCATCGAGTGGTTGACAGCGCGGGGACGCGATCCGCGCGAGAAACTTCTAATCGCCTCCGATACGCTCGACATAGATATGATTCTCGGGCTGCACGCGTACTTTGCCGGGAAGATCGCTAAAGGTGTGGCTCCCACCGATTTTCGCACTGCCGCCGATTTCGACGATCGCAGTAAATGGAGCGCTGATCGGAGAATTCGTTTCAGCGCAGGATGGGGAACACTGTTGACCAACGATTTTCGAGGATGCAACCCCAACGACGGAGCCGGGTTTGATCCGATCGGACTGATTTGCAAAGTGTCGAGCGTCGAAGGCAGGCCTGCGGTAAAACTCTCTGATAACTATTCCAAAGCACTGGGGCCGCGCGAGGAAATTGAACGTTACCGGCGTGTTTTCGGCACGGCAGGAATTGCCAATGCACCGCTCGTAGCGTAACTGTAGCCCCGGGCGCCTCGCCCCGGGGTTGCGCGCGAAGCGCACAATGAAGGCGGCATCATCTGGAAATTGGCTCATCAGCCAGCACCGGCCTTCTCGCACGCTCGTTACCCTCGCGGGGCGGACCAATGGCTCCGCCCTACATGGACATGTCCTTCCGTTCCCGCGCGTAACTTGTGGAGTGGCGATCAGCATGCCACGATCAAGCGGACGGGCATGAAGATCCTACTGGTTGAAGATTCCTACATTGAGCGGACCAAGCTCGGCTGCTTTCTCACCGACTGGGGACTGGAATTTGTTGCGGTCGGCAGCGGCACTGAAGCCGTGAAACTTCTCGAGTCTGACGATCCGCCGGATGTGGCATTGCTGGACTGGCTGTTGCCGGGCATTGATGGCATTGATGTTCTGCGGCGCATTCGCAAGCTCAGCCACGGAAATTACATCTACACCATCATGCTTACCGCGAAGAACCAGAAGCAGGATCGCATGAAGGCAATGGAGGCGGGCGCCGACGACTATCTGGCCAAGCCCGTCGACGCGGCCGAACTGCGCTCACGCATCATGGTGGGCAAGAGGATCGTCGAGCTGCAGCACTCGTTGCGCTTTGCCGCCACTCATGATTTTTTGACTACGCTCCTTAACCGGTCAGAGATCCTTGCTGCCTTGGAGCGCGAGGTTTCGCGTGGTGCCCGTGATGACAAGCCCGCGAGCATCATCCTGGTAGATATTGATCACTTCAAACGTGTCAACGATACTCTTGGCCATGCCGCCGGGGACGAAGTACTAAAGGAAGTGGCGCGGCGCCTTAAAGCGGATTTGAGGCCATATGACGTCGTCGGTCGCTACGGCGGCGAAGAATTTCTGGTGATTCTGCCGGGCTGCAATCTTTCCAACGGCTCGCGACGCGCGGACGACATCCGGAAACTGGTCGCCGGTAAATCGATCCCCACTCCCGCTGGCGAGACATCCGTGACGATCAGCCTCGGCGTAACCTCCACCGGACACGCCCGTTATTGCACCCCAGCCGAGTTCCTGCATGAAGCCGACGTGAGCCTGTATGCGGCAAAAAAGAACGGCAGGAATCGCGTGGAAGTGTTCGCGCCCGCGGCGAAGTCGAGCAGCGCAGGCCAAAACTAGGCAGCCTTCACACAGCCCTCCGATTCTGTGTCACATTAGAAGTTCATGCCTTCCACTGCAGATTCCAGGGCGGGACGCGCCGCCTTTACCCATCCGGGATTTGTGCTGTTCCAGATCGCGCGCTTTCTGGTTGTATCGGCGGTTGAAATGCAAGCAGTGGCCGTCGGGTGGCAGGTGTATGAGATCACGAAACGTCCGCTCGATCTCGGATTCGTGGGACTGGCGCAGTTCCTGCCAGGAATCCTGTTGTTCCCCCTCTCAGGACACACTTCGGATCGCTTCGAGCGGCGCAATGTTCTATCGGCGTGTTATGGCGGATACGCTCTATGCTTCGCTGTGCTACTCGCGCTGACGAAGTACGGCATTCCATCGATCTCTCATATTTATGTCGTGCTGGTCATGATCGGGATTGTGCGGTCTTTCAATGGCCCCGCCAGCCGTTCGATCCTGCCCCAACTCGTACCTGAGGAGCACTTCGCGAATGCAGTGGCCTGGAATGCGACGATCTTTCAGGCGGCGACAATCCTGGGGCCTTCATTCGGGGGAATTGTCTACGCGGCATCTCGTGGGCCCTCTGTCGTTTATGGAATTGCGGCGGTGACGGCTCTTGGAGCGATGATTTCAACCTTCCGCATCGAGCCTGAGGTCAAGGCGCGCCCACGCGAGTCGATCAGTTTGAAGACGCTGTTTGCCGGCCTGCATTTCATTCGAAACAACAAGCTGATTTTAGGTGCGATTTCCCTGGATCTGTTCGCAGTAATGTTGGGTGGCGCTGTCGCTCTGCTTCCAGTCTATGCGCGTGAAATCCTGCACACCGGGCCGTGGGGACTAGGTCTGTTGCGGACTGCTCCTGGAGTCGGGGCGGCGCTGATGGCGCTCATGTTGGCACATTGGCCGCTTCGGGGAAAATCAGGACCGAAATTGCTTTGGGCGGTCGCCGGGTTCGGGCTATTCACGATTATCTTCGGACTATCTCGCAGCTTGACGCTCTCCCTCATCGCACTACTTCTGGCCGGGGCCAGTGACATGATCAGCGTCATCATCCGCGCCACGCTGACGCTACTCGCTACGCCTGACGAGATGCGGGGACGCGTGACGGCGGTGGACATGATCTTCATCGGCACGTCGAACGAGTTTGGGCAGTTCGAGTCGGGGATCACCGCACAGTGGTTCGGAACTGTGCCCGCCGTTATTCTCGGAGGAATTGGAACGCTGCTGGTCGTGGCATTGTGGACCTGGTGGTTTCCAGAACTTCGCAATGCCGGGGAGCTTCATGAGTTCACGGCCGAGTCACAGTCAACTACTGCTGATCCTGCGTAGCTGGGTCACGGCAGGACACAAGGGTTCAAACCCAGCTATTGATTTGATTTTTCTTCAGCAGCTTTACTGGAAATCCACATCGAGTGCGTAGATGTCCTGGGTGCTGACATTGCGCAGGAACATACGCGAGCCATCCGGGGTGTTATCGCTCCAGGGGCCGAAGTCCGGCGTGACATATACTAGAACTTCTTTGGTGCTGAATAGCTCTTCCGGATGATTGTCACCGACTCTGACGCGCTTGCAAATGCTCTTAGCGTCACTGATGTATTCCACATATTGGCTGTCAGAAGTCCAAGCAGGGTATCCAACGCCCCCAGGGTCGGTGACCCATTCCGACCATTTCCCGGTCTGAAAGTCGAAGATCAGGAGCGTCCTTGACAACGCTTCGAAATTCAACGCAGCCAGATAGCGACCATCGGGCGACCAGCGTGGACTGTACATTTCCGTCGAGCCCGGAACCACTGAAACCGTCCGTGTTTTCAAGTCGATAATTCTGATGTCGGATTTCTCTCCCGGAAACGGGATACCGCTCGAGAAAACGACTCGGTTCCCATCAGCAGACCAATTGGGATCACCTTCGGTCGGATTCCCCGGGACCAGTTCTTCCGGAGTTCCACCTTGCGCGGAGATCAAGAATGCCTTCCACCGTGTTCCCAGCCTCGTGCTGAGATAAGCGATTTGCTTTCCATCCGGAGACCAGCGGGGCAAACCAGCGCGATCAGGAGGATAGGTAAGCTGAATTTTTTCGCTTCCATCAGGTCGGCTCATCCACAGGGTTTCATCCACCAGGCTGACATACGCGATGTTCTTACGATCGGGCGAGAACGCCACTGCGTAGGCGGCGAGGCCACCAAGAAATGGAACGAATTGTTTCGAGGATGGATCATAATGGACAAGCTCACCGCGCCGTTCGTACGCACTTACCAGCAGTTTCTTGCCGCTTGGCGTCCAGCCGCCGATCGAGTAAGCCAGCGGACCAAAGGTCAGCTGGGAAGGCGTGGAGGTGGAGCGGCGAAAGATTCCCGTGTTGTCGGGTACGGCGAAGATGTCCCCAAAACTGTCACTGAAGAGGCCGCCGGTGCTGCGGAAGAGAAAATACCGGCCATCCGGGGACCAGAGGCCACAGCATTCGCGCGGAGGATTGTGCCAGTTCGGCAGCAGGGGATGAAGATCGCTGCCGTCAGACCGTACTTCCCACAGAGCGTACGTGTGGGCCGTCTCGTTGGCGATGGTAAACCGAACGCGCTTGCCATCGGGTGAAATTACGGGAGCAACTGGCTGGCCTGGCACCGTAGTCAGGCGGGCAGGCCCGCTGCCGTCAGAACTTGCGATCCAGAGATCGGAGCCTTTCGCAAAGACGAGATGCTGGCCATCGGCTGACCACGCTGCTGCTCCGCTAAACAGATCCAGAGTAGTGTTTCCTAACCGGCGCGGGGAACCCGCAGGCAAGGGCACGGTCCACAGAGAAGCGCTTCGCGCCGCCAATTCCTGCGAGGCAACGAGTAGCTGTGAACGGTCGCGGGAGATGTCCAGGATCCAGGGATTATCTATGGGCACAGAGGTCTTCAATGCCTCGCCGCCATTGAGCGATACCTGTGCGAGCACAGTCGTGCCGTTTGGGCCATCCGTATTGAAATAAATCCTGGAACCATCGGTGATGACGCCACCCTTGCCCTTGCCATCATGGGTCAGTCGAGTTGATCCGGTGACGTGTGGTCGGGGAACTGGCATGAAGAACCAGATGGCAGCCGTGGCGAGCAACACAACGGCCGCAACAACCGCGATCCACAGGCGGGCACGCTTGCCCGGCCGCGTGACCCGCGCTGATGGTGTGGCTGCGCTGACCTTTCCCGACGTCGTATCCCGCTTCAGACGCTTCAAATCAGCGCGAATTTCCGCCGCGCTCTGGCAGCGGACATCCCGGTCCTTTTCCAAAGCCTTGTCGATGATTCGTTCCAGCTCGGCGGGAACATCAGGGTGAATACGACTGGGTGGAATTGGCGTCTTATTGAGAATCGCATCAAAGATGGCGGCAGACGTGTCGCCGCGGAATGGAAGCACACCGGTTGCGCTCTCATAGAGAAGCGTGCCGAAGGAAAACAGATCGGTACGGGCATCGAGTTCCTTACCCAATGCCTGTTCCGGCGACATGTAAGCCACCGTGCCAAGGGTGCTGCCTGCGCTGGTCAGTTGCTCCTCCGTCATCGTCGGCGCAGAGCTGACTTTGTCGGGCGTAAGTGCACTCATCTTCGCCAGACCGAAATCCAGGATTTTCGCGTGCCCGCGGTCCGTGACAAATATGTTTGCCGGTTTGATGTCGCGATGAACAATCCCCTTGGCGTGTGCTGCATCAAGGGCATCCGCGATTTCAATGCCGAGATCGAGCAATCGCGCGAGTTCCAGCTTGCGTCCGAAAGTCAATTGACGGAGGGTCTCACCTTCCAGGTACTCCATCGCGATGAAAGGACGCGCTGCGTGCTCGCCCACCTCATAAATGGTGCAGATATTGGGGTGATTCAGGGCAGACGCAGCCCGCGCTTCCCGCCGGAAGCGGTCGAAGGCCAGTTGATCACCCACCACATCGTCAGGAAGGAACTTCAGCGCGACAAACCGTCCAAGCTGGGTGTCTTCGGCTTTGTAGACAACACCCATGCCGCCTCCGCCAATTCTTTCCAGAATGCGGTAATGAGAAATCGTTTGGCCCAATAGCGAAGAGGCGGACATGGTGCGCACATCTTATCAGAACGAATTCTCGCGAGATGCCGCGATTTCCGAGCATTCCAATGGCTCCTATCAACGTCGCGAGGTGATGGAGTCCGGAAACTGCGAGTGGATTTTTCACTCGAGCAGGCTTTGGCTTGCACTGCTCACGAATCCCCAAATGTCCGTTCTCATTCGGGACAATTCCCTCCCTGGTCGTTGCACCTCAAAGCGCTGATTCCCGTTCGGCAATTCCGTTGTGTGCCTTAGAATGTCCGGTTCATTCGCTATATACGAGGGAACTAATTGATCGAGCGATATTTCCGTCTTAAAGAGAACCAGACGACCATTCGTGCGGAATTTCTCGGCGGTGTGACCACCTTCATCACCATGGCGTACATCGTAGTGGTCAACCCGCAGATTCTCGCCAAGGCCGGGATGCCCGTCGACGGGGTCGTGTTTGCCACCTGCATTGCGTCGGCCGCGGCGACACTCGTCATGGGCTTGTACGCGAATTATCCGATTGCGTTGGCTCCCGGGATGTCGCTGAATGCCTACTTCACCTACTCGGTGTGCCTGGCGATGCATGTCCCATGGCAGACGGCATTGGGAGTTATCTTCTTCTCGGGCGTTTTCTTCCTGCTTCTGACAGTCAGCCGTGTGCGAGAACAAATCGTCAACGGCATTCCCGATTGTTTGAAGCACTCGACGGCGGCCGGAATCGGCATGTTCATCGCGTTTGTCGGACTGCGGAATGCCAACCTCGTCGTTGCCAACCCTGCAACGTTCGTCAGCCTCGGCGGCTTTGGCAATCGCGAGGCACAAATGGCGTGTGCGGGATTGGTCATCATGCTGGTCCTGATGACGCGAAAGATCACGGGCGCCATCCTGATCGGAGTAATAGCAACCACGCTGCTGGGGATCTCTCGCGGCATGGCCGCATGGCCGCAGCACATCTTTTCTCTGCCCCATCCCTCTGCGACGTGGTTGAAGCTCGATTTGCATGGAGCCATGCGTTTGGGCTTGCTTGAAATCATCTTCGTGTTCCTGTTCGTTGATCTCTTCGACAACGTGGGCACCCTGGTTGGAGTTTGCGAACAGGGTGGATTCGTGAAGGAGGGCAAAATCCCAGGCGTAGGCCGTGCCTTGGTCTCCGATGCGTTAGGAACTATTCTCGGGTCGCTTACTGGGACCTCGACCGTAACCAGCTATATCGAGAGTGCGGCCGGCGTCGCCGCCGGCGCAAGGACCGGGCTTAGTAACGTCTTTGTGGCCGGATTGTTTCTCGTGGCGGCTTTCTTTGCCCCGCTCGCGGCCGCCATTCCGGGTTATGCCACGGCCCCGGCCTTAATAGTCGTGGGAGCGCTAATGACCGAATCGATCGGACGCGTGACATGGGCGGATTTTACAGAAGCGCTTCCAGCCTTCGTGACGGTGCTCGCGACTCCCTTAACATTCAGTATTGCGACAGGACTGAGTTTGGGGCTGATCTCTTACACGCTCGTGAAGGTTGCAGCAGGGCGCTTTCGAGAGGTGAGCCCGGTCATCTGGATTCTGACTCTGCTGTTTATCTTTCGCTACGTTTACCTTGCCGCGGAATGAACAGATGCAGCACGCGGGCGCACCAAGCACGCGCAATTACCGTCGTAAGTGGTTTCGTCTCGCGTCGGTCTCCACACTGATGGAGATGGGCTTTACCCAAGAAGCATCGGAGTTCTATTTCGCTGCACGCATTCGGGCACTGCGCCGTCACAGTCCTTGGAGTCTGCTACTCATTCCGTTCTGCCTTACCGGCTGGCTCGGAACTTGGTATTTGCTCTTCCGCTTGGTTTGGTCCTTTCACCACTTCCTGTATCCTCAACATCTGCTCGCCGAGTTCTGGGGTAAAGGCATCAGCTTTACTACCTTCGTTCTGAGCTTGCTGATGCTGTTCGGTCCGGCTGTTGGCGCTCTTTGCTTCGGGTTGGCTATCGGGAACTGCGTCGTCTGGTTTGTTCCTCCTGCACGCAGAACGCTAGACTCCGAGGCTGTTAACTATCCGGGAACAGGATTCCGAGAAACTACTTGGACATTACTTCGATTGGCTGGATCGACGATTCCGACTGGAATGGCGATAGCCATTCTCGCTGCCAGTATGCTTCGCTGCCTGCGGTAGTTCCACCACAACCATTCATGGCTGAGATCGAAGTGGTCTGCGGGGTTCCCGTGATCTGTCGCGACGTTGTGCCTTGCGGAGCCGCGCGGTCGCGAACGGCGAGTAGCTACGGAACGTTCACCGTGACTGTTGCCGTCGTGCGGCCATATTGATTTGTGGCATTGAGCGAATAGGTTGTGGTTGCGGTAGGGTCTACTACCACGCTTGTATCGCGCACGGCACCCGGACCAGGAGAGACAATCACATAATCCGCGTTGCTCGCGCTCCACGATAACGTCACACTGCCGCCAGAGGAGACGTGCGACGCAGACGCTGTAAAACTACTGACTGTGGGCGCGGACCCGGTCGGATAGTCGGAGCCCGTGTAGATCGGGTTCATCTCGACGACTTCAAACGCCGACGCGGGAACGGTCTTCAAAGAATCCAGATCCGATCCCCAGCGGCTGTCGGAAACTCCTGTCACAAATAACGAGCTTCCGTTATCGGCAAGGATCAATCCGTAATGCTTCATCGCCGTCAGGATCACCTGCATCTGCGCGGAGAATCCCGAAATATCGTAGCTGGACTTCAGCCGCAGACGCATGCCCATCGGCGGGGCGGTCGGATCACTGGTGTTCGCTGCCCAGTGTGAGGCCGGAGGAATAAAAGCGGCGCGTGTCTTCGGGAGCGTGAAGCGGAAGGCATGCTGAATCTTCCCTGCAGCGACTTCGTCATAGCGCACCAAGCCAGGGAAAATCGGGAGTCCTGCCGCGTCCGCGGAAGTCCAGGTGTATGGACGCTGCTCATCCGAAAGCAAATCCCACACCGCGGTCGAATCGGCGTTCCAGCTTCCGTCGCTGTTCACCGACGAATTGTAGAGTTCATAGAGAAAGCAATTTCCACTATCAAGTACCAGCACGTGCCGGTCGCCACTGCTCGACGACCCACCCTCGACCGGAGCATTGGCTGGGACCGGCATCGGCCCCGGGTCGCTCTCGTCACCG
This sequence comes from Binatia bacterium, assembly GCA_035577905.1. GTDB lineage: Bacteria > Acidobacteriota > Terriglobia > Terriglobales > Acidobacteriaceae > Sulfotelmatobacter. The sequence continues at coordinate 371,776 of DATKAP010000109.1, forward strand.
TAAGCGGTGAAATTAATGCCGACGAGCGGTTGGGTTCCATCGACCACAACATACGGAATGCCATACGTGGGATCGTTGCCCCAGTCCGGATGCATATTCACCGATCCGACCCAGTTCGTGATAATCGAGCCCGAGTTCGGATCGACCGGCGCAGTAGAGATATCCGTATTCCATGGATTACTGCTGGTGAATGGCACGAATCCGTTCAGACTTGCCGTCTGGCCCGTGGACATGCCATTGCATGCGAGATTGCTGCCGCCCGTTCCCCCCCCAGTGCCCCCACCGCCGGTTCCACCGCCTCCGTTGTTATTGCTGCCCCCGGATTGCTTGGAGACGCCTGAGCAGGCGGTAAGAGCAGCGGCTATGGCCATCAAGGAAAAGAGAAAGACGATCGGGCTGACCCGGCGCATAACACCATTCTGCGCAAGGCGCTGCAAGTCCGAAAGAGGCCTTTCGGACATGTCCTGATTTTCAGAGTTCGCTTTGCCTCACGCCCGCCCAAAATAGTTGAACTGGGGGCCGACAAGGCGACGGTGCTACGGCTTCGCGCGCTGAACTGATTTTGCTGCGCCCATATTGTCGTACCGATCGTAGGCGCGCACCACAACCACGTGTTCGCCGGATGGTTCCTTGGCGGAATCGGGAGTGACTTTAAAGTCGTAATCCTCCGCCTTCGAATCGGAGACCTGTCCAACTGGTTCTACAAGCTTCCAGTCGCCGGCATCCACTGAGTATTCGGCGCGCTTGATCGGCGAGAAGCCGTCTTCCGCACGGAAGCGAACATGGATCTGTCCGCCCTCGACCGAAGCCGAGAGATTTTCGATCCGCGGAGGAGTGGTGTCCACTTCAAATCGGCGGCTCTCGCGCGAATCGCTGAGCGCGTCGCCCGGAGAATGCGAGGGTGCATCGGAAGCGACTACTTTGATCGTGTATCCCCCATCCGGAAGCAGGCTTGCATCGAAGGAATACGCCTTATCGGTGATGTTGTCCTTCAGCAGAAGCCAGCGTGACTCGCCGTCGCCGCGGTAATAAACCGAATAGACGAGTTGATCGTCATTGTCATCGTGGGCGGTCCACCTCACGCCGATCGCATCGCGGTCATGCGTGCTTGGCACAGGCGGCTCGAAGTGAGGGCCGGAAGAACTGCTGGTATCAGATCCAACGATTACCGGAGACTTCGGCAGTGGCTGGTAGCGTGTGCCGACCTGTACGGATACGTCGTCAATGTCCGGAGCAATATTCTTTGGAAGGTAGTTTACCGTGACCGAATCGACTGCAGGTTTCGAGCCTCCGTCGTGCAGAACAGCCTTCCATTGTGTGTAGCGTGCCGGGGGGATACTCATCTCGCCGCCCTTGCTCAGATCGACTTGCTTCCATGGACTCCAGTTGCGATCGGGATTATCGACATTACCGCTGCGGGCGAGGACCTCGACGTTGCCCGTGCCCCGGCACTCCGCGCGGCCCCAGCGGGAAAAGATCTTGGCGTCGAATACATCGCTCTCGTACGAGCCCTCCTTCTCCAGCCCGGGACCGAGGACGAAGATCTTGCCGAGATTGCTGGTTGCGGCATAGAGGCCGCCATTAGGCGCTTTCGCAAACCCGGTGACCTGCGACGCCGGCGCTTTCAGCAGGTCTGAATAGTTATCCGGTGCGTCGATCTCAAACACATGCCCGCGATTGCCGGTCCCGGCCAGCAGGGTATTGTGCGAGTCGAATGCCAGCGCGTACACAATATCTTCGCGCGAAGTCCATACCCGCAGAGGCGACCCGTCCGCACTGATGCGGTAAATGTCGGAACCACCAGTGACGCCCGCACCCGGAATCGGAAACGGAGTGACAGATCCAGGCGTGGGCGTCGTGACCATCCCGCCCGGAGCTTGTGCGCCCGCTATCCCGCCGGGAGTGGGGTTCACGTTTATCATCACGGAAGGCGTACCCGGCGCTCCTCCCATTCCAGGGCGCTTCTCACCAACTCCCGAGGCATAGATATCTCCTTGGCCGTCGAGAGCGAGCGCCGTGATTTCCTTCTTCGGCGCACTGTAGAGGACGAACCCTTCGCCCGCGGGCGAAATCCGATACACCAACCCGCTTCCGTCGGTACCAGCGATCACGTTCCCCTGGGCATCGATCGCGAGCACGCGGATGTGAGTTTCATCGCTCTTGAAGAACAGCGAATGATCCCCCTTGGGAGTCACCTTATAGATTTCGCCGCGGTCGCCGGTGCCGACGTAGAGATTCCCGGCTTTGTCCAGAGCCAGATCCCAGATGTATTTCGTTCCTGGCGCGAAGTACTCCGAGGATGACCAGGAAGGATCGAGCGCAGGCTTAGTGGCATCTTTCTGGGCCGAGTCAGAAGTCTTGTTTTCAGGCTTCGAGGCATCGGGCTTCTCAGATTCGGATTTTTGTGCAGGCTTGTGCTCAATCTTGTAGACCTTGCCATCGGGAGCGGTCGCTGCATAGATCACGCCCCCCGGAGCGACTCGCAGCGTCTGCACCTGCAATTCCTGGGGCTGGAAAATGATGCTCGATTTGCCGTCGGGAGTAATGCGGTACACACGCGCCGGAGAACCCGTTGCCGCATAGACGTTTCCCGCATCGTCGGCAGCAACGGCCCAGATGTAGGTGGACGGCGTCGAGTAGAGCAACTTGAACGAGGGAGCGAGTTCCAGGCCGCCATTGCTGCGGATCGCGACTCCGTTCGCGGTGCCTTTTACCAGGTCCTCAAATTTCGACTGCTCCCAGGTGCGCGTGCCTTCGGCAACGGAGCTTGCGGCCGTTAGCAAAACCAGAAGGCAAAGGAGAAAACTAGAAGCTATAGCCCGGTGCGAAGCCTGCAATGTCATACCTCAAGGTGTTTATGTGGAAAAGTTCAGAGTATCACGGTTGGCGCGGTTTATCGGTAGCTGGCAGTTCCAGCCAGGCGTGTCCTGCGGGCCTTGTCCCGGCGTTCCGCAAATCGCTTGCTGAGGCTTCCACAAATAGAAGTTTGTGCAGGGTTGGCGGGCGTCCCCCATAGCGCTAACTTAAGTCGGGCAGACTAGAAGTTGACGCTGCGGGCACTTTCTTGGCGGTAACTTCCAAGAAGCCGAAATCCCGGGTGGTTTACTAAATCTCAAGGCGGTTGTCGTACCCGTCCGCTGCCGGGTCCACATCCAGTTCAAGTTTGTTAAGGCTGGGATGTCGACACAAAAAAGCCACGTAGTAACACGAAGGCTTCGTTCGTACGCCTGGTGAACTGATGTCGCGGTTTTCGTGCACAATGAAGATGTGGTTCCTTCCGAAACCGCGCGTCGCCCTCTCACCGGGAAGCGTCTGGATGGCATAGACCTGCTCCGCGGTCTTTCGATCTTCTTCGTCCTGATGAACCACATCAACATTCGCCTGCTCGGTGCAGATGTTCCCTATACCAAGCTTCTACCAGCGCAACTCGTGCACGTTCTCGTTTGGAATCCTCAACTCGGTGTGCAGATGTTTTTTGCCATATCCGGGTTTCTCATCACCGCAATCACGCTACGGCGCTGGGGTTCGGTGACTCACGTTTCCCTGCGCGATTTCTACCTCTTTCGGTTTGCGCGTATCGCACCGCTGCTGTTTCTGCTGCTTGCCGTCCTCTGCACTCTGCATTTCGCGGACGTGCATCATTACGTAGTCACGGCAGAGACGGGCGGCCTAGGACGTGCGCTGCTCGCCACATTGACCTTTCACGTTAACGAATTGGAAATTCATCGCGGATATTTGCCGGGCAATTGGGATATTCTTTGGTCCCTTTCGATCGAGGAGATGTTCTATCTCTTTTTTCCCTTGGCTTGTCTCTTGCTCGGCGGCAGGAGATTGTTTCGTCACAGCATAGTATTCCCGGTCTTTCTCTTCGCCTTTGTGATTCTCGGACCGTTCGGTCGGACTCTATTTGCTCGCGGCAACGAGATCGCAGAAGATTATTCCTATCTTGGAGGTATGGAAGGAATCTCGTTGGGATGCCTCACTGCCTTGGTCCTCTCGAACAGACGCTTCTCTCGTCGAGTGATCTTGGGTCTGGGGGTTGCCGGGACCCTGATCGTTTCTGCGAGCCTTATGTTTTCGTGGCAGGCCTATAGGGGCTGGCTCGGCAAAACAGGGCTGAACTTCACGCTACTTGGCGTGGGGACATGCATGTTCATAGCTGCAACGACAAAAACCGAATGGAGAAGTCCACGCGTGTTGCGGCCGCTCGTGCGCATGGGCCGATACAGCTACGAAATTTATCTGACGCATATGTTCGTAGTGTTTACGTTTTTTGACCTGTTTCTTCGCGCCGGCAAACCCATAGGCGGCGTGCCTGTTTTGTTCGCCTCCGCCATTCTGGTTGCAGGATTGTTAGGGGCTGGCGTCGCAAAACTGTATTCGGACCCCGCGAATCGTTTTCTGCGCAGCAAGTCGCGCAACCCAGTCGGGAGCGGCGCGTCAATCGCGCTTACCCCAACCGAAGAGGCAACCGTTACATCCTTTAGGACCTGACACGGTCGGCATTTCGGAATCGATTCGTACCATTCCCGGATAACGAGCAAAGCAGAAGTAGTCCTTAAGTTAGCGCCTATGCGGGCGTCCCCCCGGGACTATCACTACGTCCGTGATATCGTAGATTTTCATGCATTCTGCGCGGCAAAAGCTGCTGAGCACACTGGCTCACAAGTCATTTCGCTTGGGCGAGTTCAAGCTTTCCTCAGGTGGAACCAGCGATTACTACATCGATTGCCGCACGACCACGCTCGATGCGAAGGGTTCTCGCCTAACTGGAGAAGTGTTCCTCGAAGAAATTCATCAGCAGGGATGGAAGCCGCAGGCTATTGGCGGACTCACAATGGGCGCCGACCCAATCGTGATTGCGGTCTCTGTCGTCAGCGGCGAACTCAACGGATTCCTCGTGCGCAAAGCCGAAAAACAGCACGGTACGGGACAACGCATCGAGGGCTTCCGTGAAAAGGGCGCGCGCGTGGTCATTGTCGACGACGTCTGCACAACCGGAGCGTCCACTGTCCAGGCCATCGAGGCAGCTCGCGAATTTGGATTTGAAATTATCGGCGTCATGTGCCTGGTGGAACGCGAAGAAGCGCGGGGCCGTCCGAATGTCGAAAGGGCCGCTGCTCCGGCAACATTTGTTTCGATCTTCACAGCCAATGACGTGCGCAAGGAACATGTGGCTCAAACTCACGATACCGAGCCAAACATCATCACTGTGGTGGCGAGTTGCGAAATCTGCGGGAGACCGGCCGTAAGCAACATGCCGAGAAATCTGTGCGCGGCGCACAAAGGGTAAGTGGTTTGTCGTTTTGAGCAGCGGTTTCTGTTTCAACGGGATCGGCACCATCTACAGAAAGAGCATAGGTCCTCCACGCGCGCGCGAAAAGACGCGCGCGCAGGATGACAAGGTTGGAATAACAATTTTCTATGATTCAGACTCTCGAATGGACCGACAAAGGCGTGCGCTTCATCGATCAGACGAAGTTGCCGACCGAAGAAGTGTATGTGATGTGCAAGACGCACGAGCAAGTGGCAGATGTGATCCGCAATATGGTGGTACGTGGGGCGCCCGCAATCGGGGTCGCGGCAGGCATGGGCATAGCCCTCGGCGTCAAGAATTCCAAAGCTGAAACCACTGGCGATCTCAAGCGCGATTTCGATGCGATCTGCGACGTGATCGGCAAAACACGTCCAACTGCGGTGAACCTGTTCTGGGCGATCCGCCGGATGCAGGTAAAGTTTGAACGAATCCGCATCCGCCCGATCCCGCAAATCAAGCAGGAACTGATCGAAGAAGCAAAACGCATGCATGCGGAAGACATCGCGGCTAACCAGGCGATGGGACGCCATGGCGCGACACTCATGCCGAGCGAAGGCGGAGTCCTCACGCACTGCAATGCTGGCGCCCTTGCTACAGCCGGTTACGGCACGGCGCTGGGAGTAATCCGTGCAGCAGTCGAGCAAGGCAAAAAGATTCACGTCTATGCCGACGAGACTCGGCCGTTTCTGCAAGGATCTCGCCTGACCGCTTGGGAGTTGATGAAAGACGGAATCCCAACAACGGTTATCTCTGACAACATGGCCGGCGCGATGATGAAGCAAGGCAAGATCGGAGCCATCGTTGTAGGCGCAGATCGCATCGCCGTGAATGGGGATGTCGCCAACAAGATCGGCACGTACTCCGTCGCAATCCTTGCGAAGGAGCACGGAATTCCCTTTTACGTTGCAGCTCCTATCTCGACTGTCGACCTTGCGTGTCCCGATGGAAGCAAGATCCCAATCGAGCAACGTAACGGAAGAGAAGTCACGCACATCGCCGGCAAGCAGATGGTGCCCGAGGGCGTCTCGGTCGAAAACCCCGCCTTCGACGTAACTCCTGCGAAGTACATTGCGGGCATCATCACGGAAAAGGGCGTGGCGCGCGCACCATACGAAGAGTCTCTACGCCGTCTCGCGGCGCAGGAAGCGGAAGTTCATCAGTAGCGATTGCAGATCTCAAATTTGAGATTTCAGATTGATTCGTTATTAACCGCACGTCCGAACTTCTGCAAATCTGAAGTCTTCAATCTGCAGTTCCAATTTCGCTTTGTAAAGTTGGTTAAGCGCGGAAACTTTCGTCACCACCGCTACTTATTTTCCAGATGCGGGTTGAACTAAGCGACAACTCATAGTGTTAGTCTGAGCTCAGAAAGCCCAAATTCCGGTGCCGAACCTTGCAGGGGGATGTCATGCCGCTAGGTAATCGTTTTGTTCTTTCCGCAATTCTTTTATCGCTCGCTGTACTGGCGGCTTGTGGAGGAGGGGGCGGTAGCAGCAATCCTCCTGTGAACCCGCCTCCAAGTGGCAGTTTCAGTAACAGCAATCTGAACGGCACGTACGTCTTCTCGGTAACCGGGACCGCAAATGATGCCAATAGCGACTTTGTAACCATCATGGGCGTCTTCACTGCGGACGGAAACGGCAACATTGCCAACGGCGGCCTTCTTGATCAGAACAGCACGGCCCAGAATGGCCTGATCCTCGACTCAATCACATCCGGCACCTACAACGTAGGGGCCGACGGACGCGCGACGGGAACGTCCACGATTCCGACGGGCCTCATAACGCTGCAAACCCTGAACTCAGGAACCTTCCAGTTCGCCTATGTGCTTACCTCGAGTACGCATGGACTAGTGACGCAATTCGAAAACTTCGGAAGTGCGAGCGGAACGCTCGACATGCAGGCAAGCGTGACGCAATCTCAAATCAGCGGGCAGTCTTATGTGTTTAATCTTACCGGCTCGTCCGGCGTCGGTGCTGATCTATGCGGGATTGCTACCGGTGGGTCTTCAACGCCATTCGCCACTGTGGGAGCATTCACCCTCGACGCAAATGGCCAGGTAGCATCGGGAGTACAGGACTTCAATAACAACTGTGCCTCAAGCGGGTCAACAAACATTGCGATCACTGGCGGAGACATAGATCTCACAACGTTCCCGGGAACGGCAAGACTCACGTCGGGCACGTCAACCGTTCCCTACACCTTCGATGTTTACCCTATCGATGCAACCCACCTGAAGTTTATCGAGATTGACTCTCAGCCAGTGCTTGTCGGAGACGTGTTCACGCAGGCGACATCTTTCCCCACCGGCAACAATGTCTTCACCATCGCTGGCATAGACATCCCCGTCGGCGGACCGTTCACCGCCGCCGGCATCTTTCATTTCGACTCAAATGGAAACATCATGTCCGATTCGTTTGAGGATATTAATGACGCAGGCAGCGTAAACCAGTTCGGGGCCGCCGCGGGTGGGGCCGCTATTACAGCGATCTCGACTCCCCTTACTGGAGGACGGACAGAGATCACCTTTACTAGCGGGTTCGTAAATGGAAACAATCTTATTCCATGCTCATCGAATTGCATTTTTGCAGCGTACCCATCCGTCGGTGGACTCCAATTGCTTGAGATTGATGACGGAGGGTCGACCAACGGTATCGCCTATCTTCAGAGCGCCACTTCTCTCGCGTCGGGAGTCGGCTACGGAATGAACTTGACCGGCGTAACCACCAATTCTTCCGAGGACGATGTCGCCGAATTCACAAACAACAACGGCGTTTTCAAAGGCATCATCGACATCAACGATCAGGGATCAACCAGTTTCAAAAACGCATTTTCTGGAATTTACTCCGCCGATGATACGATTCCCGGCCGAGGTGGGGTGGGTCAGACAACGAACGCTCCATTACTCACAACCTATGTGATTGACGGTTCGACGGCAGTTGCAGTAAGTGCCGATACCGGATTCGTCGGATTGGGCGCACTCGTGGCCCAGAACGCGAGCGCTAAATCAAACGTCGTTGCCAGTCATTTGTCCGTGCTGCGAAGCAGGCCGTCAGCCCACTCGAATTCGACCCGGAACAGGACTCCACCAACTCGTTCGAAGTGAAAGTCAAAAGGACGCGGGCGATAGAACTCCCCGCGCCCCCTTCGTAAGCCCACTTGTGTATTGGAAGTTTGCGGAGGGCACCACCGGAAATTATTGAACTGCGACCCGACGATCGGCTTCAGTGACCCGCTTCGGCACTGCTCTCCGTGCCACCGCCCAAGCCACTACCCGGTACATTAGCAACATCCCCAACACAAATGCATATTCCAGGGGTTTCTTCAGATCTGCTTTCACCAGCCAGATGTAATGAATCACTCCCGCGGCAGCACTCAAATAGATCAGCCGGTGTAGCATCTGCCAGCGCTTGCCGAGCTTGCGGATCGCCCACGTCGTCGAGGTCAGCGCCAACGGAATCATCAGCGCAAACGCGGTCATCCCGGCGGTAATGAACCTGCGCTTGGCAATATCGTGCAGCATTTCGTGCACGTCGAAAAACTTGTCCAGCCAAACCCAGGTCATCAAGTGAAGAAAACCGTAGAAAAATGCAAACAAGCCGAGCATGCGCCGGAAGCTGATCAACCAGTACTGGCGCGTGAGTTTGCGCAGAGGCGTGATCAAAAGCGTGATGAGCAGGAAGACCAGCGTCCAGTCGCCGGTCGAGTGAGTGATGAACTCGATCGGATTGGCGCCGAGTCCCGAGTGAAGGCCGAGCCACACCAACCGGCCAAGTGGAATCAATCCAGCGAGGAAGACTATGGGTTTGAAGTGACGATGCATGACATGGTAGTGGTCACTGGTCAGTCCCGGATCATGAGCTACTGGTCACTAAATCACCTTCGCTGGCTAGAAATTCTTCTTCAAGTCCATCCCGCTATACAGGCTTGCCACCTGATCGCCGTAACCGTTGAACATCAGCGTGGCCCGTTTGGAAAATTCGCCGAGACGCCGTTCCCTGGCCTGGCTCCAGCGCGGATGATCGACGTTGGGGTTCACATTGGCGAAGAAGCCGTATTCATTCGGAGCGGAGATGTTCCAGCTGTTCGACGGCTGCTTCTCGGTGAACTTGATGTGCACAATCGCTTTGGCGCTCTTGAATCCGTACTTCCACGGCAAGACGATGCGCAGCGGCGCTCCATCCTGATTGGGAAGGTCTTCGCCGTACATGCCGAAACAAAGCAGCGCCAGAGGATTCATCGCCTCGTCCATTCGCAGGCCCTCGACGTACGGCCAATCCAGAACCTGGCGCCGTTGCCCGGGCATCTGCCCCAAATCGTAGAGCGTGGTGAACTCTACGAATTTGGCCTTGCTCGTCGGATTCACGCGCTTGATCAATTCGCTCAACGAGAAGCCAATCCACGGAACTACAATGGACCATCCCTCTACGCATCGATGTCGGTAGATACGTTCCTCGGGGGAAGCCAGCTTGATGATCGCATCGACATCCAGTTCCTGCTTTTTCTCAACTTGGCCATCGATTTTGACTTTCCACGGCCGTGTGCGGAAATTCTTGGCCAGTTCAGCCGGCTCATCTTTTTCGGTCGAGAACTCATAGTAATTGTTGTAATGCGTCACGTCTTTGTAGGGGGTGACCTCCTCGGATGTGCTGAAGGAGCTTTTCTTTACACCATCAATCTTGTTACCCGCCAAAACGCTCATCGACGGCGAGATCGTCTTCTTCATTCCGATGCCAGCCGCAACGGCGGCTCCCGCCATTGCCGTCTCCGCAAGGAACTTGCGGCGATTCAGGTAGAGGCTTTTCGGAGTGACTTCTGACCAACGAATTTCTTCCGCCTTCTTTATCAGCATGAGATCCCCACACTACATACAATCCATCAGCCGATGCTGGCTTGCTCTCTTAATCATATGGGACGCGAAGCCCGGGAAAAAGTTGCAATCGATTCGGCCGTCCCGCAGTGGTTGGCTAAGGACGCTACCGATAGCACGTTGAAATGCAAGACGGTTTCGGGTGCGCCATTTTTGGCTGATTTTGTCCGGAGCGGGGTCTTTGATGAGAGGTTATCCCAGAACTTCTCTCACCTTGCGTGAGAGACTCCGCAGGGTGAAAGGCTTCTGCAGGAAAGCGGTTCCCTGTTCGACGGAACCATCGTTGAGGATGGCGTCTTCGGTGTAGCCGGAAAGGTAAAGAACCTTGGTTCCGGGCCGCGATTCGGCGAGTTGTTGCACCATCGCCCGACCGCCCATGCCCGGCATGACCACGTCCGTGATTACCAGATCAATACTTCCCCGGTGACGCGCGGCGGTCGCAATACCTGCCTCGCCGTTTTCGGCTTCGAGGACCTGGTAGCCCTTGGCTGAGAGCGTATCGCGTACCAGTTGGCGAACCGATTCCTCATCTTCCACCAGCAGGATGGTCTCGGCGCCACCAACGGCTTCGGGAACCGCGACCGAGTGCTTTTCGGCCGCACCCTCCACCAAAGGCAAGTAAATGTGGAAGGTCGTTCCCTGTCCCATCTCGCTCTGCACGATGACATATCCACCACTCTGCTTCACGATTCCGTATACGGTGGAAAGGCCGAGTCCGGTTCCCTTGCCTTTTTCCTTGGTCGTGAAAAAGGGCTCGAAGATTCGCGATTGTGTTTCGCGGTCCATCCCTGTACCGGTGTCGCTGACCAGCAGCGTTACATAGTGGCCGGGCCGCACGAAGTGCTGTTCCCGCCGATGGTGCTCCTCAACCACAATATTCTCCGTCCGCAGCGTCAGCCGGCCTCCCCTCGGCATCGCGTCCTTGGCGTTGACGACGAGATTCATAATCACTTGTTCGAGTTGGCCCGCGTCTGCCCGGGTGTGAGAGGGCTGCGGAGACAGCATGGTCACGAGTTCGATATTTTCGCCAATGAGCGGGCGTAGCAGGCGCTCCATGTCCTGCACGATCGCGTTGACGTCGACCACTTTCAGTTCGAGTAACTGCTTGCGGCTGAACGCCAGTAACTGCCGCGTTAGAGTAGTGGCGCGATCGGCGGCGAGTTGGATGGCGCGTCCTTTCTCGAGCAGAGGACTCGCGGCATCGACCTGCGAAAGAATCACCTCGGCATAGCCACTGATGACCATGAGCAAATTGTTGAAATCGTGAGCCACGCCTCCCGCAAGCCGCCCGACGGCTTCCATCTTCTGAGCCTGCCGGAACTGATCTTCGAGCGCACGCCGGTCCGTTACATCCTCGGCGATCGCTTCCAGCACGTCGGCAGGCTCATCCGCGCTGCTCACTGCGCGCCCGCTGATACGCACCATGATCGCTGCGCCATCCTTCCGCTTCCATTTCACTTCGAATCCATCTAGACGGCCCGTCCGCCGGAACTCCGCGATCAGACGCGCGTGCTCCTCGGGTTGAGCGAAAACATCTTTCTCCGGATCGAGCAGCAGAACCTCCTCCGCCGAGCCATAGCCCAGCATGGTGGTCAGAGCCGGATTTACATCGAGAAATCGCCCTTCCAGGCTGGAACGGTAAATACCGTAGACCGAACTCTGCACCAGCGAGCGGTAGCGCGCTTCTGATCGCCGCAAGGCCAGTTCGTTGCGCTTGATCTCAACCGCACTTGCCACCTGGCGGGCAACGAAGGTCAGGAGTTCTTTATCCTTCTCGCCATAACGAATATTCACGGAGTAGGTCTGCACCACCAGCGCGCCAAATGTATGGTTGTTGACTTTGAGTGGCACACCCATCCAGTCCAGCGAGCGCGAGCCGTTGCGAGCAACTTCTCCTCGGTCCTCCATCGCCTCCAGGACTTCAGGGGTCGCGAGCAGTGGTTCCCCGGTCCGAATCAGGTAGTCAGTCAATCCCTTGCCCAGCTTCTTGGGAGGAGGCGCTGTATCGTGCTGGTCGACAAAATACGGAAAGGACAACACTTCGGTGGCCGCATCATAGATCGCAATATAGAAGTTCCGCGCATGCATCAACTCGTCTACGATCCCGTGCACGGCTGCAAAGAACTGCTGCAAGTCGTGCGCGCTGCTGCTCTTTTCCGCCACGCGATACAGCGCCGAACTGAGCGCCTCCACTCGCCTCCGATCTGAAATGTCGTGATAGCCGGCATAGAAACCAACCACCTTGCCATCGAGAAGAAGGGGAGCGCAGGACACGGACACATCGAGCAGGGTTCCGTCCTTTCTGTGGCGCTTCGTCTCCAGCGTAATGGCTTCGCCCTTCGCCAGGCATTCGGTCAACCATGTGGATTCCGAGAGGCGGTTGGATGGAACTACAAGATCTTCCAGGGGCTGGCCGACGACTTCGTCATCTGAATATCCGAACATCGACGCGAAGGCCTGGTTTGCCCAAAGCACTCGATGGTCGCTGTCGGCAATGCTTAGCCCGTCGGGAGAAGACCGGAACATCTGCTCAAAGATCTGCGAACGGGAATCTGCCGAGATCTGATCGTAATGAGGTTCAGATGGAGGTACTGGACTGGAGGAATGAGATCTATTCGTGGGCGGAATCGCCGAACTCACAAAGGCGGGTGGTGCCCCGCTTTCCAGAGCTTTCTTGAGTCGTTCAGCGCGAATCAAATCAGCACGGCGTGATTGGGTGACACGTTCGCCCATCCCGCGGATTCCCCCTCTGAATTCGCAGTGCATAAGCATCGTAGAACGCTGGGTACCCCCCAAAAAGTTACGTGGGTAATCCTGAAATGAGAGGTCCCGCTCTGGGCGGATGTTCGTTACCTTGGTGCGTTGCCGGGCGCCTTAGCCGTGACACAATGAGCGAACCGATCTCCCGCAGGCAACAAGTTGGAACCGGCCAGCGAGTGCGGCCCAGTGCGGGGAGAACTATTTTGGCGCGAGGAGTAAGCATGAACCGGCTTCGGACGGGAGCGGTTGGCACCCATTTGCGCGTCGTGGTGTTCACGCTTCTTGCATCAGGATTTGCAACTTCCTCCGCATTGGCAGAGGCTCCCGGAGTCACCGACACCAGCATCCTGATCGGATCATGCTCTGCACTGGATGGTCCGGCCCATTTTCTCGGAAGGCAGACCGTGCTCGGCGCCTCTGCTTACCTCCACATGATCAACGACGAGGGCGGAGTGTACGGCCGCAAGATTCAACTGCAGGCTTTCGATGACAGCTACGATCCCGACCGCGCTCCCGCCTGTTTTAAGCGCATGACGAAAGAGGGAGTATTCGCTCTGGGATTTTTCGTCGGTACGCCCACAGCCAAGGTCTACGTGCCCTTGGCACAGGAAGACAAGATCCCCGTTGTCGGCCTGTTCACGGGCGCGCAGCTGCTCTACGAACCACTGAAGCACGAAATCATCAACGTTCGCGCCTCGTACTACGATGAGACCCGCGAGCAGGTCGACAAACTCTGGCAAGCCAACATTCACAAGATCGGCGTGATCTACCAGGACGATCCTTTCGGCAAGGCGGTGCTCGACGGAGTGAAACTGGCGCTGCAAAAGCACAACGCTACGCCCGCCGTGCTGGGCACATTCATGCGAAACAGCACTGATATCAGCGCCGGCCTGAAGGACGTGATGGCTGCGCACCCGCAGGCAGTTGTTATCGCCGGACCCTATGCGCCGGCAGCGACCATCGTCAAGCAGGCGCACGCCGAAGGCTGGATGCCGCAATTCCTGACGGTATCATTCGTGGGCACTGAAGAATTCATCAAAGAGGCCGGACAAGACGCCGAGGGCACGATTATCACTCAGGTGATGCCCCCCTATGACCGCCTCGAATATCCAACGGTCGCGCTCTACCGGCAGTGTCTGACGAAGTATTCGCCGGGCGAGGCTCCCACTTTCGTGAGTCTCGAAGGTTTCGTCGATGCCATGGTTCTGGTGGAAGGCCTGAAGCACGCCGGAAAAGACCTGACGCGTGAAAAGTTCATCTCGGCGCTCGAATCCATTCACGAGATGAATGCCGGGCTAGGCCCGAAACTGATTCTGAACTACAGTCCTTCGGACCACAAGGGATTTGACAGCGTGTATCCCACCGTCGTCAAGAACGGGCAGGCTCTGTTGCTGACCGACTGGACGAGCGTCGGAAAATAACTACGACTCAATTTTCCGGATGGGCGAGAGACAGTCTCCTGTTTTCTAGTAACCCCTATTCCAGAAAAAGTTTCCCTTCATTCCAAAAAACTTCATCGGCTAACAGTCTCCATTCGCCGCGTCAGGAATGCATCTTCGGGTAGTCGCTCCGCATCGAATGAATTAACCGGATAGTTAATTAGTAAAGATTTGTCAAACGGGTCTGGAGGTGACCTTTATGACTGGAAAGCAAAGCTTCAGAAGATTAACGGGTTCGCTGCTGGCGATCGGACTGCTGGGCGCAACGCTCATGGCGGAAACCGGGGCTGCATCCCGCTACGACACGCAACTTCAGAGCGCGGTGACGCAGAGACTCGCGTCGAAAAGCCAGTACAAAGATGTAAAAGTTTCGGTCGAGGACGGTATCGTCACCCTGACTGGAACAGTGGATCTCTATCAACGCAAGCTCGATGCTGCGAAGCTGGCGCGCAAGACGCAGAACGCGCAGGGCGTGAGAAACCTGATCAAGGTTGCCGGTCCGAACATAGCCGATACGCAACTGGAAGACAAGCTGGCGAAGAAGCTGACGTATGTCCGTTCGGGCTTTGACAGCACGTTCGATTACTTCGCCATCGGCGTGAAGGACGGCGTCGTCACGATCGAGGGTCAGGATCGCACCGGCGTGGGCCGCAGCGAAGCCTTTGCTGATATTGCGAACATGCCTGGCGTGAAGGACGTGATTGACAACGTCTCGATTGCTCCGGTTTCGCCCTTCGATGATGGCATCCGCTTGCGCGCGCTGCGTGCTGTCTACGGCGATCCCGTGCTGAGCAAGTACGCCATCGATCCCGCGCGTCCGATCCGCATCATCGTCGCGAATGGGCACGTGACTCTGTATGGCGAGGTCGACAGCGTGATGGACAAGAACGTCGCGGGAATTCGCGCCGGAGGAGTATTCGGTGCCTTCAGTGTCGAGAACAAACTGCAAGTCACCAAGAGCTGACCGCCGTCTGCTGTGCGAGAGGGGACAGCGGTGAAAAGGGCGCGGCGCAATCCGCGCCCCTTTTATTGTTCCGGCGGCGTGTGCTGGAACGGCAGCTTCGTATAGCGGACCTTTTCCGCCTGAATGAATAGCGCGACCCGCCCTTCCGGACTGCGGAACGGAAACGGCTTCCCTGTATATTTGTGCGAGATCACGTCCATGTATTTGAAGTCCGAGTCGGGACGCCGCTCGACTACTCTTCCTCGAATCTGCACTTCCTCGTAGGGATCGTGAAAATCGACAACTGAAATTGCCACCCGCGGATCGCGGAGCGTGTTCTTGGCCTTCAGCGAGCCTTCGCCGGTGCAGATGATGAGGTGCGCATCCTCGCGCCCGATCCAGACCGGCACGGATTGCGGAGCCCCGTCGGACATCAGAGTGGCGAGATGAGCGAAGTTGGGACGATCAATGAGTTGCTTCACTTCAGCGGAAAGCGCCATGGCCTGCAGACCTCCGTAAGCGAATATAGATGACAGCAGGGGATGTCTCGCTGCTCCGAATCTTTTTCTGAATTCGATGTCGAATTGCGGTCGTGCCGTTCGACGCTTAAATTAATGGTCAATCAATTCGGGAGACGCACCACGCAGCAACCGACACAGGACGTCAGGAGATAAGACTGATGAAGATGAATACGTACGTTAATTTCGCAGGCACGTGCACCGAAGCTTTTCAGTATTACGAGAAGCACCTTGGAGCAAAGGTCGGCATGATGATGACGCATGCACAGTTGCCCGGGTCGAGCCGGCTCGGCCCGGAATGGAAGGATAAGGTTCTGCACGCGCGCATCGAGATCGCGGGAACCGAACTGGCGGCCGCAGACATTCCCAACGCCGAACCGATGCGAAGCGCATATCTGACGCTATCGGTGGACAGCGATCGAGAGGCGGAACGCATCTTCACCGCCCTCTCCGACGGGGGTCGCGTGCTCATGCCAATGGAGGAGACTTTCTTTGCTTCGCGCTTTGGCCAGGTGCGGGACCGGTTCGGCATCAACTGGATGATTCTTCATGAGCGTCCTGCTTCGCGTTAGACATGAATTGGAACTCAAGGCGGGCCGCTCGTCTCGTCATTCCGTGACTCGGGGCGGACGGGGCGTCTGTCGCTACAGATGCCACACCGGTGATAAAGTTTCCAGATGCGATTCAACCGTTCTGTGCCACCTTGCGCCGTGATTCCTGTGCTCACTTACCCTGATCCGACCGCGGCCGCTGAATGGCTATCGGAGGCTTTTGGCTTCACGGTTCGCCTGCGCATTGCCAATCACCGCATCCAGATGAAAGCTGGGGAGGGTTGCTTCACGATCCGCGAAGGAAATGTGACGCCCAATCATTCGCAGAGCGTTCAGGTCCGGATCGAAGATGCCAAGGGTCACTGCGAACGTTCGCGACAGAACGGGGCCATCATCCTGAGTGAACCTACAGAACATCCCTACGGAGAGCGCCAATACAATGCCCAGGACTTTCACGGCCATCGCTGGGACTTCACCGAAACGGTGGCCGACGTCGCTCCCGAAGAGTGGAGTGACGGTGAGTTTCACCTGGAATGAACCGAACTGAAGCCGGCGTCGAAGGCCCCGCTCTCCCAAACTGCGTTCTTTTGCCCCGGTCTTCTTTACGATTGCTTTGCGTCAGTCGTGCAATACTGGCGGAATGAGCGTCATATTTCTCTCCGGTCCAATCGGAGCAGGCAAGACAGCGGTCGCGAAGGCATTATTGCCGCTGCTTCCCGCACCTCTTTCCTACATCGAAGGCGACACCTTCTGGTCTTTCATCAGGAAAGATGGAGAACGCGGACTGCGGGACGATTTCCCCGTCCTGGTACGCTCCATGACAGCGGCAGCGGTTCCGTTCGCGCGTTCTGGCTTCTGCGTCTTGATCGATTTCTCCATACCACCAGCTTTCGTCGACACAGCACGCAAGATTCTGAAGGAAGTGCCTTTCGATTTCGCTCTTTTACGGCCTAGCTTCGAAGTATGCGCCCGACGCGCAGCGACCCGATCGGAGGGCGCGATTAGCGACTCTGTCAGATTAAAGAGCTTCTACGCGCGCTTTGAAGAGGGCATCATCGAACCGATTTGCGACGACGATGCTGACCCGGAAACCCTGGCCCGCCAAATCGCCGAAGGCCTGAAGCAAGGACGCTTTCGCGTCCGTTGAAGACCCTCACGAAAAATCGATGGCAGACGAAACTCTTGCGGATGCCCACCCCTTCAAGAAACGCAAAGGATGGGCCCGGCCGCGATCGCGAGATTGAGAAATCGCAGACGGAGACTTCCGCTACTTGTTGGCGACTGAATACGGCGTACACTCCGTGCGGTCGCCGACGTACGACTTCTACAGCATCAAAGGTATGCTCTTCTACCGAATTCACCCAACAACGGCCTTGACTGCATGACCATCTGAATGGTGGGCGCAACTATGAGTGTGCCCGCCGCTTCGTGCAATTTCATTTGGAGGTCATGCGATGAGAAGGGTACTGCAGTCGATGGCACTGATCGCCGCCCTGGCATTGCCCGCCCTGTGCCAATACGGCAGGCTTTCCCCGGACGACCAGCGCGAATTCGATAAAGCTTATACGAAATGGGTGAACGACAGCCGTCAGAACGACCGGGATGACATCGATAAGGACGTCCGCAGAATGCAGGACATCATGGTTCGTAACAACATCCCGCCCAACGTTCCATATGAGCAGATTGCTAGCAGCGGATATTCGCAGGACAACCGCTATAACGGTGCGTACCCGCAGAATGCCCCGTACGGCTACAACCAGGGCCGTCTCTCACCAGACGACCAGCATGAGTTCGACAAAGCGTATGACAAATGGGTGAACGACAGCCGTAAGAACGACCGGGACGACCTCGATAAAGATGTTCGCAGAATGCAGGACATCATGGCGCGTAACAATATCCCGCCGAGTGTTCCCTATGAACAGATCGTCACTCCGGGATACAACAACGGCTACCAGGGGTATGCCCCGAGCAGGCTTTCGACCGACGACCAACACGACTTCGATAAGGCCTACCAAAAGTGGGAAAAGGATATCCGCAAGCGCGACCGCGACGATATTCGCAAGGACGAGCGCAAGATGCAGGAGATCATGGCGCGTTACAACATCCCGCGCGGCGTACCCTACGATCAGGTGGCATCGCCCGATTACAGGCACTGATGCGCTAAAACGGGCATTGAAAGCGTGGCAGCCCTGTCACCACTGAGGCACCGAGACACGGAGGAACAGTCTTGTAAAGAATTCTCCGTGTCTTTGCCCTTCCGTGGTGGATAGATCTTCAGGTTTCATGCGCCCTCAAGGCAGACGGTTGATAAGCGACGCGACGTAGCCGGCCCCAAATCCGTTATCGATATTGACCACACTCACGTTCGAGGCGCAGGAGTTGAGCATCCCGAGCAGCGCTGCCATCCCTTTGAACGATGCTCCATAACCGATGCTCGTCGGGACCGCGATCACAGGAACTCCTACCAGTCCTCCGACGACGCTGGGTAAAGCTCCTTCCATCCCTGCACAAACGATCACGACGCGTGCTTTGGTGAGGGCCTCGCGGTTCGCCAGCAGGCGGTGAATTCCGGCAACGCCGACATCGTAGAAATGTTGCACCTCGTTGCCCATTATCTCGGCGGTGACCACGGCTTCTTCGGCGACGGCAATGTCGCTCGTCCCGGCCGACACGACAGCAATCATTCCCTTCCCGTAGTTCCTCGCGTCTTTCTGCAAGACGATCGCCCGCGCCAGCTCGCGATACTCGACGCCTCGTACTTTCTTCTTCACCGCGCCAAATTGCTTGTCGCTGGCGCGAGTCGCCAGAACATTGCCGCCGTGCTTTGCCAGACGCACAAAGATCCCCGCCACTTGCGCCGGAGTCTTCCCTTCCCCCAGGATGACTTCCGGCATCCCCGCGCGCAGCGCGCGATGATGATCGACCTTGGCAAATCCCAGGTCCTCGAATGGAAGATGGCGCAGGCGATCAACGGCTTCGTCGGGAGTCAGAGCTCCCTTGCGGACCTGCTGAAAGAGTTGTCGTAAGCTTTCGGCGTTCAAGAGGCAGCTTTCAGTGAGTAGCCGGCGTTCAATCGGTCAAAACTAGCTTAGCATCCGGTGTGACTTGACGGATCGCGAACGCCGCTATCAACTTAGCGCTTGCTCGCTGTAAATCAAGCGTGCGCGGCCCGCGCTTGTGGACGTGACACCCCCTTAAGCTTCGAAAGAACTGCGCCGCAGACCTTGCGCGCCAACCCGGGTTCGTCAAGATGAGCGAGGAACAGCCGTCGCAGGCCGACGGGAGTGAGCTTGCCCGCCAGGTAGGCATCGTAAATCTGGCCGCCAATTTTCTGACCGACTTCAAAAGCCGTGACTTCGACGTTAGTTTCGCCACGTGCCGCCGCCTGCGCAAGCCTCTCGATCGCGGCGCGTTTGAGTGGAGGAATCTCGCCCGCTGGCGCAGGACGCGAGGGATACAACACGCGCGCACCGAATTCTGCGATCGCATGTTCCAGGACACGCGCGTAGAAGCGATCCGTCGCACGTTGCCCCTGTGAAGGCTCGGATTCCGGATCGTGGCCGTTCGCTCGGTGCGGCAATCCCTGGCACGCCTGGTGCAGAAACCGCGTCGCGTCTTCGGCTGCGTGCGTCATCTGGAATTCGCGCACGTAGAATGCGTTGACCTGCGGGATGTAGCTGCTGCCACGCTCCTCCACTTTAGCGAGCAATCCCTTCAGATCGTCTTCGCTCACACCTTTCCGCAGCAGGAGGCGGCCGAGAGTTGCTGCCTGCGCGCCTCCGTAAACTTCCGGCAGCATGTCGACCAGGAACTTCGGCTGCGTCCCGTTGTGCGAGGAGTAGCGGTTGATCTCGAGGAAATTGGCGAGGCTGTCGATCAGGTTATAGATCGTCGGAGCGTAGTCAGGGCTCTCCTCGCAGCGGCTCCATTGGTCGAGAAAGAGCCGATAGCTCTCGTATTTCTCCAGCGGCGTCGCATTGAAGATGCACAACACACCGTCCTTCACGCGAACCGCTTCGACTTTATCGGCACGTTCTCCGGCCGCGTGCCAATAGAGCGAGTCTATGTTCTGCAGCACGGTCACAACCTTGGCTTGCGGGTTTTCTTTGCGGACGGCCCGCGGCAAGTGCGACGGCGCCATGTGAGATTCGCCGAAGAGAACGTAGACCACGGCGCCAGGATGACGCTGGCGGATTTCTGCAATCTTCAGCGCAGCATGCCGGTCGCGCGCCCCGATCTTGCGCAAGTCCTCGCGCGGCATGCAATCCAGGCCGTAAAGCGCTTCGGCGTTATCGCGGGCGCTGACCAGGAGTTCGTAAAATGGGGCCCAGTCGTATCCCCAATCGAGATCGAAGCGGATCCGCTGGCGAAGTTCATCTTCGTCAATTTCGCGGCGCCACCACTCGTCGAGAATATGCTGGTCGCGGGCGAAGATGGTTTCCACGCCCAGGATGACAGGGCGATCGCCTGCAAACGCTCTCTGTTCCAGCAGCGAGCCAGCAGCTCGCTGGCATGCGGGGAGCGCGTGATAGTCGCCAACGAGAACCACGTCAGCGGTACGCAAATCCACCTGAACTTCTTCCGAGCTCAGAATCGACTCATAGGTCCGAAACGACTTTTTGAACTCGCGGAGGTACTGTCGGCGGCCGTTAGAATCCTGCGCCCGAATTTCGCGCTCCACTCCGGCTAGGGCATGCAATTGCGCTGCGCTGCGTCGCGACCGGAGATTGACCGTGGATGCCATATCAGCTTCTAGCTCATCTTGACTTCCGCCGCCGTGCGTCCCTATGCTCCTCAGTTCGAGGCCACCTTGCCTAATCAGCCGCCGAAAAATCTCATCGTTGCGACTACCGGAGCGAGCGGCGCCATCTTTCTTCGCCACTTTCTGCTCACCGTCGGACGCGATAAGCGCGTCGAGACTGTGAACTTCATCGCATCTGACAGCGCCCTGCGCGTCCTCGCCGAAGAACTGGGCCTAAAAGGAAGATCCAACCTCGTCGGCCGCATCCTCGGTTTTCCGGGCGGGCAGTCGTCGCAAAAGATCAAGATGCAATCGAACGCTGACATCGGAGCCAACGTGGCCAGCGGTTCCTATCCCGCCGACGCCACGGTTGTCATCCCCTGCAGCGTGGGCACTCTGGCCCGTATCGCCAACGGAGTTGCGGCACAACTAATCGAACGAGCCGCCGACGTCACGCTCAAAGAGAAGCGTCCGCTTGTGCTTTGTGTCCGCGAGACGCCTCTCAACAAAATCCACATCCGCAACATGTACCGGGCTGCCGACGCAGGTGCGACCATCTTTCCTTTAATCCCGGCCTTCTATTACCGCCCTGCTTCATTAGATGAAATGGCCCGCGAGTTCGCTTATCGCGTGCTGGCTCATCTGGGTCTACCGCAGCCCCAGGCCTTTCGCTGGAAAGGCTGAAAGATCAGTTACTTAGCTGCCTAGGGAAAATCCGCATCCTCATCGGGAACATCGACAAAGAGAAGGCAGGATTTCAGTGTAGAGACCCAAAAGTGCCACCGGCAGATATCCCCCGGACATGTACGGCAGGAGTGTTTCCCGTTTCTGGCGAGATTTCCAAAGATGCAAACCTGCAGCGATGTCGTAGAATGCGCAAAATTTCAGGGGGGATTTCATGGCCGAGCAGCTGTGGAGAGTCGCCTTAATGTTGCTTGGATTCGTGGTTGTCGCAGTTGCTCAGAATCCGCTGGCGGGGGATCCGAAAGCGGCGAAGGCGGGTGAATATGAATTCCGCATCAACTGCGCGCTTTGTCACGGGCTCGGCGCGCGTGGTGGCGGCAGAGGTCCCGATCTCACGCGAGCACAGAAGAAGCACGCGCACAACGACGCCGAGATGTTCCAGATCATCAGCAGCGGAATCCCCGGGACCGCCATGCCGGCAAATGGCACCAACGGCCAGGGTGTGGGCATGACCGACGAAGAGATCTGGCAGATCATCACTTACATCGGCAGTCAGGAAACTAAGTCGTCGGTGAAGATCACCGGCGACGTCGCACACGGCAAAGCATTGTTCTTCGGCGACGGAAACTGCTCCCTGTGCCACATGGTCTCGGGAAACGGCGGCAGGTTAGGACCGGATCTGACGAGCGTCGCCGGATCCAGAACGCGCGAAGCGATCATCGATTCGATTCGCAACCCGAGCCGCAGGCTCGCCTGGGGATTAACCGAAGCTACGAAGGAATTTCCGCAAGAGTATGAAAGCGTCACTGTCGTCACCGCGGAGGGCAAGCAGATCAAAGGCGTCATTTTGAACGAAGATAGCTTCACGGTGCAGATCATGGATCCCGGCGAGCACATTCACCTGCTCGAAAAGGACAAGTTGAAGTCGTTTCAGAAGTCCCGGGAATCGGCCATGCCGAAGTACGACGCCGATGTCCTAAGCGACAAGGACGTTCAAGACATCGTCGCCTTCCTGGCCAACGTGGAGGCAAAATGAAGGCTCAGGGAGAAAGTTCCAAACATCTTGGCCGCAGAGAACGCCGAGAACATCCGCGGAGATCGCAGAGGGATTATCGCAGGGGAATATTTCTTTTTCTCCTGATTGCGCTTCTCTCGAGATACTCCGCCGCGCAAGTCACTTTCGAACGCCTCGTCAATTCGTCCAAAGAGCCGCAGAACTGGATGACTTATTCGGGCGATTACTCCGGAAAACGGTTTAGCCCGTTGAATCAGATCAACGCGACCAACGCACCCAACATGGTCGCGAAGTGGGTGTATCAAACTGGGGCCACCGGGAAGTTCGAGACAACACCGCTGGTTGTCGACGGCACCCTGTATGCCACTGCGCCCGACGATCGGGCCTTTGCGCTCGATGCGCGCACCGGCAGGCCGATCTGGATGTATCAACGGCAATTGCCCGGCGATATCCGACCCTGCTGCGGGCGGGTAAACCGTGGTTTGGCGATCCTGGGAGGCAAAGTGTTTCTCGGAACGCTTGACGCGCACGTGATCGCACTCGACGCGGAGACCGGAGCCGTCGTGTGGGATGTAACTGCAGCCGATTACCGCACTGGGCACAGCTTCACAGTCGCACCGCTCGCTGTAAAGAACCTTATTGTCATCGGTATTTCCGGAGGTGAATACGGCATTCGCGGCTTCATCGACGCCTACGACGCCGATTCCGGTGAACGAAAATGGCGCTTCTACACGGTGCCCGGCCCGGGTGAACCGGGACATGACACATGGGAAGGCGATTCCTGGAAAGTCGGTGGCGCACCGGCCTGGAACACGGGGACTTATGATCCATCAACGAACCAGATCTTCTGGCCCACAGGGAATCCTTCTCCGTCGAATCGCGGCGAGGGACGCGCCGGCGACAATCTGTACAGCAATTCCCTGCTCGCGCTGAATGCCGACAGCGGCAAGCTCAATTGGTACTTCCAATTCACCAAGCACGACGAGCACGACTGGGACGCCACGCAGGTTCCCGTGCTGCTCGATGCAGGCGGAAAAAAACTGATCGCACAAGCAGACCGCAACGGGTTCTTCTATACGCTCGACCGCACGACGGGGAAACTGCTCTCGGCGACGTCGTACGCGAAGACAACCTGGACCGATTCGAAAGATACCGATGGGCGTCCGGTCGCGAACCAGAACGCCTCGCCGACGTTGGAAGGCCACACCGTCTGCCCCGGCGCTCTCGGCGCCACGAATTACATGCCTCCAACCTACGATCCGCAGAGCGGATTGTTCTACGTGACGGCGCGCGATCAGTGCGACATCTTCAGCACCGCGCCGCAGCCTTATGAAGCGGGGCACGCGTTCTATGGCAGCGCATATTTTCCGTCAGAAGAAGCTGAGCCGTACCTGGGCTTTCTGAAGGCGATCGATCCGGCTACTGGCGAGGTGAAGCATAAATTCCAGCACACTTCTCCGACGTGGTCGGGTGTGCTCTCGACCGCGGGAGGGTTGGTCTTCAGCGGAGACGCCGAAGGGAACTTTATCGCGTTCGATGCGACATCGCTCAAGCCTGTTTGGCATTTTCAAATGGGCGGCGCGGTGTACGCTGCGCCCATCGCATTTGCTGTTGACGGCAAGGAGTATGTTGCGATCGCTGCGGGAAGCGCGGTTTATGCGTTTGGGCTACGTTGACGGCGTGGGGCCGAAAAAATGTTCCTGCAGGAACACATCGTCATCACAAAATGGGATGCACAGGTGCGTGATGACAGGCAAGTCTGTGGAAGCAAAGCGCCAACAGGGCAGGAAGAGCGATAGTGTTTCACCGGACTAACATGCCGGCGGTGACAATATCAAAAATCATCTTTCCGCCCATCCAACAGCCACCTGATTGGGTGCACGTAATCGCGCTAGTCGGTGTCACAGTGGTCGCGACCGTGATCCTAGAAAGCGGCTATGCTCGGAGCCCCCTTACTCTTTCCCATCTGCAAAGCCGAGAGGAGGTCATCAGTTGATGAACAATCGCCATAGCGCTCATTAATCCGCCTGCGAAGCTGCAAAGGAGCGTGCGGGTCGGCCTCCCGGCCACGCTTCTGTTGCCTGAGGGGGTGCCCCGATTGACGCGCTGGCGCGTTTCATACTAATCTGCGCTTACACCGGAAAGGAGGTGGTCTGATGACAAGTTCTGAAGGCAGTAGTAGAGGTACTCAAAGACCAGGTGAGGTGGCTGAGACTTAGAGCGAGGTCGCTCTGAGCGGGGCTTGGACGCGGGATTCGCAAGAACCACCGAAAAGCTACAGCCCGCATACTTACGGTGAGTAAGGATTGAAATCCGCCCGGCTGGAAGGTCGAGCCGGGAGCCCGGAGTTGCCGAAGAGGCCACGTAGAGTGACCACCTCTTGGTCAATCCACAACAGTCCACCGGACGGCTCGCAGCACACGCTGCGGGCCGTTTGTTTTTCGGACACGTTTGAGGCTTCCGGCGTTTCAAGGTTCGCAACCTCTCACGCTGCCTAGGACTTCCCCTTCACTTGTTGGGTGGCCCTTGGAGCAACTTGACTGCTCGTACTGATTGTTGACGAGCAGAAGGACGCTGGTTGAAGACCATCAGGAACCGATCGCGTGGAGTGAGTTAGAGACTTTTCATCCTTCGGAGACCGAATCTGGCCTGGATCGCAATTCTGCCGATAGAAGAACCGTAAGCAAGCGTGACACCGGCCGGCGGGCAGGTATGCATGACGAAGATTCTTCTGGTCGAGGACAGCAAGTTTTTGCGTATGGCCACGGAACGGGCATTGGTTCGGGCGGGTTATGTCGTGAGCACCGCGAGCGAGGGAGCAAAGGCGATCGAAGTGGCGAAGGATGACAAACCCGATGTGATTCTGTTGGACATGCTGCTTCCGGGGATGACGGGGCCGGATGTTCTGAAAGCGCTAAAAAAGGACCCCAAGACGGCGCGCATTGCGGTCGTAGCGTTCACTGCGCTCTCACACAAAAACGCCGAGCGGCTTCGACACGACGGAGCGTGTGCCTTCCTGGAGAAATCCGCGCTGAATTTAGATAAGGGCTGCGAGGCGTTGTTGAGCGCTTTGGCCGAGATTCTGCGCGAACTCCGATTGGAGGTTCCCGCTGGCGCACACGCACAAGAAGCTCTGGGTTCGTAGCCAAGGGACAAGCCGACCCGATTGCCATGCGGAGCGAAGCTCCGATGCAGGAGTCCCTCGCTAACTCAAAATACCGCTCAAACGGGGGAACCGAAGTAACCCCCAAGGATCCAAAACTTGGCGCGGTTTGGCCCAAATCCATTGATTCCAAAGCGTTACAAGGATCTCCCCGGATCAACCCCCTCAAAACAAATGACTTCCCGGCGGGAACTCCTGACACTCGGTCGGAGTCTATGTCAGGTGAGAGTTTTGGCTCGCGAGCCGCTCGGCTGGACTTCTCGACCCGTGAATTTTCAGGCCGCGAAGGGGGTGGAAAATCCTATAATCAAAGGACGCCACTATGGCGGGAGCAACCACCTTGGGTGATTTAGCGAGTGCGATAGGAGTCCGGTCGCAAGAAGAGGCGGCAATTGTCGCCGAGTTAAAAGCGGGCTCAGAAACCGCGTACGCCTGGCTGATTGGGGAGTTTCAACAGCCGGTCTACGGATTGGTATATCGGGTCGTAAACGATCCGGCGGATGCCGCCGACACAACGCAAGATGTGTTCCTGAAAGTGTTTCGAGGCATCAAGCACTTTCACGGGGAATCGAGTTTGAAAACGTGGATCTACCGCATTGCGCTTCACGAGGCAGCGAACCGGCGCCGGTGGTGGTTCCGTCACAAGGCGAAGGAGACTTCGATCGAGCCGGAGAGCGACACGAACAGCGCTGCGGAAAACACGATTCAGGTGGCACTGACGGACCATGGGGACTCGCCGTTTGAGAGTGTTGCGCATCATGAAGTACAACGGCGCGTAGACCAGGAACTACGAAAAGTGCCGGAGCCTTACCGCACAACGTTGATTCTGCGCGATCTGGAAGAGATGTCGTACGAGGAAATTGCCGAGGTGCTGGAAGTTTCACTCGGCACAGTAAAGTCGCGGCTCACACGTGGCCGGGAGGCACTGCGGCAGAGACTGGTGCCGTATGTGCGCGAAGTTGGAAACGAACTGGGGTTGACCGCTCCCGAACAACGGGGTTCGCGGTCGCAGGTAACTGGAGGGGGTAGAAGGGCCGAGGTGATGCCATGAGTGGCATTCAAGGAACGGGCACGCAGAAGAAGGCGGAAATGCAGTGCTCGCAGGCGAAACAACTATTCTCGCCGTATCTGGATGGAGCGTTGACCGGCACGGAGATGCTGGCGCTGCAAAATCACTTTTCCCGCTGCGCCGGGTGCCAAGACGAGTATTTGACTCTGCGGCACACGCAGCAGTTGCTGATGAGCGTTGCGCGCCCGAAGGTGCCAGCCGATCTTGGTCTGAAGCTGCGCCTTGCGGCCTCGCGCGAAGCGGCGGATGCGCGCCGCGCAAGGTTTGAAGGGCTCATGGTGAGGCTGGAGAATGCGTTGCAGGCATTCATGGTTCCCGCAGCGGCGGGCCTTGTCAGTGCGTTGATTCTCTTCGGAATCGCCATGGTGTACTTCGTGGGCCCATCTTCGCTGCGCGCCGACAATGATGTGCCGCTGGTGATGGTCAACACGGGGCCGGAATTGCAACCCAGTGCCTTGGGATTGACCATGGACACAATCGACGATGATTCGCTTGTGATTGAGGCGTATGTCGATGCCAACGGGCGGGTACAGGACTATCGAATCCTTTCCGAATCAAATGAGTCGCAGGAAGTGCTGCCGAAGGTGAAGCAGATGCTGATCTTCACCACGTTCCGTCCGGCACTTTCGATGGGGCGCCCAACACCTAGCCGTGCGGTGTTGTCGTTCTCGAAGGTGAATGTGAAAGGATAGGAAGGCAGTTCTCAGTCTTCAAGTTCTCGGCAAGAAGTATGGGCGGAACGTAAACGTTCCGCCCTCATAATTTCTGCCCGTCTAATGCCACTGGCAGGAATCGCCCACTTTCTTGATATCAGTGGCCTTCAGGTGGCCATGTTCGGCCTTGGGCTTGGTCGCGCCGGCGTCGCTGGCCATGTCTTTGGCGTCTTCCTTCATGTTGTGCGTTTTTTCGTGAGAGACCACGCCGCGCAGTTTTACGGTCTGGTTGACGTGAGACGCGAGGTCGACGGCGTTGTTTTCATGGATTTCCCAGGTGCTGCCATCGTTTGCGGTTAGCAGGTACTCATCGCCGCCACCGGATTTTGTAAGGCACCCGGTGAGATTCCGTACCTGGCCCTTGGAAGCGTTGCTGGTGTCATCCTGAGCCAGGGCAAACATCGAACATAGACCTACGACAAACAGACACAACATCAGACGACTCCGTTGATTCCTCATTCAAATTCCTCCTGGTGCCACCCTGGGTGAGTCGGGCAGCGGTCACGTGCATAAATCAGCGCAGTTTTGTTGCGATCCGTGCGATGGTGGGTTGCCGAGTGACGAGATCCTTTCCTTCTTACGGAGATTCGAGTCCCGCGGAACAGACAACTCCGGGATAACATTTGTGAATTGTTAAGGTTGTGATGATAACGAGCAGCGACGGACTTCCGGCTCGCCTGAAATACCAAAGTTCATATTTAAAGGCGCAGCTATCTTCAAATTTTGGTATGATGGGTTCGCAGCGCGGACATAACTGTAAGTAGACACGGCACTTACAAATGGAGTGTTTTGGTTTGTGACTTGCACACTTGTTGTAAGGGTAACAGTGTAGATCTGTGCTTACCCGACGCGCAGGCGTGCTCTCAAAATCGGCTGTCGCGGATCATTGGCCGTTGTGACGGCCTGAAGTTCTTCCAGAGTTCAGGAGAAAATACATATGACACATGGCGTGCGAATCTTAAGAAGTGTGGGATTTGCTTTCGCGCTGATCAGTATGCTGGCCTTCGGCGCGGTAGTCGCGCTCGGCCAGGCAATTGACGGAAACATCGTCGGAACGGTGACGGATGCGACCGGTGCAGCAGTAGTGGGCGCCGACGTCACGGCGACGAACATTGGCACTAACGTTTCCGCCAACACCAAGAGTGGCGGTTCTGGCGAATACCGGTTCGAGCACCTGCTGGCCGGCACATACCGAATCTCGGTCAAGATGACCGGGTTCAAGACGGTATCCGAGAACGTGATTGTGGAATTGAACAAGACGGGTACCCGAAACATAACTTTGACGCCGGGCGCGGCGACGGAGACCGTGGAAGTTTCCGGAACGCCTCCGACAATCGACACGACCACCGCGCAGTTGCAGAACACGTTTGACAACAAGGTTGTGTCGGAATCGCCGATGGCTGGCACTGGCAGCGGAGTGATTAATCTCTCGCTGCTCGATGCTGGCGTTGCCACCAGCGGTGGAATTGGCTTGGGAACCGGCCCTTCCGTATCGGGACAGCGTCCGCGCAACAACAACTTCACGGTGGAAGGCGTTGACAATAACAACAAGGGCGTAACGGGTCCGCTGCTTCAGTTGCCGAACGACTCGGTCGACCAGTTCACCGTGTTGCAGAATCAGTTCTCGGCGGAGTTTGGCCATTCATCGGGCGGCCAGTTTAATCAGACGATCAAGTCGGGAACGAACAACTTCCACGGTCGAGTGTATGAGTACTTCCAGAATCGCAATCTGAACGCGATCGACTCGCAGCTCGCTCTGTCAGAAAACAGCAATAATCTGCCTGTGTCGAACACGCCTTTCGACAACAACCGTTATGGCGGGCAGATCGGTGGACCGATCATCAAGAACAAGCTGTTCTTCTTTACGAACTGGGAGTACAACACGATCAGAAGCTACAGCTTTTCTACTGGTTGCGTTCCGACCGCGGCCGGCTATGCAGCACTCGCAGGCGATACGCTGGTCGATCAGACGCTGGTTACCCAGTTTCAGAGCGGCGCAGGAACCGCGCTGGCTCCAGCAGGCGGTGGTGCTGGAGATGCTAACTGCCCAGGCAGTACCTCGATAGATTCGCAGGCGGGTGCCGGCGCCTTGACCGTTGACATTGGCGACATTGGTTATGCCGGCGGTTATCACAACAATACCCTTACGGGCGCGACCTCAATGGATTGGAACATCTCCGACAAGGACCAGGTCCGTGGCCGGTATGTGTACGAGAAGAACGACCAGACCGACATCGCCGCGCAGATCCCGAGCTTCTGGACAAACTTACCCCAGAGGTATCACCTTTTCACTTTGAGTGAATACCACAATTTTTCGCCCAACCTGACGAATGAAGTTCGCGCCGGATTCAATCGTTTCTCTCAGTACTTCGTAGACGGCGGCTTCACCTTCCCGGGATTGGGTTCGTACCCGAACCTGATTGTGGGCTTTTTCGAGGGAAATGGTGTGCAACTCGGGCCTGACCCCAATGCTCCGCAGTTCGCTGTCCAGAACTTTTACCAACTTGTGGACAACGTCAGCTGGATCAAGGGCAATCACAACTTCAAGTTCGGAGGGCAGTATTCCTGGTACATTTCACCCCAGGGCTTCACGCAGCGGAAGCGTGGCGACTACGATTACACAAGTTACAACGGCTACTTTACAGACCAGGTTCCGGACTATCTCGCTGAGAGGTCGATGGGGAACGTAACCTATTACGGCAACCAGAAGTTTCTGTACTGGTGGGCCAACGATGATTGGAAAATCAAGAAAAACTTTACGCTAAACCTGGGACTGCGCTACGAGTACACGCAGGTTCCGCTGTCCGAACGGGAGTGGCAACCGCTGAATGCGATCTCGAATGTCCCGGGATTGGTTACCTTTGGCGAACCGAAGGCACAGAAGAACAACTTCTTGCCGCGTATTGGCTTCGCCTGGTCTCCAGGAAGCACTGGAACGACCTCGATTCGCGGCGGTTTCTCCATGGCCACGGACGTACTGTATGACAACCTAGGGTTGCTATCGGCATCGCCTCAGGTGCAGCAGACCTGCGATGCGGCCTCTGGAGCGACGGAAGCAGCGCCGGGATCGCTATGCGCATGGAATGACCCCGGTACGAACGGAATCGGTTTCCTGGCAGGTGGGGGTATACCTACCATCAATACAATTCCCCCGATTACGGATCCGATTGCGGCTCGCGAAGCAACGTCTGGCTACATCCCAGACCAAAAGCTGCCCTATTCGGAGAGTTGGAACCTGGGAGTGCAGCACATCTTCGCCAACAAATACACCGTTGAAGTTCGTTACGTTGGTACGCGGGGGATTCACCTACCGGTACAGTCACGACTCAATCGGCAGGCAAAGACCTCTCCGAGTCTGTTCCTTCCGATGTATTTCACCGCACCCGACCAGGCAACTCTCGATGGTTTGACAACCACCGCTGCTCAGATCAAAGCGAACCCCAACTACGTTCCGGCATGGGCTAACGCCGGGTTTGATGGCGCGAGCGTAGTTGGTTTCATGCCTTACGGTGGGTCGAAATATCACGGGTTGCAAACGCAAGTATCACGGCAATTCAGTAACGGACTGCAATTCCAGGCGGCATGGACCTGGAGCCACAACATGGACAATTCGACGGCGGATGTGTTCTCGACGTACATCACACCGCGCCGTCCGCAGGACTTCCAGTGCTTTGCTTGTGACTGGAGCGACTCGGCTCTGGACCGCAGGCATCGCGTCACCCTCCAGGCAACCTATGATCTGCCCTTCTTGAAACACAGTGACAACTGGGTCGAGAAGAACATCCTGGGTAACTGGCAAGTGTCGCCGGTTTACACGTTCCAAGCGCCGGAATACGCAACTGTGCAGAGCGGCGTGGATGCAAATGGAAACGGTGACTCGGCGGGAGACCGGGTGTTCATCAACCCTGCGGGCGTACGGGGAACCGGATCTGGCTCGACGGCACTCACCAACACCAACGGAGATGTCGTGGCCTACGCGGCAGATGATCCGACTGCCTACTATGTCACCGCTGGAACATTCACACGGCCCACTGCCCGACGCAATACGTTGGCCATGCCGCACATCAACAACTTTGATTTCTCGATTCTCAAGAGGGTCAATCTCACTGAGCACACTTCGTTTGAGTTCTCGGCACAGGCACTGAACATATTCAACCATGCGCAGTACGTGCCCGGGTACGTCAGCGATGTTGCTCCCCTTGGCTACACCGGCAGCAACGTTCTGTCGATGTTGGAGCCCAACACCAGTGGTTTCAACAAGCCCCAAGCGATATTCAGCAACCATCCTCGGGGAATGATTCTGGTGGCCAAGTTCAACTTCTAAGTTGAAGTTAGGTTGAAACGCTTTCGGGGAGCCTTCGGGCTCCCCGATTTTTTTGGTCTTGGCCAGGGGTCGAGCTTCGCTAGACGGGCACCCGAAGGCGGCTGTCCCTACATGCGCCTGGCGTTGACCCTGTGCTCTCAACCTCTTACACTAAGATTGTTCTCCGCCTATCTTTATTTTGTTGGCCGTGAGTGGCCATCCTGCGGGAGGGATTCCTGAGGCGTTTCCTTTGTTGTGGACTTCGAACATTTCTGATTGCGGCCTTTGCGGGGCTGATGACGACGGTGTCCCTGGCGCAAGACCAACCCGACGCCCAGCGCCAGCCTGAGACGCAAAACCAGCCCGAGAACCAGGCTCCAAAGCAGCCTGAGAATCAGGCTCCAACCCAAACCGAGAACCCAGCTTCAAAGCAGACGGAGAAGCAGGCTCCAAAGAAGAGTCAGAACCCGCCTGCGCCGCAGTACGCGAATCAGAACCCCATCACGCTCGACACCAGCGAGACTCTGTTTGCGGTGCTCACGGCGATGAACTCCTGCGGCTACGATGTCGATCTGAACATTTCTGACGCGCAGCGGCTCAACGTGCGGGCAGAGGTACAGCGGAATCTGCGCGAGTCGGAAGATGCCCAGGCGGCTCTGGCTTCCATCTGCGACTGGTATCAGGCGCACAAGGGAAAAGATCCTGAACACGACCTTTCGCAGTTTGTCTCGCTGTCGCTCTATCTGCAGGGGCCTCCGCACTTCATGCCGCGGGTCAAGGAGGAAGAGATGCCTCCGGATGCCGCGCCCATTGCCGCTTTTGGAGCGCTGCTGGAACGTTTCTACGACAAGGCGTCGCTGCACTCGATCTGGGAGGCTCACCGGGCGAACTATGCAGCCATGGTCGCGCGCTATCACGAGCCGCTGGCCAAGATGGTCTTCGACACTGACATCTATTTGAAACTGCAGTCGGGTGGATATCTGGGGCGGACGTTCACCATTCTGCTCGACTTTATGGGCGATCCTAACGAAGCGAACGCCCGTGACTACGGCGCCGACTACTACGTGGTGGTTTTCCCTTCGCCCGATCCGACGACCGTCGATCCGCTAAAGATGCCGCAGATCCGGCATACCTACCTGCACTATGTGCTCGATCCCATGGCGGAAAAGCACTTCACTTCCATCAAGCGGCTGGAGCCGCTGCTGCAATCGGTGAAGAACGCCCCGCTAGAAGAGAGTTTCAGGTCCGACATGTCGTTGCTCGTCACCGAGTGCCTGGTGCGGGCCATCGAAATCCGGACCTTGGGCACGAAGCAGACGGCGGAAGCGATGCGGCTGCAGGCGGTCGATGACGCGGAGAAGCAGGGCTACATTTTGACCAAATATTTCTACAACGCGATCGTGGCGTTCGAGAAGGATCCTGCGGGACTGCGGACGGCGTACGGCGACATTCTCGACGCGATCGACATCAAGCAGCAGCAAAAGGCCGCGAGCGAGATTCAGTTCGCGCGAAATACGAGGCCAGAACTGGTGCAACTGTCGCGCCTGGAAGATCGGCGGATGCTGATGACCGCCGAGAAGCGGCTAGCGGCGGGCGATCCCAAGGGAGCGCAGGAACTGGCACAACAGGCCTTGGATAAGAAAATCGGAGACGAGGGACGGGCGCTGTTCATCCTGGCGCAGGTTGCGGTCGCAAACAAGAATCCGGATGGCGCGGCGGACAACTTCCGGAAGGCCATTCAGTCGACGAAAGATCCCAAGGTGGTGGCGTGGTCGCACGTGTATCTCGGGCGGATGCTGGATATGAGAGATCCGCCGGACCGCGAGGGCGCGCTGAATGAGTATCGAGCGGCGGTGACGGCCGGGGCGGAGTTGCCGGAGGCCAAGGCCGCGGCTGAGCGCGGTCTGCAGAATCCGTACGAGCCTCCGGCGAAGCCGAAGACGCCGGATTCCGTGAAATAGCCGGTTCTGCTCAGCTCTCCGTTGTCAGGGTTCCCACTTCTGGCAAATGCGGCCGGAAGTGAGGCACCCAGTTGATACTGCGATAGAATGCACGTTGGCAAAATTTCAAAAAGATCAGGACGTTGTGGATCGAGGAGAACGCATGAAGCGCATAGCCATCATCGGGATCGTGCTGGGAATCTGTGCATCGAGTTGGGGACAGGACAAACCCGCTTCGCAGACCCCTCCGGCGGGACAGGCCTCCGGGCAGGCTGCCGGACAGGCTTCGGGCCAGCCAGCGGGCCCCCCAGGAAAGCGTCCGGCGAAGGTGAACAGCCAGGAAGAATACGCCGCCTATAAGGCCGCAGTGGCGATTACGGATCCTGTAGCAGCGGAGAAAGCCGCGGAGGACTTCGCTACAAAGTACCCGCAGAGCGAAGTGCGTCCCATGGTCTACAAAGCGGTGATGCAGCGCTATCAGCAGATCAACAACCTCGACAAGGTGGTCGAGATGTCGAAGAAGGTTCTGGCCATCGACCCTGACGATCCGGAAGCGCTGGTCTCCGTGGCCCAGGTGCAGGCCGAGAAGGTTAAGGACGACAGTCTCGACAAGGACGTGGCCCTCGGCGAAGCCAAGAAAAACGCGGAACGCGCGCTGGTCACGGTAGATTCCGATGTGCCCACTTCCGGATATCCAGAAGAGCAGTTGAAGATGTACAAGAACTTCATCCGCTCGCAGGCCTATTTTGTCCTGGGGACCGCGGCATTCAAGGCCAGCAATTGGGCGGAGGCGGAGACGAACCTGAAAAAGTCCATCGATGCGCTCCCGCAGCAACCGGATGTGATTGCGGTCTATCGCCTGGCGCTGTCACTCGATTTCCAGAACAAGATTCCGGAGGCCTTGAAGGCGGCGCAGCAGGCTGTGGATCTAACGAAGGACAATCCGGACTCGGCCGCCGGAAAGGCAGCGCGGCAGGAGCAGGATCGTCTCATGAAGTATGCGTCCACTGGCACGTCCGGCCAGCCGACAACGCCACCGAAGAACTAGCCCGCCTGAGGGACGTTGCAATTCGATATTGCACCATCACCTCTATCTATGAAGGAAAGGGAAATTACGGCGCTTGAGGAAGGGCTTGGCTACCATTTTCGGCGCCGGGCGGTGATCGAACAGGCGGTTACGCACAGTTCGCAGGCGCGCGAGATGGAAGCGCAGCAGGCCGGTGAGAGCAAGTACAAGGTCCGCGATAATGAGCAGTTGGAATTCCTTGGCGATGCGGTACTGGCACTGGTCACAAGCGAGGAGTTGTTTCGGCGCTTTCCGCACTTTCGCGAAGGGGAACTTTCGAAGCTGCGGGCGCATCTTGTAAGTGAGCGGCATCTGATTCAGGTGGCGCAGCAACTGGAATTGGGGCATTATCTGCGCCTGGGGCGCGGGGAAGAAAAAAGCGGCGGCCGCAGCAAGACCGCCCTTCTGGTGGACGCGCTGGAGGCCATTCTGGCGGCGATTTATCTCGACGGCGGGCTGGAAGTGGCGCGGGAATTTGTTTTACGCAACGTAATCGCTCCTGAATTGGAGCGCATGGAGCGCGGTGGGGGCACACTGCCGATCACCGATTTCAAGTCCGCGTTGCAGGAGGCCGTGCAGAGCCTGGGACTGCCCCAGCCGTCGTATGTGCTGGTGGAGGAAGCAGGGCCGGAGCACAGCAAGACCTTCACCGTCGAGGCTCGGCTGCATACTCGTGAAGCAAAAGCTCCCGAATTCGTTGGACGGGCCCGCGGGTCCACGAAAAAAACGGCCGAACAGGACGCCGCACGCCAGTTACTGACGTATCTGGCATCGCGGCCGAAGGACGCAGATGGAAAGGCAGCACGTTCTTCGCAAGCGGTAGACCAGTAGGATTTCATGGATTCTGTTAACCAGCCCACGGTTTCGCAGACCGAGCCAGTTCTGCCGGCACCGGTAGATACGCCGGAGGCCGCGACAATGGCGGCTGAGGCCCCCATTGTTCCTGCTCCTTGTGTATCTGAACCAGCGGCAACGCCCGGTCCCAAGATTACGACCAGCTTCGGCTCGGATCTGATCAGTTCCCTGCAATCGCTCATGGGGACGGTGGTGATTGCGATTTTTGTTATCACGTTTATTGTGCAGGCATTCCAGATTCCTTCGGAATCCATGGAGAATACGCTGCTCGTGGGTGATTACCTGCTCGTGAACAAGTTGT
Organism: Binatia bacterium; assembly: GCA_035577905.1. Classification (GTDB taxonomy): domain Bacteria; phylum Acidobacteriota; class Terriglobia; order Terriglobales; family Acidobacteriaceae; genus Sulfotelmatobacter. Next base: position 408,024 of record DATKAP010000109.1, read on the forward strand.
GCTATGGAGGATCAGGGCTTAGCGATTACGTGATGCCGTATCAGAAAATCGCGCGCGGGGATATCGTCGTCTTCCATTATCCTGTCGATCCCCAGCAGCATTTCGTCAAGCGCGTCATCGGACTGCCCGGAGACCGGCTGCGCATGCTGAACAAGCGAGTTCTGATCAACGGCAAGCCACTGGAAGAACCCTACGTGCGGTTTTTGGAACCAGCGAACAATCTTTACCGCGACGATTTCCCCCGAACCGACATTCCTGCCGCCAATATGGAAGGATCATGGTGGCTACAGATGCGGAAACTGGTGGAGGATGGGGAGTTGATCATACCCCAGGGGCACTACTTCGTGATGGGCGATAACCGCGATGACAGCCAGGACAGCCGCTATTGGGGATTCGTGCCCCGGGAGAATATCATCGGGCGGCCTCTCTTGATTTACTGGTCGGTGCGCGACTGGGATGCGCCCCCACCCACGACGATCGCCGCGAGACTGCATCATCTGGCTTATGCAGTCACGCATTTGTTTCAGATCACGCGATGGAACCGGACCTTGCGGCTGGTACACTGAAGTTGTTGGGCCTTGGAGCTTCCACCCCAACCTTCGGCGCTTTAACGGCACGGCCCAGGCCCTGCCCTCCCGAAGATATTCGTTCCTTGTGTTTTTGGACGTGACAATGGCATCTCCTGTGGCGAAGAAAGAAGAAAAGCAAGCAAAGTCAGACCAGAACGGCGCTGAAGAGAAGCCGAAGGAAACCACGGTCGAGTTTCTTGCGTCGCTGGCCGCGGTGCTTGTAACCGGGCTGTTCATCATCACGTTCGTAGTACAGGCGTTTGAAATTCCGTCGAGTTCGATGGAAAACACGCTGCTGATCGGCGACCACGTGTTTGTGAACCGTGTTCAGTTCGCTCCGAAAAGCGGTTGGATTGGGCCATTGGTTCCCTACCGCGAAGTTCACCGGCAAGATATTGTTGTGTTTTTGTCACCCCAGACTCCTGGCCTCTACGTTGTGAAGCGCATTATCGGAGTGCCCGGAGACAAGATCCACCTGCGAAATGGCGTGGTCTATCGCAACGGACAGGCGCTCGACGAACCGTACGTCTTGCACGATAAAGATACGTTCGATCCTTACCGCAACAACTTTCCGGCTGTGCCGGCGGGGGACGATCCGAACATCTGGGCAAACTGGGCGATCGACATGCCGCAATACATCCAGGGCGAAGACATCGTGGTGCCAACAGATCATTATTTCGCGATGGGAGATCATCGGGGAGTGAGCCTCGATAGCCGGTATTGGGGATTTATTCCCAAAGAGAACGTTATCGGGCGACCTATGTTCATCTATTGGTCGTTTGAAACACCGGATAATCAATACCTCAAGACCGGCTGGGGCGACCGCTTCCTCTTCTTCCTGGGCAAGGTTGTGTTGCACTTTTTCGATGAAACTCGGTGGAGACGGACGCTGCAAAGCGTACGATGAACCCGTCCAGCCTTCGGACATGAAGCTGTGAGAGTCTTTTCCTCCAAGCGCCGAGTCGCCGCCCTGGCAGTATTGGTGCTGCTGGCGTTGTTCCTCGTCCGGCCCGGCGCATCCCGGCTCAAATCCAAAATCATCAACTCTCTCAGTACAGCCGTTGGCCGCTCGGTTGATATTGGCTCAATTCATATTCGACTTCTGCCGCGCCCCGGCTTCGATCTGGAGAACCTGGTGGTGTATGACGATCCCGCATTTGGATCCGAGCCGATGTTGCGTGCGAGCGAGGTCACTGCGGATCTCAGACTGACTTCGCTGCTCAGGGGAAGGCTCGAAGTGTCCAAACTGGACCTTACCGAACCGAGCCTCAATCTCGTTCACCGCGTGGGTGGCGGGTGGAATCTTGAGAGCCTGCTGGAACGCACGGCGCGCACTCCGCTGGCTCCCACCGGAAAAACGAAATCCGAACCGAGGGTGGGATTTCCATACATCGAAGGATCCTCCGGGCGGATTAACTTCAAAAACGGTCCGGAGAAGAAACCTTACGCGCTTACCAACGCCGATTTCGCGTTGTGGCAGGAGTCAGAGAATGTGTGGGGTACCCGGCTCAAGGCGCAGCCGATCCGCAGTGACATGAATCTGAACGATATGGGACTTCTGCAAGTCAGTGGGACTTGGCAGCGGTCGGGAACGTTCCTCGACACTCCCTTGCAATTCAGCATCCAGTGGTCGCAAGCGCAACTCGGGCAACTTACGAAGTTCTTCACCGGCAGCGACAGGGGTTGGCGGGGAGCAATTCGCGTGGACGCGACAGTGAACGGGACTCCGGCCGCACTGAAAATTTCGAGCTCTGTATTGGCAGAGGACTTTCGGCGTTACGACATCCCCAGCGACAATCCCCTACGCCTAGCCGCGGGCTGTGAGGCCGAGTACAGCACGCACGAACACAAGGTTAACGCTATCTCGTGCAGTGCGCCGGTGGGCACGGGTCTGATCACGCTCGCAGGAGAAGCGAGCCTTCCCGTCGGATCGCAGTATTTGTTGAAAATTGTGGTCGATGAGGTCCCCGCGAGCGCCATCGGGGCGCTCGCACGCCACGTTAAGAAAGACCTGCCTGACGACTTGTCGCTGGAAGGCAGTCTCCGAGGCGAACTCTCATATTCCGCAAACGCCGGCACGGACGGGAGTTCTCATGTGGGTGGACAGGGCCAGATCACGGGTTTGCGGATCAGTTCTGCCCTGGAGAAGGTGGACCTCGGACCGGCAAATATTCCAATCGTCGTGACCGGACCCAAGCTTCGAGCACGTTCAAGCTCAGTACAAGGCATTCACGCGGAGTTCGGACCGTTTGCGCTCGAACGCGGTCGGACAGGAGCAATCGTCCGCGGCTGGGCCGATCGCTCAGGCTATGACTTCAATGTGCTGGGTGACGCCGAAATCGGCAAGACGTTACATCTGGCGCGTGTATTCGGGCTACGATCGTTGCGCACAACGGCCGAGGGCACAGCGCAGTTGAACCTGCAAATTGGGGGGCCTTGGGTATCGGGCAACGGGCTTGCAGGCTTCGCGAGCCCCGAGATCACGGGATCAGCGAAGTTACACAACGTCCGCTTTGACCTCCGCAACGGTGGCGAGCCCGTGGAGATCACTTCCGGAGAAATGCAACTCTCCCCCGATGCAGTTCGGGTTGGGAAATTGATTGGGAGAGCGGCGGGGGCAAGTTGGAGGGGTTCCCTTGAAATCCCTCGCGGATGCGGACGTCCGGAGAATTGCCCAGTGCACTTCCAGTTGAATACGGACCAGATTTCGCTAGCCGACGGGCAGACGTGGGCGAATCCGAAGAATCGTCCATGGTATCGAGTGTTGGCAAATACACGGTCCGCACCATCGCTGTTGACTCGCGTCTGGGCGTTAGGTCGCTTGAGTGCCGATCGCTTCGTGTTGCGGGGCGTCTCGGCTTCAAAGCTGTCGGCACTTATCACCCTGAAGGCGGGAATGTTGGAGATCTCCTCCATCGACGGCGACCTGCTTGGGGGCAAGCACAGGGGAAAATGGCAAGCGGACTTCAGCGTGAAGCCTCCGCGGTGCAGTGGAAGCGGGAATCTGACGGGGATTTCTCTTGCAAACATTTCCAAGCTGATGAGTGACGACTGGGTGGAAGGAACCGCCAGCATGAGCTACGAGGTTGGAGGTTCGTGCAGTCCCGATTTCTGGCAATCTGCGGAAGGGACAATGGAAATGAGCGTAGCCGACGGAAGCCTCCCGCATGTGCTTCTTGATAGCACTGCGGAGATCCTGAGGGTCAGAAAGCTTAAGGCTCAGGTGCGACTCCACGACGGAAAAATCGACGTCAGCGACGGGGAACTGGACTCGCCCGAGGGCAAGTACGAGGTCAGCGGCACGGCCACGTTCAAGCGCCAGATCGATTTCAAGTTGGCGCGAATTCCAGCCGGGACGGGCAGCGCCTACTCCATCACTGGAACTCTCGCACAGCCCCGCGTTACTCAAATCAACGGAACCGAGCAAGCTCGACTGAAAGCTCCCACGAAGTAAGTCCTAGGGCACGTACCCAGGCCCTCGCAGAACTTTCCCCGGCAACTTTCCAGTCATCTTTCCGTGCTCAATCACGGGCACACCGTTCACAAACACATACTCCATTCCTTGCGAGAGCTGATTGGGATTGTCGAACGTCGCCCGGTCGCGCACAGTGGATGGATCGAAAATCACCACGTCCGCCCACATACCCTGCTTGAGAACTCCCCGGTCCGGAAGCCGCATACGTTGTGCGGGCAGCGCCGTAAATTTGCGGATTGCATCTTCCAGCGTGAGCACCTTCTCATCCCTAACGTACTTGCTCAGGATGCGCGGAAACGTTCCATAAGCACGAGGGTGTGGATGTGCCTCACCCAGGATTCCTTCAGGCGAAGTGCCTTCCGAATCGTTGTCGATGGAGACCCACGGTTGCTGTAATGCAAGCGTTACGTCGGGTTGCGACATGCCGAAGACCGCGACGCCGGTGGTCGGGTCTTCGATCAGGACGTCGAAGAGTGCGTCGATGGGATCTTTGTTCCACAGCTTGGCGATCTCGGACAGGCGCTTGCCTTGGAGCGGAAGCAGCTTCGGATTCGTAACGGCCCCGATCATAATCGCATCGGGCCCGGGGATTTCCTTCCACTCATTGTCCCAATCCCGTGATGGCGTGAGCATGTCTTTACGAATGCGCTCACGCGTGGCAGGATCTTTCAGGCGTTCGACCAGCCGGGCCGTGCCACCGTCGTGGGCCCATGCGGGGATAAAAGCAGAAAAATCGTTGTACCAGGCAGTGTAGGCATAGGTATCAGCGGTAACGTCCGCGCCGCCGGCGCGTGCAGAATTAATTTTGGCAACGATCTTGGGCATGCGCCCCCAATTATTCTTGCCGGCGACTTTGATGTGCCAGATCTCGACCGGAACGCGGGCTTCGCGGCCAATGCGCAAGGCTTCATCGATGGCTTCGAGAACAGAATCGCTTTCATTGCGCATGTGTGTCGCATAGATGCCGCCCGACTTGCCGGCTTCGGCCGCAAGGGCGATCAGTTCGTCCGTCTTCGCGTAAGGCGCGGGAGCGTATTCGAGTGACGTGGAGACGCCAACCGCGCCGTCTTTCATCGCTTCGTGCACCAGCGCCTTCATCTGATTGAGTTGCTCAGGCGTGGGCTGCTTGTCATCGTCACCGAGGACCATGCGGCGAACCTGGGTAGCCCCGACGTACGTAGCGAGATTGATTCCCATGCCCTGCTTCTCGAGCCGCGCAAAGTAATCGCGGAGTGTCCGCCAGTCGGGATTGATCTTGTAGTGCTCGTACCCAATCCGGTCCGACGCGATGATGGAATCATTGAGCGGAGCGATTGAATTTCCTTCCCCAGTAATTTCGGAAGTGATGCCCTGAAAGATCTTGGAGGGCAGCCGTGGATCGACAAGAATCGTCAGTTCCGATTGCCCCAGCATGTCGATAAAGCCCGGGGCGACTACCTTACCGGCAGCATCTATCGTTCGCTGGCGCGCGGCCGCAGAGAGATTGCCGATCGCGGCAATCTTGCCGTCGCGGATGCCGATATCGCCTGTGCACCATGGCGAACCCGTACCGTCGATGATGTGGCCGTTGGTGATGACAATATCGAACGCCTGCGGACTTTGCGCACGGACCATGCTGCACGCCAGAACAATCGTGAATGCCAGCGTGAGTTGGAATCGTTTCTGAAGTGTGGGTGACATCGTATCTCCCTTTACCGCTGACCTTACTTTGCCGCAGCGGCCACTGCACCTAGAACGCACCAAACCGCCAATGCCAGCCATTCGTAGACTGTGAAGTGGCCGGGAATGATCGGAACGATCTTCATCAAGGCCAGTGCAACCGCGACGACAAGGCCGAGGATTGCTGCGGCCTTCCCCGCAGCCGACACTTTGACGACATCCGGCTTCCGCAGGGCCAAGGCGAGGCAGGCCGCGCATGCCGCCGCCCAACCCACCGCGCACGCAACTGACCCAACTTCAGTGACGGGCACGAGGAGGGCATCGCCCATCAGCATGCAAACGCCAGTGGCGATGCCCACGCAGAGAACGGCAACCGACGGAGTCTGAAATCTCGGATGAATCCTTCCCGAAGCGGGCGCAATCATGCCGCGGCGCCCAAGGGCAAAGAACAATCGGCTGGCAGCGACAAAGTTCCCGTTGAAACACTTGAAGAGCGACAACAATGCCGCCGCCAGAATGACGTTGACGATCCAGCGACTGGCCACCGCCTGCTGGAAAGCCACCGCCGTCATGAATTTCTCGGCAGTCAGTTGACGCCAGGGAGCGACAAACGCAACCGCTGCGACGATGCTCGCATAGAAAAGCGTTCCGATGAGAATCGCCATCCAGATCGCGCGAAAGAATCCGCGCGCACGAAAATCGGGGTCCGCTTCCTCCGCAGCTTTTCCCACCGACTCGAATCCTGTCATGAAGTAGGGAACAATCTGGATCACCAGCAGGATCGAAACCACTGGCGTATGGGTGAACAACGGAGGGAGATGGCTTATCGTGCCGCGGCTTACGCCAGCACCAACAAACACGAAAAATAACGCAAGAGCACCGAAGCTGGTCCAGTTTTGGAACGTGGCGCTCAGACGCACGCCACGATAATTCAGCACCGTAAGCAGGAGCGTGAGCGCCAGCCCGACGGCCAGATGCGGGAGATATACGGGGCGTCCCGCGACACGATAAATCTCGGTCGAATCGAGCTTCGGGAATATGTAAGCGGCGATGCGCCCCACGGCAACGGCCTCCCACGGGCAAACGATGAAATATGCGAGAGTCATCATCCAGCCGGTGGCGAAACTAATGCTGCGGGGAAAGACCGCCGATGTGTAAGCAATCTCGCCGGCGGCATCGGGCATGGCAATGACGAGTTTCCCGTAGACCCAGCCGACGGGGAGCAGCAAGGCGCCACCAATCAGGAATCCCAGCCCGGTTCCCAGGGATCCGCCACGCAACAGCCAGTCGTCCATAATGACAAGCCAGCCGACGCCCACCATCGTGCCCCATCCCAGTGTGAAGTAGTCGACGGCGCGCAGTTTGCGGGCAAGAGTGGTCACGGAACGGGTTGAAGTCAGAGAGCGCGAATTATAAAGCATCGCGCGGAAGACCAGCTTCCGGCGTTGCCTTCCCGGCGTCCGGGTACAGCCTTGGCTAGAGCTTCGAGGAGATTTTTCGAAATCCGAACACCCGGTGTCCGAGGCGGGCTTTCCCCTCAAAATGGGCTTTTCACGTGTTACTATCAAAATCAGCCCTGCATGACACTTCTGCATTCAATTGATCCCGGAACCGCGAAGGATTCGTGCGTGTGACGCGGGGCTCCCTGGAAAATGAACGCTTCGTCCGAAAAACGCAAACGTGTGCTCAGCGGCATGCGCCCGACCGGAAAGCTGCACCTCGGGAATTACGTGGGTGCATTGCAGAACTGGGTCGGCATGCAGGAAAAGTACGAATGCTATTTTTGCGTAGTCGATTGGCATGCGCTGACGACCGATTACGCCGACACATCGAAGGTGAAAGAGAATTCGCTGGAGGTCGTTTTCGATTGGGTGGCGGCAGGACTGGATCCTGACAGGTCAGTGATTTTCATGCAGTCGCATGTTCCGGCGCATGCCGAACTGCATCTGCTGCTATCGATGATCACACCTCTCGGATGGCTGGAACGTGTGCCGACCTACAAAGAGCAGCGGGAGAACATAAAAGACAAAGATTTGGGCACGTATGGATTTCTGGGTTATCCGGTACTGCAGGCGGCCGACATTCTGGTCTATCAAGCCGACGTAGTTCCGGTAGGCGAGGATCAGGCGGCGCACATCGAGTTGACGCGCGAGGTCGCGCGGCGCTTCAACGGATTTTACGGTGGGACCAGGCCGGTGTTTCCTGAGCCGGCCACTCTGCTCACGCCCGCGGCAAAATTGCCCGGAACCGATGGAAGGAAGATGTCCAAGTCCTATGGCAACACGATCATGCTCGCCGATCCGGAACCGGTCGTGCGCCAGAAGCTCAAGACGATGGTCACTGATCCAGCGCGCGTGCGGCGCTCCGACCCGGGGAATCCAGATGTGTGCCCCGTGGGCGATCTGCATGAAATCTTCAGCAGTAAAGAAACAATGGCGAAGGTCTATGACGGCTGCAGGTCGGCGGGCATCGGATGCATCGAGTGTAAGAGCTGGGCGGCCGATGCGCTGGTGCAGTTGCTGAATCCCATGCAGGAACGACGCAGGAAATTCGAAGACAACCCGAAGCTGGCCTGGGATATTCTGGAAGCTGGCTCGGAGCGCGCGCGCAAGACATCGGGCGAGACGATGGACGACGTGCGCGCCGCGATGGGCATGTCTCTGCGGTACGAACCACCGCGAGGAGAAGTACAAAGTGCATAGGCTCCTCCGGCTTCGCTCTATCGGAACTCCTAGTTCTGGCAAAGTCGGCCAGAAGTGGGGCACCGATTTTCATCTCGCGCTCTGTCGAAACTCCCACACCTCGCAAAATCGGCGAGACGAGGGGCACGCCAGTTTCCTTTATTTTGGGTGGTCCGTAACAAACTGGTACCGATGACCGAAGAACCAAAAATCGCTTCTGCGGATGCCGCTGTTCCGTCTAGCGTCGCTATTACCCAACCAAAGCCCAAGGACGCAGCGAAGAAAGAGGAGAGCGACTTTCCTTTCGCCGTCGCCGTCTCGAATGTGTACGAAGGTCCGCTGGATCTATTGCTTGATCTCATCCGTAAGCAGGACATCGACATTTACGACATCCCGATCGCGAAGATTACGGCACAGTATCTCGCTTATGTTGAAAAGATTCGCGAACTCGACGTGAACATTGCCGCTGAATTCATCTATATGGCCGCGGTGCTGATTCATATCAAATCGAAGATGCTCCTGCCGCGCGATCCCATGGCGACGGCCGAAGAGCAGGAAGACCCGCGCATGGAACTGGTGAATCGCCTGCTGGAGCATGAGAAGTTCAAGTCGGCCGCGCAGATGCTCCTGCAGAAGCAACAGATTGAAGAAGCGGTGCTGACGAATCCCGCGCTTAAGGAATTCATAGAGGCCGAAGGGACGGAACCCGAACTCGCGGCTGACGTCATCGACCTGGTCAAGACGTTCCAGCAGGTGCTCGAGCGGGTCCGCACGCGTCCGGTGCTGAACGTCGACGAAGAGACTGTTACGGTCGGGCAGATGATTGATTATCTGCACCGGCGCCTGTCGCTTGAAGATCGACCGATTCGTTTGAAGCAACTCCTGATGCGGGTACCATCGCGACAGGCGCTGGTGTGCATGTTTCTGGCACTGCTGGAGCTCGTGCGACTGCAAGCGATTCAAGTTCGGCAGGAGCGACTATTCGGGGAAATAGCCGTGCGTAAGCACACGCACTTTGAAGAAGTCATGAACGAGCGAGCCGCCGTCAGAGACGATTGGAGATGAGAGAAGATCAGTCAGTGCGCAGTGCCCAGCTACGGGTTTACTGACCATTGACCACTGACCACTATGTCATTGAAAGCTCAACTCGAAGCCATCATTTATGCGGCCGAAACGCCGATCACAATCGACCAGATCACGGCGTTGGTCAAGGATTCTGTCGCCGCCGAAGGTGTATCCGACGAATCGGATATCAAATCGCGCGTGCGTTCAAGTCTTTTGGAATTAATTGGAGAGTACGGTTCATCCGATCACGGCGTGGAAATCCGAGAAGTGGCGGGCGGCTACCGGATGTCGACCAAACCTGAGCAGCACGAAGTTGTACGGGCGTTTGCCAAGAGTCTGAAGCCACCGGTCCGCCTCTCACTGCCTGCACTCGAAACTCTCGCTGTCATCGCTTACAAGCAGCCGGTGACCGTGCCGGAGATCAATGATATTCGCGGAGTAGATTCCGGCGGCGTGATCGGGACCCTCCTTGACCGTAAGCTGATCACGACCGCGGGGCGCAAGCAGGTGATCGGGCGTCCGATTCTGTACAAGACAAGAAAGGAGTTCCTGATGCGCTTCGGTCTGAAAGACATCGGTGAACTGCCTAGCATGGAGGAGTTCGAAAAGCTAGTGGCGGAGTCGTTCCAAGCAGAATTGGTCCCAGCAGAAGACGCAACGATGAGCGGGCAAGCATCTCCCTCCGAATCCGCCGCACCAAACGAAGCCCATTCCTCCTCCGAGAGCATCGGTGAAGGGCAGAAAGCCGGCTGATCGCCGCGGCGTCGTAGCGGTCGGCTGTCGCCTCACGGCGGAAAGCTGTAACACGGCCTGTTAAGATCGCGGGCTTTGCTTTTTGTCCGGAAGTCAGCGCATAGTACCGTCATGCCTCTGGAACGCCTCCAAAAAATCATTGCGGCTGCCGGGGTTGCCTCCCGGCGCAAAGCCGAGGAACTGATCACGTCGGGGCATGTACAGGTCAACGGCACGACCGTCACGGAACTTGGCAGCAAGGCTGATCCCGATGTCGATCACATTCGCGTGAACGGCAAGCTATTGCAGCATGAGCAGCGGCACGTCTACGTGCTGCTGAACAAACCCAAGGGATACGTCACTACGGTCAGCGACCCCGAGAATCGGCCCACGGTAATGAACCTCGTCCGCGGTGTCAAAGGCCGTGTGTATCCTGTCGGAAGGCTCGATTATGCCAGTGAAGGGCTTCTGCTGCTGACTAACGACGGCGAGCTCGCCAACCGGCTCATGAAGGCCGCTTCCCACGTTCCGAAAACATATCTCGTGAAAGTGGCAGGCATGCCGACCGACGAAGCGATTGCCAAACTGCGGGCCGGAGTTTCGATTCCCACAGATGATCAGAAGCGGGTAAGGACGGCTCCAGCCGCCATTCGGGTCGTGAAAGAAGCGTCCAACCCGTGGTATGAAGTGACTCTGATCGAGGGCCGGAATCGCCAGATCCGCCGCATGTTTGAGGCCGTGGGCCATCATGTGGAAAAGATCAAACGTGTCCGCTACGGGCCGCTAACCCTCGATGTTCCTCCCGGGGAGTGCCGCACGCTCACGTTGAAAGAAGTGCAGCGCCTGAAGTCCGCAATTGGTGCCGAGAAGAAGCGATAAAAGCCAAGATATTGCGTGCAGAGGGCTCCAACATGAGCCGATTTGTCGACCTTGTAACGAAACCCGTCCGCGAGATGGGGAGTGACCCGCCAAATCCTCGCGGAGTCCGATCGATTGAAGATCGCAACCTAATTCGTCTTGACTCCAACGAAAATCCTCTTGGCCCATCTCCGCGTGCCCTTGAGGCGATCGAGCACGCTCTCGCGGATTCGCATTTGTATCCTGATAACGGCTCCGCCGCCCTTGTCGCGAAGCTTTCCGATATTCATGAGGTCTCGGCAGATCAGATCCTTGTGACCGCAGGTTCCACGGGCATGCTCAGTCTGCTCTGCCACACGCTTCTTACACCCGGGCTAAACGCCGTCACCGGCCAGAAATCTTTCATCGTCTACGGCATGGCAGTGCGCGCAATCGGTGCAGAACTGATCGAAATCCCAGCGCGAAACGAGGGTTTCGACCTCGCTGCAATTCTGGGGGCCATCAACGATCGCACCCGCCTCGTTCTCTTGGCCAATCCGAACAATCCGACGGGCACGATGCTAGACGCCAAAGAACTTGACCAATTCCTAAAGCAGGTTCCGGATCACGCCATCGTGGTTATCGACGAGGCCTACTATGATTTTGCGGCGTACTTTGCCGAGCAGCGTCGAATCGAGTATTCAAGATCTCTGGGATATGTGCGCGAGGGCACAAGCATCGTTGTGCTGCGCACATTCTCGAAAGCGCACGGTTTAGCGGGATTGCGCATAGGCTACGGACTAGGCCCTGCGGAACTGATCTCTTACTGCGCGCGCATACAGGACACGTATTCCGTATCGTCGGTCGCGCAAGCGGCGGCGCTCGCTGGTTTGAATGATATCGACCATGTCACGCGTTCTGTTTCGCACAATGGCGAGCAAGGTCAGATCCTTGAAACGCGGTTATCTGAACTTGGATTTCGCACTGCACCAACCTGGGCGAATTTTGTGTATTGCGATCTCGGAGAGGATGCAGCGGCCATTGCCTCCCGTCTGCTGGAGAAAGGCATCAGAGTCCGTCCGCTCGGAGCCTGGGGCGCGCCGTCCTGTATTCGCGTGAGTGTCGGAACTGGTGAACAGAATGAGGCATTCTTGAAAGCGCTGAGCAACTTGGCCGAGCTCTCGAGACAGAAGTGATTTGTTCGTCGACGCACCAAGAACGCCAGCAACCCGAGGAGGACGGGTGCCGTCTCTCTGAGATTCCCGGTTGTATTGACCTTCCCATCCGGCACTGCCGTGCCGGGCTTTCACATTCCGCCGCGAAGGGGCAGTTTTGTGGTTACTCCGCTGCAAGTTCTCTTCGGGTTTTCGCGCTATTGCAACGCCGGAATCCGCGCCGCCCCGTATAGCCCTGCATCACTGCCCAGCAAGGCTTGCGTAATAATCGTTTTCTTGCGCGCGTAATTCGCAATCTGCGCCGACGCACCTTTCTTCTTCGCCATCGGATCTTCTGGCGCCGACGCCGCGTAAACAAGCGAGCGTTCGCGCAGTTCCGCGAACATCTTCGGGGCGAAAGCGTCCCAGGCACTGACCACGCCGCCGCCAATTACGAACATCTCGAGATCCAGGACGTTCACGAGATCCGCGAGCAGGATTCCCAATACCTCGCCAAAGCGCTCAAAGATGCGCTGGGCAGCGGCGTCTCCCTGGATTGCGAGGTTATAGATGGACTTCGCGCTGAATTCGGGATCGGAGCTGGCTGCTTTGGAAAGCTCCGGGGCCTCACCGGAATCGATCGCCTCTCGCGCCATGCGAACAATGGCGGTCGCCGACGCGTAGCGCTCGGCGCATCCGCGATTACCGCATCCGCAGAGAACGCCGTTGGGCTCGACCGTAACATGCCCGAATTCTCCTGCCATGCCGCTCATGCCATAAAAGAGTTTTCCGCCCAAGATGATGGCTCCGCCTATGCCGGTGCCCAAGGTGAGCATTGCCATGTTGTCGACATCGCGGCCGGCGCCGAACCACTTTTCACCAAGCCCAGCCATGTTCGCGTCGTTGTCGAGGAAGACCTTCGCTCCGAGCCGGCGCTCAATTTCGTCGCGTACGGGATAGTCCGACCACCCGGGAAGGTTCGCCGACTTCTTCATCATCCCCGTTTCCAAATCGATGATGCCAGGCACCCCGATGCCTGCACCCAGAAAGCGACCGGTCCCGCCGTATTGTGCAGTTAAACGGTGGATGGCATCGCACATCTCACCAATCACATAATCGCGGCCCATTGCGACTTTCACGCCAAGAGTAATTTTTTCGAGCAGCTGTCCGTCCGTGCTGATGGCCGCAATCCGCAGATTGGTACCGCCCATATCCACACCGATTGAGTAGTCAGGCATAACCGAAGAGGGTAACACGCGGCGGGGCTAAATCGATTTCAGATTGCGGATTTGAGATCGCAGATTGTGCAAGACCGCACACCCTCCAACAATCTGAGATCTACAACCTGAAGCTGCAATCCGATATTCACTTCTGGCACTTCGGGCAGTAGTGACTGCTGCGGCCGGCAATCACGACTCGCTTGATCGGAGCCTTGCAGACGAAGCAGGGCTCGCCTTCGCGGCCATAGACACGATGTTGGAGTTGGAAGAATCCTTCTTCGCCATCGGCGTTCACGTAATCGGAGACGGACGACCCACCCATGGCGATCGCTTCCTGCAGCACTTCCTGGATCGACAGGTGCAACTTTCTGAGTTGATCGTGCGTGATCGACGCCGCCCGGCGCCGCGGGCGAATTCCGGTACGAAACAACGATTCATCCGCATAAATGTTCCCGACGCCTCGCAGCAATTTCTGATTCAAGAGCGCGCTCTTGATCGGAGTCTTGCGGCCGCGGAATAATGCGACGAACTCATCGAGGTCGACTTCCAGTGGCTCAACTCCAGTCGCATCGAAATCGCCCATGCTGGCCACGCTGAGACGCCCAAAACGGCGGGGATCAACAAATCGTACTTCCCTGCTCGAGGCCAGTTTGACGATTGCATGCGTATGATTGGCGATCTCGGTTTGCGAATCACAGACCTGCAGGCGCCCTGTCATACCGAGATGGACAATCCACTGCGCTTTAGCTTGGACCGCAGCGCGGTCTCCTCCACGCGCCTTTTTTAACCTGCGACCATTAGCGGAGGACGGCTTCGGCACAATACGTTCGAGATCAAAAACAATGTGTTTGCCCATTCGCCGCACTTGCTGGATGCGGGTCTGCTCGAGAACAGTAGCAATCTCTTGCGCCGGAGATTTCAGCGGCTCCTTCTTGCGCCCCAGCCACACGGATTCGATCACGTCTCCGGTGACGCGCTTTGAGAGTCCGCGGGCGATGGTTTCAACTTCAGGAAGCTCTGGCATGGACGAGAGACGATCATAACCACACGGGGCACTTAGGTCCACGGAGTTTCTTCCGCGTTCCGCTGTGCGCTCTGTGGAAACGGAGTTATTTCTTCAGGAAAGTTCCCTGTTGCAATTCGCGGAACGCTTGCTGGAGTTCCTCCTGAGTGTTCATGACGATAGGACCATACCAGGCTACGGGCTCCTCAAGCGGCTTTCCTGATACGAGGAGAAAGCGAATCCCATCCTCGCCGGCTTGAACGGCCACCTCGTCGCCCCGGTCAAAGACCACGAGCGAGCGGTTCTCGGCATCGGAGGGCGGCTGCGTATCGGCCCAGCCAACGCTCTCCGTCGGCACAGCAAGCGGGCCGGAAGCATTGCAGAATTTTCCATCCCCCGCAAAAACGTAGGCGAAGGCATGACGAGTCGTTTCAACCGGGAGCGTCTTTCGCTTTCCCGGAGGAACCGAAACATCGAGGTAGATTGGATCGGCGGCGACTCCCTCGACCGGGCCTCTCTTGCCCCAGAAACTCCCGGATACAATGCGGACGTGCGTGCCGTCGTCATCGGTGACTTCGGGAATTTCGCCGGTCTTTACCTCCTGATAGCGCGGCGCAGTCATCTTCAGCGCAGAGGGCAGGTTCGCCCAAAGCTGGAAACCGTGCATGCGACCTGTGGGATCGCCCTTTGGCATTTCCTGATGGATGATGCCGCTGCCGGCCGTCATCCATTGCACGTCTCCAGCGGCAATGGACCCCTGATTGCCCATGCTGTCGCCGTGATCGACCGTTCCGGCGAGAACATAGGTAATCGTTTCGATCCCGCGATGCGGATGCCAAGGGAATCCCGCCAGGTAGTCGTCCGGCACATCATTGCGGAAATCATCGAGCAGCAGAAACGGATCAAACTCCTGCGTATTGCCGAAGCCAAAGGCGCGCCGCAGATGGACGCCGGCGCCCTCGAGCGTGGGCTTGGACTTGATCAGGCGCTTCACAGGCCGGATAGACATGGGTTCCTCTTTGTACGGGATGTCTTGTTTTTGATGCAACAGAGACATATTCGGACGCAGGCGGTCCTGTCTGTTGCGAGCGTCCTGAGATGGTGGAACGACTAGTCCTTCAGAGGGACAACCGAGCTTCCGTCGCGGCAGAAAGTCGCCACCTTCTGCAGTTCCCCGTTAGGGCGGGGAACCGTCATTACCGGGCCATAGCAGTAGACGGCGTGGCCGCTGGCGGCAAAGTACCAACGCCCGCCTCGGCCGCGCTTAGTCAATTGCGTGGTGGGCTGGCGTACAGGCTTGTGTGGGGTTAGGGTTCCCACAGGCAGACTCAACAACAAGGCTAGGGTCAGGACCTTCATTGTTTTCCTGCTTTACTTGTGCCTACCGATTCAACACAAAACCAGATACTGCGAACGTGCCATATTTATCTTTTCACTAAATCGTAATCAGAGCCCGGCGATGGTCCGCCAGATCCGCCGCCGGTTTTGACGGCATCTGGAGCTGCGGCTTTGGTTTCACCTGGTTCTGAGCATGCTGCTGTGGTCCTGCCTGGGATGACGGGGCCTGTTTCGTGGGAGCCTGGGGTATTCTGGTGCTCGGGGCCTGGGTCGACGGGTTCTGGGATGACGGGTTCTGAGCTAATGTCTGATTTTTTTCTTCCTGCGCTTTCATCTTGACGGCAGACAGCTCTGTACTATCGCGGAAGAGTTCACGGATCAACGCGCGTTGCGACTCGATGGTCTCACCCTGCTCCACGATCAGCATCGTCATAAGCCCGTAAGAGATCAGGAACAGCACCGTCAGCAACGGCAGCCAGCCAACTTTCTTGCGGGGAGTTGCATTGACTTCCGGGACTTCGTTCAACTCAACTGTGCTGAATAGCGTCGTCAAGGTGCACTCCGGTGTTTGCCTCAAGCTCGCAGGCACTTTGACTTTTGCACCCAGGACTCCAATCTTCGGTCCAATCGTAAACTATTGAAACAATATATATTTAATATGCGATCGGGCGGATACCACAAATTGCCCAAGTGCAACTCGCTGCACATTATGAGCAAGCAGGATTGGCACGAAACTAATGTCACCAATGTGCAGGATTTGTGGCCGATGGTGGCAGATAGACAAGCTGCGCATTGCCAGATTACGGCCGTCACTTTCAAGGCAGGCATAGGCTTCGTTAGGATTGTGGGTTACGTAGACGCTGTAAACGATACGTGGTTTCCTCGGGGAATCCTAACTATGAAGAGTCTGTATATCCTGATGGTCACCCTTGCCCTCTCCTACTTTCTCGCGCCCGCAGTCCGGGCGCAGAATCTACAATCCTCTCCGGAAGGCGGGCGCCGAATAGTGCTTAGAGTAGCTCCCCAGTATCCGGCAGCCGCCAAAAGAATGCGCTTAGGTGGGGTTGTGAAAGTGATTGCCCTAGTTGGATCCGACGGGAAGGTTAAGAGAGTCGAGCCGGTCGGGGGAAGCCCACTGCTGGTCCAGGCGGCCGAAACAGCCATTGCTCAGTGGAAGTACGCCCCGGGTCCTGAATCCGAGGAGAATGTGGAACTGCACTTCACGCCCTAGCGGGTTTCGGCTTGAGGATCGCGGTCGGTACCTTCTGAATTTTCACCCTGGTATGAATTAGCTCCGGCTCTCCCATTTTGCGAGACGCGGATCCGAATCCAGCAGCCAGCGGCCTATTTCCCCAGCACCAGCTTGGCAATGGTGGCCAACTGCATGTTGGAAGTGCCTTCGTAAATCTTCCCGATCTTGGCATCGCGCCAGTACTTCTCGACGGGATAGTCCTTCGTGAAGCCATACCCTCCGTAGATCTCGATGGCCAAGGAGGTGACCCGCTCAGCCACTTGCGAGGCAAACAGCTTGGTCATGGCGGCTTCTTTCACGAAGTTCACACCAGCATCCTTCATGCGAGCGCAGTTGTAGACCATCAGGCGCGCGGCCTCGAGTTCGGTGGCCATCTGCGCAATCTGGAACTGGATTCCCTGGAAGTCAGCGATCGGCTTCCCGAACTGCTTGCGTTCTATGGCGTACTTGCAGGCAAATTCCCACGCTCCGCGCGCTAGACCGATCATCTGTGCGCCAATGCCGATGCGACCTTCGTTCAGAGTCTCAATCGCGATCTTGTATCCTTTCCCAGGCTCGCCCAGCACGTTGTCCTTCGGCAGCCGGCAGTCCTCCAGAATCAGCTCACAGGTCGACGAGGCCCGGATTCCCAGCTTGTCTTCTTTCTTCCCGACGGTAAATCCCGGGAAGTCCTTTTCGATAAGGAATGCCGTAATGCCTTTGTATCCTGCCGAGGGGTCAAGCGTTGCGAACAACACGAACAACCCCGCTTCCTTGCCGTTGGTGATCCAAAGCTTGCGTCCGTTCAAGACGAACTCGGAGCCCTTGAGCGTGGCCCGGGTTTGCAGCGCGAATGCATCTGAACCGGAGCCTGCCTCGCTCAGGGCATACGCCCCCACGATCTCGCTGGCCATTTTCGGCAAATAGTGCTTCTTCTGCGCTTCATTTCCCCAACGCAGCAAGGCGTTATTCACGAGCGTGTTTTGAACGTCGACGATCACTCCTGAAGACGCATCGACGCGCGAGAGTTCCTCCACGGCCAAGATTGCCTCAAAAAACTTGCCGGCTCCGCCGCCATATTGCTCCGGGATTTCGATTCCCATAAGACCAAGCTGGAAGAAGTCATGGATAAGGTCTTTCTCGAATACACCCTTCTCGTCCATGTCTTTAACGAGCGGGCGGATCTTCTCGTCGGCGAACTGTCGGATGTTGTCGCGGAACAGGACCTCGTCTTCCGTAAGAGCAGTCAGTGGGGCGGGAGAAGCTAGCTGCAGAGTCTCGGGCATGGGGACACCTTCACGGGAGAGTTTGGCAAACTTTTATCGTAGCACCGTTGCGATGTGGAGGACCTAACCGCGCTTGTAGACCAGCCTCAAGCCATCCGCCTGCAGGATGCGCTTGATCTGGCTGCGGGCGTGCACCGACCAGGGACCCGCTGTGTCCAGCCGCACGTAGGCTTGCCAGTGCTTCAGCGCTTTGCGGGGCTCGCGCAGCTTTTCATAAGCGAGGGCCAGATTGTAATGGGCATCGGCGTAGGTGGGAGCCAACTGCAACGCGGTCTTGTAAGTCTGAACTGCTTCATGTACGCGTCCGGTTTCATCGAGCACATTGCCCAGATCGAAATACGCCAGTGCGTACCTGGAATCCGCCTCGATCGCTTCTCGATAGTGCCGCTCGGCCAGACCAAACTCCTGCCGGTTGTAGTAAAGCGTCCCCAAGTTAATGTGTGCAGCCGCGTGATTGGGAGCCAGGTCGAGCACCCGATGATACGCAGCAATCGCTTCGGTATGCGTGCTGGGGTCTTCTTCCAGGGCGATGCCGCGCGCGAACCACGAGGCCACCTCGTTCTCGTTCGAAACGGGCTCGGGCTTGGGAGATGGCGCACTGGTAAGTACCTTATCGCGCTCTGAAAAATCCATCAGGAACTGACCCGCGATCGGTTCCAGCAGCTTGCCTTCATGGCGGAAGGCCACCCGACGCTTCGGAGTCGACCAAGGAGCAGCTTCCAGAAGTGGCTTCTCCAAACCCGCCGCTTGTTTCCGCATCGCATCGAGCGACTCACGAATCTTATTCGGACGCACGCTCATCGCGCACAGGTCACGAACCTTCTTGATTTCCAGAAGATCGGAGAATGAGTAGGACTCAGCGGACGTTACCAGACCATTCCGCTCCCAGTTCACCAGCTGGCGCGGAGTGATGTGCAGAATCCTGATGAGATCGGTTCGGCTGTACACGGCAACAGACACCAAACGCCCCAAAAGCCCTCCCAAGGAGCGTTCGCGCTCATTATCTTCAACTTACACCGCTAACGCAACTCTTAACCCTGTGAAAGTCTGTGGAGAACCTGGTTAATTTACATGCAGCAAAAATGGTGCAATCACGGGCGTCAATCCAAACTCAGCTATCACGTGCTGCCCGCTCGCCACCTCATAGCTTCACGCTAAGAACATCGACGCCTGGGTTACCTACACTGCGACCAGGGCCGCCTGGTAGTCCTCGTATGTCCCCTTGAAATCGGTGATCTTGTGATCAGTTTCAAAGTGCCAGATGCGGGTTGCCACTTCGTCGATCAGATCATGGTCGTGCGTGACCAGCAGCACCGTGCCCTGGTATCGCTGCAATGCGATGTTCAGGGCGTTGATGGACTCGAGATCAAGGTGGTTGGTCGGCTCGTCGAGCACAAGCACATTCGGCTTCTGCAACATCAGTTTGCAGAAGAGCAAGCGAGCTGCCTCTCCTCCGGACAGCACGCTGGTGGATTTGGCTGCTTCCTCCCGAGCAAACAGCATTTGTCCGAGAATCCCACGCAACTCTTCGTTCACCGCCGACGGATCCCACTGATGTAGCCACTCGATGGCCGTCGTCCCGTCGTCGATCAGGCTGCGATGGTCCTGCGCAAAGTAACCGATCGAGGCCTCATGCCCCCAGATTACCTTGCCGGAATCGATGAAGCGGCCATCATATCCGCTAGTCTTGCGGAGTTCAGATTCAGGAGTCGTAGGTGAGTTGGCCAGCAGCGCGTTCAGCAGCGTGGTCTTGCCCGCCCCGTTGCGCCCCATCAGGGCGATCTTCTCACCGCGCCCGATGCTGGCGGTGAAGTTGCGAATGACGCGATTGTCGCCGTAGCTCTTTTCAAGATGCTCGATTTCCAAAATATGCTTGCCTGAAGGCCGCTTCTGCTCAAACTTGATGAAAGGCCTTTGAATATTGGATTTCGCAAGTTCCGTCACCTGCAACCGTTCGACTTCCTTGCGCCGCGATTGCACCTGGCTGGAGCGCGTTCCGGCGGCGAATCGGGCGATGAATTCGTTTAACTGAGCGATTTTCTTCTCGCGCTGCGCATTCTGCGCCTCGATCTGCGAACGAATTTGCGTCTTCGCCACCACCATGTCGTCATACGTGCCCGTGTACGTGATGATGGTCTCGTAATCGATATCCGCGATATGCGTGCAGATACTGTTCAGAAAATGCCGATCGTGCGAGATCGTGATCAGCACGCCATCGTATACGTTCAGAAATCCCTGCAGCCAGTGAATCGAGTCCAGATCAAGGTGGTTCGTAGGCTCGTCGAGCAGCAGAGCCTGGGGATGTCCAAATAGAGCCTGCGCCAGCAGCACGCGGACTTTCTGTCCGCCCTGCAACTCGGCCATCTTGCGCGTGTGCAACTCCTCGGAGATATCAAGCCCCTGCAGCAGAATCGCGGCATCGCTCTCCGCGGAATACCCATCCTCCTCGCCGACAATGCCCTCCAACTCGCCCAACTTCATTCCATCTTCATCGGTCATGTCGGACTTGGCATAGATCGCGTCGCGCTCTTGCATGGCAGCCCACAGGCGCTTGCTGCCCATGATGACCGTGTCGAGCACGCCGTAGGCGTCAAAGGCAAACTGATCCTGGCTCAAAACGCCGAGCTTGCGCGGGCGGACGACCGTCCCCTTTTGGGGCTCCATCTCGCCGCTGAGCAGGTTCATGAAAGTAGATTTTCCGGCACCGTTGGGCCCGGTGAGGCCATAGCGATTTCCCGGCGAGAAAGCCGTGGAGACATCTTCGAACAGAACTTTGGCGCCGTAGCGCATCGACACATTACTGACTGAAAGCATAGTTGTGGCTTCTCTCTTGCTGACCTCTGAATTGCTTCAGGAACCGCGGGGAAAATTCGCCAAGACGGTATGCAGCTGGTGTTATTAGGATATCATGCGGACACTGATTTCTAACGTGTCCAGTCTAACCGCACGAACTGGATGGCAACGCCGAAAGGCGTCTTAGTTGTGGGCCGGATTTGCCTCAATCAACTGCTGCACGGGCGCCACCACTATCAGCAATAACCCCGCTATCGGTTTCTTCGCCTGCTCGATCACCGCGAGTTGCTGGGTCCTCCACAGCTCTGGCTCCGCCTGCCCTCGATCCAGATATTCGAGCGCCTGCAGACCAGCCGCCGCAACCATCGCCAGATTCTGGGATAGCGAGATGTCTTCCTCAAGCAAAACTGATCGCTTGAGTAGCGGTTGCAGCCTGGCATCGTTGTCTCGCCACAGCGTCAGCCAGTTCCGAACCTGCGCCTCGACAGCCTGGTCCTTGTACCCGCTTTGCACAAATTGCTGCACCAGGTCGCCGAACTCGCGGGCAGTGTCGCTCTCGGGAGAAACCGCGTCAATCATGCGCGTCAGAGGAGCACGTACATCGACGGGCTTCTGGGCAAATTGCTCACGCTCATAATCCTTGACTGGTTCGACCACATCGCCCAGGACCCGCAGCGGAGAAATATCGTCGGGGCCGGTCATCCGTTGCAACATGTTTGTGCGAGTCGAACGGTGGGTTAGTCCCAGCCATTCGAGGCCGAGGCTGACCGCATTGAGACGGGCGTACATCGAAGCGACGTCAGTGACGCTTTGCGGCGACCACAGTCGCTCGGCGATTGCGGCGTTGCGCGGCCAGATGTGCGAATCAGCGTTTTCCGGCGTGACCCACTCCGCCCAGATGCAAGACTCGCCGCCCAAGATTCGAGCCTCCTCCTCGGGAGTAAGCGTAGCAGCATCGCCACTCATAGGCTCGATTGCGTAGTGCCGCGCCGCAGGCCACATCAGATCGAGGTAGTAACCGAACGAAAGCATGCCGCTGTAGCCCTGACGGGCTGCGGCCGCCAGCCACTGCTGGCCGCGCCACGATTGGATGACGATCGTTTTGGGCAGGTTCGGGTTCAGAACTTCATCCCATCCGACCATGATTTTGTGGTTCATGGAGACAATCTTCTGCACACGCTGGTTGAAATACGCCTGCAGGTCCTGATTGTTCTTCATGCCGTGGGCGCGTATGAACGTCTGGATTTTCGGATTCGCATCCCATTGCTTGCCATTCACTTCGTCGCCGCCGATATGAAAGTAAGCGTCTGGGAACAGCTTGGCCATTTCGGCGATGAAGGTGTCGAGAAACTTGTAGGTCGGCTCCAGCGTCGGATCCATGGCCGGATCAAAAACTCCAATCCCGCGTTCAATCTGGTAAGGTCCGGGCGCGCTCGCCAGTTCGGGATAACCGGCGAACCAGGCTGTCGAATGTCCCGGCATGTCGAATTCAGGGACCACGCGGATGCCGCGATCGTGCGCATAGGCGATGAGCTCGCGGATCTCGTCTTGCTTGTAGAACTGACCGTCTGAGCCCATCCCGGTCAGCTTTGGAAATTTCTTGCTCTCAACGCGGAAGCCCTGATTGTCAGAAAGATGCCAGTGCAGCACGTTCATTTTGACCGCGCTCATTCCGTCCAGGTTGCGCTTGATCACGTCGATGGGAAGGAAATGGCGGCTGACATCAATCATCAAGCCGCGCCAGGGAAACCGCGGCTGGTCCTTAATCGTGACCGCGGGGGCCGCGAATCCGTTCGGAGTGATGGTGACCAGTTGCAGGAAAGTCTGCAGGCCGTGAAGTGCACCTAGGGTTGTGGGCGCGGAGAGCTGCGCGCCCGAATCGGTCACGGTGAGCTGGTACGACTCGTCCTCGCCGAGTTTCAGCACGGCCTCCAGAGCCTTGTCGGCATGTACGGTCAGGGTTGCAGTCGCATCGGTCTTCGGCCAAAACGGGATCCCGGTCTGGCGCGATAGCTGCGTAACAAACCGTTGCGCACCCGCTTCCAGTGCCGGATCGTGAGTTCCCGTAATGCTGACCGAAAACGATTGCGCGATCGGCAGCATGCCCGTCCCCCGCTGAACGCTGGCAGGCATGGGCATCAGGTTGAGTTGTGTTTGAGACTGCGCGACCGAGAACCCCGTGAAGAAAAAGAGAAAAATTGCGAAGTTAAGAGTACGCATAGAGTAACCCTTGAGTCTCACAATAATTAAGCCACAGTAAATCGTTTTAATAGCATGTAACGCCAAACCGTATTCGTACGCTGTGGATATCTGCATTCGTTAGTGTCCGCCCAATGCTTTAACTATTCCGCCCACGAACAGCTTGGCATCGCCAAACAACATCAGATTGTTGTCGAGATAGTACAGCGGATTGTCGATGCCCGCGAAACCCGGATTCATGCTGCGCTTGATCACCATCACTGTGTGCGCCTTATCGACGTCGAGAATCGGCATGCCGAAGATCGGACTGGATTGATCGGTGCGCGCTGCCGGATTCGTGACATCGTTCGCCCCGATCACCAGCGCCACGTCGGTCTGCGGGAAGTCTCCATTGATCTCGTCCATCTCGATGAGCCGGTCATAAGGGATGTCGGCTTCGGCCAGCAACACATTCATGTGCCCCGGCATGCGCCCGGCAACGGGATGAATCGCGAAGCGCACATCCACACCTTTCTTCGTGAGCACGTCGTAAAGTTCGCGGACCTTGTGCTGCGCCTGGGCGACCGCCATGCCATAACCAGGGACGACGATGACTTTATTTGCCGCCGCAAGAATCGCGGCGGCTTCCTCCGCGGTGGCACTCCGAACTGATCTCGCCTCTTGCCCTGCGGCAGTAGACGCCTGCACCTGGCCAAATGCGCCAAACAGGACGTTGGTGAAGGACCGGTTCATCGCCTTGCACATGATGACGGAGAGGATGAATCCAGAAGATCCATCGAGCGCGCCGGCGATGATCAGCAGTTTCGAATTCAGCACGAACCCCATGGCGGCGGCCGAAAGTCCCGCGTACGAGTTCAACAGCGAGATCACCGTCGGCATGTCGGCTCCGCCGATCGGAATCACGAGGAACACACCGAACAGGAGAGCGATCCCGACGATCGCCGGGAAGTACTGTTTGGCCTCCGGATGAATCACGAGGTAAACGGCGAGTCCGATTGCGACGGCAAGCAACGCAAGATTAACAACGTTTTGTCCTTTATATGTGATCGGCCGCTGCGGCAATACTTCCTGCAGTTTGCCCGCGGCTATCAAGCTACCGGTGAAGGTTAGTCCGCCGAGGATGACCTCCATGGAAAGCACGGACATGGTGAACTTGGGGATGTATGGAGTCTGCAAATAGAACTCGGCCGAACCCACCAGCGTTACGCACAGGGCCCCGAACGCATGGCTCAATGCGGTTCGCTGCGGAACCGCCGTCATCTGCACCATGCCCAGAGGAATCCCAATCCCCGACCCGAGCACCAGCGCAATGGCGATCCACTTGTAGTCGACGATGCCGTGATGCAGAAGGGTTCCGGCAATCGCCAGCACCATGCCGACTTCCCCGGCAAGGATTCCGTGCCGGGCCGTGGTCGGAGAACTCATCCACTTCAGCGACAGAATGAACAGAGCGCTGGCGATGAGATATATGACTTCGATGGCGTACTGACTTCCAGCGAACTCGGGCGTCATAAGATTAAGATTTCGTTTGCGATTTTGCCGGACGGCTGGTCTTGAACATCCTCAACATACGGTCGGTAATGAAGAATCCGCCCACCACATTGCTGGTCGCGGCGATAATAGCGATCACTCCCATAACGGTGGCGTAGGGAGCTCTTTTCTCGCCCACGAGCACAATGGCGCCAACGACGGCAATCGCGTCGAGGGCATTGGTCAGCGACATCAGCGGCGTATGCAGCAGCGGCGAAACGTGGCGGATCACTTCAAATCCAATAAAGGCCGCCAGCATGAATACGAACAAAGCGTCAATCAGGTTTGAAGGCATGGGCACAACCCCAGTTCTCAGTTAAGGATTCTCGACTACGCACAGAATGACAAGTTCAACTCCTATCCCCCTGCCGGCGCCAGAGCCGGCAGTCTAAAAAATTCCCGCGCCCGCACATTCACGATCTCGCCGCCGCTGGTAACTAGCGTCTCGCGCACAATCTCGTCCTGCAGGTTCATTTGCAGTTGGCCGTCTTTCACCATGTACGTTAAATAGGTGGTCAGATTCCGCGCATACATCTGACTTGCGTGATACGGCACACTGCTCGCCAGATTGATGGCTCCAATAATTGTGACGTCGTGCGCCTTGATAGTCTCGCCGGTTTTCGTCAGCTCGCAGTTGCCCCCCCGCTCGGCCGCTAGATCCACGATGACCGACCCCGGTGCCATTCCCTTGACCATGTCGGCGGTAATCAGCACCGGCGACCTCTTGCCGGGAATCACGGCGGCCGTAATCACGACGTCACTCTCACCCACGACCTTGGTCAGCAGTTCACGCTGGCGCGCATAGAAACTCTCATCCTGCGCGACACCATATCCGCGGGCATCTTGCGCATTCTGGGCCTCAATGGGCAGTTCCACAAACCGTCCGCCCAGGCTCTGCACCTGCTCCTTCGCCGCGGGACGCATGTCATACGCCGAGGCCACCGCCCCGAGCCGGCGTGCAGTGGAGATCGCCTGCAATCCGGCAACTCCGGCACCAATCACAAACACCCGCGCCGGCGTAATCGTTCCAGCTGCAGTAGTCATCATCGGGAATATGCGCGGCGACGTTTCCGCGGCCAACAGCACCGCCTTGTACCCGCACACTGTCGCCATCGAAGACAGCGCGTCCATGCTCTGTGCGCGTGTGGTGCGTGGCATCAATTCCACGGAAAATGCGGTCACCCCGGCCTCTGCGATCTGCTGCACAACCTCCACTGACCCGAATGGTCGCAGGAAGCCAATCAGACTCTGGCCACGCTTGTAGAGCGCGAGATCAGCCTTGCCCGTTATATCGTTCGACCCGTAGCAGAGCACCTGAACTACAATGTCGGCTGCGCTGAATACGCCGGCTCGGTCGGGCAGAATCTTGGCGCCTTTCTCCACGTAAGCAGCATCCGGGTACCCGGCCTGTTCGCCGGCCCCGGCTTCCACGACGACTTGCAACCCTGCCTTGGTGAGGTTGGGAATCGCCACGGGCACAAGCGCCACCCGCCGCTCCCCGGGATAGTTTTCTTTCGGAACTCCGACGATCACTTGGACTCTCGTCCTTTCTTCGAACGCAACGTCGCCGCTGCTCTCATCGAATCATCGATCACCTCGGACACAAATACTTTCACGAAGCAGCCGAGGCCATCTGTGACATGCATCACAGAATTACAGGAACTGAAAACAGTACCAGATTGTTGGCCGAACCGAAACCCGCCCACGTCGGCACCGTGGAAGGCTGGATTGGGGTGCTCCGCTGCATTTGGGTGGCGCGGCTTTCAGCGCTGCGAGGGGTGTCTCTCGATTTCGCGGATTCAGCCGCTGCCGTAAATTTTCACTCCAATCAGTTGGAGCACTCGGCTTATGAAAATCGATAATGCCAGACCTTGGCCGCGCCAATCAGGTTCGTGTCTTCCCCGAGAGAAGCCAGCATCAACTCCGTCTTCTCAGCCGGCACAAAGCGGCATCCACCGCGAATCACCTTGCGAATCCGATCCATGAACAATGGAGCGCTTTTCATCACGCTGCCGCTGAGGACAATCGCATCCGGCGTAAACATGCTGATCAGGTTCGCCAGCCCGAGCCCCAGGTAGTATCCCTCGTGCTCGACGGCTTGCTGCGCGAGTGCATCTCTCTGCTGCGCCAGTTCGCAAATCCGTTTCGCTGTGATGCCCTGCCGCGGCAGATGTCCCTGCGGGGCATGCCGCTCCCACCAGGCCACCATCGCCGGTCCGGCGGCCAGTGATTCCCAGCAGCCACGAAATCCGCAGGAGCAGTCCGGACCCGAGGGATCCAGCACGTGATGCCCAATCTCCGGATGCGCTCCGTCAACTCCGCGATAGAGCTTGCCATCCAGAATGATTCCACCGCCAATACCGGTCCCGACCGTGACATAGACCAGCCGCGTGCGATTCCTTCCCGCACCCCAGCCCGCCTCGGCCAACGCAGCTGCATCGCCATCGTTCTCCATGGCAGTGCGTACCGAAAAACTCTGCTGCAGATCGCGGACCAGATTCTTCCCTCTCCAACCCGGAAGAAAATCCACATCACCGAACTCCCCGCGGATGGGATCCACGGGTCCCGTTGCTCCAATACCGATACCACTAACGGTCACGCCCACCTGTGCCGAGATTTCCCCCAACATGCGCACAATCGCCTCAAATCCATGCGAATAGTTGTGTCCATCCGTTGGCGTTTGAGCACGAGCGAGCACTCTTCCATTGTTATCGACAATGCCAACCGCCATCTTTGTTCCACCAATATCCACCGCCCCAATCATGGAGTCTTCCCCGTACGCATTCTGATCCTGCTCCACCTGCTGGTTAGAATTCTATACGGGAGTTAGAACTGGAATTTGAAAGTTCGAAGGACCGCCGACAACACCACACCACAGTGCTCGCCAGGCATGTGTATCGGAGCGACCGGGATCGCGATGCTCGGGCATTCCAGCGACCGATGCATGGGCCGAAGCACAGCTTACGGGTATGGGTACATAGCTTCCTGAACAGTTAGCCCGGATACTTGAATCTGCGACAACTCGGCTGACCCAATCTCTTTTTGTTGTGCAAGGAGTAGATGGTTGTCACAGTTTACAAATGGCGGCACACCTCGCGGCGCCAGCGGGTTGGAGTATCCCATCACAGCCATGCCGACGGCGTCCGTGGAGACGGGGTTGAGGCCTGCAATCAGAATGCCGGGGGAGGTTGGAGCCGCACTTGGCGCCCAAGGTCCTTCGCCGCCGCTCATCGAGGTGATCCCATCGATGATGGCGATGTGAACCGGACGCGCCGCATTGATGTCAGCAACGATGCGCGGAACGCGCGAGCCAGCATCCGCCGGCGGCGTGCTGGTATTCGCGCCTGGAGGATTGATCCCCGCCCAATCCGCAGTGCCATTGCCATGAAGCGGGCCTCGCCAGCCAATCGCCTCTTCGTTTCCAGCATCCGATCCATACAATGCATTCGGCGTTGAACCAAAGACGTTCTTCATGGAGAGCGTGACCCCGGCGGTTAGGTGCTGCTTTAATTTGGCAAGCGATAAGAAAACACCAGTGTCTGAGTAAGAGTGATTCAACTCAAAATGGGAGAACAGGTAACCCCCGCCGGGGACATCCAATAGCAAGTATTGAGTTCCATTCCCAAGGTTCCGCGTGTTTTCAAGTTCCACATCTCCCAAGGCCTGCAGAGTTGTTACGTCCCACCCGGCCATGATGAGCACCTCATCCAGGGGCAATGGAAAAGGTGCCGATTCCACAAATCGCACCTTGGCTGCGCCATTGCCAAACAACATGGACGCGAGAACGATCGCTGTGTTGCCGTGAGAGATATACGATTCGCCCGCCGGCTTGCCGAACTGATCTTGGAATGTGCCGTCGCAAGTCAGATTCGATTTGATGGTCACGACCTTGCCTTTGACCAGACTCGCGATTCCTCCCAACAGGGAGAAGCATTCGCTGAGTGCATCCTGGATTTCAGAACGGTCGTAAGTCTTGCAGGAAGCGATTGCTACCTTCGCGTCAGGGCGATTAACAAGAGATTGAATGGCGTGCTGGTTAGTGCCGCCACAGGCAGCGGAAAGCATTAAAGGCGCTCCCGCAGCCACTCCTAAGCCGAACCGGAGGAATCCGCGTCGCGTGCACGCGATGGGCAACACATGTTCCATGTGCACAGCCTCCCCGAACAGATGGTCTTCGAACTACGTCTGCGGGGTGCGCCGGTCTAAGGTCAATTGCCCTTCAACAATGATTAGAATCGCAAGACGCTCAACACATGAGTAAGTTTCGAAGCCAGCCATTCGGGTACTTGCTTGAGCGGCATCCAGTATCTAGGTGTATCTAACTCTAGAGATATCCTGACAAGATAATCAAACGGCAACGCAGAGAAACGGGCAATTCAGTATAGACCCGACTGATGCAGTGGGGATGTGATTGGAATCACACCCAAAGGAAGACTGCGTGTAGAAGAAAAACGTTTTTTCTTGACGATTCTAATATATTCGCAGTACAAGTGGCTGTGGTAATAAAAGCCCTTGAGTAGCTCTGTGCCTTCTCATCCGCTTCTATAGGCTTTCTAAGTACGTCTTCATTCCTGAGATATGTGTTTGATAAACAGCAGTTTCACATTTCTGCCGTGCCCCTTAGCTTGGAGGGTTTTTTATGAATATAGAACCTAATCTTCCGGCGCCGGGTCGATTACGCATTCTCGTCGGCTCGATTACGATCTTTTGCGCCATTTCTCTACTTTTCTTACTCACGCCCAGTTCATCGGCGCAGTCCATGTTCGCCAATCTTTCCGGCACCGTCACCGACAATACCGGTGCGGTCATCCCCGGAGCCAAAGTCATCATTCAGGATATCAACAGCAAAATCCCCCGCACTGTAACCACGAACACCTCCGGTTACTTCTCAGTTTCAGAGCTCCCCGCCGGTACGTATAGCGTGACCGCCGAGGTTAAAGGATTCCGCAAATGGACGGCCACCGGCGTCATTCTTCAGAGCAGCGATGAGAAGAACATCAACATCTCGCTCGCGATCGGAAGCGAATCCGAGACGGTCGAAGTCATCGCGGCAGCCGGTGACGTCGCACTCGTCGACTCGGGCGAAAAATCTGCTAACCTTTCCGCCAAAGAGATTCAAGATTTATCTCTGGTCGGCCGCAATGCCATCGAACTCCTGAAGGTTCTGCCCGGGTTCACAATGAGCGCCAACAGCGGGCTCAACAAGCCCGCTTACAGCGGACAGGTTGTGGGCATCAACGGATACTGCGTTGGCACCGGCTGCAACGCTGGCGGCGTCGGTGGCAACTTGATGAATGGCCAACTGATGACCGTCAACCAGGATGGCCAGAACACGATCGACCCCGGTGCTTATGGCACCGCCAGCCCGGTCAACACCAATCCCGAATCGATTTCTGAAGTGAAGGTTTTGAGTTCAAACTTCACGGCGGAAAATGCTCAGGGTCCAGTTGTCGTGAACGCGACTACTAAAAGCGGCGGCAGCATTTTTCACGGCGGAGCATGGCTCTATGCGAGGAATTCGGCACTGAACGCCAACGAGGCTCTCTATAAAGACCCTTCGTATCTTCAGCCGAAACCAGGAGAGTCGTATTACTACCCCGGGGCTAAGATCGGCGGCCCTGTGATCATCCCCGGAACCAGTTTCAACAAGAGCCGCCAGAAATTATTCTTCTTCGAGATGTTCGAAGCGTACCGTCAGAAGCTCGATGGAGGTGTCGATCGGGCATTTATCCCGACTCCGGACATGCTGAACGGTGACTTCAGCTTCCTTAACACCTATACGTTCACTTACAACCATGACCCTGCCGTCTATGCGGTTCCTACCACGCCGGATTCAGCCACGTGGCTGGGTATGGCCAAACGGCAAGGCTGCCAAATCACCAATGCCGTCATGAACGCTGCCTGTATTGATCCTAACGCGCAACTTCTCCTCAGGGCCTTTTTGCCGAGCACCGGTTTCGTGGACCCCACAACACATAACGGGTTCAACTGGATCCAGGGATTCTCCAACGTGCCGCAAAATTCCTGGCAGAACATAACGCGCGAGGACATCAACATTAGCGACACGACGAAGGCCTATTTCACCTGGAGCAGACAGCGGGAAACGGCTGACATGGTGACTGGCCTCTGGGTTGGCGCTCAGGACTGGGCCGTCCCTACGCCCAGCCCCGTTCAGGGAATGAACGGATCCGACTCTCTCACTGCCAGTCTCCTGAAGATTATCTCGCCCACGATGACGAGCGAGACTACCTTCGGGTACACCTGGGTCAACTTCCCGACCAAACCGACCGACTTGAACAAGTACCTGCGCAGCAAAGTAGGCTACAACTCGACCGGAGTGTTTGGTGATTCCAATCTGCCGGCTGTCCTCAGTTGGAACGGCAGCATCGCTTCTATGGGCGATGTCGGTCACGACTATCATCCAGACATGATGGCGGTAAAGGCCATTCCCAGCGTCAAAACCAACCTTACCAAGGTGATTCGCACTCACACCACCAAGTACGGCTTCTTCTACCAGCACCTCTATAACAAGCAGGACAACTGGGGCCAGTACATGGGCGTGTACCAGTACAATCCCATTTGGTGGGGCGGCACTTCCGCGACGGGAAATCAGTACGCAGATGCGCTCATGGGCATCAACGCCAGCTATTACGAGCAAGCTCTACCACCGCCCTCCAATATCGCGCAGAATATCTACGCCTTCTACGCGCAGGACGACTGGAAGCTCAACCGACGCATCACCCTGCAGGCCGGTTTGCGCTTCGAGCACTATGCCAAACCTTACAATCCGGATCTCGGTCTCGCCATCTTTGACCCGCTGAAATATAACAATGGTGCTGGCACCAATCCCGGCGTTTCCTGGCACGCCACCAACTCGGGCGTTCCGTTGTCAGGCGCGGACAGCAGGATGTTCTACTACTCGCCTCGTGTTGGCGCGGCGATCGATGTCTTCGGTACTGGGAAGACTATTGTCCGCGGTGGATGGGGAAAGTATCGCGCTTATGACTCTGTCCAGAGCAACAACTACACCGCGCCCGCGCAAACCGCGCTCGGCGCCGTGAGTTGGAGCTGCGGCAACAATGATCCGCTTTGTCCTACCTGGGAGGACGTGGACAGCCACGCGTACACTCCGGTGCTTGGCCACCCTGTGCTGAACGGCACGAGCTTCAGCGCTGTCTTCCCACGAAATGACGAGCAGCCTCTGGTCACCAGCTACAGCCTGACCATCAATCAGCAACTGCCGAGCAAATTCAATTTGGAGCTTTCCTACGTTGGTAACAACACCAACTATCAGCAAGGACAGCCCAACATCAACTCGATTCCGGTCGGTGCGATGACTAATGCCATGTCGGAACACCCGGCCGACTGCACGGCAGGCGGTACCGACAATCGCACGGCCACCGCTTGCGAGAATCACTACCGGCCTTATCTTGCCTATCAGACCATCAATGAATCGGTGACTTGGGGCAAGGCACAGTATGATTCGTTCCAGGCGAGCATCCGGCGGAGTGTGGGAATACTCACTCTGCAAGGCAACTACACCTTTGGAAAGGCGATTGGGGATAACGGCCAGAGCGTCACGCCAATTGGCGCCTATGATGATTATGGACGGGATGCGCTGTATGGCATCCTGCCCTTCGACCGGGCCCATGCCTTCAGTGCCTCGTACGTGATCGATATACCCAAGATTCACTCCGGCAATGCGCTGCTCCGGGGTGCGGCCAATGGTTGGCAGATCTCGGGGATCACGATTGTCGAGACTGGTTCGCAGATTACCGCCAACAGCAATAGTCAGTTTGGGTTGAACAACTCCGCGACTCTTGCCATGCAATTGTTCGGCACGCCGGATCTTCCCGCGTACCCGGCTTACACCTGTAATCCGGCAAAGGGCCTGACCAGCGGTCGTTACATCAACCCGAATTGCATCACCGTCCCCACCGCAAGCCATCCGGCTTCCGGTCGCACGCCTTATCTGGCCGGTCCGATGTACTGGAATACGGACCTGACGCTAGCCAAGACTTTCAGGATTGAGGATCGTCACGAGGTGCAATTCCGGTTTGCGATGTTCAATCCTTTCAACCACTCGCTGTCCTCGTTCACCAGTGCTGACGGCAATGCAAAGATCTCTGGTTTCGACAGCAGCGGCCGCCCCACAAACGCCACGGATACTCAACACACGTGCCCCGGTCCCCAGTGCACTGCTATTGGCTACACCAACTACCACATGGGACATCGGGTGCTCGAGTTGGGAGTAAGGTACACGTTCTAGAAAAAACAGTTATATCGGCACACACGCACGGGATGGTTCTGCAAAGGCCATCCCGTGTATATTTCTCAGTTATGGCGGTGCTTCCCTCGTTTGTGTTGTTTCTGCTATTGGTTATTCCCGCCTTTGCCAAAGAACCCATCACGTTTGAAGAGATCTCAGAGCAAGCGGCAAGAGCTGTCGCGCAGGACCGCAGCAATGATGCGATTCGTCTCTTCCGCGCTGGTCTGAAACTGCACCCAGGTTGGGCGGAAGGCTGGTGGTCGCTCGGGACTTTATTTTACGACCAGGATCGCTTCAGCGATGCCGCAGCCGCATTTCGTCGTTTCCTTCCCCTCACTCCCAAACGCGGGCCTGCGTATGCGTTTCTCGCGCTCTGCGAATACGAAACGCGTGACCTCGATCAATCCTTGAGGCATTTCCGCGCATGGGCCAGCTCTGGATGGCCCGGCACCCGCGAAACGATCGATGTCGCGGTGTTTCATTTTGCGCTATTGCTCACACGCGAAGGCAAATTCGTCGAGGCTCTCTATCTGCTCACCCCGGAAGTCGTCAAAATGGGAAATACCCCAGCACTCACCGAAGCAATGGGACTCGCATCTCTCCGCATGCGCAATCTGCCAGAAGACTGTCCTCCGGAGCGCCGAGAGATGGTCTGGCTTGCAGGTCAGGCTGCGGCCTATGCCGAACACTTTCCGCCCGACTATGCGCGCGCAGACGAATACGCCGATCGCCTCCTGGTGCACTATGACACCCAGCCCGAAGTTCACTTTTTCCGCGGTACCCTGTTCAATTTCGAGAAGAAAAATAGCGCCGAGGCCGAGCGTGAATTTCGGAAAGAACTGGGAATTTCACCCGATCATGTTCCTGCGATGCTGGAGCTTGCTGCCATCGATCTCGGCGACGACAACCTGGAAGAAGCCTCAACGCTAGCCAAAAGAGCCATACAAGTGGATCCTCAAAATGCCGAGGCGCACCACATCATGGGACGTGTCTGGCTGGCGAAAGACCAACCGGAACCGGCTGCAGCGGAACTGGAAACTGCGAAGCGCCTGGCACCCACCAGTTCGAATGTTCGCAGCCATCTCGCGATCGCCTACGGCAAGCTGGGTCGCGTACAAGAAGCCAAAGCTGAAGCCGCCCTCGCGATTTCGCTAAAGAAGAAAGAAGACGTTCCGACCACGCCGCAAGAAAAGCTAAAACTAGCTACCGAACCGGAGCAGCGATGATCGGACTGCCGCAGCAGCGCAAAACGCTGTGCCGCCGCATGTCCTTGTTGGTGAAAATGGCGTTCCTCGTTCTGACGATGCTCGCGACCAGCGAAGCAGGCCACGCGACAACTCCCCAAAGCTTCCAACAACTGTCCGCCGCGGCCGATCGCGCTCGCGAACGGAGTCGAGACGACGACGCGATCCAACTCTATCGCCAAGCTCTTGCCCTCAGACCCGAGTCGGCGGAATGCCTGTGGTATCTGGGTCTACTTCTCTACGCAAAGAACCAATTCTTCCCAGCCCGCGATGCCTTGCGCACTTTCGTTGCCCTGCGTCCTGAAACAGGCGCCGCTTGGGCGTTCCTCGGGCTCAGCGAATTCCAGGTCCGCGAATATGCTCGCGCTCTCGACCACCTCCGGAGGGCGATGGCCACAGGCATGGGCGACGACGAGGATCTGAAGCAATCCGTCTTTTATTCCGTGAGTATTCTGCTGAGTCGACTTGAGCAGTATGACGACAGCATAGGCATGCTCGGCGCCATCGTGAATACGAAGCAATGCGACGACGTCATCATCGAAGCCGATGGCCTCGCCGGATTGCGGATGCCGCTTCTCCCGTCCGAAATTCCGCAGGACCGAAATGAACTGGTTCGCCTAGCCGGCAAGGGTGTTTGCGCCGCCCAGCAAGGCCGCGTCGATGACGCTCTCAAATCGTTTACAACGATGAGAGATTCCTTTCCCAAGGAACCGGGAGTCCATTTTCTGGTGGGCTCTTTTCTGATGAATACTCGGCCGGAAGAAGGCATCGCGGAGATGAAGCGTGAACTCGAAATCTCGGCGTCGCATGTTCCGGCACGAAATCGCCTCGCCGAACAGTACACAAAATCAGGACAATACGAGGATGCATTGAAATCGGCCCGAGAGGCCGAAAAGTTGGAGCCAAAGAATTTCTCTGTCAATATCACGCTAGGCGAGGCGCTTCTGGCAAAAGGCGATACCGCCGAGGGAATCAAGGAATTGGAAACTGCCAGGGAGCGAGCTCCGGAAAACACGCGTATCCGATGGGACCTGGCCCGCGCCTATACGGCGATCGGTCGAACTGAAGATGCCAAGCGAGAGAAACAGGAGCTTGAAAGACTCCAACAGCAGAACAATTTTACGGATGCAAAGCAGGAGTAACCCGAAGTGAAGGCTCGTGCGACGATCTTGCTTTGTATCCTTCTGCTCTTCTTTTGTGCGGGAGCCCTGTTAACCAAGCCCCATGTGGGCGTCCACGCCGCCCAACTACCAAAGGCTCCGATTGACTTCACTTTCCAGCCCATTGCGTTTTCGCTTGATAGCAGCGAGTCCCCACAACGCCATTCCCCCGAGACTATGGCTGGAGGCGTCGCCGTGTTTGATTACGACAACGACGGAAATTTGGACATTTTCTTCGTCAACGGCGCAGACATCGGCACACTGAAAAAGACCGCTCCGAAGTTCTGGGATCGCTTGTTCCATAACAATGGTGATGGAACCTTCACCGACGTAACCGAGAAAGCTGGACTCGCAGGTACCGGCTATGACTCGGGTGTCGCCATCGGCGACTTCGACAACGATGGCTTCGAGGACATCTTCGTGGGCGGTGTTTACCGCAACACCCTCTACCACAACAACGGTGACGGAACTTTTACGGATATCACGCAGAAAGCCGGCCTCAATCGCGCCGACCCCAAGTACGGTCCGCTATGGTCCGTTGGCGGCGCATGGCTTGACATTAACAACGACGGCCTGCTCGATCTCTTCATTGTGAACTATATGCGCTGGGACGGCGCGCACGAACCAGACTGTAAACTCAACGGCAAACCCGAATACTGCCACCCCAAGTTTTATAAAGAGACTCCCAGCCAGCTCTTCTTAAATAAAGGTGATGGCACCTTCGTGGACATCTCCGAGCAATCCGGCATTCGCGCGTCACTGGGTAAGGGCATGGGCGTAGGCGTAGCCGACTACGACGGGGACGGCCTTGTCGACATTTTTGTCGCCAACGATAAGCTGTTTAATTTCCTGTTTCACAATAAGGGGAAGTCTCACTTTGAAGAACAGGCATTTGAAGCGGGAGTGGCATTGCCTGAGCACGGTAATCTGATCTCCGGCATGGGAGTGTCTTTCGACGATCTGAATAACGACGGCTATCCCGACATTGTCTTGGTCGCCCTCGACAACGAAACTTTTCCCGTCTACCTGAACAACGGCAAGGGCGGATTTACAGAGATCACATCCCGCAGCGGCATGACCAAGCTGAGCAATCCTATGGCGGGGTACAGCCCCAACATCGCCGACTTCGATAATGATGGGTGGAAAGACATCTTCGTTTCTCGGGGGCATGTTCAATCCCCCGACATGGCCGATCGCCTGCAAGTCGACCAGCCGAATACAGTTTTTCGAAACTTGGACGGAACGAAATTCGTCGCGCTCACGGAGGAAGCAGGTTTTGGAGCCCAGCCGTTAAAGCGGCATCGGGGCTCAGCCTTTGGAGATTTCAATCACGACGGGAAGCTGGATGTGGTAGTCACCGCGTTGAGTTCGCCCGCGGAAATTTGGATGAACGACAGCCCAAATCAAAATCATTGGCTGGAAATTAAGCTGCAAGGCACGAAGAGTAATCGCGATGGCATAGGCGCTCGCATAAAACTAACCGCTGCTGGCAAAACTCAGTATGCCTTCGTGTCAACTGTTTCCGGCTATGCTTCTTCTAGCGCCGGCCCAGTCCACTTCGGCCTGGTGGATGCAAAAGCCGCAGACGAAGTCGAAATTCGCTGGCCATCGGGCACGACTCAAGTTCTGAAGAGCATAAGTGCCGATCAAATTTTGCATGTAAAAGAACCGAAGTAGAGGGAGAGTTCGTGGAGATGTCCCGGATGACTTATCTCCCGACCCTTTGAAGGGAAAGTCAATCAGGCAAGTGCGACACACTGTGGGAACTGTCGTGAGTTATGGCATCTTTACTGCTCCCTCTTCTCCGCGCGAGCCTTCTCGTTCAACTGCAAAACGATGTCACGCTCCCGCTTGCTGTCCTCCGGCCGCTTAAGTCGTGCATAGACGATTGCAAGCTGCGCGTGCACCTCCTGGAAGTCGGGCGATTCCTGTTCAATCTTCTCGAAAGTGCGGAGCGCCTCCTGCAATTTCCTGTCAGCTAGGCTCAGCATTCCAATCTGAAACCGTGCCTCGATGGATGTTGGCCGCAACTCCAAAGCTTTCTTCAGATAAGGCTCGGCGCCTGTAATGTCGCCATCGTGACGCAGCAAGCCACCAAGAAAGAGATTGGCATCGTAATCGTTGGGATCGGCTGTTAAAGCTCTCTCGAGTGCAGGCTTTGCGGCCTCACCATCGCCAGTGTCGATCAGAGCTTTGCCATACAATGACCAGACGCCAGGTAAATCGCCATTCTCTTCGGCCGCTTTGTGGAGTGTTGAAACGGCGGTCTTGGCATCGCCGGCGGCAAGCTGGGCCGCTCCTAAAAGCAGATTCATTTCGCCGGGCGAGCCGGTCTTCAGCGCCCGGTCAACAATCGTTTCCGCTTTTTGCACCTGTCCATCCCGCAGGAGTGCCATACCCAACGCGAAATCCACGGTGCGGTCATCGGGTCCTGCATCGTAGATCGGCTGGAGTAGCAAAATGGCGTCTCGGTTCCTACCCAGTCGCAGGTAACAGTCAGCCAACAAATACAGTGATTGACGGTTTTCCGGGTGTTTGCAGCGTAGGTGTTCCAAATCTCCAGCCGCTTCTGCGAATTTGGCTTGTTTATAGTGGGCCAGAGCGAGATTGAGAAGAATACCTGGATTCTCCGGATCTCTCTTCAACGCTGTTTGGTATTGCGCTACGGCCTCGTCATAGCGTCCCAGATGTGCAAGCGAAACCGCCAAATTCACCCTGGCCGCAGTCAAATCAGGGTGCTGCTGCAATAATTTTTCATAAAGGCGAACGGCTTTCTGAAGATCCCCACTTTTGTAAGCCGCATCCGCCTCCGCAAACATCTCTTGGGGAGAGGCAGTTGGAGAGGATACCTGAGGATGAGCTAGCACTAAACCGATGAATAAGTACAGACACGAAAGGCAATACACGACGGAAGATGAATGGCAGTTCCACTTCGCCGGCCGAAACTGGGCCGCGCGCCTCATTGTCTTATAACTTGTTAAATTTGTCACTCCATAGAAGGCTAGCAAAGAAATCGATGGGCTGAGTGAGGAATGTTTCTTCACCAACAGCGCACTGACGGAGTCAGAATTCTGGGGCCTACTCCGGGCAGATCACCTGCGCTGGCCTTGCCCGACATCGGGAATCCAGTGCAGGGCGTTCGAGCGATAGATCTTTTGCAGTACCGGGCCCGGTAGTTTCAAACCTTCTATTTTCACGCCATTGAGGTCGAGGGTCTCGTTCGTCGCAAAGTAGCGCCAGTCGCGAGCATAAACTTCCCGCCACGATTTGACGGTTTCTCCAACATTTGCGTCGGCCGTCATGTCCAGATCCGTGCCGTAGAGCACGCGGTCCTGATATTTGAGCAGGAACGCTTTCACCTTGTCCGGCGGCGTGAGCATCAGGTACTCCATGCGCGCGGCCGTATCGATAGCAAAATTCGGATAGCGATCCAGGCGGCTGGCGATGCCATCCAAATCCTTTTCCATGCTCCCCAAATGAACGCCTACCATGCGCAGGTCTGGATTCTGCTGGAGAATGTGATCGCGCGCTTCCAGGAGTATGTTCTTCGCGGGAAATCCTTTCTTGCCTCCGACCAGCCACTCTGGATGCTCTTTGTAATAGGACCAGACCGGGTCGCTTGGATCGGGTGGACCCCAAGCCACATTCGGCTCTGCTATGTGCGACATCAAAGTCTTTCCATGCTTCTGGATGGTCGCATAGATAGGCGTAAACTTTGCATCATCGGGCATGATGTAATTGCCTTTGGCGTCTTTGATCTCCATTCCCATGTTTTTCCAGATCTTGACCGCAATTGCACCGTTCTTGAAATCCCGCTCAATTTGCCGGATGGCTTCCTTCGGGAATGTCTGATCGTTGAACTTGTAAGGATTGAACGTTGTGCACAGCTTAACGTGCCCCTCGCTTGATCGGATCAGCTTCCAAGCGTCGTCAATCTGCGGCTGAAGCTCTCTGCGGTAGGACAGTGTGTCATCCATGACCAGGATGTTGATCAGCTTCAGATTAAGTTTCTCCAGCATGGCCTGAAACGCCGGATCTGTCTTGAATACATGAACGTGCGCATCGATCGGCTGAAGAGCCGCCAGTGATTTGAGCGCTTGCTCCTCGGCGGCCTGTGGTTCAGCTGCCGAGACATGGAACGAGGCGAGCAAGATGCCCGCAGACACTAAAACGAGCAGGATGCAGAACGGGCAGCCCGATCGCATAAGTCCATCTCCTTTCGGACTATAAAAGAATTGGCCGGATTCCTGTTATTTCGCAGAAATCGGCGAGTGCCTGATAAAGGTGAGAGCCGTATCCCAAACATGCGTACTCGTTCGTCCAGTTTTGCAGAAGCTGTTCCATGTCGCAGTGTGCGGTGATGAAGCCATGCGGCCAGAAAGGTATTCCGCACTCGTCGAGCCTTCGATTGATTTCACTGACGGGTGGTTCGAAGACGGTGGCTCGGGTAATGACCATCCGGAATTCACCGTTTACGCGTCCGAGACGTGCCAATGCGCCCTCGCCGACTTTGCAGATCAACCTCACCGATAATCCGCCAGCTTCTCCTTCCGTCGGAATGCCATGCTCGGCAAAGCCGGCCGGACCCAACTTCCCGGCCAGAGACGGCGGGCAGGCGCCATCTCCAATGATCTTGATTTCTTTCCTTTGCACATCCACGTGTTGAAGGTCGCCATAGTAAACGCGTTCCTTGCTCAGTTTCGTCAAAAGCAGGACCGTAAGAGCAGTATTGAAATCACCTAGCGTCGAAGTGCCGTAGCCATCATCCAGCATCATGCTTTGCGCAAAGCAGGTGGCAGAATAATGATCGCCAAGCCCGGGAAAGGATTGGATGGTATAGAAATCGAATTTCTCCTGCTCGACAATTTTTTTCAGGCCGAGATAGAGACGAATCGAGCGCTCGTTGACCACAGACTTGTCGGGAGGTTTTCCGAACAATTTCTCTAGACGCGGAGTGAGCGCGTCGATTTCTTTACTGGTGATTTGATCGGCAGACCGAATCACGGCAGTTGTGTCGCGCGAATCGATATCAATGCCGAACATGCGCATCCACTGGGAGGGGTCGGCGACTCCGCAAGTTTGGCCCATCCCTCGTCCTCCAAAAGCCCCGATAGTGGAGAGATTCAGCCAGTTCTTCATGTGGGCGGCACGTGCGTAGCTCGCGATTTTTGCAACGGTATCCCCGTCATCGGCGGCCCCGTAGACGAATTTGTGGGGCACACCAATTTCGAGCAGTCCACCGTGCATGACCAGGCCGCCCACAGGGCGCCAACCCTGCGAACCGGGATGAGTCCACAAAAGAATTCCCTTGCCCGCGGCCGCATAGTCACGAATCGCTCCGACAAGATGAGCAGCCCACACCCACGTGCCTGAAAACAGCACCACAGCATCGATCTGTGGATCATTCTTCATCCGTCGCAGCACCGCAATGGCCTCCGCTTTCGAGGCGATCACCGTCTCATGCCGGACGACTTTCACGCCGGCGGCTATCAACGCTTGTTGGGCTCGTTCGACCAGGGCATCGTCGATGAAAGGCACACCGGCCGGGTCTTTCAGTCCATCCTTGTGAACACCGTAGACAATGAATCCAATCGTTGGTTCGATCATAAGTCCCCCTGGAAATCGTTTCTTTCACGACGGTGCGCGCAGTCCCGCGAGACTTCTATAGAGGTTTTGGTACCGCTTCGTGAAATCGCGATAGGTGGTGGCGAGGTTCGAGTCCGGCTCATCGGTATCGATCACCTTCACCAACCGCTCGACTGTTTGAGAAATGCTCTTGTACTTCCCAGCCCCCAATCCCGCGAGAATCGCAGTGCCGAGACAGACCGCATCGGAGCTTGACGTGCGATGGAGACGACAACC
Organism: Binatia bacterium; assembly: GCA_035577905.1. GTDB lineage: Bacteria > Acidobacteriota > Terriglobia > Terriglobales > Acidobacteriaceae > Sulfotelmatobacter. Next base: position 449,331 of record DATKAP010000109.1, read on the forward strand.
ACTTAAGGCAGCGCGCAATCTCATGCCGAGCTTGGATCGACATCCGCCTCCGGTGACGTACACATCGCTGAAGTTTCCTGCGACACGCTGCAAAAGCCTGGCCATCGCGGCAAACTCACAGGCAATCCCTTCCAGAATCCCTTTGTAGATATCCGACGCGGTCGTTGCCGGTCGCAATCCTGCAATCACTCCACTGGCTCTGGGATCAAAGTCGGGATTACACGTGCCCAGTAGGTGAGGAGCAATCAAAAGTCCGCCCGGTCCGGCGGGAGCGCGACTCTCCCATGCGGAGCAGACGCGATCGATTGTGTCTGGCGCGTGACGCTCATCTCTAATCAAGCCTAAGAACCACTCCAGCATGATGCCTGCGGGAAAGTAGGCCAGCGTCACATAACGGTCCGGCACTACATGGCAGTAAGTATTCAGATTGGCCGCATACGCGTCTTCATTGATGGCAGGCTCTTTTGATGGCGCCAATAGGCATTCATACGTCCCAAGGGAGGCGGAAACGCGACCTGGCTCGATGGCACCCATGCCCAAGGCTGCGCAGGGCTGATCGTGGCCGCCGACTACAACGGGAGTTCCCACAGGCACACCGAGATCCTGGGCTATCCCCGGTACCAACTGGCCCGCTACCGTGCCGGTTGGAACTGCCGTCGGAAAGAGATCGTGATCCAACTCGCATGCGTCGAGTATTTCTCCAGACCACTCCTTGCGGCGTACATCGAAAGCGAGAAAGCGGGAGGCCAGCGAATAATCCACGCAAGGCTGAACTCCGAGCTGTGCCAGTAAGTAGCTGGTGACCGGCAGGAATCGTCGCGTGCTCGAGAAAACGTCGGGCTGATGTTCTCGCATCCACAGAATCTTGGGCAGCGGATACATCAGGTGAATCGTTAGCCCGGTGATATCGAAAATGCGCTTAGGATCGAAGATCTGCTTCAGCCGGTCAGCATGTGTCACCGCCCGATCATCCATATTCAGGATCGCCGGTGAGATCGGCTGATTTCGCTCGTCAACCGCCACGAATGTCTCGCCATGGGAACTGATACCAATGGCCTCAATCGCATCGCTCGCTGTATCGCGGGAAAGCTTGCTGGTTACCTGGCGAAAGGCCTGCCAAAACACATTTGCCGACAATTCACTCCTTGATGGCATAGGAGTGCTGGATATGTAGGGATGGGAAGTTTCGGCGAGAACTTGGCCGTCGAGCGCATAGGCGATTGCTTTACAACTGCTGGATCCCATGTCAATCGCAAGCAGGCTCATCACTCACCTTGGCGGCCGCTGCTTGCCACGCATCACCGCGTGCAAGCGTTGCATCAGTGCCGGTATGTTTTCGGCCTGGAACACGTTTCGCCCGAAAAACACGCCCGCGGCCCCGGAGTCCACGATCCCTTGTGTGACCTGCAGTATTTGTTCGTCGGAGCCGGAGCGCGTGCCTCCCAGGACGAGAATCGGGATTGGGCAGGCATCGATTACCGTTCGCATAGTTTCTGTATCACCGGAGTATTCGGTCTTGATTACATCAGCACCCAACTCGGCAGCCACGCGCGAATGCAGTTTCAGCCACTCGGGAGCGTTGGGGTTACGGAGATTTTTTCCCCGAGCCAGCGATTCGACAATGAGAGGAATACCGAGTTGCTCACATTCCCGTGCGACCGCACCTACCCGCCGAATTTCCTCCCGCTCGAAACTGGTATCTCCGCTGCCCAGCACCAGAAAGGTGATAACCGCATCGGCTCCCAACCGAACCGCATCTTCAGGATGTCCAATCAGGCAACTGCGAAATTCGGAGGCGGGATTGATAGGTGCTGTGCCGAGCGCCGTGGTCCAGTCGAGACGAGCGATTAGAGCAGGCAGAGGCGAATCATCTTTCACCGCGTCTGCCACGTAGCGAAAGCTGCCGAGGTTGAGCAAGATCGCGTCAGCGTTGCCCTCGATGAATTGGGCTATCTGCGACGCCGGATTGGCGGTTCCTGGGATCGGGCCGTGAACAAGCGGATGATCAAAGGCGATGACCAAGCTTCCGCGGTTGCGCGGAAGAATGCGGCGTAGGCGTACGTTCTTCCCTGGTTGACTCACAGCTATCCTTGGTGAAACGATACACTGGCTGGAAATGTAATCGTCTTGGCCGCGGATGTCAACGCGCCTTTCTTTTTTTGCGCGGCCTGAGATGATTGCAAGGGTCAGCTAAGCGAACATGCACAATTGGCAATAACTCGGAGACAGGTGCCGTCATGACTGATGTTCGTAAACGTGATTTATATGAATGGTGCAAGGTCCCTGCCAAGGGGTTGGCCGATCATCCCAAACGGAAAGTGCACTTCCGGCTAGTGCGGGATTCAGCGGCCATGGGACAGCTGATGGCCCAGGAATTGATTTCGCTCATCGAAGCAAACAATCGAGAAGCTCGTTCCACGCGCGCCATCATTCCTTGTGGGCCGAAATGCTGGTACGAACCCTTCACGGAGCTCGTGAACCAGCGCGCCGTTTCACTTCGTCGACTCTTCGTCTTTCACATGGATGAATGTCTCGATTGGCAAGCACGGCCTTTGCCCAGAAACCACCCTTACAATTTTCGCACCTTCATGGAGCAGCACTTCTATGGAGGGATCCTTCCGAGCCTGGCCGTGCCGCAAGATCAGCGATTCTGGTTGCTGCCCACAACTGTCGATCAGGTAAAAGCTGCAATCGATGCGGCGCCGATTGACATCACGCTTGGAGGTTGGGGACAGGATGGGCACGTGGCCTACAACCAGGCACGTCGTCATCCCTATAGCACAATTTCATTGGAGGAATTGGCAGCTTCCACCATCCGGGTGCAGGAAAACAACGTCGACACGATTCTGGCATTGGCGCAGCGTTCGTTTGGCGCAGCGTATCAATTTGTCCCGCCGATGTCGATCACCCTGGGGTTACGCGAATGCCTCTCCGCGAAGAAAGTACGGGTGTACAGCGATACGGGCGCCTGGAAGCAAACTGCCTTGCGGGTAGCATTGTTCGCCGACCCTACGCCCGAGTATCCCATGACCTTGTTGCAGGGACATCCGGACGCATTAATCACGGCGACGGAAGAAACCGCCACTCACCCAATTAGTGAGAACCCGGACTGGGACCTTCTCTAGGAGACGCATGCGCGTTCTACGAATTGACGAGTACTCGCTCTTTCGGCAATTGGTTGGGGTCGGTGGACTCGGGACGGGAATGTTCTTCGCCCTTGAGGGCAACCACACGCTGGGCCGCAATGAAAGCAGGCTGGGGAGTCTGCTAGACGTGCGTGACTACTGCAAAATGCACATCGTTTCTCACTACGTGGCAAAGCTTCTGGGTGCCGAGCAAGGACCATTCTCGGTTTTGCCGTTGGGTAAGGTCGGCGGTGACGCTGCCGGTGCTTTCGTTTTAAATGAAATGCGCAGTGCCGGTATCGACACGCGCTTTGTGAAAGTAGCCGCCGGGAAACCAACTTTGTTCAGCGTTTGTTTCCAATATCCCGATGGAAACGGCGGCAACATCACGACTTCCAATTCGGCGGCCGGTGAATTTTCAGAAGAAGACATCGACCAGGCCTGGAGCTCCTTGGATTCCACCGGTGCAAAGACTGTTGCGGTGCTTGTGCCGGAAGTCCCAGTCGTGTCACGCAGACATTTCCTACATCTGGCAAAAGAGGCCGGGGCATTCTGTGTAGCCTCGTTTGTTCTCGGCGAAATCGCGGCGGCAAAGCGACTCGGGATGTTTGATGATTTGGACCTCGTCGCGCTGAATGAGGAAGAGGCGGCAGAATTTGTGGGTGAACCACACACGGGAAGCAATCCAGAGAGTATTGTCGACCGACTGGGATACCTGCTGACTTCCAGCCATCCGCAGTTGAGCGTGGTCATGAGTGCCGGCAAAGACGGCGCCTATTGCATCGACCGCTCGGGGTGGAGTTACTCTCCTGCCCCCTTGGTAGAAGTTGCCTCAACCGCCGGTGCTGGAGATTGCCTGCTGGGGGGAATTCTGGCTGCATTGGCGGCGGGAATTACCTTGCGCAGCACGCACGGGCAGATTCAGAAGGAACCTCGGCTGGAAAATGCAGTCGACTTGGGCGTTCTCTTGGCGAGCTATAAGGTCACGTCGCCGCACACGATCCATCCCACTGCTTCACTCGATACTCTTCTGCAATTCACAGAACAATTCACAATTCCCATAGCCCCGCAAATCCAGCAACTGTTTACCGAAATGGAAGTCATCAAGGCGAATTCCTAAAGGTCGTGGTTTTCTTTTTTGCGTGGTGGGGTCTCGCCTTCAGGTCGAGCAGGGGAGCCCGGAACCGACAAACTTTTTGCCTTGACAGTGCCAGATAAAGGGGTATATCAAGGACGGCTAGGTGAAACGTTACACCTGCATCGTTTCCCAACAAGAGGGGGTGCTTTGGTTCTCTTTCTCTCTCGGACTCCTGTTCCCAGATGCTCTAGCGTACGTCTATCGGCAGTTCTGCTCTTTCTCTTAGCTGTAATTGCCTGCACTCGCAAGATCCCGGAGTCAAACGCCAATCTCGTATCCCAAATTCAGATCACGTCCACCGAGTCTCTTGTCATACGAACTTCCACTGCGGAATTTCGTTTTAATCCAAACGGATCTCTGCAAGCGAGCCTGTTGCGGGGGGGCGAATCCGTCACGTTGGATGATCCACGAATTAGCCCCGGGGGGAACTCGATCACCGCAGCCGGCAAGGAGATCGCCGACTTCTCTTTTGATGTGAATCATGCAAAGGTCAACCCGGCTTCTGGCCGATTGGGATCAACCGGCAAGCAGATTGAGATTTCCGGGAAGAGCGCTTCGGCTCCAGATATGCGGAGCACTGCAATTCTGGAGATCTACGACGAGTTCCCGTCGGTCTTGCTGAGCAGTATTTCCTTCAAGAGTTCGGGGCAGCATGACATTTCCATCGACAAGATCGTTACACAACGTCATTCATTCAACGCATCTCTGTCGAACCGCAATGCTGCTCCTTACTCTATGTGGTCGTTCCACGGGTCCAGTGAGGCTTGGGGCAAAGACGACGTAGTCGCCCTGAATGCGAAATATACACGCGACAATCCAATGCAGACCATGCTGCATAACGATGAAAACGGGACCGGGGGCGGCATTCCGGTCGTCGCGTTCTGGACTGGCGCAGTGGGCGAAGCTATTGGCCATGCCGAGACCGTGCCGCTAAAGCTGACCATGCCCGTGAAAACTCAGCCGGCTGGGGACGTGAGTGCTGCTATTTCGCTGGACGGCCCGGTGACGCTACACCCGGGAGAAGTCTATACATCGCCACTCACTTTTCTTACTGTTTTTCACGGTGATTTTTATCAAGCGTTGAGCACTTATTCGAAGATCCTGCAAGAGCGCGGAATGAGCCTGGCGCACCCCACCGAGGCAGACTACCAGGCGAACTGGTGTGGCTGGGGTTACGAGATGGATTTCACTCCCAAGCAAATGTTAGGCACTGTCCCCAAGTTGAAGGAACTCGGCTTGAAGTGGGCCACCTTGGATGCGGGCTGGTTCCGCGCACGAGGGGACTGGGAGCCGCGCAAAGACACTTTTCCGGACGATTCGCTGCAGAAGGTTGTGAAGGCATTCCACGATGAAGGGATTAGGATCACGCTTTGGTGGATTCCTCTAGTTGCCGAAGACGGCCGAGGCAAGGACATTCTGAATCATCGCCCGTATCAATTGTCGAATGTGGTAAGAGAGCATCCCGACTGGCTGATACTCGGCAAGGACGGCAAACCGGCGCGCGCTACCGCAGACCTGGGTGCGCTCTGTCCCGCAGTGCCGGAAGTGCAGCAATACTACAAGCAGCTGACGGAGCGCTTCATCCGGGATTGGGACTTTGATGGTCACAAGCTCGATTTTTCCTATACCGTTCCGGCCTGCTACAACCCGAAGCATCACCACCAGTCGCCAAACGATTCCATTGCTGCGGTGGGAAGCGTATACAAGATCATCCTCGACACCACGCGTGCCCTGAAGCCCGAAAGTGTTACCCAGGCGTGCCCTTGCGGAACCCCGCCCAGCCTCGCCTGGCTGCCCTATATCGATCAGCCAGTAACGGCCGATCCCGTGGGTGCGCGCCAGGTACGTCTTCGAACCAAGATGTACAAAGCACTTCTTGGCCCCGAAGCTCCCGTCTACGGTGATCATGTCGAACTCACTGAAATGGAGATGAGCAACACGCTGCAGGAAATCGACAAAGGACGAGACTTCGCTTCCGAGGTCGGCGTGGGCGCAGTCGTCGGCACCAAATTCACGTGGCCCGACTATGGTCCGAAATTCAAGATGGTTGAGCTCACTCGCGACAAAGAACAGCACTGGAAAAAGTGGATCGATATTTACAACACCAAGATGCTTTCCAAGGGAGAATTCCTTGATCTTTATATTTATGGATACGACACTCCAGAGGCCTATGCGATTGCGAAGGACGGACGCATGTACTACGCTTTTTACGCTCCGGAAAACCAAAAAAGTTGGTCGGGAGAAATCGAACTTCGCGGCCTGAAAGCGGGGCGTTACGCGGTAAGTGATTACGAACAGAACAAGCCATTAGGAATTGTGGACGCAGCCACTCCTCGTATGGAGGTTTCCTTTAGCGAGCACCTGCTGCTTGAAGCCGCGCGGCAGTAGCTCGCGGCAAAACTTAAGCCCCGAATGTCAGTTTGCCCGTCATGTTGTTCATAGCTGGAGGTCATTCATGAACCGTCTTCAAGATCTTTTTGTCACAACACTTATCGTGATTTTGAGTGCCGGAATGGCCTGGGCTCAAAAAGATATGGGGAGTATTGTCGGCACGGTGCGGGATCCTTCGGGTGCAGTCGTTGTGGGCGCCAAACTGACCATCGCCGATGCCGATCGTGGCACGACCCTCGAAACCACGACCAACATAAGCGGAGAATATTCTGCCAATCCGCTCCGCGTCGGGCGGTATTACGTAAGCGTCGAAAAATCGGGATTTCCCAAACAGGTCGTCGGCCCCATCGAGGTCAACGTACAGGCCCGGCCTGAAGTGAACTTTGTTCTGCGTGTAGGCCAGATTACCGAGACGATTACGGTTACGTCGGAAGGCCCCCAGCTGGAGACCGAGACTTCGGAACTGGGCCAAGTGGTGAGCGGCAAGCAAGCTACGACCCTGCCGCTCAACGGCCGCAACTTCGCCCAGCTGGCGCAACTGGCGGCCGGCGTTGCGCCCGCCGAACCCGGATCGAGAACCGAGACCAGCTTTGGATTCAGCTCCAACGGCGCGCGGGCCCTGCAGAACAATTACCTGCTCGATGGAATCGACAACAACGCTAACCTGGGGGATGTGTTGAACGGCAGTGCGTACGTGATTCAACCCTCGGTCGATGCGATCGGCGAATTCAAAGTGCAAACGAATTCCTACAGCGCCGAATTCGGCCGAGGCAACGGGGCCATCATGAATGCTGTCATCAAGTCAGGGACGAACGCATTCCATGGCAACGCTTACGAGTTTTTCCGGAACGATAAACTCGATGGACGGAATGCTTTCGATTTCTTTGGGCGGCAACCGTATCAACAAAACCAGTTCGGTGCCACCCTCGGTGGCCCGATCATCAAGAGCCGCACATTCTTCTTTGTCGATTACGAAGGCCTACGCATTCGTCAGGCTCTACCGCAGCTTTTGCTGATTCCTACGCATGATCAGTTGGGCGGAGACTTTTCGAGTTTTCTCGATCTAAGCACTCCCATCCTCGATCCCCAAACGGGATCCACTGTTCTCGATTGCAGTGGCAACCCGACCTACCAAGGTGAAATCTTCGACCCACATCTCACGCAGACGGTGGCCGCAAGCGGCAATTATCCGAACGGAATGTGCGGCGTTCCTGTTGGAGTAACTGCCGGCGGACTGCCGACAAACATCATCCCGGCTGGTTCGATCGACCCTGTTGCGGCGCAATTAGCTGCTCTGTATCCCGCGCCGGTGCCCGGGTTCGACATTGGCGGTAATAACTACCTGGTGGATCCCAAAAAGAGTCTTGAACAGAATAACTTTGATGTCCGCGTGGATCATCGCTTCTCCAGCAGGGATGACTTTTTTGCGCGCTTCAGCTATGAGGATCAACCCATCCACACTCCCGGACCTTTCACGAATTACCTCGACGGCGGGGGATTCACAGCCGGCAACCAGGACAATTCCTATCGGAGTGTAGCAATAAGCGAAGTCCATACTTTCTCGGCGAGAGTCATCAACGAATTTCGTCTGGGGTACAACCGCATCAACTCTCATCGTTTGCAGCCCTTTTCGAACACCGACGTCTCGGGTCAACTCGGGCTGAAAGGGGTACCGTTCTCGCCTGGATTTGGCGGCCTGCCCAGCATGTGCTTTGTGAATTACTCGTGCATCGGAGCATCTGATTTTCTGCCCTCCATCGAGAAGCAGAACAGCTATGTGCTCAATGAGAATCTTATCTGGGCGCACGGGCGTCACTCGATGAAATTTGGCACGGAGCTCCGATTCGAGCAGTTCACGATGGGTCAGATTTCAGCTCCGCGTGGGGACTTGAGCTTTGGTCAGGATTTCACTGCTAACCCGGCGCTGCCGGTCAATGGAGATGGGTCAACGAGCGGAGGCGAAGACATTGCATCATTTCTCCTTGGGGTACCGGACGGGGCGAACATTGTAAACAAGCACATTCCCGACTATCACCGGAAGATTTTCGCGTTCTTCGGACAGGATGACTTCCGTGTCAGCGACCGGCTCACGCTAAATCTTGGCCTGCGCTATGAACTCTTTCGGCCGGTGACCGATGGCAAGAATCAGATGGCCTCGTTTGATTTCGGCTCCGATACCCTCATCGTTCCCAAGGGGCAAACGGCCGAGCTAACACCGACCATCAGTTCTTTTCTTCCCATCATGCGAAATGGGTCGCCGAGTCTGGTGAATCCCGATTACCGAACCTTCGCGCCCCGCATCGGCTTTGCCTACAAACTCAAAGAACCCCTGGTCCTACGCGCAGGGTACGGGATCTTCTATGGTGGGCAGGAGAGCGGACCTTTCTCGTTTCCCAGCCCCGGCTTTAATCCCCCCTACTTTTTGAGTCAGTCCTTCAGCTCACCCTGCGGGAGTCCCGTGCCTGCGAATGCGAACTCAGCTGATCCAGGGAATTGCGCGATCGGCCTTAAGGAGAACGATTCCAGCCAGATGATCGCGAACTTCTGGGCCCAAGGCTTCCCCGCAAATTCGCTGTCGGACCCCAATAATCCACTCCTTTATTCCATCGACCGTAACATTCGAACTCCGATGATGCAGCAGTGGCACCTTGGACTGGAGTATCAACTGCCCAGCCAAACTGTTCTAGGGGTGTCGTACGCGGGATCTCACGGTACTCACCTCTATGGGTTTTACAACGGAAACCAAGCTGTGCCCAGCACGGACCCCAATGAACCCTTGGCGCCGCGTCGTCCGTTCCCGTCGGTTGATGGCACGATTGACGCCTTCCGGGCGAACACCAACTCTAACTACAATTCCTTGCAGGCGAGCCTGGAAAAACGCCTAACTCACGGGCTCATGTTCCAGGCGGCGTACACCTACGCACATGCGCAGGACGAAGCTTCCAGCGCGAGTCTCGGTTCGTTGGGCAACGGCGATTTTCGTGATCAGCGCTTCCCCGGCCTGGAATACGGAAACTCCGACTTCGACGTCCGTCATCGTTTCACCATCAGCTATTCCTATGACTTGCCGTTCGGTCACGGCAAGCTCTTCGGCGGAAATGCCAGCGGTGTGGTGAATCAGATCATCGGCAATTGGCAAATCGCCGGCATCACCTCGGCCTCCACAGGAAACTACTTCACCGTTACGGATCCGTTCGTGAACAGTGCGAATAACGATTGCGGCGGAACCGTAAGCTATAACTGTTCACGGCCAAATGTGGTGGACGATCCGAATGGCAAGCCTTGCATTGCCGGCACGTTTTTCAACACCTGCGCTTTTGAGAGCAATCTAGTTCAGGGAACATACGGAAATGAACCGCGCAATTCAGTACGTGGACCGGGTTACCAGAGCTGGGACATAACGGTGGGCAAGCTGTTCCCGATCAAAGAGCAGATGAGGATCGAATTCCGCGCAGATTTCTTCAATGTCTGGAACCACATGAACCCTCTCTGGGGGCCCATCGGAGCCGCGGGCCAGGTTGAGCCCGTAGCCATTGAAGTGGGTACACCACAAGAGGGCCAATATCAGGCGGCCCGTGACCCGCGTTTCATTCAATTTGCGCTGAAGTTTTATTTCTAGCACGACTGTGAACTGCAAACGAATTGTAAGGAGAGGCCGAAAAACGATCGGCCTTTTCTATTAAGGAAGCCTATGGCGAGTGCACCGTCAAGCAATCCGTCAGGAACGATCAGCCTGCGCCGGGCTCTCGGCCTGTGGGACCTAATTCTGTACGGGATGATCGTGATCCAGCCGACGGCTCCCATGCCCGTTTACGGCGTCATGAGTCAACGTGCGCACGGGCACGCGGTGACGACGGTTCTGATTGCGATGGTGGCGATGCTCTTCACCGCCGTGGCCTATGGACGCATGGCGCGGGCGTACCCCAGTGCGGGATCAGCGTTCACCTATGTGGGCTCCGAAATTCATCCTGCGTTAGGCTACGTCACAGGTTGGAGCATGGCCATGGATTACATGCTCAATCCAATCGTGTGCACGATTCTGTGCAGCAAGTTCGCTCTCAACTTCTTTCCGGAGATTCCCTACGCAATTTTCGTGATCTTCTTTATTTCACTATTTACCGGCTTGAATCTTTTCGGCATCCGCACCTCGGCGCGCATTAACGAAACCCTGGCCGCTGGCATGGGCATCGTGATCCTCATTTTTCTCGCGACCGCCGCGCGATACGTGCTCCATACTCCCCACGATGGTGTAGCCTTTTTTACGCATCCTTTCTATGACCCCCAAACTTTCAGCAGATCGGCGGTTTTGGGCGGCACCTCGCTTGCCGTACTGACTTACATTGGGTTCGATGGCATTTCTACACTTTCGGAAGAGGCCGAGAATCCACGACGGAATATTCTGCTTGCAACTGTTCTGGTATGCCTGATCACGGGTGTGCTTGCTTCGGTTGAGGTCTACGCGGCGCAACTCGTGTGGCCGGGAACACAACCGTTTCCGGACGTAGATACCGCGTTTGTGCATGTCGCAGGACGGGCTGGGGGGGCATGGTTGTTCTTGCTGATCAACATTACATTGCTGGTAGCGACCATCGGCTCCGGCATGGGATCGCAACTCGGAGCGGCGCGCCTGTTATATGGAATGGGGCGGAGCAATGCGCTTCCCAAGTCGTTCTTCGGGGCAATTGAGCCGAAGCGCCGCATTCCGCAAAATAATGTCATATTTGTCGGCGCGTTGGCGCTCGCCGGAACTGCCGTGCTGACCTTTGAGCGTGCCGCCGAGCTACTGAATTTCGGCGCCTTGCTGGCCTTCATGGGGGTCAATGCTGCGTCCTTTACGCGATATTTCCTGCGGGAACGTCAAAGAACGCTCATCAACTTTCTTCCACCCATTCTGGGCTTCACCATTTGCCTGGTGTTGTGGATGAACCTCAGTCATCCCGCCAAAATCGCCGGCATCGTATGGATGGTGCTGGGCATTGCCTATGGTGCTTACCGGACAGGCGGCTTTCGCGCGGAGTTGGTTTCCTTCGATGTTCCCGATGACGCCGAAAAAAACGTCGGAATGATTGAACCGTGATTCAAAACGAGGAGGAAGTATGGCCATCATCTTGCGCTTGGTACAGCAGTTTCAACACTCCAGGACAGACGAATTCATGGCGCTTGAGAAAGAATTCTCGCAGCTAGAGCATCGCGGTATTCTTCCGCGCGGTGAGCGCTTGATCCCAATTTCAGGACGCGGGCCCAGGAATACCGTGATCTGGCAGCGCCGCTTCGAGAGCTTGGCCGACGCGGAAGCAGCACTTAAGCTTTTCGACACAAACCCCGAACATACCGAACTCGCCAACAAACAAAAGCATTTCTTCGAATGCACCTGGATCGAGTTTTATGAGGTCGTCGACTGGTAGGCGAAGCGTTCATGATCAAGATTTTCCTGCGGGACACGTGGAGTCACGTACAACAAGCTTGGGGATGACTTTGCGATGTTTCGGTGGCAATGTGAGATTATTCGCAGCCGCGCGCATCAAGTCCTCGATGATTTCGGCGCCCAACGAACCCTGCAGTTCAAGTTGCTGCTCAATGGTAGTCAGCGGGGGATTGTAAAAAGCCGCGCTCGGGATGTCGTCAAACCCCACGATCGAGCAGTCTTCCGGTACTCGTCGTCCCGACTTCGTAAGTGCCCGTATCGCGGCGCAGGCGCTGAGATCATCAAACGTAACCATAGCCGTAAAACGGGACCGGCGGCGCAGGAGTTCCTCGGTGAGCTCGTACGCTTCCCGAAACGTGGAGTTTCGTCCCTTGATCTGCACAATGAGGTCGGGATTGACTTCGAGACCCGCCTCTTGGGCAAAGCCTTCCAATCCCTGCCACCGCTGAATGCTGTCAACCAGGATATCTGGACCCTTGATAAACGCCAATTTGGTATGGCCCAAATCATAGAGATGTTGGATAGCGAGCCGGGTTCCAGCAGAGTTATCAACCACGACCGAACTGACGGGGACATTCGACAATTCGCGCCCAATGACCACGGCCGGGATATTTCGCTCGGAAAACTCTGAAAGCAGCTTGCTATCCAGATAGAGCGGGTTGGCGATAGAGATGATACCTTCCACTCGGCGGCCCAGGAGCATGTCGAGACAGGTTTGAAATTGCGAGCGGTCATCCTGCAAGTCGGTAACGATCGGAAAAAGTCCAGATGGCCGTATGTGGTTCTGTATACCACGCAGGATCTGCGTGCAATAAGGATCAGTCAGATCAAATACCATCACCCCCAGCGTCTGGCTGCGATTGCTGCGCAGCGAGCGCGCATGCAGATTCGGCCGATAACCCAACCGGCGCGCTACTTCCCAGATCCGATTGCGCGTGCGCTCGGGAATGCGGCTGACGCCGGCGCCGTTGTTCAGGACCATCGACACCGTGGTTACGGAAAAGCCACTTTTGCCCGCCACCTCCCGGATTGTGATCATTTCGAATCTCCCGAGACAGGACTCATCTCTACCACGTCATTGTGCAAGCGCGCACTGAAATAAAAGCATCTCGAGTTCATCGTGATCGTTCACAACCCAATTGGCCTCGCTCAAATCTTCCTTCGAAAGAGTGGTGCAGAGACCTATGACAGCGCAACCCGCCGCACGCGCTGCTTCGATGCCAAAGGGAGCATTCTCAATCACAACACAGGAAGCCGGATCAGCCTGCAGGAGTTGCGTCGCCCGTAGAAATGGCTCCGGATTCGGCTTCCCCCGCGCCACATCGTCGGCTGTCACAATGATGTCGAACCATCGTGCCTCCTCCGGTTGCAGCACGCTGTGCAGCGACTTCCTCGAAGACCCGGTGACCAACCCATTGCGGCAGCCCACGTGTCGCAATCTGCTCAGCAGCCGAGGTATTGCAGGAAATAACTTTCGCTCACCGATCCGAATGTCATACTCCCGACGTCGGATCACGAGGTCTCTGATCTTATCGTCATCCACACGGACATGATGCCTATCGAAGATCGCCCGCAAGAGAACCGGCGTTGGCTCACCTTCGCGCAAGAAAATCTCACGTGGAGTGGTGCGGATACCCTCCTCCCGCAATACCATTTCATACGCCCCGTAGAAACTACGACCGGAATCTACCAGCACGCCGTCCCAATCCCACAAGACTACAGAGAAACAATGCTGGGCGAGCTGAGAGATGCTCATTTGGTTTATTGCGGGCAACTCCATCTCATTGTCTGCGTTGCTCCCGGCAGGAGTACACGAATGCCAATCGAGCAGTTCATCGTGCAGTATATCGTTTCACTAAGCTGCCAGAAAAGCGATGGACGTTTCAGTCTCGCAATGAAACACCCATCAGCCCCGTCCAACGCCCGTCGGCGTTTCCTCAAACCTGGTGCGACGGAACTTGGGATTCAGCTGTGCGGATGACATGATTTCCGACACAGCCTGACAACTGAGCTTCGACGCAAGGGCACTCACTCGAAAGTCGTTTCGGCCTTGCTCGAACTAACGATCGCAGTAGCCTGCAAGATTTCGAGCAAGCCCTGGGTCAGGTCGTGAGCAGCCAGTCGTTACCCAGTTGTGACCCAAAGGGGACCGTGCAGTGAGAATTCCTCGATTTTATTGGGTTTTGGTGGGCCCACCAGGATTTGAACCTGGAACCAACAGATTATGAGTCTGCTGCTCTAACCGTTGAGCTATGGGCCCGTCCGTTTGAATTGTACAGGTTAGAGCGCCCCTTGCGAGGCGCTCGATTCATTGCAGGGGTTTTTGCAGGCGGTCAGATGGCTGGTGAACTGGAACCAGCGTTGCCGCGTGTTCCTGATCCCGCCGCTGACGGTCGCGCTGAAGCGTGGCAGAGATTGCGATGACGTCCCGCTCCTCGGGATGGACATAACGCATCGTCGTGGAGATTTGCGAATGCCCGGCGATTCTCATCAAAGCGCGAACGTTCGGAGTGACCCGCGCTGCTTCGCTCAAAAAAGTGTGCCGCAATGCATGCAGTCCGCTGCCGGGACGGAATTCGCCCGTTTCCATGGTGCGAGTGTGCTGGATGCCGAGCGTATCCGGGGAGAGAGGTTCTTTACGATCACGGAGACTGGAGAACACGTACTCGCATTCGGAGAGTTTCATTTGCTCGCGGAGACAATCAGCCATGGCACGAGTGATTGGCAAAGTTCGCTTCCGCGCCTTGCGTTTTAATCCGCGAATCACGCTGATCGAACCCCAGATGTCGTCCTGATCGCCGTAGTCGTGAAGATCGACCGCATCCTTGCGAAGATGGAGAATTTCATTTCGGCAGATGCCCGATTCGCGCGCGAGGATCGATGCCTCACGGAGAGGGGACGGGGCGATTTCCAGCCACTGCCGATAATCATCATCGCTGAACGTGACCTCCCGTCCCGGTTCGTTGCCATACAACTTGATTTGCGGAACCCGGTCGAACTTGCGGAGTGTGAGTGCGGCATAGCTGCACCGTTGGAAGTCTTGGCGAAAAAAATATCCACTAGAACCTGATACTGCCCGTGATCTGAAAAGAGTATCCCTGGTATGTGGAGCGGTCTTCGAATTCCTTGAAGTACCTGACACCAATACTCACATTCCGCGGCGGCAAAATCACACTTGAACCGAATCCAAGGGCGTTGATCCGATAATGCGCAGAAGACTGGACGTGAGTCACATCCGGCCCGGTCTTGTCCGTGAGTTGCCACTGTTCGTAGCCTACCAATCCCACTTGAAGATTCAAATCGGATCGCAATGGCACTATGTGTGTTACCGAATAATCGAGATTAAGGGTGTCGCCCGGATGGATTTGGGTACCCTGCTGAGTCGTGTGGGTCTCATACATCTGAAACGCTGAGATCGCGGTTCTTCTGTTCTCGCTTAAGTAGAAGGTTTGGCCCGATGAGAAGGCATGCGTCCAATAGCCAGAGCCGACATTGTTGCTTGCGCCGACACTGAACTTGCCAGTCGGGGCGAGAAATCCATAGATGCCTCGAATATCAACCCGCTTTGTGCGCCAACCGAGGATGAACGGCTGATAATACGAGTCAGCCAGCCCGCCACCACCGCTGATTCCTCCCGCAGTATCCGACGTGAGCGAGTTGTTGGCGATCGGGATCGTGGCTGACATGGAAAATCGCGCGCCTCCAATGAAGTCCAGTTTTTGTTTACTCACCCAAACGAGGCTATTCATGTCCATCATCACCGAGTTCTGACCGGTAGCGAGGACTTCGCCGCTCGGCCCTTTCGCCTGATCGCGAGAGTAGAACAGAAATTGATTGACGTAGGAAATTCCGGGCTCGGGCGAGACACCGGAGTTGGTCGCACTCATTCCCAGCGGGTATACACCCCTGACTTGGGCCGCGGCGGGCAGTGATATCACGCAGATCAAAACGAAAAAACGGAGAAGTGCGACGCTTGCAGTGGAGGAGCTTCGCTTCACGACGCGCGCCGAGCTCCGTCAGCCGCGGATTGCTCCAAGGATTCAATTTTCCGAGAATTGTCAGCCACTTGGGTTGCTGGCTTAGAGAACTTGGCTAGATACTTTGCAAAAGGCATAAGCATCAGCAATCCCACAATCGCAACTACAACGACCATGACGATAACGTTGGGATCGCTGAAGTTCTGGCCACCTACCACCAGCGCAGCCGCGATGTTGCGTTGGGCGGTGCCGAGTGACATCACTCCGCGAGTGTCTGACTGAGGCCCGCCCAAAATCCATCCGATTCCCGACCCTGCAGCAATGAACAAGATGCTTGCCAGAACACCGCGCGTCCCGTAGAGGCTCAATACGTTCTGCATGTTCGTAATCAACAAAAGCACAATCAGCAGAGCGAGGCTCAAAATCGAGACTCGGCCGAGCGAAGGTTGCACTTTTGCGGCGAGTCCACTCAAGCGCGCTTTCACCAGGAGCCCGACTGCGAGCGGGAGCATCATCAGGAAAACCAGCGAGCGGCCGATTTTCATCGGATCGACTGAAACTCCTTCGAGCAAAAGCGGCAGGACAAGTGGCATGTACGCCACCGTCACGACCATCAGCAAGACCATCAAGCCCACGGAGAATGCCAGATTTCCTTTGCTGATTCGAGCCAATAACGGTAGAAACGGCGCGCCCGACGCGGTGCCCAGCAAAAGCAGAGCAATGCCGAGTGGCTCGTCTAGCCGGAGCAACCTTGCGATGCCAAAAGCCGCCAGTGGCATCAAGACAAAATTCGCCAGGAGCGCAAATACAATTAACCTGTAGTTCCGCAAGGGAGCAAGAATCTGCCCGACCGTGAGACTTAAGCCCATCGAGAGCATGCTTGACACCACGAAGGTCAGCATCGCGATCGGGACTATCTTGCTCAGGATTTCCATTTGACCTCTCCGGGTACGACAGCCATCGCTCTCAGGCAACAGCCTGAGGTTGTTTCGTGCGTGCCCCGCTTGCCAGCGGCATCGTTGCCAGGTTCTTCCAGAACGTCTCCAACGATTCGACCCCACCAAACAATGTGGTAAAGATCGTGGAATCCGCCAGCAGGATGTTCCCGGCGCGTTGTGTAGTCGGCGGCATCCATATAAACGAGTTGAATTCGGTGTTCCCAGCTTCGATGAAAGGATGCGGCCGTTCGAGGTCAATGGGTTGTCGCGTGAGGACGTGCACCGATTTTGTGTCGCCACCGGTCACTGCGTAATGTGGCAGGTGAGGATGAAAGTTAAAAGTTGTAACGCCGTTAAGCAGCGCTAACTCATCCAGATCTCTGTTGATTGTGAGCGGTGCGATCTGTTTAGTGCCTTTGACCAGAGCTGGACGCAGCCCATACTGATTCATCACCGGCACCCCGAGTCCCTTCATCATCGAACGTGTGTACTGTCCGAAGCGCTGCTGGCGAGGGACCAGCGCATCCCCATGGTGCAAATACTCCTGTTGTCGCTGCTTCAGATCTTCGGTGAATCCCACGTCATGGTGTGGCCCAAGCAAGAGACACGTGCCCTCTCGCTGCAACCATTCGCGAACTGCCGCGATTTCCTCCGGCGCCGCCTCCTGTTCCGAAACCAGGTGGTCGAGGCCAAAAACCATCAGCGTGTCTGTATCAGCCAGGATTCGTTCGTCGATCGGAAGCTTGTATCCTGCCTGGTCGATTCGCTGAAAGACTGCGACGGGATGTCCCGTGGCCTCACCTGCAACCTTCTGAAACGCGAGCGTGGAGCGATGGAAAAGTTCCAGGGTTCCGGCGATTCCCTGAAGGAAATGCATTTCATCCCATTCCGTGCCCTCATAAGCTGGCCACGCTACTCGACGAACTTCAGTCATCGTCGAGAAGCGATTGTCCATTTTGGTGGTATCGCGGTTAGATTCCCAAGGATAACTCCACGTCCAGTAAATTGAGACTCGGCGTTTGCCGGGAGTGTACTTTCGAGGCGCATGATCCTGGTTGTAAGTACGCGGAGGCTGAAGAAGGGTGCTCATGCTGACCTGCCTTTCTGTTCTTCCGAATCGATGTGTAGACTAACAACCATCAGTGAGACGCGAGATAACGCAGAGCTCGAATCCCCGGCAAGAAAAAGTACGCGCCACCACGGATCGTGGTAAAAGCCGGTAGCCCGGTGATCTTCTTCCGAATGGGTCGCTTCGGGATGGTCATGTCAAAAGTGCCATCCTGGGTACCGAAGATGGGATCGCGCTCGTTTCCCAATTCATGAAAGTTCGGGTCGTTTGCCCACACATTCATGGCAAATTCAAATTGGCGGACCAGACTCGCGCAACCCACGAACGCCGCAATCCCGCGTTCTACGCCGTCCTCGGGAGCACCCTCTGGCAACGCAGGACCATAGGTCCCACCGCGCCGAATCATCTTCCGGCGATTCATGTTGGCTGCGGTATCGCGAGGATTCATGCGGCGAACGTGCGAACCCAGAGGGCAGCCATAACCGTGAGGATCCATGGTTCCGTAGTTGAAATCATTGTTACGGCTGTAATCGGCACCGAGGCCGGGATCATCCTGATCCGGGGTTAAAACCAGCGGAGCACCGCTTCGCCAGCGCCCCATCAGTTTGGCCGCTACCCATTCCTGTTGTTCCGGTGTCTCGCCATGTTGCCGCAGAAAATCTCGAAATGCTCCTACGTGCTCCTCCATCCTGAGATAGGCCACGTAGCTACCATTGCGAGAAAGAATTTCGGGCTGGGGCAACCCGGTGGCCGGACCGTCTTCATCGGGGTAACCGAGGAAGAACTCCCCTGCTTTGAGGGGCGGGCCTGAGCCCGGCGTAGTTACCTCACCCGAACCCTCAATCACAGGCTGCGAGAGTCGATCGCGGTAACCGAAGTGTTCGTGCGCGTAATCGAAGGGAGGAATCCCTTCCAGATCTAGGGCGGAGAGCAGTTCGACTCCCTCGCATTCCCCCACATACTTTTCATGTTCTTGTCGGCAGCGCTCGCGTTCGGCTACATCGCGTGCGAACAAGATCACAATGGCATGCAGATTCGGACTGGCCAGTTCTCCAACCCAGCGCTCTGGATCATTCGTTCCTGTAAGTCCGAGAATGTCCGCGCGGGCGGCCATACCCTGCCGAAACTCCTCCGGAAAGCTCGCCAACGACTCTTCCGATAGACCGAGTGCTCGCAAACCATTCCCGGTGAATCCGACCGTCACCCATCTGGCATCAGCAACGTTCGATCCAACAGCTTTGGCGGTGCCCACTTTTTCAATCAGGCCTGTCAACCACGCTTGTCCACTTGCCGCAGAAGCAAAGGTCAGGAACTCATATCGTGCCGCCCTTGCGGGCGGCCTCGACATGAGGAAATGTTGAATATCATCGAAATCCAGTGAGGCGGGTCCCTCAGTGGGTTCGGTCAGAACACCCGGAATCCCCTTTGACTGTTGCAGTATGCTCACATCTTCTCCGTCGCTACTGCATGAGATCGAGCATTTCGCCGAACGCTGCCTTGAGTTTCAGAGCTTTCTTGATTTCGTCAGCGGTAACGTAAGGATATTCACCGTATTCCAAAAAGCTGGGACACTGGTGTTCCCGGACGAACTTGACGAATGCTGGGGCGTTGGTTTTCCAGTCTTCGGGAAAACCCTCAAGATTCTCAAAAACTGTGTTAACACCCAAACTCTTGAATAACGCGACGGCATCCTCCGTGTACTTATCGAAGTCCGTGTCAAAGATGCCCTGATACATGAAATAAGTGTCCTTCCCGATATCGAAAAGAACCCATCGCAGATAATGGAGTTTCAGCGTCGCCAGCGCATCCGGCAACTCGCCGATCGCGTTCTCGATGGTCTTGCCGTAGGCACGAATTGTCTCCTCTCGTCCCGGCTTAATCTTCGCGATGATGGTGAATCCGTAGCAGGCTGGAGTTCGGGGATAGATCGGACCGTATCTTCCGTTCTTCTGGGTAAAGTATCCCTCTTTTGGAATCGCCATCGCTGCCGGTTTCGTCCAATCGCGGACTTTTTCTTTGGGTGTCGAGGGTATCTCAATTGCCTTTGTTGCCATGCTGTTCTCCTTCTGCAGTCTAGTGAATTCTGTACCAGCGCGAGGTTCGCTATTTCTCGCAGTCCAACCTTTAGATGTAACGAGGATTTCTCCAACGTGAGTGGCGCAAGTACCTTCTAGTGGAGGATCGGGTTTCCTCATACTGTGAGTTCTTACAGAGCGTTTGGAATTGCTTGAGACGTGCCCGCTGGCCCACTCAAGGCTCCTGCGGGGTAGTTTGAGCGAGGGGAAGTTACGTCAACCGTTGCTCCGAGTTTGAAGGAAACCAGGAGCGTCCGGAGGCGGATGTTAGCTCAAGCGGCCCCATGCCTGCGACTCGATCTTCCACTCCCCACCTTGCTTCGCCAACGTGAAGGTGAGAATCCCAAGCCGACTTGCACGCTGGCCTTTGAGCGTAAAGGAGAGGTTCGCCGAAAGAACAACGTAAGCATGCTTGTCAACGACATCGGCACGAATGACCTTGTCATATCCGATGTTCTCGTCGGCGACACCGAGGTCGTGCGCCCATTTCTCCGCGTCCGCGAACCAACGGCCCTGCGCATTAGGACCTGCCCAGCGGTAGGGAGCCATTCCATCAATGACGACCACTTCTCCGCCGAAAGCACTGCTGTACAGCGCGGAGTCCTTGTTGTTGAAACCGCTTAGCAGCTTATCGATCACGGTCTTGATTTCATTGGGTAGTTCGGTTGGCATAGAGATGGGTTGCGCAGCCATGTCATTCTCCTCTTTTCGAATCGCGAATCTCCTGCGGTGTAATGCTAGGGGTTTGTGTTCGGAAATTGCGCTGGCATTTCTTACAGGCTTCCCAACGAGCTTGCTTTTCGGCGATTACGGTTTGCTCTTTGGCTTATCTCCTCGGCTTATTCGCGTTGTTTCGCGGCGCGCTATCTAGCGGCGCTCTCTTCGCTCCTCAATAGCGAGACTTGCGCTGCAGAGACTGTGATTCAGCTTGCACGGCCTTGCCTTGAGCAATCAACTCAGCGGACTGGATCACTTCCCAGGCGAAATAGGGTACCGTCACTTTTGTGGTGACATGATTTGCTGATAGACGCGTTCGAGTGGTTCGGGGGACACGCTAATCTTTCCTCGATAAGGATTGTCGAGCACTGCGATCAGGAAAATCAGCAGAGCCAACAGGGCTGAAAACAGGACTGTCATCCAGACGTGCATGATGAAGCTTTCCGTGTTAAGGAACCAGGTAACCGCGATGCAAATTCCAGCTCCTGCGATTACCAGGGTCCACAGAGGTCCGGGCATTTCGGCGTCAATACTGTTGAGCCTGGCTCTTCGGCTTTCCGTCAGGTTGTTGAAGGCACGATACGTTTCTTCGGCAAGGATTTTCTGTCCCTCGCTTTTAGGTTCGAAAGCCATGAAGTGTTCCTGAAAGTCGGTGAGTACGGGGCTGGCGTTGTTGGGAATAATTCCGCGCCGTTGCATCGGCCATCCCACGTCGATGACCTGACGAGTGTACCTGCGCAGGTCTTCCTGCATGGCGGTGCGCATTGGTTCGGGGTACGCATTCGTGTCGCGGTAGAGACCGCCAAGGGCACTCGCCTCATGGTCGATTTTTCCCTGCACTTGATCAAAGGTAGCCCAAGCGCCAATCGCAAGCAGGCCCGCAGTAACTGCGTACAAGACAGTAACACCAGCCAGGAAGAAACCAACTACGTGGTTGTAGACGTGGTGTCCATTGTCAATGCGTTGCACCCAGCCGCGAAGGAGATAGAGTCCAGCCAAACCGAAGGCCACAAACACAATCACGGTGAGGGCCCCAAACAGCCACGTGGGAAGATCGTATACCCAGTACATCGTCATGCCTGGGAATGATATTCAGTTACCCGGAATACGGGACTGGAAAAATCGACAGGCTCGGCTGGGGAGCGACGGGACCGTTTCATTGTCGACGAGCGACTTGCCAGGAAGGCATAGACGTCACCGCGACGGTTGAGTCAGTCGACTCTTTATGGACAGCCTCTGGGCCGCATAAAGCGTTAGCCTGTACGAAACCGTGTCTATCCCCATCGGCCGAAGCAACCCAGAATTTTGGCCTCGAGCACGTCACGAAGTCGAAGAGGCACCAAAATGGTCGGCAGCTGAAAGTTGAGCTAGTGCGCGGCAGCTTTCTCCGCCCCCAGCCCAGTATTGGATCGCACGAGCAGTTCGTTAAATTTCTCCTGCGCGGTCGGTTCGGAGCTGATGAGCGTGCCAACGATCGCGCCGATAAATCCCAACGGGATACTCAGGATCCCGGGATTCTCGAGGGGGAACCAGGCTTTGGCCTGGATCAGATGTCGAGCGGTTCCCACCACGGTCGGCGGATCGATGGCCATCAGACTCGGGCTGACCAGTATCAGTCCGATCGAAGCCAGCAAGCCCACCGCCAGTCCGGTGACTGCGCCCGCAGTATTGAAGCGCCGCCAAAAGATCGAGAGCACAATGACCGGCAGATTCGCCGAAGCTGCCACAGCGAAAGCCAAGGCAACCAGAAATGCGACATTGGCCGTGGGACCAAGCACGATCGCGATCCCGATCGCAACCCCGCCCACGACGAAGGCCGAGATCCGTGCCACCAGCACTTCCTCGCCAGCCCTTCGCTCCTCCCCGTTGTGAATCACATTGGTCCAAAAATCATGCGAGAAGGAAGTGGTCGCGCTGATCGTCAATCCGGCGACCACCGCCAGGATCGTCGCGAACGCGATCGCCGAGATGAACGCGAAGAAGATGTTCCCCGCCAGCGCCTGAGCCAGCAACGGCGCGCTCATGTTGGTCCCGCCATGCCCCTTGATGTAATCCGGTCCAACGATGGTCGCGGCACCGAATCCCAAAAACGTCGTCATGATGTAGAAACTGCCGATCAACACCATTGCCCACACCACGCTATGACGCGCCGTCTTCGCGTCGGGCACGGTGTAGAACCGCACCAGAATGTGTGGCAAGCCTGCCGTTCCGAAGATTAGCGCCATGCCCAGCGAGATCAGGTCCAGCGGACCATAGGGAGGCTTATACCGCAGCCCCGGCTGCAGAAAGTCCCTCACCACCTGGGTGCCCTTCACGTCGTGGTAACTAACCTGGCTGATCGCCCCAAAGAATTGACCAAAGCTGAAGTGAAAATGCGCCATAACGAGAATGCTGAGCAGGATCGTACCCGCCATCAGCAACACGGCCTTGACGATCTGTACCCAGGTCGTCGCCAGCATCCCCCCAAACACAACATAGACGATCATCAATATGCCAACCGCGATCACCGCTTCGTTATACGTTACCATGTTGCCCAGCAGCAGTTTCACTAGCGCGCCGGCACCGACCATCTGCGCGATCATATAAAATGTGCTTACGGTTAACGTGCTCAACGAAGCCATCGCCCGTACGGGACGCGGCTTTAGTCGATACGCCAGCACATCTGCCATGGTGTACTTTCCGGTGTTTCGCAGCGGTTCGGCAATCACCAACAATACGGTCAGATACGCGACCAGCCATCCCACTGAAAACATGAACCCGTCATATCCCTGGAACGCAATGATCCCAGCAATGCCCAGGAACGAGGCCGCGCTCATGTAATCGCCGGCAACTGCGATTCCGTTCTGCCATCCCTTGATCTGCCGGCCAGCAGCAAAATAAGCCGCCGCTCCCGCCGAGCGCCTGGAAGCCCAATAAGTAATACCCAGAGTGATCGCAATGAATATCAGGAACATTAGCAATGAGATATTCATGACTCACTTGCCTCCATTTTCGGTCTTCTCCAGGATGTCCTTCGACAGACGGTCGAAGTCGTCAGCCGCCTTCATGTACAGACCCGCGATGATCCAGGCCACGAAGAACTGCGACAGTGCGAACAAATATGCCAGGTTCACCTGCCCGATCACCTTAATACTCATGAACTGCGGCGCATATCCTACGAGTACCGGCAGTGCGAAGTAGTAGACCAGAAAGAACACGAATGCCGGGACGATAAACGTTTTCTTTGTCGCCATGAGATCCTTGAATTCCCGACTCTCTGCAACCCGATCCCACGCCGATTGGGGTTGCTCTGGTTGTTGAGGCGGCCTTGATATCTCCAGATTTCGTGCGGCATTCGCCATACAATTTCTCCTGAAGTAAGCTGCAAACGTTTGCACTACTCGGACAGGCAAGGTCTGAAAAACGGTAGACGGCCAGCTTACTCCCTGGTGTCAAGTTTCTGCACCGCAAAAGATGACAACCATGCGGAAACAGACGAACTCCCTGTCCCACGAAAGCGAGTGGTCCTACGTACGAATGATCTTCACCATTTACGTGCGAAGAAAAAAGGGCGCTTCGAAAGAGCGCCCAGACCTGAAACTCAGCAACCTGGAAACTTGATCTAGACCTTCGCTGCCTTCGCCACTTTCCCCGTTGCCGCCAATTCCGCCAGAGATGGAATAGACTCCGGTTCGGTGACCTTCCGCTCCGGCAGCATGGCACCGCTCTTGAACGCCTCCACCAACATTTCGATCGCCAGATCAGTATTCGGACGAATGTAGATTGTCGCGGCGAGACTCCCGTTCCGCACCCAAGGCTGCCCGGTCTTCGGCATGCCGTCACAGCCGGTTACCGGGATCTTCATCCAGCGTGCCCGATCCGGCTCCGCAATCTCGCTGAATGCCTTGCGAGCCCCCATCGCCATGCTGTCGTCTTGCGCCCCCACCAAATCGATGCGGCTCTGCTGCGAGGTCTGTAGCCGCAGCCAGGAGTTCACGGCTTTGTATGAACTCTCCTCGGTCCAGTTTGCGCGGATCGCCTTGACGCTGACATTCGCCGGCTTGTTCCTATTCATGCCCAACGAACGTTGCTTCGCCGCCGAACTGTTGTTCGGCCCCTCGATATATAACACCGATCCGCCATTGGGCAGCAGCGCGGCAAATTGCAGGCCCTGTATCCTTCCGATCTCCTCATGATCCGAGGTGATAGCGCACATTGGAACCTTATATTGCCGCCGCAGGTCCGCGATGTAGTCCACATCAAAGTTGAGCACCACCCAACCGATCCCGGCGGCGACGGCCGCTCGGGCTACCTGCGGAAAGGCAGTTCCGCCAGCCGGCTCGAATAAAATCGCATCCGGTTTTGCCGTGGAAGAGTCCTGCACGTATTGCAGCAACTGCTGGCTCTGCACCAGGGCATCGTTATTCGCATGGATAATCTTGACCTCGACGCCCAACCGTCGCGCCGCCTTCTCCGCCGCGGCCGCCTGCTCTTGCTGATAATCATTATCGTTATTAGTGAGTGAAACCAAAAAACTGAGCCGCTTCATGGAATACACCTCTTCTGCAACCGATCATAAGCCGGTCTCCGCACGTAACCAACGTAACCGCGGTAATGACGGAGAACGTCTCGTCTTGATTTGTCTATCGTTTGCAATGTAGACTCCTAACTTTTTCAAGGAGAGCTATCACGACGCTGAACCCGCTTAAACGCCCGATCATCGTGAGGGGCCAGCGAATCAGAGCATGACGCTCCATCTTCATCGCAATGGAGGCACCCTAAAGAATAAAGGCGTCCCTCCAGGGACGCCCGACAGACCGTATCGGCATCCTACGCTCCCGCTGCCGCTCCATTGGCCGCTTCGCCCAGGAACGTTTTCAATTTCGCATCGAGAATGTCGCGACTCTTCTCTGGCAGATCCACGAAACGAAAGGGCTGCATCCATCCTTGTGTGGCCCACATCGGAAACAGCATCTGTGCTTTGCTGCGGATCGTCGCTTTGCTGATATGAAAAATCATCTCAACTTCGAGCTTCTCGTCCAGCGGCTTCTCGAGATGGATGACTCCCCCTGATGTGGAGAGCTGATGAATCGCGGCCCGCACCGCACGCTTGTTCGGCAGACGCACCAATACCAGCACGGATCCGCGCAGCTTTACGCGAAATGGCCGTTCCGTTGCCACAGCTGGCGCGTGCTTTTCCGGAGGAGCAGGCAGCAGGCGCGCCGAAGATTCAAACTCGTCTTCCATAGGCTCTGTCCCAGTATGTCAGCCCGCCAAGCCCAAGCGAAGTTACGGAAGAACAAGCCCGAAATATCATCAAAGATTCAGGTTATGTTGGGATAGTCGCCTAGGAGTCGCAGGCGCTGGACTTGAAGTTGATTGATTCCCGTCTGCAGCTCCGCCTCACTTCCGCCCGGGATGCACTTCCGATCCGTCGGAAAATACGTTGTAAGGCCAAGCTTTCTTCTGTACAGCGCTCTTGGGAACGCTCGCCGCCGCAGGACGTGCCGCAACAGGATCGTTCTTCGCCGCAACATTCCAGTCATCAGGAGCGTCTGCAATACCCCAAACGTTCCCGTGATTGTAGAGCGCGACGCCGACGAGAAATCCCTCACTCCCCAACGGAACGCAACTGGCCACACGTCCAGTCACGCTGTTTCCACCAGGCAGGTCGCTCATCATGATGGGTGTTTCCAGTTGCAGCGCTTTTGTGCTGCGAAACCCGCACCCTTGCGCACTCACGACCAGGACCATGCACTGCTCCGCAAAGGGGCGCATCCGATCCAGGCTAGTCACGCTCACCGGAATCTCGACTCGCAGCCGCGTGCTGCGCCGCGTCGTTTTGGGCGTAAGAACTTCCATTGGAAGGAAAAATGAGCCGCCAATAAACGGCCCACCCTTTCCGTATTGTGTCAGATTGCCAGCCAGAAAGATGGTGACCAAGGTAACGCATGATGGGCTCCGGGGAGCACAGCAGTGGAGGGGTCACACTTCTTCTCTGAATTTTTGGAACCGTGGGATTTCCGTTGCCGACAGCGAGGTTGTCTTGGTCGTTCACTGGGATCTGAGAACGACAGGGAGGAAAGGCTACTTGTCTTTCGAATTCCGTCGAGCCTGAGCAATGCCCGCCTTCACGCCCTGTCTCATGACACGCTCAAATCCGGCGTCGTTCATCGCAGTCATGGTCGCCGCGGCGGTGCCTCCTGGTGTGGCTGCCTCGTGCAACAGTTCTTCCAGGTCTAGTCCACCCTCTCGCCAATACGAGACGGCATCGCACAACGCGTGCGCCGCAGCCGTTATCGCCGTCTTTCTATCGAGACCGGCCCGGCGGCCCGTTTCGGCCAGCACAGCGAGTGCGTGGTATCCGTGGCTCGGCGAGTACGTGATCGTGAACGCATCGAACTGCGGTTCACGCACCTCAACAACTTGCCCGACCAGCCCAAAAAGGGCGCGCACTTGCGAACGCTCGCGCAGGTTTACACCCCTATCAAAACAGAGGGCCGTCAATCCTCGCCCGATACGACACACCGGACTCGGCATGGCGCGCACCCAGCGCGATTTGGAAAGCGCACATCGCAATTGCGCGAGCGGGATTCCTGCGGCCAGACTCACACAAAGATCGGGAGGTGCAGCTACGCAAGCAGCAACCTCTGCCAGCGTCTCCGTCACCGATCCGGGCCTTACGGCGAGGATCAGCATCGCAGCATGCGCCAGAGCCGAAGGTAAATCCCGCGCGGTCGTAACGCCCGATTCACGCTGCACGACAAGAGCTTTCTCCGGATGTCGGTCATACACGACGACGGCGTGTCGATCACCCGCAAGCCGCAGCCCCGCGCACAGGGCGCTCGTGATCCGCCCCCCACCCAGAAAGACGACGGTCGATTTAGATTTCTTGTTGATGGTCATCATCCTGAATGAAGCAACCAGGCATGCAAAGTGAACCGCCCTGCCTTTGACTCTGCCTGCCCGCAGGCAAGGTAACAGACTGCCAATGGTCCTAGTCTGCGGTTCCGCCCCCATCCACTACCAAAGAGGCTCCGGTCATGAACGAAGAGTCATCCGAGGCAAGAAACAGAACCGCCTTGGCAATTTCATCCACAGTACCCACCCGTCCCAAGGGGCGCTGCGCACATCCTGCAATGTATTCCTCCCATTTCAGCCCTCGCATTTTCGCGTCGGAAGGAAGCATGGGCGTCTCGACGTCCCCTGGACAGATACAGTTCACTCGAATTCCTTGCGCTCCGTGATCGATGGCCATGGCTTTCGTCATCAGCACCACACCACCCTTCGACGCGCAATATGCCACCGCGTGATCCCCGCCGACAATGCCCCATCCAGAAGCATTGTTGATGATCACCCCGCGGCGCTGCGCAATCATCACGGGCAATGCGAACTTCGACATCAGGAAGGTTCCCTTCAAGTTGATGTCAATCTGCTCATCCCATTCCTTCTCCGAACACTCCAATGCTGTATGCGGATAGAACACTCCCGCATTATTGAAAAGAATGTCCAGCCTCCCAAAGGCATTTACAGTCTCATCAACCACCCGGCGACAATCGCCAGCTACACTCACGTCGGCATGCAGAAAAATACCTTCACATCCAATTTCTTTCATGCGATCCACCACCGCCCCCCCGCGCTGGCGATTTCTTCCTGTGATCGCGACCTCTGCTCCCTCCCGCGCAAACAGCAGCGCCGTCGCCTCGCCGATGCCCGAGGTCCCGCCAGTGATCAGCGCCACTTTATTGTTTAGCCGCATTGTTCTGCCTCATCCTGTGAGGCTGCGTGGAGGCCCCTTTTTGTGCACTGGAGGATCTATACAGGCTCTATCCGTCACCGGCTCGCCAGTCCTCCCGCGGTCTCTCCCCCATCCAACGTGAACACGTGTCCCGTTGCAAACGCCGCATCATCCGAGGCCAAGTACGCAAATAATCCTGCAATCTCCTCAGGCGAGGCATGACGGCCCAGAGGAATCTTCGAGTTCACTTCCGCCAGCATCGCGTCACTATATTCGGCACGCTGCATCGCTGTCAGCACATATCCAGGCGCCACCGCACAAACGCGTATCTTCGGTGCTAATTCCAAAGCCATGGACCTGGTAAGTTCGATTACTCCAGCCTTTGTTGCGTTGTAATCAGCATAGTAGGGATAACCCGTCACGCCATTGGTCGACGCTGTTTGCAGAATCACTCCACTGCCACGCTCCCACATGTGACGCGCCGCCGTCTGCCCCACAAAAAACACTCCGGTCAAGTTGACGGCGATGATCCGGTCCCACTCCTCCGGCGAGATATCGAGGAACTTGTGGCGAATACTGATGCCCGCGTTATTGATCAGCACGTCGACTCCATCCATCAGCCGGATCGCTTCAGCAAACGCGGCCTCCACCTGCATGAGATCGGTCACATCAGCGATAATGGCCTCGCCTAGTCCAGGCAATTCGTGCTTGATGCGCGCACAAGCCGCCTCATCGCGATCAAGCACGCACACCCGCGACCCTTCTTCCAGAAACCGCTTGGCAGTTGCCGCCCCAATACCGCTGGCGCCACCAGTGATCAATACCCGTTTATCGTTCAATCCACGCATGAAGTCTCCTCTTCACATGTAGGGGCGGACGGACCACGGACGGCATCCGCCGCTACACAATCAACATCCTGCCGCCCTCACAGTGATCGTGTGCGGCACCGCACGCAACAATCCCAGCAGTTCCGCGCCGCACGGCCGATTGATGTCATAGATTGCGTATCCAAGCGTGCCACGCGTGTCGAGCACCTGGCGTTCGATGTTGATTCCGCGATCCGCAAGGATATCGTTGATCGCCCGCAGAATGCCCGGCACGTTGTGATGAATATGCATCAGCCGGTACGAACCCTCCTCATACTCCAGATGACAATGCGGTAGATTGACGCTCAGCGTTGAGTCGCCGCTGCGCATGTAGTTGATCAGCTTCGCCGACACAAACTGACCGATGTTGTGCTGGGCCTCTTCTGTGGAGCCGCCGATATGCGGAGTCAGAATCACGTTCGGCAATCGCTGGAGCGCGCTCACGAAATCCGCGCCGCTCTCGGGCTCTTTCGGGAAGACGTCGATCGCCGCACCTGTGATCTTGCCTGACTTCAGGCAAGCAGCCAGCGCCTCGTGGTCGACCACAAAACCCCGGCTCAGGTTGAGGAAGCACGCCCCCGGCTTCATTGCAGCGAACTCCTCTGCGCCAAACAGATTGCGGTTCTGAGGTTTGCCATCGACGTGCAAGGTGACCACGTCTGCAGTCTCGAGCAACTCTCGGAATCCCACTGCGCGTGCGTTGCCGCGTGCCAGCACATGCGAGACATCGTAGAAGACGACGCGCATACCCATGGCTTCAGCCAAGTCGGAGAGCTGGGAGCCGATCTTGCCGTAGCCAACGATGCCGAGCCTGAGGCCGCGGACTTCATGTGCACCCGCAGCCGACTTGTTCCACACGCCGCCATGCATCTCGGTGGATGCCTGAAAGGTACGCCGCAGCAGTACGATGATCTCTCCGATGGCAAGCTCAGCAACAGAGCGCGAATTCGAGTGCGGATCGTTGAACACGGCCACCCCGCGGTCATTGGCCGCGGTGCGATCGATCTTGTCAACGCCGATGCAGAACGCCCCCACCGCGACCAACCGCTCCGCGGCCTCGATCACGGCACGTGTGACGGGAGTCTTGGAGCGCACACCCAGGATGGAGGCGTGGCGGATTTTGGCGACAAGTTCGCGCTCGTCCAGCGCAGGTTTGAGCGACTCGACTTCATATCCTGCAGCGCGAAACTGCTCCACCGCGACCGCGCTGACGTTTTCCAGCAGCAGAACCTTCAAGCATCCTCCCGGTTGTGAGGGTAACCAAGGATTATCTCAAACGTGCGCCAAGACCACCCCTTGAACGGGCTATGGTCACTAGAGTCGAGACATCAGACCAGTGATAAGACGCGCACAGGCGGGCAGAGGTATGAGATCTCGGCGGTTGTAGCTCCCGGAGCAACCGGGCCCAGCTAACCTGTACACAGATCAGAATCGAATGAAGGGGCCGAAAAAGGCTTCTCCTTGCGAGGCTGCTGCCCCCCCGACGTGTACGATGCAACCTCCGCCGCATACGACAGCTATTTGCGGGGCGGCGAGAGTTGCAAGCCATTCGCCTTGAATCTTGAAGCCCAAGTGGCGACTGGCATAGAACCGGATGCCGCCCCCGAGACCGAAAGAGAAGCGGGTGAAGCCCATGCCGGAAGTAACGGAAACGTGCGTCGCGCCAATACTGCCCAACACATACGGTTTGACCCAGGAAGGCCATTCCTCGATGTAGGGCTCGTGGCTGAAATCTCCGTGAAACTGATCGAGAAGAATGTGGCCGCGAGGAATCTGAGGAGTGATTTCCTCGCTGTGCAGATAGGAATCCTGGCGAGCCCAACGCACTTCGATGAGATCTTCTTCGCGTCCGGTGAGTCGCGCGCCAAAGGAGATCCCATAGGTCGGAGCTGCGTCCAGCACCACGCGTGGGTTAGTGCCAGTGACATGGGGCTCGACGGGAAAGCTCTCGCTGGTCCGGTACCCGAAAAATGGAGTGACATCGAAGCGGAGAGGCTTGGGCTCGGGCAGCTGCTGAGCTTGGAGAACTGGCGGAAGCATCGCGAAAAGGAACGCCACCAGGAGCGGCATCGGGAGGTTCTTTCTCACGTTGTAGCTGTTGCCGCAAGAGGACGATGTCGGTTCGCATCCTCGACAACTCATTGGACAGCCGAGTGCTTCATTCATGGTTCGATTTAAGAATGGTATCCGATGACCCGGCGTGCTACATCACCCAATTGGATGTCGTGGAGAAATCAGGGAAAGACCTTTGGCGGCGTTCCAGGGACCAGGAGATGAGGTCGAGGAGGCTCTCGACGGTGAGGCCATCGTCAAGTAGCTGGATCATTTGTTCCACAGAAAATCCGGCCTGCTCGCCAGCGATGGCGAGCTTGCTGATGGCGGACACCAGGAGTGGGCGGTGCATTGGAGACCCTCGCATTTCGGGCTGAAGACAAGATGACATCGAGAACGACCAACGTATGTGATCGCGATCACGAAAAGGTGTGAGGTAAGGCCGCCACCTCCGGAAAGACTCGATTCACGGCCTCGCTTCCCTCTTTAAAGTGGAGGCTGCTGTCCCGACATAGTCTGCCTCTAGATTGGGTGGCCTTTGAAGAAGTAGATGAGCTCAATGATCAGGATTACTACGACCATCAACTCTAGGACGAACGCCCTAGACTGATTGAACTGCTCCACCATGAAGCGATAGAGATCTTCGGCGGTATGGAGTTTTTCCTGGACGAGGTCCTTGTAGTCGGGAACGCCGACTTTCTGCGCGCACAGTTTGTAGAGGCGTGCGGAAAACATGTCGCTGAGGAACTTGATGGCGTTGTCGGCGCGCTCGGTGAGTTCGTTGACATCCAATAAAACTGTATGCAGTTTTGCGGCGGCACGCGCGGTGCTCCAGCGCGCCCATATGCCTCTACCTCCCCTTTCGAGGAAGTCGTAGACGTTCTCGAGTTCGCGGGTGAGGAACTCGTCGTAGTGGCGGAATTCCAGGAGCTGTGAATTGGCGTATTGCAGAAGCTGAATGGCCGTCTCGGCGCCGGCCTGGGTGTCGTAGATGAAGGCTGCGTTCCATCCGATGACGGCGAGGTCGTTCGGGTAATAGGAAATGCGGCTCTGGAGAATCTCGGAGCGCTCTCCTTCTGAGAGAGTACAGGTTTCTCCACGGACGACCTGGGAGATCTGGTCGCCCCGGCTGGCCAGAAGGTCGTTGGCCGTGGCGTTGGCCTGTCCATCAATCTCGCGGACGTGGAAAATGTAATAGTCCTCCTGCAACCAGTCTTCTTCCTTATAGGGCTTGATGAGGGCGGGGGCGGCCCGCTCCAGACGCTGGTGAATGACCCCGCTCGCCAGCTTCTCGAAGTTCGTATCGGAGGTCCAACGGGCGGAGAGTTCAACCAGTTTGTCCCAATCGCCTGAGAACGGGAGTTCAAAGACCAAACTGACCACGCCGTAATCGAAGTATTTGATCTCGCCGGTGAGGCGTTCGCCTGAGTCCAAAACGAGCGGCTCGAGGCGGTCGGCTACTGGAGGACGCTGATACCGGACATAGGATGGTGCCTGGCTGCTCTTGAACGTGGCTTGGGCGTGGCGGGCCTGGAGCAACTGGCGAATAACGTCCAGCCGAATCTCTTCGCAGATGTCGTACTGGATAAGGACGAGGACCGAGCCGCGGAGTGGGGCCTCTTTTTGCGACTGGGTCGATTCCTGCACTCTGACAGAGAGGTCGTGGGCGACTTCCGGGGCAACGATGGTTGTCAGGTCGCGGTCCATGGGCAGCTTCTCAATTCTTTTGCCAGTTCTCAGGTGGCGAGACCTACGTGGCGGAACGCCGGAGCGGGAGGCTTGCCTGCTCTTTCTATATTGTCCCAGAAAAGAAGGGCCGGGGGTAGCACCGGCAAGCTATTGATTAGTAAATACTTAAGTCGCATCTGAGCTCAGAGGGTCTTGAGGCCGGCTTGCGATGCTAATACGCGTCGGACAGTCGAGGCAGCTCTCTGTCACGAACAATCTACGCTTCCCTTTTGCGTGTAAAGAGCCAAGTTAGAAGCCCTGTTGCGGCCACGGTTCCCACCACGATGCCGGCGCGCTTCATCGAGGCGCGGATTATTTCTTCTTGCTCCCGGACAGTGCGGGATTCGGGGTACGGGTCGTCTTTGTCCAGTAGGCTTGGCTGGAGTGCCATCTGAAGGACTTCGGCTACGTGCACGGCGCGGCGATTGGTGGCTTGGGCGATCTGTTCGCGGCAACTGAAGCCGTCGGCGATGATCAGCCAGTCTGGGGGCGCCTGCCGGACTGCGGGAAGGAGTTCGATTTCGCCAATGGCTTGCGAGATTTCGTAGTGCTCGGCATGGAATCCGAAAGATCCCGCCATGCCGCAGCAGCCGGGAGCTGGGTTCATGAAATCGATCCCCAGCCGGCGAAGGAGCGACTCCTCCGCTGTCATCTTCATGACCGATTTATGGTGGCAGTGGCCATGGAGAAGGGCTTTACGGTTCAACTGCGGGAGCGCGGCTCCGGACCGGAGTTTCTGCTCAAGGAATTCGCTTAGCAGGAATGTTTGCCTGCTGAGGGCTTGGGCGCGGGCGTCGTGGGGGAAGAGGTTCGTGAGTTCATCACGGAAGACGGCGACGCAGGAGGGTTCGAGTCCTACTACTGGGATGCCGGCCTCGATCTCAGGTTCCAGTCGGTCGAGGATTTCAAGAAGCAAGCGCTCGGCACGGTCCAGCATGCCGAAGTCGTACAAGGGGCGTCCGCAGCAGAGGTTCGCGCGGGGGACCAGGACATGGAATCCAGCTGTTTCGAGGACTTCTACTGCTGCGCGGGCGGTCTGCGGAAGGAAGTAGTTGCTAAACGTATCGGCCCATAGCAGGACCTCAGGGGCGGAGGCCCCGTGTTCTTCGGGCGCCTGACGCAGCCCTGAATCGCCCCTCTTCGGCGGTTCCGGCGGAATTACATCCCTGTTTCCACTGTCTGTTTCATCCCACGCTCGCTGACGCTCGCGGGGCGTACGAAGGCGTCCGCCCCTACATGTGCGGAAGAACCACTGCTTGAATGTCTCAGGGGCGAAAGGTGGGATCCGGCGTTGGGGTGGAATACCTCCGATTGCTTTTGCGATGTCGCTTAGGAATGGGAGTTGCGTCGTGAGGTTGACCAGGCCGGGCACCTTTGACGCAAGACTCGCCCAAAAGTCGATGTTGCCGAAGGCATACGCATTTAGCGGGCGCAGGCGGCCCTCGTAGTAGTGCGACAGAAATTCTGATTTGTACGTGGCCACATCTACGGCGACTGGGCAATCGCTCTTGCAGCCTTTGCAGGCAAGGCAGAGATCGAGGCTATGTTTGACTTCCTCGCTGCGCCAGCCATCGCGGATCAGTTCTCCCTGGGTCATTTCCCAGAGCAGATGAGCACGGCCGCGGGTGGAGTGTTCCTCTTCATGGGTGGCACGCCAGCTGGGACACATGACGCCGCCTTCTTCGCGGCGGCACTTGCCCACTCCTACGCACCGAAGGGCAGCGTGACTTAGGCTGCCATGATCGGTCGGGAATTGGAAGCGAGTCTTAGGCTCCCAAGGCGCGTAATTCGGACCGAGACGCAGATTTTCGTCCAGCCTATACGGCTGGATCAGCTTGCCGGGGTTCATCTTCCAGTCGGGATCCCAGGCTGTTTTGAACTTGCGGAACGCATCCATCAATTCGGGACCGAACATTTTGGGGAGGAGTTCGGCGCGCGCTTGTCCATCGCCGTGTTCGCCGGAGAGCGAGCCACCATAGCCAACGACTAGGTCAGCGGCTTCTTCTACGAACCGCCGATACTTGGCGATTCCCTCGTTCGATTGCAAGTCGAAGTTCAGACGCGTGTGCACGCAGGCGTGGCCGAAATGTCCATAGAGGGATCCTTTGTAGCCGAAAGCAGCCATCATCTTGCGGAGGTCGCGGAGATAGCCGCCTAGCTTTTCCGGAGCAACTGCGGCATCTTCCCAGCCTTCCCAGTTCAGTGGTTCGCCTGGCACGTGCGATGTAGCGCCGAGGCTGGATTCGCGGATTTCCCAGATGCGCTTGGCATTGGCACCGGAGTAGAGCTTGACGTTCGGCGGATTCGGGCCGCGCCGCAGTGCGTCGATCAGACGCTGCGCCTGCATCTCGGCTCCGGGAATAGACTCGGCGCCGAATTCAACCATGAGCCAGCCGCCGCCTTCCGGGAGCAACGCGAGGCCTTCGATGTTGATGCCTTTTGTGCGCTCGTAGTAGACGAGGAGATCGTCAAAGCCTTCGAGGCCAATCGGTTTGTACTCGAGGATTTCGGGGATGTGGTCAGCGCATTGATAGATGTCGGGATAGGCGACGACAGCAAGAACGCGCGCCGGGGGACTTTCGACCAGGCGGCATATGGCTTCGAGGATTGTTGCGCAGGTTCCTTCAGAACCTACCAGGGCGCGGGCGATGTGAAAGCCATTTTCGGGAAGGAGATAGTTGAGGTTATAGCCGGAGACTCGTCGGGGGATGTTAGGGAACTTCTGGCGGATCTGGTCCGCGTATTGAGTGGCTATTTCGTTCAGGGCAGTTTCGATTAGACCAATGCGCCCGCCGCTTGATACTTCTGAGTTTTCCCGAAGTGCCTGCATTCGAGCTTCGCTCGCGGGGCGGTCGAAGGCGTCCTCTTCTACACAAGCTCGAATGAACCCCCGCCCCACCTTCATCCGGATGCCGTCGTAGGTCAGGACTTCCAACGCCTCGATGTTGTCATCCGTCTTGCCGCCCATGATGGAGTGGACGCCGCAGGAGTTGTTGCCGATCATGCCTCCGATAGTGCAGCGGTCGTGGCTCGCGGGATCGGGCGCAAAGGTGAGGTGATATTTCTCGGCGGCGTTGCGGAGTTGATCGAGAACGACTCCGGGCTGCACGCGCGCGATGCGGCGTTCCGGATCGATCTCGACGATGTTGTTCATGTACTTCGTGAAATCGAG
>DATKAP010000110.1:0-13533 GCA_035577905.1 Binatia bacterium
CAGCATGAGGAAGGCTAGTAAAGAGCTGAGCCAGAGCAGGGGACTCAAACGCCGTCCCCTGCTCCGGACCTCATCCCCGCTCAAACCCAAAATCAACCGAGAACTCACCTTGGAATTGGTACAACGAACGGGGGCACTTCATCTGCCGCACGCGGTCATAGTAGGCTTTCGCTTTCTCTTCCAGGCGGACCAGGCGGGCGTAGGGTCTTGGGTGCATATACTGGTAGACTCCGCATCTTATGAAGAAGTGGCCAACTGTCACCTGCCTACTCAAATTGTGCCTGGTTAAGTATGGGGCAATTGGGACTAGCTATCCCAGAATGCATTTGTGAATCCATGCTGGCGTCTTTCCCTCACATCCCGATCCTGACCGTTCGCCCACGGCTCGGGCGTGGTCTGGGTTGCAGGGCCAATAGCCACACGAATAGCAAGACGACAACTCCCTGCTTTCGGGCCTGATCCGCCCACTGTCCGCTCATGGTCACACCAATCCGGCCGTGGACGCTTCCCGTCCCAGTAGACCCTGCCGATATCCCGCTTCTGCTTGATTGTCAAGCCGCAATCGGTCCTAAGGTTTGGTTCGTTAGTTGCGGGCTCACTCGAATCGGCTCACTTTGCCGATAGTCAGCCCAACACCGCCCTTGGAGCCAATCATGGAAACCATTGTTCAAGATCTTCGCTACGGCATACGGCAATTGGTGAAGAACCCCGGTTTCACAGCGATTGCAGTGGTCACGCTGGCGCTGGGCATTGGCATCAATGCCACCATGTTCAGCCTGGTCAGCGGCATCCTGCTGCGGCGTCCGCCAGGGCGTGATCCTGACCGCGTGGCGGTCGTGTCCGGAATTGATCCCGGGAACGGCTTTCAGCCGGATATTGCTACCCTCTCCATCCCGAATTACCTTGCCTGGCGCGAGTCCAATCAGGTCTTCAGCGAAATGGCAGCGGCCGACGAGTATCGCACCGCGAGTCTGACGGGCCAGCAGGAGTCGCAGTCGGTGCGCTCAGCGGCGGTGTCGGCGAACTATTTCAACGTGCTGGGTATTACCGCCGAGATCGGGCGCACTTTCAGTGCGGGAGAAGACCAGAGCGGGCAGGAGCACGTGGCGATTCTCAGCCACGAACTCTGGCAAAGGCGCTTCGGTGGCGACCCCTCAATCGTGGGCCGCACGATTCGGCTGAGTCGGGAGAATTACAACGTGATTGGCGTCATGCCGGCGAGTTCCCGCCTGATGGGCTTCCTTCCGGAACTGTGGACGCCCCTTGTCATCAAGCCCGATGATCGAACAGCCGCCGCGCACAAGGATCGCCCGGTATACCTGTTTGGCCGAATGAAGCCTGGAGTGACCATCAAGCAGGCTCGAGCCGAATTTGCGGCCCTGGCTCACCAGGCCGAGCACGACTTCCCCGAATCAGAGAAAGGCTGGGGTGCGATGGTACGTACTCTGCCGGACTTCCTGGTTTACGGTTTTGGCATTCGTGCCGGATTAGCCGTCATCATGACCACGGTGGGATTTGTCCTCATGATCGCGTGTGCCAACGTTTCGGGGTTGTTGTTGGCGCGTGCGGCAGGACGCAAGAAGGAACTGGCGGTTCGGCTTTCTCTGGGAGCGGCTCGCTCGCGTATTATCCGGCAACTGCTGACCGAGGGCCTGGTGATTGCGCTGCTTGGCGGGGGCCTTGGACTGCTGCTGGCCTATAAGGGCATTGATCTTGTTCGCGCAATGATGAAGTTCAACGAGGCCTTTGACGCAATCGGCCTCCGTCTGGACTCCAATGTTGTTCTCTTTACGGTCGGCGTCTCCATCGCCTGCGCCTTGCTTTGTGCGCTGGTCCCGGCTCTGAGAGCCTCGCGAACTGACGTTACGGCCAGTCTGAACGATGAAAGCCGGACCGCCTCTGCGGGGCGTTCTCATGCGCGGCTACGGACGGTCCTGGTGACCGGAGAAATAGCACTGGCCCTCTTCCTGCTCATCGGAACCGGCTTGTTATTTGTGTCAATTTTCAAACTTGAGCACCAGTATTTAGGATTCCAGACGGGGCATCTGCTGACCGCAAGCGTGACACTGGACTCTGCGCGCTACAAAGATGCCGATCATCAGGCGGCTTTCGTCCGCGACCTGCTTGCGCGCTTGCAGCACATTCCGGGCACGGAGACTGCCGCCGTGACTTCCGATTTACCTGCTTCGGGAGCGGGCACAGTAACCATCCGAATTCAGGGGCACCCCGATTTGCCGCCTGGCCAGGTGCTGACGGCAGCGGATTTCGTAATCACACCTGACTATTTCCGAACGATTGGCATGACGGTTCTACGCGGGCGGTCGTTCACAGAGCAGGACGACGCGACTAAGCCAGGCACGGTCATGGTCAACCAGAAGTTTGCCGAGCGGTATCTGCCAGGCGAGGATCCAATCGGAAAGCAGATTCGTCTGGAAGTTGCTGGATCACCATCGGGATGGAGCCAGATCATCGGTGTGGTGAACAATGTAAAGAGGTATTCCGAAACAGAAGCCGAAGATCCCCACGTCTATGAACCATTTCTGCAACGTCCTCGCCCTGGTTTTTCCCTTCTCGTGCGCGCGACCGGCGACCCTAACGGCTTGATCACCGGGATGCGTAATGCAGTGGCGGGGATTGATTCCGAGCTGCCGCTGGATCACCTGATGAGCATGTCGACGGTAATTGACCGGCAAGGGGGAGGGGATGCGTTCTTCAGCCGCGCCCTGGCCGGTTTTGCATTTTTCGCGCTAGTACTGGCCGCGATCGGGATCTATGGACTGGTCGCTTATTCGGTTGGCCAGCGAACCTATGAGATCGGTATCCGTATCGCCATGGGTGCAAGGGGCCAGGACATACTCAAAATGATTTTTCGCGAGGGGATGACCATGACGGCGATCGGGGGAGCGATCGGTCTCGCGATGTCGCTGCCGCTTCCAAAAGTCTTTGATGCGATTCTATTTGATGCGCATATCCATGAGCCAAGCCTCTACTTCTACGTGCCGCTCGTGATTCTGGCGGTGGCCACGCTGGCTATGTATGTTCCGGCACGCTGGGCCGCGCGAATCGATCCTATCGATGCGCTGCGCCAGGAATAGTCGTCGAACGGAGGGTACTCCGCTCTGATATTCGGGGAAATTGGGGAGTGCGTGGTAATGGCCGCTTCCGATCGTAGGTGTCCAAGGTCAGCAGGCTGAAGTCAGCGAAATTCAGGATTTGGTAAGCGGATGGTACAATATCCCTTGCCGAGCGGGAGTAACTCAGTGGTAGAGTGCGACCTTGCCAAGGTCGAAGTCGCGGGTTCAAATCCCGTCTCCCGCTCCAGATTTTATGCGCCTTTCCTATGCGAAGGGCGTTTTTGTTGTACCCGCACTTGTACCCGCTTTCTCATCTTGCCGAGATAGGCTAACTGCGCCTTCCGCGCCTGCTTCTTGGGGTGAAAATACCACTGGAGCATCCGAGCACTGGACCAGCGTAGCATCCGTTGGATCACCTTGGGATCTGTGCCCCGCTCCGCGAGGAACGTCGCTAGACCATGGCGCATGTTGTGCAGCCCGAATCGAGGGCAGTCGGCAGTGATCACCTTCGCTTTGATCGCAGCGGGGCGGACGTAGTCAGTCGAGATCATGGAACCGAGCCTCGGCTGCGTTCCTTTCTTGCGCTCGGAGGCGAACACATAGTCATTGTCGGCGGCGAACGTCGTCTGCTTGCGCCACTCCAGCATCACCGCGGCAAGCGCTCTGGTCATCTCCACCCGGGCCCGTGAAGCAATGGACTTGGGGTCGCCGATCCTCCCATCCACGAAACCACGTTCGATACTGATCTGCCCAACCTCGAACTTTAGGTCATGCCAGCGCAAAGCTAGAGCCTCCGACGAACGGAGCCCGGTGGCGCTGAGCAGGATTACCAGGCAGCGTACCAGCGGCGGCTCGATCTCATCAAGGATAGCCACGGCTTCCTCTGGACTGACATCCTTAGCTTCGTAGGTTGACAGGGTGCTCGCTCCAACATCCTTCACGGGATCACAGTCAGGCGGGATCAAACCCTCGACCCGTCCGAACCGATAGATAGCGGACAGGGTGTTGCGCAGCTTAGCTTGCAGTCCTTCGCTCTGCTTGTACAGCCAGTCCTTAATCATTCGGCTGCTAAGTTCCTTCGCGGGCTTGCGATCGAAGTGGCTGAGATGGATGCGGCAGTTGCGCTTCTCGGTGTTGAGCGTGCTATGAGCTTTTGGTCTTCCCGACGCTGTCCTTCCGTCGAGGATGAACGCCTGACGCAGATCGCGAAAGAGCACGCTCTCCACGTGAGGCTTGCCAACCAATAGGTGGTAGCCTTCCTCGCCGACCTTCTGCCATGCCTCATCGTCGGTCATAGTTTGAGGCCCCAGAGTCCGTGGGCGAAAAGCGCCGGCGCTGTCGCGCCAGACAAATAGCGTGGCGTTCCGACCCTCGGGGCGCTTCAACCAGCCCTTAGCCATTGCGTCTCCTCAACAGCCAAGCATGAACTTCTGAAATCAGAAAGCGGTGATCTTTACGTTTGTTCTTGCCCCGACCAGGGACTGGGTGGCTGGGGATGCCACCCTTCTGCCGCGCTAGCTCAAGTACTCTGCGGCGGGTGAGAGACAGAAAGTCGGCGACAAGGTTCGCCGACACGAACGGCTCGAAGTCCACATAACCTTTCCACTCTTGTCTCCGTCATCGGGCTATCCGCCCTACTGACGCCTCGTCAATTGGGCTGTCCGCCCTACGTCTCTCTGCATGGTTAGATGCCGTGCACATCAGGAATGCCTCACCCGGAGTATACGGTCGAGAGCGCGACTTTGGCTGGCCGCCAGGCCACACGAACGTGTGGTTACTTTAGATTTTGTGACGTTGTGCTCATGGCGGTCCTCTTACTTAATGAGGCAACATGAGCGACGAACCACAGGCGGCAGAGAACCTCGCCGCTGAAATGACAACGCGTCAGCTTGAGCAGCGCTGCGCGAAGTCAGCGGCGAAGGCTGGGAAGTTGCTCACGTCGGCATATGCGGTTCTCGAAGCTGACCTTCCTTACTTCTTAGAGTTGCGGCAGCGGCTAAATACACGGGGGCAACGCGTTCGCGACGTCGAAGGATGGCAGCGCTGGTGCGAGAAGCATTTCTCATGCAGTGTTCGTACGGTCAATCGCGCCCTGGCCACGATTCTCGGACCGGAGAAGGAACGCAAGAAAGCGCGCAATTGGCGAGCGCCAGCCGAAGCTTTGCTAAGCGCCGTCGATCCGGCGATCCGGCTCGCCCGCAAGCATGCAGACAAAGACTCTGACGCTGCCGAGTTCCTAGCCAGGCTTGAAGTGGAAGAGCTAGGCGGTCTGATTACCGAGCCGGTGGCGCCATCAGAGTCTCTGCTAGACAAGGTCAGCAAAGAACGCCGAGCAAAGAAGGACGAACTCTATGAGATGGGTATGCACCTTGCCGGTGCGGTGATGGACGGCACGAGCGCTGTCAACGGCAACATCCCCGAAGGCAAGAAGATAGTCGGAATCGCCAAGCACATGCTGGAAATTAAAGATAATGCGGGTAACTTGACAGTGTACGGGCCGGGACTTCAGGACAAAATGTCTCGACCTCCGGGGAGCAACTTCAACATGGACGACGACGACCTGGATCCAAAACTCGAGGTCCACAACTATTATCTCGTTCGTGTCGGCATGGAGGACGGTAAGCCGATCATAGCGAAGTATCTCGGCGCATTCGGAAAGAAGCACCAGTTCGCGTGCCGGGCTGTGGGCACCTATGACGTTAGGGACATAGCCCAGGTGATTCGCCCAGCTAATGAAAAGGAAGTCGCAGACGAAGTTGCATGGGAGGCTATGAGCAAGAAGGCTGTTGATGCAGCACACGAGAACCAATCGAAGGCACGCAAAGCAAGCAGATCAATGTAGGCGGGAGTGTTGAAGGCGACACCTCCGGTACCCCCGGAGGCAGCTTGGTTCGATCCCAAGCTCCCGCTCCACGCCAACTAATTAGCGACTTTCCTACCTTCCGAAAATCTCAATAAACACGCAGAAATCGCACTCCTCGCGACAATTTGTACCTGTTCATACCCAAATTCGAACTACGGCCTGCCATTTGTAGAGGAGAACCCCGAAAATGGCAGCGCAGACACTAAAGGAAGGCTTGCACGCCGCAAAAGCAGATTTTGCGTCACGACTCGTCGCTGTGCTCGTAGAACGTACGGACCTAACCCAAAAACAGATTGGGCAGGACTTCGGTGTATCTGAATCGTTCGTCCGAAAAACCGCAAGGCAATTCGCAGTGCCACATCGTAAGCGTGGACCGAAGCGGAAGGACTTTAGAGGGCTCAGTCGCAAAGGGAAAGCGCAGTGATCGACCACATCGAGATCAGACTCCCTTACCACTGGAGCGTCTACGTAGCCCGGATTTGCGGTCGAAGCAGTCGTTACGGATTTGAACGGGACTTCAACATTCGGCGCAGACGCGAAATCGCCGACTTCAATGACGGACGGATCAAGTGGCGGGTGGTTTACTACCTGCCGACAATGGCTGCCGTCTACGAGGTCCGAGACGAAGAAAACGAGCGGTACTACGTGGGCACTCGCTTCGGCGATCCCTCGCTTTATGCTGTCAGCCTCGCCCGAGTGGAAGCTCTTATCGACTGCGATCCCGACATTGACGAGGTCATCGGCTCGAAGATCGAACACTTTAGACAATCTGCGGTGCAGAAGCAGGAAGCCGAAGGACCGCGTAGAGGGACAAATAACGAGTAATTCTGGAAATAGCAGTATCTATCTATAGCTGGTTCCCCTTGTAGAGGACAGAGTTTGTACG
Organism: Binatia bacterium; assembly: GCA_035577905.1. Lineage (GTDB taxonomy): Bacteria > Acidobacteriota > Terriglobia > Terriglobales > Acidobacteriaceae > Sulfotelmatobacter. The sequence goes on from DATKAP010000110.1 coordinate 6,824, forward strand.
GGGAAGAGCCAAAACAAAACAGAATATGAGGAAGCCGTATGAGCTTAGTCAAGGGAGTAATGCTAGACACAATCGAGGAACATCTTGCGGTGCTGTTCTGCATCGCCATTCAACCTGATCGCCACAAACACATGTTCGAGGAACTGTTAAAGCAGGGTCGTGAGTGCGCGAAGTTTGTCATGATCGAGATGCGCGAAACCTACGGCGACTTCAACCACGACTGGTCTCCCGCCTATCACGCCTTCGGTCGTAATGAGATCGCTGCGCTTGAAGAGAAGGTGATTGCGGAAGCCAATCGCTTGCGTGACGTAATCCTCGATGAAGTGATCCACGGGAACCTCCGTGCGAAGGAAGAATCAAGCAAGACCACCCCGGTCGGCACCAGTCTGGGTTTCGATGACGGGTTGGACAAACTCTAAATTTCAAATAGGTCGCGAGCCGAAGAGACCATTAAAACAAACCGGGCAGTGGCATCAACGACCATTTATGAGGAAACAATGAGCGAACACTATTGCGAATACGACCACAACCTAGACGAACCATGCGGGAAGCCTGCCGGGATGAAGTGGCGTGGCATGTGGTTGTGCGCAGAACATTGGGATTGGACCGCCGCTCTCATCGGAAGTTTCGGCGTCGATCCGTTCGATCCTGCTCTGTGCGAAGAAACGCTGCCGATAGATGATGGCGAATTTTGACAACTCCACTAGCCAGGCAAGAGGTTAACCGTTTCTAGGCCGCATTTGCGGTCCTGTGCGTCTTGCCATCCACGCTCTGGGGCCGAAGCCGCAACTCGGGGCTCCAGCGCGATGATGGCGGCACTAAGTTCGACGCTCCTCGCGCAGTTCCTCAAGTAGTTGTCAAGGCGCTTCTCCATAGGTCCGCCACTCACGGATCGCGCGCCATCCGGATCGAATTCTGAAGATAAACCGACTAAGTGAGTATTTAGTAGTGCTGGGTGTCACAAGACATCGATCGGGGCTAGGTGACCTGAACCTCCCTAGCCCTTAAACGGTTCCCAGCAGCGCCCCTCAGCAAGGCGTCAAAGGTTCAGGAAGCAGGTTCAGGATGAGCAGGAAACTAGCAACTCAAATCAAAGACTCTAAAGTACCGGGCAAGTGGAAGCGCGTGCTCGAAGCCTATGCCGCGTTCGCAAACAACGATGGCACCAACATCTTCGCATCCAAGGAAAAGCTGGCAGCCAAGGCTGGAGCGGCATCCCCGGACACAATCTACCGCAACACGCCGGACTTACTAGCCTGTGGCGTCCTTGAAGTTGCAACAACGCACACGTGCAAGGTACCCAACTGCAACGGCGGTTCTACACACTTCACCGGTGCGTGGGGACACTATACAACCGCCTACAACCTCGTGATCGGGTCTCTGCAAAATGCAGAAACCTACCTTTCGGAAAAATACCAAAAGGTGAGAGCCGCAAAATGCAGAAAGGTGGGTTCCGCAAATTGCGGCACTACTCAGGCATTACAAGAGACTCCCGCGCCCGGGGCGCTTGGCAGAGAGCCAGACTCTTCCGCTCTTACGAGCGGGAGGTTAGCTAGTCAGCCAGTCAGTCAGCGTGAGGAGCCTTAGGCTCCCCCGCCACTCGCTTCGCTCGAAAACCCCTACGGTGTTTCACCAGAAGACATGACACCCCAAGCTTTGGACTTGGTGGACATCCTCGGTGTAAGCGGGACGGTACCAAAGCTATTGGGCTTGCCTTACTTCCAAAACGACCATCAGCAGGAGCTTGAAACCATCGCGTTGTGCCTGTGCACCCGTAACCGTAGCCTTGACTGGTTGGAAGCGTTGGTTAGATGGGCGAAGCAGGATCGCTTCTGGTCGAAGCGCCTGCACACGGGGACCCGCGCCGTGCAGCAACTAGCCAGGCATCTCGCCTCTGGCGAGATCAGCCAACAGTTCGACTCAGCACTTGAGCTTTCCAGCCCGGGTGTGTTTGAACCCCGTGAGTCAGGCAATGCGTACCTGCTGAAGGACTACCGCCACGAGAAAGTCAAACCCGAGCGTGAGGTTCCGACTATCGAGGAGACGATGGCGTCAAGACTGGCTACATAGCTTATGGATGGTGAGAGGATTATTCAGATGCCGAACTCACGGTCAGCCAAAGGGACCTTTCGTAATCGTAGGGCTGAAACTCTCAGGGCTGGCTCGCGGCTCGAGCCACACCCTTCCGCGTGCGTCCGAACCAGGACCCCCGACTACGATCAGGCGCTGTGCTCCGATGCTGGCGTGATCCTAGCTATCCGGACCATGCCGATCTCGAGGTTCTATGAAGCCCTGTGAGTACACAACACGGCTGCAGCCGGATCAACCTATGCGCGTGCGTTTGTGTGGTGAGCCGGCGAGTGTGAATCATGAAGGCATGTGGTACTGCGAGGACCACTATGACATCACCTCCACCAGTATAGCTTGCGATGGCTGTGGCAACCCACCGTACTGGTGCGACTGCGGGGCGCCGACTCGAGCATAAACGGAGAAATGGCACCGAGTTAGATCGTTTTCGCAGCCGGGCGCGGAATTTACCCAATTTCCGGGAACGTCAGTAATAAACATCAGGACGGGATTGAGCGAATCGCTACTAGGCGCGAGAGACCCACCGACCGAATTTCGCCGGCGCGAGCCGGCTTTAGGAGAAACAAACTATGGCAAGCAACAATTATGCGCAACAGATAACCGATTCACCCGAGGCAAAGCGCGTCCAAGCGGAGCTTGAAAGTATGGCTGCGAAGGGTTCCAATTTCAAGGTGATGCAGTTCAATCCCGATGTGGACCGGTTCGAGGTCGCGTGCTGGCGGGAGTCGAATTTTCCCACGCTCGTCGACGTCGAAGCATGTGGCAACACGACGGACGCCGCAACTGCGGCGGCTCTGTGGAAAGCGAACGCAGAGACGCTGAGGTCTATCGACTATGGCAACGGTTTCATCGGTCTGTACTACGAGTCGGAAGGTCGGAGCTACATCGCAATTCCTCAACCCGAGCCGCACGCTTTTGGCTCTCGTCAGTATCAAAAAAGTGAGGGTCGTAAGGCGAACCGTATGAACAACTGCGAATATCTTTACGATTTTGACTGTGAAAAATGCGATGAGTCTGGATTTGGGTGTAACACACACCGGAACCCCTTTTGCGACGAACACGCAACGTCAAATCCCGAAGGTCGAAGCCTCTGCGAGCAGCACTATTCGAAAAAGCCGTCAGAAGGAAGCCGCTGGCGCGTGCCGCGGCCCTAGACGATCAGGCGAACAGTGAAAGTGCTGTGCAAACCGCTCGATAAAGCAAATGTAACGCCGCGTGGTAGCCTCAGAGTAATGACGACGCTGGAGTTCCTCCAGCATTATTTTGCGTAAATGGGTCACAGGGACACCTCCTCGTGACCCACAACTTATCTGAGTGGAAAAGTCAGGACGCCGACATCACCCACGCGGCAGCGTCCGCCGCGCCAGCGGCTTCGTTCTGACGGGCAACTCGAAAAACGAGGCGATGTTTTTACCCTTTTGAAACAGCGGCTAGAAGTCTCTCAGGGAAGCCCCATTCCACTGTTTACACCGTCATCTCGGCATCAATTCAACTCTCGTTGACTTATCGTTCCTCTGATCCGTACCATTCCAGCCTGAGTTTTTGCGCCACGGCATGCTCGACCAAACGATCTCTCACTACCGCATCATCGAGAAACTCGGCGGCGGCGGGATGGGTGTCGTCTATGAGGCAGAGGACGTCAAGCTGGGTCGCCACGTTGCGCTGAAGTTGCTTCCCGACGATCTTGCCGGCGATCCACAGGTATTGGAGAGATTCCGCCGTGAAGCCCGTGCGGCTTCTGCCCTGAACCACCCGAACATTTGCACGATCTATGAAATTGACGAGGTCGATGGTCGGGCTTTCATCGCGATGGAACTGCTGGAGGGGCAAACCCTTCGACACAAGATCAACGGAAAACCATTGGACATCGAAGCGGTGCTCGATCTGGGCATCCAGATCGCCGACGCATTGGACGCCGCACACTCGAAAGGAATAATCCACCGCGACATCAAGCCCGCGAACATCTTCGTTACGAATAGGGGTCAGGCGAAGATTCTGGACTTCGGGTTGGCGAAGGTCACCCTAAAGTCCCAGGGCGTCGCCCTGAGTGCCCCGACCATCGAGCTCGAGGAACATCTGACGAGTCCGGGCAGTACGCTGGGAACGGTTGCCTACATGTCACCTGAGCAGGTGCAGGGAAAGGAACTCGATATTCGGACCGATCTCTTCTCCTTTGGTGCAGGGTTGTACGAGATGTGCACCGGGATGCTGCCATTCCGTGGCGATACCTCCGGGGTCATCTTCGAGTCGATCCTCAATCGCGCGCCATCTCCGGCCGTGAGATTGAATCCGGATATGCCTTCGAAGTTGGACGAGATCATCAGTAAGGCTCTTGAGAAAGACCGCAACCTGCGCTACCAACACGCATCCGAGATTCGCGCCGACTTGCAGAGACTGAAGCGTGATACTGAATCTGGGAGAGCAGCGATAATTGCCGAAGCATCTCCTCGTTGGTCACGGCGGACGTTGATTGGCGCGATAGCTTTGGTACTTGCCATCGTGATCATTGCGGTCAGAGCAATCTATTTTGGTACCAGTGGTCGTCCCCGCATCAACTCGGTCGCGGTCTTGCCCTTCTCTAATGCCAGTGCCGATCCGAGTCTCGATTATTTGAGCGACGGTATTACCGAGGGCATCATTGACCGGCTGTCGGAACTCCCAAATATCAAAGTGATCTCCCGCACCTCGGCATTTCATTACAAGCAAGGCGATATTCAACCGGAAAAGGTCGGGAAGGAGCTTGGAGTCGAGGCGTTAGTCACGGGCAGGATCATTCAACGGGGGAATGATCTATTGGTTCGAGCGGAGCTTGTGGACGCACGAGAGGACAAACAGCTTTGGGGCGAACAGTACAGTCGGACTTTGGGCGAAGTGGGCTCCATTCAACAGGAAGTTGCAACGGCCGTGTCTGCGAAATTGCGAGGTGGGCTCACCCCCGAAGAAAAGACGCGTCTGAACAAGGCAGCGGTGGTCAATTCTGAGGCTCACCAACTCTACCTGAAGGGGAGGTACTACGCGAATCAGGAAACAGCTTCGGCACTCAAGAGGAGTATCGATTATTTTCAGCAGGCGATCGACAAAGAGCCCGGTTACGCTCTCGCCTACGCTGCCATGGCTGACGCTTATGTCTCACTGGGAGGCAACTGGATTTACTTGTCGCCGTCCGAGAGCTTTCCAAAAGCAAAGTCAGCAGCGACAAAGGCGCTTGAGTTTGACGATAGTGTTGCCGAAGCGCACGCTGCTCTGGCCTATGTACTGTTCTACTCCGATTTTGATTGGCCAGGTGCCGAGCGAGAGTTCAAACGTGCCATCGAGCTAAATCCCAATAGCGCCCTTTCCCATCATCGGTATTCCGAGTGCCTGAAGACGAGACAACGATTCACGGAAAGCCTTGCAGAAGCACAGAAGGCACAAGACCTCGATCCGCTGTCCCCGGAGATAGTTTCCCAACTGGGAGCGGTCTACTATTTCATGCGAAGGTACGATGAAGCCATTGCTCAATATCAAAGGGCGCTTGAACTCAATCCCAACGTTGCAGTCACCCGGGCTGGCTTGGCCTCGGCGTACGCGACGAAACACATGTATGGGGAGGCTCTCGCTGAATTCGCCAAGATTCCTAACGAAGAGAAGACCGTCTCGGTGGAGAACCAGTTTGTTACAGGTGTTCTTGGTTGGAGCTATGCGGTTGCCGGCAGGCGGGGTGATGCGCTGGAGATCGCACGCCAACTTAAGGAGTTGTCCTCTCACGCCGACGTTGATTTCTATATGCTTGCTGGCATTTACTCCGGGCTCAACGACAAGGAAGAGGCGTTTCGCTTGCTCGAAAAGGCGTACGAGCGACATTGGCCCGACATGCAATATCTAGGAATCGACCCGCTGTTTTACGGGGTGCGGTCCGACCCGCGTTATGTTGACCTACTGCACCGAATGAAGTTGCCCGAGCCTGCGGAGTGAGCCAGGTGGTCGAAAGGTACGGCAAAGCAGTGCACTCAATTCAATTCAGTAAACCCTCCGATGCGACTAAGCGGTTCATTCGTTTCTATGCGCATCGAGAGTCGAACCTGGGCTGCTCCGTCCTGATTCACCCTGTTCCGGCCCGTTCCGAGCCTGTGCTCGATTTCCAATTCGCTGATGAGATTCAGATTCACGACCTTGGTGACGGGATCGTTCGCGGCGCGGAGTCCGCCGCCTTGATCGGTTTACAAACCCACCGGCGAGTTGAACAGGTAATCCGAGGACGAATCGAGAGCTTCAGTGTTTTCTTTCAGCCCGCGGCACTCAGTCTACTCTTTGATCTCCGGGCCATTACTATCACCAATGCTGATTTGGATGCATATGGCGTCTTAGGACGTTTCGTCGGTGGGCTTAGAGAGCGACTCGGCAATTGCGGTTCATTTCTCGAGCGAGTACGAGTGGCGGAAGAGTTTTTCATCGATCTCAGCTCGAAAACGCCGCGGTTCGATATGGTCGAATCGGTAGCTCATGAGATTCGACGGCAGCACGGAGTCTGCCACATCGACGCCCTTGCGCGATCCGCAGGTCTGAGTAGTCGTACACTTCATCGAAGGTTTAAGCAGCAAGTCGGACTGTCGCCGAAAATCTATGCTCGAATCGTCCGCTTC
>DATKAP010000111.1:0-2759 GCA_035577905.1 Binatia bacterium
TGCAAGATTCTGTTCGAGCAGAGCGTGCGGGATGCCAAGATTCAAGATCTCCAAGTGAAAGCCGATCAGTCGCAAGGAGACATCCGTCGCCGGCTGAAAACGCGAATCGCAGAACTTCGGCACGAGTACGAAGAACGGGCCGCAGCAAGCTAACCACTTGCGCTGGCACTTCCCGGGACATTGCTGCGGAAAGGAGCGCCACCGTGGAGAAACTCATCGTAATTATCTTCGACCAACGATTTAAGGCACGGGCAGGTCTCAAAGCTCTCCGGGAATTGGACCGCGACGGCGAACTTTCGCTCTTCGAAGCGGCTTTGGCCGTCAAGGCACCGAACGGCAGGGTGCGAGTCATCGAAAATCCTGACGACGTAAACTTTCCTGCGGTTGGTGTCGGCAGCTTGACAGGTAGCGTGCTTGGGGCACTCGGTGGACCCATCGGCATTCTTGCGGGGGCAGCGGCCGGCGCATTGATCGGCTTCATCATTAATTTGGAACGAGCGGGCGTGACCGACGACTTTGTCAATGATGTGTCTTCAGCCATGGCTCCCGGCAAGTTTGCGGTGATAGCCGATGTTTGGGAGGACTGGACGACTCCGCTGGACACAAGGATCGAAGCAATCGGAGGTGTCATCTTCCGTCGCAGTCGTGGGCAGGCTAGGGGTATGCATCGTGATCGCGACGTGGCCGCACATCGCGCCGAGATTGAGCAACTGAAGGCCGAACGGGCCGAGGCGACCGCTGAGCGCCTCGGCAGAATTGACGCCAAACTTGACCTGCTCGGCAAGAAACTTGAAAGGGCGCTTCTGCGCGAGCGGTCGAACATACTTCAGCGGGAGCAAGAGCGGGAACAGCGCATTCGGGCCCTAAGAGCGAAAGCGGATCAGTCACAAGAAGAAATTCGCCACCGGCTGGAGGCGCGAATCGCCGAACTCCAGCGCGAGTGCGATCACCAAGACAAAGATGCCGCTTAGCCGGATTGTGCCGTTGGGCCCCTGGCTGCGGGATGTCGTACCGGAGAACGGAAAAGGAGAATTGGAGTGTCTTCAAGAACGGAAAGTCAGTCAGTTGTAGGGCCAGCGACTGCCATTCGAGTCGACCGCATCCTCTGTCCGATCGATTTCTCCGACGCCTCGGCGGAAGCTTACCGCTATGCGCAATCCATCGCTTGCCGTTATTCCGCGAAGCTGATCTTGCAGCACGTCGTCGAGCTGTGGCAGCATCCATCCTGCTACTACCAGACCGAGCTCGAGTACTACGAGCAGTTTCGGGAAACGCTCGTAAACAACGCGCAGGATCAGCTTCGGCAGTTTGCGGACCTAAGTGATGGTATTCAGCCGGAATGCATCGTCGAAGAAAGCATGGCCCCGGACGCAATCCTCTGTGCAGCACGGTCCCGCGCTATCAACCTGATAATCATGGGAACCCATGGCCGGCGGGGATTTGACCACCTCATGTTGGGCTCGGTCACGGAGCGCGTGCTGCGGCACGCGCCCTGTCCCGTGTTAGCCGTTGCGCGAAGCCGGCCGGACCAAAGCGCCAGAAACCCGGCGGCTAAGCCCATTGACGTTCAGCGGATTCTCTGCTGTGTCGACTTCTCGCCGCACTCACAACGCGCCTTGCAGCACGCCGTCTCAGTGGCCGGCGCGTACGGCGCACAGTTAACCATCTTCCATGTGCTTGAGAACAACTCCGATTCGGCCGAGATAGTCAAAGAAACCGACGCCGCCATGGATAAGCTCCAGCGATGGGTCGCGCCATCAACCCTCGACCCGGCGAGCATCCATGTGGAAGTACGCCTAGGTAAACCATATCGGGAAATCCTGGACTTGGCCTCGGAGACTCAATCGGACCTGATTGTCACAGGAGTGCGGGGGCGAAACTCGCTGGACCTGGCCGTTTTCGGTTCCACGACTTATAGGGTGATTCAACTCCACCGCGGCCCCGTGTTGACCGTGCCCATGTAGCGGTTATCTTTGCCAGGCGAGGGATCACGCTGAACTTCACGCAGCCGGCATCGGCCGCTCATTCATGATGGCGAGCTTCCGCATCCGGTACATCAGTGTGGACCGCGGCATGCCCAGGCGCGCGGCCGCTCCATGCGGCCCCGCGATCACCCAGTTGGCTGCCTGGATGGCCTTCAGAATATGCTCCCGCTCGCATTCCTTCAGCGTGACGGGCTCGGTCACGCTGCGCCTGGTCAAGAGTTCCGGTATTGGGCACTTTAAAACCCGGCCGGCAGTCAGGATCACCGAACGCTCCACGAAGTTTTGCAACTGCCGGATGTTCCCCGGCCAATCGTGATCCAGCAGCGCCTCCATGGCGTCCGATGGAATCGTCTCGATCTGTTTGTTCATCCGTCCCGAATACATCTTGACGAAGTGCGCCACTAGCAATGGGATGTCATCGCGCCTCTCACGCAAAGGCGGGACGCGGATCGGGAATACGCTGAGCCGGTAATACAGGTCGTTGCGGAACTGCTTCTCGGAAACCAGCCTGTCCAAATCCTGGTTCGTAGCGGCCACTACCCGGACACTCACACGTTGAGTGATCGTCGAGCCGAGTCTCTCAAACTCCTGTTCTTGAAGGATTCGGAGCACCTTCGCCTGGAGTTCTAGCGGCATATCGCCAATCTCATCCATAAACAGCGTGCCATGGTGCGCAGCCTCGAAACGGCCGATTTTCCGGGTTACGGCTCCTGTGAAAGCGCCCTTTTCGTGTCCGAAGATTTCACTCTCCAGCAGTTCGCGAGGGATGGCCGC
>DATKAP010000112.1:0-5536 GCA_035577905.1 Binatia bacterium
TGGTGATCGCCTCCAGAATCAGCTCCACGGCCTCGTCATTCGATTTGAGGTCAGGAGCAAAACCGCCTTCATCGCCGACGGCAGTGCTGTACTTCTTGGCCTTCAGCACCTGTTTCAGTGTGTGGAATGTCTCCATGCCCATCCGAATCGCTTCGGCAAACGATGGCGCATTGTGGGGTGCAATCATGAACTCCTGGAAATCTACGGTGTTGTCAGCGTGCTTGCCCCCGTTGAGGACGTTCATGCATGGCACCGGGAGGGTAGACGAATTGGCACCGCCCAAATATCGGTACAGCGGCAGTCCGTGGGCATTCGCTGCGGCTCGGGCGGTGGCCATGGAAACAGCTAGGATCGCATTGGCACCAAATTTCCCCTTGTTCGGCGTGCCATCGGCCTCAATCATGACCTGATCAATGGCTCGCTGGTTCGTAGCGTCCTGCCCGACGACAACGGCGGCCAGCTCTTTTGTGATGTGGCCGGCGGCCTTGAGAACGCCCTTCCCGCCATACCGTTTCTTGTCACCGTCGCGCAGCTCGACAGCCTCCTTCTCTCCGGTCGAAGCACCGGACGGCACTGCGGCGGTGCCGATTGCGCCGCCGGAGAGCGAAACTTCAGCCTCAACGGTCGGATTGCCACGCGAGTCAAGGATTTCACGGCCTACAACGTTCACGATCTTCGTCATTTATGACTCCTTGGAAAATGAAAAAGCTCCTACCAGACGGTAGGAGCTATCAGGACCGGTTGCCCGGAACGGTTTAAGGTGACGCCCCATCACCTGCGCAAATTGAAGCTCGACTATAGCTCATGGCACCATGAGCGGCAACGCTCCGATCACCGTTGATCGCGATTGCGAGTCTTGATATCCTCGCAACAGCGGTGGAGTCCGCTATAACCGTCGTCCAAAGGGCCGACCAATGACTCCTGCACAGAAGTGGAGTTGTGCGGGCGTCATCCGGTTGCCCGTCAGTTCCTCGATTCGACGGATATGAAAACTCTCGTACCTCAAGACACGCTTTGGAACATCGACCCTGGTCCCGACTGCCCGGCAGTCGCACGCATGGTTGTCGAGATCGGCAAGAACTCCTCGAATAAATACGAGTACGATCCACATCTGCAACTCTTCCGCTTGGACCGGTCGCTTTACTCGCCAATGCACTTCCCTGGCGACTACGGCTTCATACCCGGAACGGTCGCGGAGGACGATGAACCTATTGACGTTCTCGCCCTGGTCGAACAGCCCAGTTTTCCCGGATGCCTGATCCGAGTGCGGCCCGTCGGCATGCTCGACATGCTGGAGGAATCAAAGTACGATCACAAAATTTTGGCAGTGCCCGAGCGAAGCCCGCGCTTTGAGCAAATACGTGGGCTGGCCGATGTTCCTTCCCATATCCTGACCGAAGTGCAACACTTTTTCGAAATCTACAAAGAGCTGGAAGGGCTATCAGCCGAGATGAAGGGGTGGCAGGATCTTGACCAGGCGCGGGCCGCCATAGCGGAGAGCCGGAGGCGTTACAAAGACCTGCACGAAGCAGCGCAGTCAGTCTGACGAGTCTTCGGACGAAGGTGGCACTTTCCCGTTCCTCAACACGAACGCGAGATCCTGGAACACGCCGGCCGAGAGCGATAGCCTGCGGAGTTTATCGATTGTCTCTTCCACGTCGTATGAGGCTGATGAGAGCGTGATCCGCCCGTCATGCCAGATGGCATAACAGGCTTCCGCCCGACCGTGCTTGGGTTGACCGACACTCCCTGGATTCACGATGATTCGTGGCCCAAGAGAACGCTCGAACGGAACGTGCGTGTGACCGACGAGTTCCACATTCACGCCGGGCGCAACCGGGTCGGCCAGCCATCGAGGCGAATCAGCGCGTCGGTATTCAAACAGCGGATCGGACGGCACTGCGTGGCACATCAAGACCTGGATTCGATCCGTAGTGATCGTCGCCGTCAACGGGAGATTGCGGAGGTACCTCCGGTCCTCGTCGCCGAGAACCGATCGAGTATAGCGCCCGGTTTCTTCGGCCATCAAGCGGAAGCGAGCTGAACAGCGGGGATCTTCGTCAAAGGCGATCGAGTGATCATGATTCCCGCGAACGACCATCGCGGCCTTCCTCCGAACGAAGTCGACGACCTCGCGGGGATTCGGCCCGTAATTCACGAGATCCCCCAGCACCCACAGCTGATCGAAATCAGATGGCAGAGCACGCACCGCCTCCAGGTTCCCGTGAAGATCCGAAACGATTAGCGCTCGCACTGTCCGCTCCCGCTCGCTATAGTCGCTTGATTTGGATATTTCGGAATTCGATCTTCATGTTTTGGTGGTGGGTATCGCGGGTCGCTATTGCCCGATCACCAAAACCGAGAAACTGCCAGGCACCATTGGTGCTCTTGGTGTTGGAGTACCAGCTTTGGCCTCAGGACGCGGACCGAACTCCGCGACGGAAAGGAACGCTCTGCCGGTCTTCCGATCGACTGCCATCGTTCGGGCTTCGCTCTGCGTCTTTACGCTCTGGACCAGCGAATATTTATCCGGACTATCCTCATGAAAAACGGCCATTGTGCCGTCGCCGCTTGAGAAGTAGACCAAGGCACTGTCGGGGTCGAACTCGGCCGCGTCGACGCCTTTTCCGATCGGCTGCGTGGTTACCACCTTCCCACTGTTGGCGTCCACAACGGCCATCATGCCGCTCCGGCACCCGACAAAGACACGCTGATGGGCCCGGTCGATATCCATGCTGCTCGGTTGCTCACATGGAGCCATGGGCCATGTTTCCAGGACTTTCAACGCTTGCGAATCGATCTTTAGCATCGTGTTGAGGTCTTGCATATTCAGGAAAATGTGCCCGGCATCGTCCGATGCGGCATGTTCAGTTTTCCCGCCAAGACCCTCAATCGTGCCGATGATCTTGCCGGTCTTCGGATCGAGGGCGGTGACGCGCTTGCTGCCGCGGTCAGCCGTGAAAATGTGCTGAGTCTTTCGGTCGAATAGAATCACGTTCGGGTCCGCTCCGACGGGAACTATCTCGATTACAGCGAGAGTCTTCAAATCGAAGATGACGATCGAACCAGGATCGCTGCAACTGATAAAACCGCGCCCAAAATCTTTGGCGATCGCGATGCCGTGAACACTGGTGCCTGGGATTTTGCCGATCACCGCGTTCGTGTCGAGGTCGAGCACGACCACTTCACGATCGTGGGAGACATACAAGCGTCGGGCGTCGCTATCAGCGGTAAGGTAATCCCATCCGTAATCACCTGGAACGGGAATCTTCCTGATGAGGTGGAACGGCCCGTCCGCCGCCATCGCCACCGCGAGCATTGCGAACATCATGAGCCAGCGGGATTTGAAAAGCAGCCTTTCTCTCACGTCCATACCTAAACCTCCAGGCGCGGTTGCAGAGACCGAGATTGATCGATCTATTTGCCCGAACAGTCTAGCAGGCCATCGACGTCCCTGTCCTTGTTGGAGGTTGGACGGTCCTTTCCTTCGGTGTGAGCGAGCGTTGCAGCCACCTGAGCCTTGGAGTATCCTCTTTATCAGGCGGTGGAGTTCGCCAAACCGTCGCTTCCTAAGCGGCCAATGACTCCTACGGCAAGGATTGCTGTAGGGGCTGCGGCCGAATCCCTACAGCCAAAATTGAATATTGGAGACCGACATGGAACAGGTCTGGTTTTCTGCAGCGCTGTGGTTGATACTCGCGTTGATCGCGACGCTGCTGTCAATTTGGTTCAGAATTTCGACGGCGCTCTCCGAGATCGTCGTCGGGACCGTCGCGCAGCTCATCATCGGCGCGGTCATCGGCACGGAAGTGCTGGGGGCGAAGTCGGCATGGGTCGCTTTCCTGGCAGGGACTGGCGCGATCGTGCTGACGTTTCTGGCCGGAGCGGAGCTCGATCCCGGCATATTCCGGACGAAGTGGAAGGAAGCTATGGTCGTAGGGCTGGTTGGCTTTTTTACACCATTTCTCGGAGCTGCCGCTGTAGCGCATTTCCTTTTGCGGTGGTCGATTCCCGCAAGCTGGCTTGCCGGAGTTGCCTTGTCCACAACTTCGGTAGCCGTGGTATACGCCGTGATGCTGGAGCTCGGCTTGAACCGGACCGACTTCGGTAAAGGCATCCTCGCAGCCTGCTTTGTGAATGACCTCGGTACGGTAATCGCCCTGGGCCTCATCTTTGCTCCGTTCACGACGCGAACCTTGGTCTTCGTCGTCGCCAGCGTAGTCGTCTTCGCGGCCCTACCTTTCGTTACCCCGTGGTTCTTTCGGAAGTATGGCGGGCGCGTTTCCGAACTCGAAGCAAAGTACATTCTGTTTTTGTTGTTCGGAATGGGCGGCTTGGCGGCGTGGGCGGGCAGCGAGGCTGTGCTGCCGGCATACATCATCGGGATGGTGTTGGCCGGAACGGTAGGGAAGGACCACATTCTGATCAGGCGCCTCCGAACGCTCACCTTCGGCCTTCTCACACCGTTCTATTTCATTCGCGCGGGATCGTTGGTTTCTGTACCGGCCCTCATCGCGACACCGCTGGCTTTCCTTGCGCTGTTCGCGGCCAAGATGGGGAGCAAAATGGTTCCACTTGTTCCAACGGTCCGGGCGTTCAACCACGAGGGGCATCAGGGACTGTATTACTCGCTCATGATGTCGACGGGCCTAACTTTCGGGACGATCTCCGCCCTTTTCGGACTGAATCACCAGATCATCAGCGACGCGCAGTACTCACACCTTGTGGCGACCGTGATCGCGAGCGCCGTAATACCGACCGCGATCGCGAATGCCTGGTTTCTGCCCAAGCACCTACTACCCAAATCGGAGGCAGCCGTTCGGCCGATGGCCACGATGGTCGAAGATGCTGGAGGCGGCGAATAATTATGGTGGAGCAAATTCTGATCGCGCACGACGGTTCGGATAGCGCCCGAAAAGCTTTCGATTTCGCCGTCGAGCTTACAGCGCGGCTTGGCGCGCATCTTCGAATGATTTGTGTGGAAGAGGAGATCCCACGTCATGCCGAGGTGATTGACGAGCTTCGCGAGGAGAAGGACCGTGCGGATAGCTATTTCGGGCAACTCGCCGAGCACTGCCGGGCGCGCGCTCGCCTGCATTCTATAGACGTTGAGATCATAATCGCGCCCGGACATGCCGTGAAAGTAATTGGCGATTTCATCCGTGAGCATGCCGTCGATCTGTTGGTCATCGGATTTACGGGTCACTCTCGAATCTACGAGCATATCTGGGGTGGCACAGCCCACAACCTGACGAGCACTGTGCAGTGCAACGTGCTGGTCGTTAAGTAACGGGCCAATCGAATGGATCCGCAACTTCCCTTCGTGGGTATGGCGAAGGAGGTGCAACGCCTGACACTGGCGTTTGCTGCTGGCGATCCCCTTTTGCTGCTGGGCCCTCAGGGCTGCGGCAAGACCAGGCTCATCAGGGAGGCGCTTTGCACCAATCACCATGTCCTATACGTTGCGTGGGTGCCGACCCTGCATGGCTTGTTGACGGCAATGGCGCGCACTCTGATTGCCAGGCGGCACGCGAGT
>DATKAP010000113.1:0-21331 GCA_035577905.1 Binatia bacterium
TCGCGCTATCGGCCAGATTGAAGACCGGCCAATGATACGTCTTGTAATAGACGTCCAGAAAATCCACGACGCGGCCGCTGGCCACGCGATCGCACAGATTTCCGACCGCTCCTCCCAGGATCAGCGAGAGCGCAATCCCGGTCGGCGTGAACGGTTGCGACTGTTTCCATAGCAGGATCGACACTACGATCATGGCGATCACCGAAAACCCGATCAGCATCGCCGTTTTCCAATGGGAAGGCGAATCTGCGAACAGGCTGAACGCCGCGCCGGTGTTCTCGGTATGCGTGATGCGGAAAAATCCCGGGATCACCTGAATGTGGTCGTACATACTTATCCGTGCCGCTACCAAAATCTTGGTCCAGCGGTCGAGGAGTACAACGAAGAGGGCGAGAATGAAATGTATGCCGCGCACGGAGTTCTTGGTCATTCGAGGATCAGGACTGCCAGAATATTAAGCCAAACGGTTTCCCTGGTCGAAAAAACAACTGATGGCGCGCTCAAAATGCCGGCTCCGAGAAACGCCGCGCCGCCAGTGCTATGGGAAGACCGACGCAAAAAATGTGAATAGTCACTCCGATAAGCATCATCTTGACCGAAAAAGGATATTTCCGAGCGGCCGACAGCGGCACTACGACGCGATTCATGAAGACGTAGACAACCAGGCCGTAGACTGCTCCCGCCGAAATCGCATGCCGCAGAACAAAGGGGAACACGCGGCTGACGCTGTAGTAAACCGAGGCTGCTGAGAATGCGATGAAAAAGTGAAAAAACAGGCCCAGTCCGGCGGTTGCAAGTCCACCGGTGGAAGCGCGCGACCCCAGCCAACCCGCCGCGATGCCCTGCAACAAAGGGATCGGTTTGGCGCCGAACATCCCGTAGACGACAAAAGCGGCGGTGATATCCAGAACACCGCACAAGGCACCACCCCACGCAAGGCCGCGGGTTGTTGGGCGCGCCGGGGAGTCGTTCACCGCGTGTCTCCCGTTTCCAGTTCTTTCAGCACCGCGCTGCAGCGCTCGCAGATCGTGGGATAGTTTTTGTCTTCGCCAACGTGGGTCGAATAATTCCAGCAACGGTCACACTTCAGTCCGTCGGCTTTTTTGACATCGACTTTCACGCTGCCGGTGCCGTTTCCTGAACCTTGTGACAATTTCACCTGCGAGACGATGAATAAGTAACGCAGTTGATCGGCATAGCGATGCAGCAGCGAATACACAGGATCCGCCGCGGTGATCGCTACCTGGGCTTCGAGACCTGTACCGATCAGCTTCTCGTTGCGCGCGGTCTCGAGCGCTTTCAGGACTTCGTCACGCACGGAGCGCAGCGTCGCCCAATCCTCATCTGCTTTCGGGTCAATTTTCGTTCCGCTGCCGAGAATCTCGGCTGCGCCGGGGAACTGCGCCAAGTGGACACTCTGCTCGCGTGAAGCCAGATTCGGCAGATATTGCCAGACCTCTTCGCACGTGAAGGTCATGATGGGGGCGAGCAAGCGCGTGAGCACCTCACCGATGCGCCAGATCGCGGTCTGCGCGCTGCGGCGAGGCAGCGATTTGGGAGCCGAGATGTAGAGCCGGTCCTTTAAGACATCGAAGTAAAACGCGCTCAGATCGACGATGCAGAAATGATTCAACCGATGGTAGATCTTGTGGAAGGCGAACTCGTCATACGCCGTGCGGACATCTGCGGCAAACGCAGCCGTTTGCCGGAGCATGTACTGATCGAGCCCTTCCATCTGTTCGTAGGCAACGGCATCGCGAGCGGGATCGAACTCATCGAGATTGCCCAGGATGTAGCGGAACGTGTTGCGAATTTTTTTATAGTTCTCGCCCACGCGCTGCATCAGGGCTTCGGAGCCGACGACGTCTTCGCGGAAGTCGACGGACGCTACCCACAGCCGCACCACTTCGCCGCCGAGCCGGCTCGAGATATCGACCGGGTCGACGTCGTTGCCGCGTGACTTCGACATGGCCTGGCCTTTTTCGTCGAGAGTCCAGCCTGGCGTGACTACGCCTTTGTACGGGGGCGTCTGGCGCACGCCCATGCCGCAGAGCAGGGAAGACTGGAACCATCCGCGATACTGATCACCGCCTTCGAGGTAGAGATCGGACGGCCAGGGATAGCTGGGTTCGTCATCGATGAGAGCGAGGTAACTTGCGCCGGACTCAAGCCACACGTCAAAGATGTCGGTTTCCTTTTCAAATTTCGTGCCGCCGCAGTGCGGACACTTGGTTCCTGCCGGAAGAACCGAATCCGCTTCGGGGGTAAACCATGCATCGGCGCCGGATTTGCGGAACAGTTCGACTACTTTTTTGTTGATGGCTTTGTCATTCAGCGGCTTGCCGCAATCCGCGCAGAGAAAAACGGCGATCGGCACACCCCAGACACGCTGGCGCGAGATGCACCAGTCGGGGCGCGTCTCGATCATGTTCGCCATGCGCTCTTCGCCCCACGCCGGGTCCCATTTCACTTTCTTGATTTCTGTGAGCGTGCTCGTGCGCAGCGTCCCATTCTTTGCCACCCCTGCATTTTCCTGGCGAGAAGCGGGCATCGGCGTTTCCATCGAGATGAACCACTGCTCGGTCGCACGGAAGATCACGGGATTGTGGCAGCGCCAGCAGTGCGGATACGAATGCTCAGTCTTTTCCGTGTGCAGCAGTGCGCCGCGCGACTTCACCAGATCGATGATGGGCTGGTTCGCGTCCCAGACGCGCTTGCCGGTGTACTCTGGCAGGCCGTTGCGCAGGATGCCTTTCTCGTCGACGTTGCTGGTGGCATCTAGTCCGTACTTCACCCCGGTCATGAAGTCTTCGGCGCCATGGGACGGCGCGGTGTGGACCACGCCAGTTCCGGTGTCCATGGTGACGTAGTCGGCGAGCACGCCCAGCACTTTGCGATCAAGGAAAGGATGCTGAAAGTTCAGGCGCTCGAGCCTGAGTCCGGGGAAGTGCGCCAGCGGCTTTGGATCCGCCAGATTGCACTTCGACGCCACTTCGTTAGCCAGTTTCGAAGCGACGATGTAGACCCCTCCTCCCGACTCCAGCCCGACATATTCTTCATCCGGATGGAAGGCAACGGCCATCGAGGCCGGAAGCGTCCAGGGAGTTGTGGTCCAGATGATCGTCGAGACGTTCTTTCCGGCGAGCGCGGGATCGATCCGCGCGGGATCGTCCAGCAGGCGATACTTCACCCAGACCGTGCTGCTGGTGTGGTTCTCGTATTCGACTTCGGCTTCGGCCAGCGCGGTTTCGTCGTGCATGCACCAGTAGACGGCGCGCAAACCTTTGTAAACGAATCCGCTCTCATAGAAGGAAAAAAATGACGACAGCACAATGGACTCGTACTGCGGAGTCATGGTGGCGTATGGACGGTCGAAGCGTCCAAGGACGCCGATGCGCTTGAACTGCGTGCGTTGCAGGTCGAGATACTTCTCTGCGTATTTGCGGCACGCGGCGCGAACTGCGGTGGGGGCCATCTGCAGCTTTTTCCCGCCGAGTTCCTTATCGACTTTGATCTCGATCGGAAGCCCGTGGCAGTCCCATCCGGGCACATAGGGAGCATCGAAACCGGCCATGGTTTTCGACTTGACGATGAAATCCTTAAGGCACTTGTTGAGCGCCGTACCCATGTGGATGGGGCCGCTGGTATAAGGCGGGCCGTCGTGCAGGATGTACTGCGGCGCGCCTTTGCGGGCCTGGCGGATAAGGTCGTAGATCCGAATGTGCTCCCAGCGTTCGAGCGTTTTGGGCTCGTTCTGGGGCAGATTAGCCTTCATGGGGAAGGCGGTTTTGGGCAGATTGATCGTCTTCTTGAGATCGAGTGGCACTCAGTAACTTTCTCCAAATGATTGAATCTTTTCATTATAGGCGAACGTCCATTTGCGAGCGAGCCTGCACAAGCTGGCCTTTAGTGCACGTCCATTGCGGACGAAGGCGTCCGCCCCTACACAGGATTCGCAGGAAGTACATGTCTTCTGGAGCGTCGAAACGCCTACCGAAATGCACTGTAAGAAGTGGCGGAGTAGCGTTACAATCACATATGAGAAAATGGCCTCAGCCGAGGAGCGCGGGGGATAGATTTCTCTTTAGAGTCCAATACAAAATCCTGTAGGATTTGAAGCAACTTGCGGCAAGCGTCGTTCATCTGGTGTAAAGACGGCTCTCTTAAAATACTGATTCGTTTTTTCCACACAGGTATCATAAGGACGTCGAACTGGGAATTATGGCATCCCAATCAATGAACCCGCCCCCCCCCGGGCCTGAGCCGGAACTGCAGCTCCTGATCTCGGATAAACAGTACGGAGAGCCGTTGTATCGGTCGCTCTTCCGCCAGCTCGACGAGTTTTTCTTTCCCAAAAAGCTTCCGCCACTCAAGCTCGAATCCAAGCCCGAGCCGGTCAAAGACATTTGGGGTTTCTACAGCTACACAAGGAAGGGCGCGCTCGGTTCGACGGGAGTTCATATCTTACTGATTGCGGTCATCATCGGCGGAACTCTGCTCGGTCGCCGCATCGTGACAGCGCAGCCACAGCCGAAAGTTACCGTGACGCTGGTGGCTCCGGATGACCTGCCCATCATCAAGCCCGGGAAGACGCAGGTTGGCGGCGGTGGCGGCGGTGGAGACCGCGACGTGCTGCAGGCCAGCAAGGGCAAACTTCCGAAGTTCTCGATGGAACAGATTACCCCGCCGGTGGTCGTGCTGCGGAACGAGCATCCGAAGCTTGCAGTTGAGCCGACCATCGTAATTCCTCCGCAGGTGCAGCTGGCGTCGAACAACATGCCGAACCTGGGCGATCCGATGGCACACGCAGTCCTGCCGTCAAACGGGACTGGCTCTGGAGGCGGTATCGGCAGCGGTTCGGGCGGCGGCGTGGGATCGGGCAAAGGTCCCGGATTTGGTCCGGGCGAAGGCGGCGGCACCGGTGGAGGCATCTTCCGCGTGGGCGCTGGAGTTTCCCCGCCACGACCGATTTATCAGCCTGAGCCGGAGTTCTCCGAGGAAGCTCGCAAGGCCAAGTATCAGGGTATCTGCACACTGGCGCTCGTCGTAGGAGCTGATGGACGGCCCAGTAACATTCACGTCCAATCGAGCCTGGGAATGGGGCTCGACGAAAAGGCGATCGAAGCCGTCAGGAACTGGAGATTTGAGCCGGCCATGAAAGACGGACATCCGGTCGCGGTGGCGATTGCCGTCGAAGTGGATTTCCACCTGTACTGAGTACTCTCAGTTCTGCTCCCCTTTCACCACGGGAAGTATTTCTCTGCGATCTCGGTGGGTTTTTTCTGTGCGCTCTGCGGTTATCGCTTTTCCCCTCCGTTCACAACAAAAATCTCAAACCGCCGAGAACGCCGAAGAAAATTCCGCAGAGGTCGCTGAGATAGGACGTTGGTGATCGTCAGGCGGTTCTGCGTAACACCGCGTAGTGTCCCGCCCATGCGGTATGAAATCCCAGGCGCTCGTAGATGGCGATGGCGCGGGAGTTATCGGCTCGGACGTGCAGGAAGGGGGTCTCGCCGCGTGCGTGGATGCCGCGCATCACTTCTGTCATGAGCTTGGCAGCGTAGCCTTTGCCGAGATGATCGGGATGCGTGCACACGGCGCTGACCTCGGTGTAGCCGGGGACTTTCAGGCGTTCTCCTGCCATCGCGACCAGCTTGCCGCCATCGCGGATTCCGACGTAATAGCCCAATTCATGTGTGCGCGGACCGAAGGGGCCGGGCTTGGTCAGAGCGGTAAGTTCGAGCATCTCGGGAGAGTCCTCGTCTCCTAGTTCAATGATCGGTGCAGTGGACTCTAACGGTGCTGCGTGTTTTCCATTCTCGCAGATCATTTGCAGCAGACCCGCCCCGGCAATGCAATCCCAGCCGGCTCGCGATTCGTAGGGCTCATTCAGGAAGACAGCGGCCGTTCCGCCTAGACCGGCGAGTTGGGCAAGAGACGTGTATCCATCGTTGTTGGCTTCAGCGAAGGCACACAGGGAAGTCACTTCCCGCACGAAGCGCCGGGCACTGTCGCAGGATTCGGCAAAGTGGGACTGGCGAGTCGTCAACGCTCGCCAGATTACATTTTCAAGATGCATGGGATGAAACGCCCGTTCCTTTTGATGGAGGAGAGCCTCTGTAGGACACACTAAAAGCAGCAGCTCGTAGGAATCTATCCGAATCTTGCCCGGAAATTCGATGCCGAACAGTCGCCATTGCGCGCTATCGCGCGCAACCCCGGACGAGGCGTCCCGGCTACACTGCGGACTATTCCTTCAGGTCGACGTGCTCCACGTTTTCAATGGGATGTCTGAGGAACCTCTGCCCGAGGCGGCGGAATTTCTCAGTGGAATCAGTCGCGAAGAATTTCAGGCGGGGCGCGGCGCGGCGTTCTTGCTGGGCTCCATCGAGGGAGGGTAATAGCTCCTTGAAGTGAGCCAAGACGGCGCGTGCGGTTGACTCCGCGGAGTCGACGATGCTCACGTGAGCAGGCGCGACCCGGCGCAGCAAGGGCTTGAGCAGCGGATAGTGAGTGCAGCCGAGGACCATGGTGTCGGCGTCGTGAAAGCCATCGGCAAAAGCTTCCGTGAGATAAATGCGCGCGACCTGTTCAGTGACGGAATGATCGACCCATCCTTCTTCGACCAACGGAACCAGCAGCGGGCACGCCTTCTCACGAGCATGCAGTCCTTTGTTCTCAAGCGCCTTGCGATACGCATGGCTGCTGACTGTGGCTTCGGTGCCGATGACGATAATCTTGCGATTCTTTGTGGCTGAGGCCGCGGCCTCGGCTCCGGGTTCGACTACTCCCACCACCGGCACATGGGCGGCAGAGCTGATCCGATCGAGTGCGAGGGCCGTCGCGGTGTTGCACGCGATTACGAGTAACTGGGCTCCTTGCGATTCCAGGTAGTGGGAAGCTTCGACCGCATAGCGCGCCACGGTCTCGACCGACTTGGATCCGTAGGGAAGGCGGGCGGTGTCGCCGAAGTAGGCATAGTCGGCCGTCGGGATGACTTCAAGTAGTGCTTTAAGGACGGTGAGGCCGCCAAAGCCGGAATCGAAAACACCGATAGTGGGGCGACGAGACAATTGTCGAGAGAGCCGCGGCTCTTCCTCCATCATGAATTGGCTAGCGCACGAAAATAGTGTACACTATCTTCGTATGAAGAATATCACGCTGAGTGCTGACGAGTCACTCATTGAGCAAGCCAGGGCTGTAGCCAAGTCCGAACGCACCACGCTCAATGCGGCGTTCCGCGAATGGCTGGAACAATACGCCGCGCGCGCGGGCCGTGGCGCCGCGTTTCGGGCGCTGATGCAGCGATTGAAACATGTGGACTCGGGAGGACGGCATTTCACGCGAGACGAAATGAATGAGCGGTAGATATTTTCTCGACACGAATATTTTTGCTTACGCAGCTCACCCCGCGCCATCCTCCAAAACACGGGTCGCCGTCAAGCTGATTGAAGACGGTCTCGACACGGGAAATGGAATTGTAAGCTATCAGGTGGTGCAGGAGTTTTTTAGCCTTGCATTCCGCAAGTTCGCGAAACCTATGTCCGCTTTCGAGGCGGAAGAGTATCTGAATACCGTATTTCGGCCCCTGCTGGCCGTGCATTCTTCGCCAGCTTTGTACGTCTCGGCTCTCCAGGTATACGGTCGATATCATTTTTCGTGGTACGACTCCCTCATCGTGGCGGCGGCGCAGCAAGCTGGCTGTGCCATCCTGTACACGGAGGACTTACAACACGATTTCACGGTGGATGGAATGCGAATTCGCGATCCATTCCGATGATTCCGGAGCAGCTGTCATAGACTGAGAGGCATGAAGATTTTTGGTGCCGCTGCGGGGCTTGCCCTTACTTTGTCGACATTCCTTTCCCCGCAGGATATTTCCTACTCAATAGTCCTCGATGCACACGCGCCGGGCCGCCCGTTCCCTCACTTCTGGGAGGAGACATTCGGCTCGGGACGCGCCATTCTCACGCTACGCGAGAGCTATCGCAACGACCTACGAGAGGTGAAGAAAGTCACCGACTTCCGCTATGTGCGGTTCCATAACATTCTGCACGACGAAGTCGGAGTGTACGACGAGGACGAGCGGGGAAACCCGGTCTACAACTTTGCCTATGTGGATCAGATCTATGACGGACTGCTCGCCAATGGTGTCCGACCGTTTGTGGAGATCAGCTTCATGCCAAAGAAGCTCGCGGAGCGACAGGATGTGCATCCGTTCTGGTATCACCCGATCGTTTCGCCGCCCAAGGATTACGCGAAATGGGATGCGCTCATGCGGGCACTGGCGCAGCACCTGATCGAACGTTATGGCATTGAGGAAGTGGCGCAGTGGTACTTCGAGGTGTGGAACGAGCCGAACATTGATTTCTGGACGGGGGATCCCAAAGAGGCCACGTACTTCGAACTTTACGATCACACGGCGCGCACATTGAAGGCGGTAAATTCACGGCTGCGAGTGGGCGGGCCTTCGACCTCATCTGCACACTGGGTGGATGAATTCATTCGACATGTTACGGCGGAGAATGTTCCAGTTGATTTTATCTCCAGCCACGGGTACGCCGACGATACGGTCGAGGATCTATTCGGCACGCATGAAGACATTCCGATGGATCAGCGTGTGTGCCGGGCAATCCGGAAGGTGCACGATCAGATCGCGGCCTCGGCGCGTCCTAAGCTGCCGCTGACGTGGACCGAGTGGAATGTGCCGTCGTTCGGGGCGCTGCACGCTCGCGATACGGAATATGTGGGCGCCGCTTTGGCTGATGATATCCGGCAGTGCGACGGCCTGGTCGACATGATGTCGTTCTGGACATTCAGCGATGTGTTCGAAGAGGGCGGGCCCAAGCAGGAGCCATTTGACGGCGGATTTGGGCTCATGGCCATGGGAGGGATCAAGAAGCCCAGCTACACGGGCTTCGCCGTACTGCACAAACTGGGGCAGGAGAGGATTCCGTTGGCAGTGCCGAATGTGCTGGTGACGCGAGGGGCTTCAGGGAAACTGATTATCGCGGCATGGAACCTGGCGGATCCCGATAAGAAGGGAAGTCCGGAGAACATTCAATTTCAGATTTCAGGAGTAGCGCCGAATGCGGCCGTGCGCATGACACGGGCGGATGCGGAACATGGGAATACCTTGGAGGCTTACCGGCGAATGGGAAGTCCCAGATATCCCACGCGTGCGCAGGTGGAACAACTGAATCGGGTTGCCGACGAGAACCGGTCTGAGGATCTGCACCTTACTAACAGCCAGACCGGCGTCGTAGTCCCGGTCAATGGGATCGTACTGCTTGAGGTCGAATGACTTTCACTGCGTGATGTTTGAAGAAGTCAACTTTTGACTCCGGCTTTCGGCACGCCCAGTCTCGTTCTCCCAATCTTTTACTTAGAACGAAAAGCTTCTACCAGCTTTGCTGTTGGGGTAGCGGGCTGTCTGCAGCATGGGCCGGGCGGGATTGGGGCGCCGTGGGGGCAGGTGCGGGGATGGCCCAGGAACGCGCAGATTTTGTCGGTCGCCTCGGGCGACAGGATGTGCTCGAACTTGCAGGCCTGCTGCTCGATTTCGGTTTCGCTGTCCATGGCGAGGCTGTCGGTGAAGAGGCGCTCGGCGAGACGGTGGCGGCGAATGATGCTGCCGGCGCGCTCGCGTCCACGAGAAGTAAATTCGACGATCATCGTGCCATCGCCCATCGAGGCGGACATCGGCTTGAGAGCGTCGTGGCAGGGATTCACGAAAGGTTTGTGATCGTGGGTCTGAGGAGGGTGTGGCGCGGCGACCACCAGCCCCAGATGGATCATCTTTTCGATCGCCATACTCACGGGAAGGGCACCGTGCACTTCCATGCGCTCGACCTCGGCGATCTCGCCGTGTTCTTCCAGCACCCAAAGCTCTTCGAGGACTTCGTCGAGTTGTTCTTCGTCGGCGAGGGAGAAAATTTCCTGCGAAGCGATTTTTCCATGATGCAGTTCGATGCGGCGGTCGGCCAGGCGCGCCACCACTGGATCGTGTGTGACCATGACGATGGTGCGTCCCTGCTGATGAAATTCGCGCAGCAGGCGCAGGACGATTTCCTCGTTCTGCGCATCGAGATTGCCGGTGGGTTCGTCGGCGAGGATGATGCGCGGATCGTTGATCAGAGCGCGCGCAATGCAGACACGCTGCTGCTCGCCCCCGGAAAGCTGAGAGGGTAGATGACGGGCGCGGTCGCCCAATCCAACTCGCGCCAGGGCCTCAACGGCTTCCTTCTCATCCGTCATGCTGTGGAAATATTGCGCGAGCATGACGTTCTCAACAGCGGTCAGGAAGGGGATGAGATGAAACTGCTGGAAGATGAATCCGATTTTTTCGGCACGAACCCGGTTCAATTCACTGGCTGATATTCCGGCAACATTCTCGCCATCGAGCCAGATTTCTCCGGAAGAGGGGCGGTCGAGGCATCCGATCAGATTGACCAGCGTCGATTTTCCCGAGCCTGAAGGGCCCATGATCGAGAGCCACTCGCCGGGAGTCACGTGCAGGGAAATGTGGTCGAGAGCGTGAATGGCTCCGTTGGCGCCGTCCTTGCCTGAGCCGTTGCCCGACTCTTTCGCAGGGTAGAGTTTGGTGACGTCCTTAATCTGAATCATTTCACTCGCCTCTTAGTATGACCGCGGGCTGCACGCGGCGCAGCAGAGAAATCGGGAGAATCGCGGAAATCAAGGTGACAGCCATGCTACCTAGCAGCACGATCGGCAGCACGCCCAGGCGCGGCACAACCGGGGCGTGGAAATTGGCGCGACCGATCCAGGCGGCGATGCCGATGCCAACGAGAAATCCGATCACGGCGCCGGTTGCGCCCAGAGCCGCGGCTTCCGCGGCAAAGAAGCCGTTCAGCAGGCGCTCGGAAGCTCCCAAAGCCTTCATGATGGCGAAGTCGCGGCGGCGATCGAAGACCCATCCCATCAGCGTAGAGAGCACGCAGAGGGCGGCGGTGAGGATAATCAGCGCCGCCGCTGCCAGCAGGGTTGCGCGGGTTTTGCCGAGGACGCGGGCCTCGCCCTCCATGATCTGGCGGACCGGGCGAACGTCTGCCAAGGGGAAGGCCTGCGCCAGCTGATTCATAACTCCGGCAACTTCCGATGCATTGCCGCTGGCGGCGACTTCGATGGTGGAGGGCTGCACTCCAGCCCACGCAATAAAGTCAGCAAGCGAAATGTAGATCCGGCTATCCTCTGCGGCGCCGGTTTGCACCGTGCCTGCGGGAGTAACGTGCAGAGTTCTGCCTTGAAAGCTGAGATCGAACGGCTGATTTTTGGGCGACACCAGCGGAAGGGCGCGGACGCCGACCAGAGCTTGTTTGTCGGAAGTTGGCCAGGCACTGACCGACCACCAGCGATCCAGTTGCTTGACGCGATCGAAATCGATTCCCGCCACAACGACGGGCTGGCCGTCGGTGGTTCTGGCCACGATCAAGCCGAATGGCGCAGCGATACCCCGTCCTGTGAGAACAGACTCGACTTTCGCAAGCGCCTCAGCGGGAAGGGCGGCGCCGTCTTTTCCCACCAGGATGATGTTTGCTCCGTAGTTGCGGAATTCCCGCTGCAGCTTAGCCTGGACATCGACGTAGAGATTCAGCATCGCGGTAGCCACCGCAGCTGCGACGACCATGGCGAACAGGGCAGAAGCCGCACGGCCCCTGCGGAGAACTGCGGCTCGAACCAGCATGCGCAGGAACATGGACGTGTGCTTGGCCTGGGCGCGGGAGTCGGCCAGGTCTCTGGCCTGATGCGACATGGGGGCGCTCACAGTTCACCTCGCAAGGCAAAGACCGGGTCGAGGCTGACGGCGCGACGGATGGCCATTGCGCTTCCGGCGAACGTCACGATCACGGCAATGGCGAGAATGACCGGCAGAAGTACGGGAGAAATAGAAATCTGCGAATTGAAGATGGAACGGCCGATCTGATGAGCGAGGGTGCTGCCCACTCCAAAACCGATCGCGCCGCCGATCAGGGCCATCAGAGCGGCTTCGGCGAAGAATACCGAGGCGACGGCGAATTTTCCTGCGCCCAAGGCTTTCATCAATCCGACTTCGGCACGACGCTCGAAAATGGCAGTTGCCATCGCCGCAGAGACGGCCAAGCCGGACGCGAACAAAGCTGCGAGCGTGATGAGGAAGATCAGGCCTTCGATGCGGGTCAGGACTGCGCCTTCGTTCTGCGCGACCTGGCGGATCTGCTCAGCGTGGGAGTGTGATATGGCCTCAGTAAGCTGTAACGCGATCGCTTGCGGGTAGGGCGTGCAGTACCAGCGATCGTAAACTGCGCCCGAGAGGCTCTTGGGATCGCGCCGCCCAAAGGCATCTTCCGGCTTGGTCAGCGCGCTGACGTAGACCCGTTTGACAGCATCGGGCTTACCAAGGATCTGCTGCGCCACGGCGAGTGGAGCAACAACCTCATCATCTTCGGAACCCCCGGTGGAAAGAATTCCGCTGACATGGAGTTGGCGACCGGAGATTGAAACAGTGTCTCCCGGCTGCTCGTTCCATTTCGTGGCCAGGCGCTCACCGATCAGAATGTCCTGCGAGTTGTCATCGGGCCAGGAGCCCGAAACTTTCCACCATGGGTAAAGACTCTTTACTCCAGTCGAGAACGCCTCGTTTCCGTAGGAGATCTTTTTGGAGAAATACGTTCCGACAAGGGTGGTG
Source organism: Binatia bacterium (assembly GCA_035577905.1). Classification (GTDB taxonomy): domain Bacteria; phylum Acidobacteriota; class Terriglobia; order Terriglobales; family Acidobacteriaceae; genus Sulfotelmatobacter. The sequence goes on from DATKAP010000113.1 coordinate 12,686, forward strand.
TCCTGTGTTTTGCCTTCATGCTGCAGCACTGCATTGACCGGCAGCACGGGCGTAAATGCGGTGATGTTGTTGTGCCAGAAAATACCCTTGATCTTCGGTAGATCAGCTTCGCTCAGGAAGGCGCCGTCGGTTGGAGGCTTGAGATTGACTCCGCCGATTTCGACGTCGAGGGTATCTTCCTGCGGAGTGACGACCAGATTCGCACCGATGGTGCGCAGTTCCCGGTTGATCTTGTCGCCGATATCGGTGGCCACGGCGATCATGGCGGTCGCCACAGTCACGCCGAGCGTGATGGCTGCGCCGGCGAGGATCTTGCGCCGCTTCTGCCGCCGGAAGGATTCGTAGACGAGTCGGACAAACATCGGCTATGGTTGCGCGAACATGCGGCTGCCGGCCGCGATGTCGGCCTCCTCGATGGTAATGGCATCTGCCGTCTGTACCGCTTTCAGCGGGACAGGATTGCATCCGCCGGCGGTGCCGACCGATTGCGGATTGATCGGGGCCGCGCAGTTCTTGCAGATCACGCCGTTACCTTTCTTGTAGAAGCCGACGGCGCCGCAGATTTCGCAGGCGTCGAAGACGGTGGCGATCTTGCCGTCAGGTTTCTGATAGAGCCAGAAGCGCACGGGCGTTCCGTTCTCTTTGGCCTGGTAGCGGTGCAGGTCGCCATCGGCGACTTGCGAGAGAGGGATCGTCAGTTTGCCGTTGGTGAACGAAACCTCGGTCGCCGGAGACAGCGCGCTGACATTCTTCGTGTACACAAATTCGAGCGTCACCATGGCAATCAGCAGGAACGAGAAGACGTAGACGGAACCCATCCACAGGCGTTCGCGGCGGGCGCTCCAGGCGGCTTTTCGGCGCTCCGCGGGGGACGCAGCGGGATCGATGACAGGCTGGCGGCGTTTGGCTTCGAATAGCACCATCAAGGCGGCCATGGTGAAGATGGTGACGAAGAAGAACCAGTCGTTGCTGACGATCGGGCCGATGATGGCCATTTCCGTCTTGGAAGAGGCGATTACGCCGCTTTCCGAAAGTTCGTGCAAGCCGGAGATCAGAAGTTGCGCGGCCACCAGGAAGAGGATGGCGGTGGTCACGCGGAAGAACTTCTGCAGGTTGATCCGGACACTGCCTTTGACGAACATCACGCCGAAGGCAATGGCGGCGATCAGGCCGAGCAGCGTGCCGAGGAAGCTCATCAGCTCGCTGGAGTTCAGGCTGACGCCGGCGAGGATCAGAACGGTCTCTGCGCCTTCGCGAAGGACCATCAGGAAGATGAAGATGAAGAGGCCGAACCAGGCATCGTTGCCGGCGAGCAGACCCACCTTGCCTTCAATCTGTCCCTTCATCTTGCGGCCGGTCTTCATCATGAAGACCACCATGGTAACGACGAAGAAGGCGGCCACCAGCATGACCCATCCTTCGAAGACATCTTCATTCAGATGGGCGCGGGAGATGACTACGGCCACACCGATGCTGCCCAGAAAGGCTGCCGCCAAGGCAGCATAGACAGTCTTGCGCAACTCGGTCCGCCCGATTTTGGTCAGGTAGGCCAGGGTAATGCCGACAATCAGGGCGGCCTCGACCCCTTCGCGCAACGTGATTATGAAGGCATCCAGCATATGGTCAGGTCTCGTTCTTTTTGGAACGCTAGCGTTCGATCGGGGAACGCATGATTTTGAAAATGAATTTCAATTTCAAATTCAAGGATATGCTTTGCCGGGTTGCACCGTCAATTCGAACGCGCACAACCGGGTGTGATTGGGATCACACGGTAGGATTCTGCAGTTGAATTGTAGAGGATTGCACGGAAGGGGAAATCTGGTCTCTTGTCGCACTCGGATTGTGGCACGACGGACGAAGGCGTCCGCCCCGACACAGTCGCATTGGAGACTACTGGAGTGTGGTGAAAACGCTGCGCAGATTGCCCTTGGTTGTTGTGGCCACATCCGTATTGTCCTGCGGGATACGGCGGAGCACCGGGGCCCTGGGATCGGCGTCGTCGGAATGCCGACGAATCTGGAGTGGGCCTCGCAGGGACAACAGGTGCGACTTGATCTCCTGAAATTCGTCGGTGTCTACGATGTACTCCTTGCGATCAGGCAGGAAGGCTGCGATTTCCGACTGCAGACGGCGGATACGATCGTCGGTCACGGGATAATTCGAGAAGCCGCGCGCGACTTTTTCGTGGAAGGGAAGCTTGGTGGCGAGATGATATCCCGGGATCTTGGCGAAAGCGGCGGAGCGGTCGGCCTCCATGGCGCGTAGTTTTTCGAGAGCGGAGAGCAAGGCCTCGGGATCATAGCCGGCAGAGTAGGCATATTCGATGCCCAGAAGATCGGCTTCATATTCGGAGTCGCGGCTGAATTTCTTGACGGAAAGCGGGCCGGCCACACCGCCGGCATCTTCCATAATGATGCCCGCCGGTCCCGTCAGCAGCGACAGCTCGCTTGTGAGCTTGAACAGGTCCTTGCGGGTTAGGGCGCGCGTGGCGTGGCGGGCTGCGACGTGGGCGATCTCATGGGCCATGACGCTGGCAAGTTCTGCTTCGCTATCGGCGGCGAAGATCAGAGCGCTATCGACGTATAGAAATCCGCCGGGAAGCCCGTAGGCACGCGGAATTTCGCTGGAGTCGATGAGCCGCACGGTGAAGGGAACTTCGGCATCGGAGTTGCGCACGATTTTTTGCGCCAGGCGGTTCACGTAATCGTTCAGGATGGGGTCGTTGACGATTCTCGAATTCTGGTTGAAGGCAGCGGCAAGAGTCTCTCCCAGTTGGCGCTCGCGCTTCAGCGAGTAGATGTTGAACCCATGGCCGACGCCGCGGTGGCCGATGCGGTTGACGTCGTACTTCGCGATTTTCTTCGGATCTTCACGGCGGGCGTCTTTCTGTTCGGCGGGAGTTCCGGGATCTTCTTCCTGTTCGATGGACGGAGCCTGGGCATTGACGCAAACGGACGCAGCCAGCAGGACCAGCACGCACAGGCAGAAGGAAGTTTCCTGGTGGCGACTTGCACGGAGCGAGAAACAGAATCGCATGGGCGCCCCCTGGGAAGGACGAAGCATTTTACATCGATTGAGCAATTTTGCAGCCGAAAAAAAACGCCCAAATGGCTTAATTCTCGCGGCTTTTCGAGGATTCTGAATTCACAGGCGTTTCAGGAATGCATTGGCATCGGCAACCCGTGGGAAAAGTTTTTCCTCCGCCTGAAATTCCGGGGGGTGGACGCAGCGGCGGCTGCCGCGCAGCCTCACGGGATGCTTCAGGTGGAGCATCTCGTGGTAGACGATGTAGTCCAACACGTAACGCGGGATGGCGGGGTGGTCGAAGATACGGCTGATAATGATCGCGTTATGAGCGGGGTCATAGTGGCCGAGGATGCGGCGGGTCCTGGTCTGGCTCCAACTCATGCGGGGACGCGCCATCAATCCGTGGAAGAAGCTCGTATTGAGGTCTTCAAAGATGGCATCGAGGTCGTAGAAGTGGCCCCGCGGGGACCGCAGGCGCTTGCGGCCTCGCATCTGGCGGACCAGGTGGGCTTTGCGGACGATCTCGTGGCTGCCGATGTATTTGCGATAGCGGGACGCATGGACTCGATCAATGGGCTTCCGGTACATCTTCGCCAGCAGGATGTGGGCGATGGACTTGAGAATCGTGTCAGGGGCACCTTCTAGCAGATCGGAGAGGCGAACCAGCAGGCGACCGTTGCGCAGGCGAATGGTGTTGTTCACATTGGCGAAAGCGAAGAACTCAATCTTCAGTTCGGGCAGAGGCGTGCCGGGGAGGACTTCGGTGTAGGTCTCGTGGAAGATTTCGAGGACGCCGGGGCGCACGATGAGGCTAGGGTAGCACGGGAAAACGGGCGGTCGAAACGCAGTTCATGGAGCATTCGCCCCGACTTGTGATAGCGCGCAATAGAGCCGACGGTTGCTCACTCGGTTTCGGGAGACCGCAGCTATGAACAGCCTATCCGACGCCTCGCTCAGGATTACGGGGCGGACCTTCGACCGCGATCAGGGGCGGCCGCGTCCGCGCCTTAACAATTCCCGTTTTGGAACGGATGTGGAATTTTCGAGCGTCACGGTTTGACTAAGGGGCCGAGTTGCATGACAAACTGAGTAATGCGGCTTTATCGGCTTAACCCTCCGCATCTGCAAAAGGAATTTACCCCTCACTTCCTAACCTTCACAACGAAGTTTCACTGGGTCTTGCCTCCGGAGGCCCGAGACATTGTGCTCTCGCGCTGCTTTCATGATCATCGACGGATATATGAGCTTTACGTCGCCGTGGTCATGCCGGACCATGTGCACATAATTCTTACCCCTCTGATTGACCATTCTCGGGGAGAGATTTTTTCTCTCGTGCGAATCATGCAATCGATCAAAGGCGCCTCGGCAGGGGCGATCAACCAGATGCTGAACCGCACCGGGGCGGTCTGGCAGGAGGAATCATTCGATCATGCGCTGCGACCGTCAGAAGGGCTTGACGCGAAGGTCACATATGTCCTGCAGGACCCTGTGCGCAAAGGGCTCGCGCGGGATTGGCACGAGTATCGCTGGGCCTGGCGCAGAGAAGAACAGGTTGCAATTGAGATGCTTTGGGTAGGCTAGCGCATGGTTGCACGCTCCCCTCGTTTCGCCGGAAGGCCGGGGTATCCCCTCGGACTGCGCTCAAGGCAGGCTGCGCCCGGCAGGCTTCTATTCCGGGCTTACGCCTGTACCTTTGGAGGGGTCTTTGACCAGCTTTTTATGTTTGGCTAGTTCTTCCTGATCGGCGAGCAACTTTCGGTGGTCTTCCGTGGAAGTGTCTACGGTGTCGATTGCATTGTCGAGAACGAAGGCGTACTGCTGCGCTTCCGACCTAGGCACATCGGCGGCATCTTTTAACGCACGCAGCTTGGCCTGGAATTCAGTGTCGGCATCGAGGATGGTCTTCAGCGGCTTGCGGATGTCGTTCTTGCGCTCGACGTACGTATCGATGTTGTCGTTCAGTTCGTCGTAGAGGAGTTGGAAGTCGTCAAGCAGGTCGTGGGTTTGCTTCGCGCGGTCTTTGGATTTGGAATCGTTCCGCACGTCTTCGAGCTTAACCAGTCGGGCGCGCGCGAACTGCACGTAGAGCGGCAGTCGCAATCGGGGCTCCCAACTGGTGTCGCGGATCTGATCGATCTCTGGCTGAGTCAGGGGATCGCGGTGCGCCTGCGCGAGCGCCAGGGCGGGGAGGACCGCGAGCAAGAATCCGCAGATGAAATGGGGTACCTTCATTTCGCACCTTTCGGAAACATGGCGCTGAGCAGGTCGTCGCGGGCGCGTTCCAGATGACTGATCGCATCCTTGACCGGGCCTTGCTCTTCCAGGCTCAGCACGTGCAACAAGTCATTCAACTTGCGAGTCATCGTCCGTATGGAGATTTCAGTCTGCTTTTGATGCTTGTGGGACTGAATGGAGTAGTCCCGGGCGAGTTCGGAATAGGAAACCACGTCGGTCAGATTCGCTTGCGCCTTTTCAATATCCTGGGCGGTGTAGAGCTTGTCGGCGGCGTTCAACTGCTTTTCCGCGATTTCGACACAAATCTTGGCTTTGTCAGACACACTGGCGGAGGAAACGCGCGCCTTCAGCTCTTCGACTGTGGGTTCTGAACGGGCATTCGCGGCGTCGATGACCACGAGAGTAAGGCAGAACAGGAGAACGTTCGAGATCATATTCCGAGCGCCTAGGCAGAAGAAGGATGGGTTCGACGAAGACGTCGACCGCCGTCGCCAGCCTTGCGATCGCTGGATTGAAACGTACACCCCAAGCATGACCCTATATCCAGTGCTCACTTCTTCGGTTCGAGCGCGATCAAACGATGCTTCGCCTGCCACTCCTGATCAGGATACTTCCCGTTAGCCACTTGGAGGAAGAGGCGATAGTTCGCGACCGCCTGCTTGACATCATGCAGATGATCGCAGGCGGATGCCCTCAGGAAATAAGTAGTCGGGATTTCCGGGAGAAGCTTGGCACGGGCATCCAGCGCCTTCAGGGTCAGGACGTAGTCTTTATTCTCGCTGGCGGCGAAAGCGAGATCGCCGTAAGCCTCGCCCATGCCGGGCTTCAATTTCACGGCAGTCAGGAATTCTTCCTGGGCGTCTTTGTATTTCATCTGGCGGAGTAAAGCCTTGCCGAGTTCGTGATGGAGATCGGCATCGTCGGGCTGGGCGACGAGGAGAGCACGATATTGGGCTTCGGCTTGCTCGTTTTTCCCTGCCGTGGTGTAGAGATCAGCGAGGTCGCGCTGCACGGAGAGATCCAAAGGCGCAAGTTTAGCCGCGGTCTCCAGTTCGGTGATGGCTTCATCATTCTTGCCGTCGGCGGCCAGCACCCGGCCGAGCTGGACGTGAGCGGGGGCACTCTCGGGATGGGCCGCGGTCAGTTTCCGCAGCTCCACGGCAGCATCGGAGAAGCGGTGCCCGCGCATGTAGATGTTGGCGAGGCCCGTGATCGCATCGGAGGAGGCGGGATCGATGGCGAGGGCTTGTTTGTACTCAGTCTCGGCATCAGCGAACTTGTTTTGCTTTTCCAGGAGGAATCCCGCGGAGAGATGTGCTTCGGGATCTTTCGGCTGCAAGGCGGCGGCCTGGCGATAGGCGGCCAGGGCTTCGTCGGGCTTTGAGGCCTCGATCAGATGGGCTAGCGAGATCCAGGCACGGGCCTGTCCTTCGGCAACGTGGCTGGTCGGTTTCAGTTGGGTAGCGGCGCGCAGGAATTGCTCGGCATCGGGCTGACCGCTCTTTGCGAGTTGCAGGCCCAGGTTCAGGTTCGACTCGAAGACATCGGGATTGGCGGCGACCGATTTGCGATAAGCGGCGATGGAGTCGTCCGTTCTGCCGAGCGCGTTTTCCAGAAAGCCCAGATCAAACCACGCGACGTAGTTCTCCGGATCGTCTGCGATGGCTTTGCGGAGCAGTGGCTCGGCGCCGGCATAGTCCCGCTTCTGGAGTAGTTCTTCCGCCTTGGATAGGTCGGCATCGGGACCTTGTTCGTCGGAAGCAGTGGAATGGCGCGGTGTCTTGCGGTGCGATTTCTGGCTGGAGGAAGAATCTCCCGAGGTCTGGGATTGGAAAGCGGAAACCGTCAGACGGACCGCTGGTGCAGGGCGAAAATTCACCTGAGCGGCTAAAGCCGCGATAGGCAGCAGGACGGTAATCGCAGCACTTAAAGCGCTGCGGCATCCAAACCGCTTATCGCGCATTTGAGCCCGATGCTCCATTGCCGTTCAGCACTGGCGCCAGATATTTTCCTGTATACGATCCGGGTAGCTTGGCGATGGCTTCCGGGGGGCCGACACCGACGATCTTTCCTCCGCGATTGCCGCCTTCCGGGCCCAGGTCGATCACCCAGTCCGCTGTTTTGATCACCTCCAGGTTGTGCTCGATGACCACGATCGAGCCCCCTGCCTCAATCAGACGGCGAAAGGCGGCCAAGAGTTTGCTGACGTCATCGAAATGCAGGCCGGTGGTCGGCTCGTCGAAGATGTAGAGGAGGCGGCGCTTCTTGTCGCCATTGCTGGAGCGTCCGCTTTCGCGCGTGGCCGGGTGCAGGTGTGCGGCCAGCTTCATGCGCTGCGCTTCGCCGCCCGAGAGCGTGGTCGCCGATTGTCCGAGACGCAGATATCCGAGGCCGACTTCTTCAAGCGTCCGGAGCTTGTCGGTTACCTTCGGCGCTTCGGCAAAGAACTTCAGCGCTTCTTTTACGGTGAGATTGAGAACTTCATGAATGTTCTTGCCACGATAACGAACCTCGAGTACCTGCGGCTTGTAGCGCGTGCCCTTGCACTCTTCGCAGACAAGTTCAACGTCGGCGAGGAACTGCATTTCGACGGTCACGGTGCCGTCACCCTGGCAAGTCTCGCAGCGCCCGCCGGGGATGTTGAACGAGAAGTGTCCCGCTGTGTAGCCGCGCTTTTGCGCTTCAGGCAGAGAAGCAAACAGGTCGCGAATGGCGTCGAAGGCCTTGATGTAAGTCACCGGGTTGGAGCGCGGAGTGCGTCCGATGGGAGACTGATCAACCAGGATTACCTCATCGAGATGTTGCACACCATCCATCTTGTTCAGCGACGCTGCCGGCGAGCCCAGACCGTTGGTTTGCTTCAAGGCCGAGGCAAGTGTTTGGTAGATGACATCGTGCACAAGCGTCGATTTTCCAGAGCCAGAGACCCCGGTTATAGCCACCAGCATGCCTAATGGGATAGTTACGTCGACGTTTTTGAGGTTGTGCGCGCGCGCACCCTTGAGGATGAGCTTTTCCTTGGTCGGTTTGCGGCGATGTGGTGGCAACTGGATGCGCAACTCGTCCGATAAGTACTTACCCGTTAAAGAGCCGGGAGTTTTGCGGATTTCTGAGTAGCTGCCTGTGGCGATGACCTTGCCCCCGTTTTCGCCTGCGCCAGGTCCCAAATCGATGATGTGGTTAGAGGCCTTCATGATCTCGGGATCGTGCTCGACGACGAGGATGGTATTCCCGAGGTCGCGCAGGTCGTGCAAGATCTTGATGAGCCGGTGGGTGTCGCGGCTATGGAGACCGATTGAGGGCTCGTCGAGTACGTAGAGGGTTCCCACGAGACGCGAACCTAGTGAAGTTGCAAGCTGAATGCGCTGGGCTTCGCCGCCGGAC
>DATKAP010000114.1:0-67028 GCA_035577905.1 Binatia bacterium
TCGACGATTTTGAGGTGCATCGATGTGCACCGTCAGGGTGGAGGCGTTGCATGCTTCCCTTCGCACAGGGTTTGTGGGGCGGACGAACGACGACACTAAGGCGTCCGCCCCTACACAGGCGTTAGCTGCAGCCACTGGTACTGCCGCAGCTCATGCAGCGGTAGCAGCTGCCGTTTCTGGTCATGATGCTGCCGCAGAAGCTGCAGGTTGGGGCGTCGCCCAGGTCGACGATGCTGGAGAGGGCGTCGGCGGCGTGGACGGAGCCAGGTGTTGGCCGTTGGTCGTTCGTCGCTGGTCTTGAACCGCCGGTTTCATTGAGATCACCCATTTCCGGCACATGACCATTCGTGGCTGATGTCTTCGGCCTTAGATTCTCGAACAGCATCTGCTGCTGGCCGGTGAGGAAACGCAACTGGAGCCAGCGGAAGATGTAGTCCATGATGCTTTTCGCATAGCCGATGTCTGGGTTGCCGGACCATCCGCTGGGTTCGAAGCGGGTGTGGGCGAACTTTTCGCAGAACAGTTTCAGCGGGACGCCGTGTTGCAGAGCGATCGAGACGGCGAGCGCGAAGCTGTCCATCAGGCCGGAGACCGTGCTGCCTTCCTTGGCCATAGTGACGAAGAGTTCGCCGGGTTCACCGTTGGGATAGAGGCCGACGGTGACGTATCCCTCGTGGTCTCCGACTTTGAACTTGTGCGTGACCGACATGCGCTCTTCCTGCAGCTTGTGGCGAACAGCGCGCGGCGGGGCGTTGAGGTCTTCGTCTTCCTGCGGGCGGACGAAGGCGTCCGCCGCTACACGAGAAGAGGTGCTTTCGGCTGTTTTTGTCCCTGCCGCGCTGAGAGGTTGAGACTTCTTGCAGCCGTCGCGATAGATTGCGACCGCCTTCAGGCCCAGCTTCCAGGCCTGGAGGTAGGCTTCCATGATGTCTTCGACCGTGGCGTTTTCCGGCAGATTGACGGTCTTCGATATGGCTCCGGAGATGAAGGGCTGCGTGGCGGCCATCATGCGGAGATGGCCCATGTAGTGGATCGAACGCGTTCCCTTGGCCGGCTTGAACGAGCAATCAAATACGGACAGATGATCCTCTTTAATATGCGGCGCTCCCTCGATTGTGCCGGTCGCATCGATGTAGCTGACGATCGCGTCGGCCTGCTCGTGCGTGTATCCGAGCTTGAACAGGGCGGTGGGCACGGTGTTGTTGACGATCTTGATCATGCCGCCACCAACCAGCTTCTTGTACTTCACGAGGGCGAGGTCGGGTTCTATGCCGGTGGTGTCGCAGTCCATCATGAAGCCAATGGTGCCTGTGGGTGCGAGGACGGTGACTTGGGAATTTCTGTAGCCGTGCTTTTCGCCATGGGCCAAGGCTTCATCCCAGCACTGTTTGCTGGCCTCGTAGATGGCTGCGGGGACATTTCCCTTATTGATTCCGTTCACGCTCGCGCGGTGCATGCGAATGACGTCGAGGAATGGCTCGCGGTTGATGTACCAGCCGGGGCAGGCTCCGCCGGGCATGGTTAGCGGGCTTGAGGCGCGCCCTTCGCTGCGCTCAAGGCGCGGGGCGGACGAGGCGTCCGCCCCTACGCGAGCGCCCAGATTTGTTTCGGACAGATTCTTCTTTGTGGCTTCTGTGGCAGGGACTAGCGGCTCGCATTGTTCCGCGATTCGGCTGGACTGCAAATACGCTTCGCCGCACATGATGGCGGTTACGCAGGCGGCGTAATCTCGGCCGGCGTCGCTGTCATAGGGGTGGCCCGCGGCCATCAACAGTGCGCCCAAGTTCGCATAGCCCAATCCCAGGGGGCGGTAGTCGTGCGAGTTGGCCATGATGGCCTGCGTGGGATATCCGGCGTTGTCTACCAGGATTTCCTGGGCGGTGATCAGGATGTCTACGGCGTGGCGATAGGCTTCCACGTCGAAGGTGCCGTTGGGCGCGAACTTCAGCAGGTTCAGGCTGGCCAGATTGCAGGCACTGTCGTCGAGGAACATGTATTCGCTGCATGGGTTGCTGGCGTTGATGCGGGCGGTGTTCTTGGACGTGTGCCAACGGTTGACCGTGGTGTCGTACTGCATGCCGGGATCGCCGCAGTGCCAGGTGGCTTCGGAGATCTTGTAGAGGAGATCTTTCGCCTTGTAGGTCTTCACCACCTGGTGTTCCTGCACTGTGCGCGTGGAGAAATCGGTGTCACGGACTACTGCGTACATGAAGTCATCGGTGACGCGGACGCTGTTGTTGGCGTTCTGGAAGAAGATGCTGGTGTAGGCGTCAGAGTCGGGATGGGAGCCGTCGTATCCCATGGCAACCAGGGCGTGGGCCTTGGCTTCTTCTTTCTGCTTGCATTCGATGAAGTCGATGATGTCGGGATGGTCGACGTTGAGGATGACCATCTTGGCGGCGCGGCGGGTTTTGCCGCCGGACTTGATGACGCCGGCGAAGGCGTCGAATCCTTTCATGAAGCTGAGCGGGCCGCTGGCGGTGCCGCCGCCGGAGAGCGTCTCGGTCGATCCGCGGAGAGGAGAAAGATTCGTGCCGGTGCCTGATCCCCACTTGAAGAGCATGCCTTCGGTCTTGGCCAGAGTCAGGATCGAGTCGAGCGAATCTTTGACCGAGTTGATGAAGCAGGCGGAGCATTGCGGTTTCGTGTAGCCGGTCACGCCGAATTCCACCGATTGCGTTTGCGCGTTCCAGTGCCAGTTGTGGCCGTCGCTGTTGGGCTCGATGCGGTCACATCCGACGTTGAACCAGACGGGCGAGTTAAAGGCCGCGTATTGGCGGAGGAGGATGTGGGCGAGTTCGTCGTGAAAGGTTGCGGCGTCGTCAGCAGTCTTGAAGTAGCCCTGAGCGTGTCCCCAGTCGCGGATGGTCTCGGCGACGCGGGAGACCAGCTGGCGGACTCCGGTTTCACGCTCCGGCGTGCCGATTTTGCCGTGGAGATATTTGCTGGCGACGATGTTGGTCGCGGTCATCGACCAGTCTTTGGGGACTTCGACTTCTTTCTGCTCGAAGATCACGTTGCCATGTGTGTCGGTGATCTGGGCAGTGCGGAGGTCCCATTCGACTTCGTTGTAGGGAGAGACGCCCGGTTTGGTGAACAGGCGGCGGAAGGACAGGCCGGGGGCCTTCTTTTTTGGAACCGCTGGAATTGAAGCAGCCGCGGCGGTCTTGGTTTCGGTTTTAACTTCAGGCATCTGGGGCTCTCCTAATTAGATTCTATGAGGACTTGAGCCGATTCGCGCGACCTGGTTCGGACGGGGAATCGGGTGCAGCGGAAAACATTTGTAAGGAACTTTTTTATTCGCCCGTTCGGGGCTCTTTTTGCAAATCGATCATCCCCCACGGCTTGCGCCGTGGGCTGTATTTTCGCCGCTTCGCGGCTTGTCCCTAAAAGCCGGAAGGAAACGAGGAGGAACAGTGAATCGTGGTGGGGACCGCGGAGTTCAGCCGTGGAGCGGTCGTAGGCTTAGTCTGATCGCACCGCTTTGGATTCCTGGCAGTCTCGGCAATGGTCGGCGTGGGTGCCCGGCCGGCATTCGGCGATTCGGGCGTTAGCTCGAGCGAAGTGGCGAAATGGGAGCCGATTCCGGTTGCCTTTTCGGCGGACGAGGCGATCCACTGGTTCAGCGCGCTGCAGACGCTGCGGCGCTGGGATGGATCTTCGATTACCACGAAGCGCACGAAATAACGTCCGGAAGCCAGACGCGCGCGCATCGGATGCTGGTGGGAGAGCATGCGGTCGAGGACGAAGGCCATGTCATCATCTTCGAAAAACTTTGCGACGGCCAGCATGCGGTGGGCTGAATCGACTTCCGGAGCGGGACCGCTCGCCTCCGCTTCGCTCCGGGTTCGCGGCACGGGCGAGGGGCCCATCGCGACACCGGCCCTAGTCTCGGCGCCGGTTTTGGATTCCACATCAATCTTGCTCGCGTCCAAGTCCATTACCTCTTCGGCAAGGGCGAAGACACCGGGTTTGCTGGGGACAACCAAGAGACTGTGGTGGGACTCGCAGCGGAACCAGTGCGACCAGTGCAGGCGACGGTAGTCGATGGGACGATCGAAACCGTGACGCGCCAGCGATTCGGTGACAAGACGAGTTAAGGTTTCCATTGCGGGCTCCTGGGTTCGAACCTCAAAAGAACGACTACTCTCACAGCGAGGCTGCTCGCTTTGCTCGCAACCGCTCCCCTTCGCTTCGCTCAGGGTCGCGGGACAGCCAAGGCGGCTGTCGCTACGTAAGCAGTACCGCGCTGCGGTCGCGCTCCGGGGGAGGGATCGGGGCACGTCCACCGCTCGAAGTCGGCTTCCGGCTTCCGCGATCCGGCTTCCGGAAGGCTTAAAGTATTTATTTCCAAAGGTTTGGGCGCTGGGATCACGGATCACGAACCTAGCGCCTCCGCCTTCGTTTGCCGAGCGTTCCCGAGTCACCTCTGGCTCGGAAGGCCGTCGGTTTCGCTTCACTTTTCGAATTCCAGCCCCATTCCCGTGGGGCGGAATTTCCTGCTTGGGATTGCAAAGTTACTCCTGCTTATAGTGCATGTCAAGCGAGAAACACTATAGGTTGTATCCCTAGCAATGACGGGCTTGATGCGGGACCGCAGGCTGGATTTCCACAGGATTAGCAGTCTCGCTTGACCTGTGATCGATTTGCGGTGGCCTGCATACCCCAAAAATCTGCTTCCCTGAAATGTGAAACGGCTTTCGAACTTTGAGAAGCTATGAGAACCCTGAAAGCTTGAAACCTTTCACATCAGGCCCAGCCTGGAAGAGGAGACTCGCACGGGCTGGGGAGACTTGCGGTTTGTGCGCTCACTCTTCTCGAAGGCGATGCTTGCGTACGATTCGTCGCGAAAGTTGGATTTGATCTTTTCGATCCGCAGTGGTTCGGCGCGGAGGCTGGCTAAACGCAGATTGTCGCGCCCGACCACGGATTGGTCATCTTCGTCTGAATCACGGGGCTGGACAGGAGGGCGGGGACTCAGGCCCATGGGAACATAAATGTCTTCGAAGATGCGACGCGGAGCGATGCTGAGGACTCCATCGCAGGATTCCACGAGGTAGTCGCCTCTGCGACCGCAATGTTGGCGTCCGAGGTGATCGGTGAAGCTGAGGCTGGAGTTGAGTTGCTTGGCCTTGACTAAGAATCGAGTGCGGTACGTTTTCCATTCGACTGATTTCATGGCGCGCTAATCCGAGTAGATCGTGCTGGAATTTTGTCCTTAAGCTGTCCGCTTGGGGACGAACTGCTTCTTTTTACTTGTGAGGGCGAAGGTGAATGTACGAGCGAAAGAGCGCCGGGTCAATTCAATATTTTTGGTGCAATTGAGGAATTTGTGGCCACGGATTCACACGGATTTTCACGGATGAAGAAATGGGTTTGCGAGTGATGGCGAACATGCATGATCGTGAGGGTTTCTGCGGGGGTGAAGGTTGCAATCAAGAATCTGGTAGAGTGGGCAGCCGGAATGTCCACAGGGCTTGCACAGGAAATGCAAAATTAGACCTGAGTCGCGAGCTGCGAGTCAGAGGCGTCAGGCCGAATTGGAGGAAGCGTGAACGAAAAGATTGCTTCGATCATTTCTGTTCTGTTGGTCTCGAGTTCGTGTGTCTTCGGACAGACGGGCGCCAAGACGATTGCGCTGCGGTGCGGGAGTTTATTTGATTCGCGCTCGGATTCGGTACAAAAGGATGTCACTGTCTTGATCGAGGGAGACAAGATCAAGAGTGTTGGGGGCGCGTTGCCTGGGGGCGGCACGGTGATCGATCTGTCGCGGGAGACTTGTTTGCCGGGGCTGATCGATACGCATACGCATATTCTGTTGCAGGGGGACATCACGGCTGCGGACTATGACGAGCAGCTGTTGAAGCAGTCGCCGGAGTATCGGACGATTTTGGCGACGGTGAATGCTCGACGGGCTTTGGAGTACGGCTTCACCTCCATTCGCGATCTGGAGACTGAAGGTGCCGGCTATGCGGATGTCGACGTGAAGAAGGCGATCAACAATGACGTGATTCCCGGGCCCCGGATGCAGGTAGCCACGCGCGCCCTGGATGTGACGGGAGCGTATCCGTTGCAGGGATATGCTCCTGATGTTGCGGTGCCGCATGGGGTGCAGGTTGTCGACGGCGCGGACAACGCGCGGCAGGCGGTGCGGGAACAGATCAGTCACGGTGCGGACTGGATCAAGGTCTATAGTGACCGGTCGTATCGAGTGCGGGAGGATGGCGTGCTGGATGACATTCCTACGTTCACGATCGAGGAGCTGCGGGCGATTGTGGATGAGGCGCATCGGGAACGGCACAAGGTCGCCTCACATGCGATGGCTCTCTATGGTGTGCACAACTCCGTGGAGGCCGGTGTCGACTCGATCGAGCACGGGAATTACATTGCGGATGAGGATTTGAAGACGATGGCGGCGCGGGGAATATACTACGTTCCCACCATTTATGTGGGAGAGTACGTGGCGCAGGGGCGAGCGGCGGCGGGAGCTCCGGTTTGGGTGAGGATGATTCAAATTCACGAGGACACTTTTCGGCGTGCGCTCAAGACGGGGGTGAAGGTGGCATTCGGGACGGATGCGGGTGGGTTTGATTGGAAGGTGAATCCGGCGAAGGAGTTTTCGTCGATGGTGAAGTTTGGGATGACTCCGGCGCAGGCTCTGCGCTCGGCTACTGCAACCGCGGCGGAGTTGTTGGGGATGAAAGATTCTCTTGGGACGGTTGAGGCGGGGAAGTTGGCGGATATTGTGGCGGTGCCGGGGGATCCGTTGAGTGATGTGTCGGTGATGGAGAAGGTGGATTTTGTGATGAAGGGGGGAGTGGTGTATCGCAAGCCTTGAAAAAGATGACCGCCGAGTCTGGAGAGAGGATCACGCGGAGAGCGCTGAGAAATTCAATTACAGATGAAACGGCGGTTTGCGGGTTGGGCGGATTCTGCGGTGACACGCGCCCCTTCGCGTTGCTCAGGGGCGCGGGGCGGACGAGGCGTCCGCCCCTACACCGACAGTTTAGCGATGGGCCAGGGCTGGTTCGTGGGCGGATTTGAAAGCGGCGAAACGCTTGTTGATTTCGTCCCAGTTCACTACGTTCCACCATGCGGCCAGATATTCCGGGCGGCGGTTGTTGTATTTCAGGTAGTAGGCGTGCTCCCAGACGTCATTGCCGAAGATGGGATAGAGTCCCTGCGAAATGGGATTGTCCTGATTCGGTGTGGTGACGATTTGCACTTCACCATTCGACTTGCCAGCGAGCCAGACCCATCCTGAGCCGAACTGCTTGGTGCCGGCGTCGTTGAATTTTGTCTTGAAGTCATTGAAGTTGCCGAATGTCTTCTGGATAGCCTCGGAGATGGGGCCAGAGGGATCGCCTCCGCCCTGAGGCTTCATGATTTTCCAGAACATGGTGTGATTGACGTGGCCTCCGCCGTTGTTGCGGACGGCGGCGCGGATATCTTCGGGAATGGCGTTCAGGTCGCGGATGAGATCTTCGGCGGATTTGCCGGCCAGGTTCGGGTGTTTCTCGAGGGCGGCATTCAGATTCTTCACGTATGCGCCGTGGTGCATGTCGTGGTGCAGAGTCATGGTCTGCTTGTCGATCGTGGATTCCAAGGCGTCATAGGCATACGGCAAAGGGGGTAGTTCGTGAGCCATTGTTTATCTATCCTCCAGGCTTTTGAGATGACGGGGTGATGGATTTCGATGCAAGGATCGTTTGGTCATTATAGCTTTTCGGCGTGTGTGGGCGGTTTGGCGATACGAGGGGCGCCGTGGGGGTTCCGCCGGAAGGGTGCGCGGTGGATTGTCCAAGCTCAAAGATTCGTGGCGGCCTCACGCGACCCTTCGCTTCGCTCGGGCCGCGAGGCGGACGGGGGCGTCCGCCCATACACAAGCTACTTGCTGCCCAGGAGGCGGATTCTGGAGGTGAAGGCGCGGCCCTGGCAGGAAGTGAATGTGGGTTCGGGGTGGGCGGAGTCGATCACATTGTTGACGGTGTAGGGATTGCATCGGCCAGTGATGTTGTCGAGGCCTCCGCGAACGGCCCAGTATTTGTTGAAGAGATGGAACTTCTTTTCCAGTTGCACGTTCAGCGAAAAATAAAAAGGAAAGCGCTGGGCGTTTGGCTTGCCGATCAGTTCCTGCTGATCGGTGAGAAGGTTGAAGGGGAATCCGGTGCGGGCCTCCATCGAGTAGGCGAGTTCAAACTTGTGGAAGATGGGGAAGTTGAAGAAGGGGAGATATCCCCAGGAGAGGAAACGGTTGGGAGTGTCCCAGGAATAGGGGCCAGGCTGTTGCGAGCTGAGGACCGGATTATCGACGTTGAAGTCGAGCGCCTGGTTAGTGCGGGCACTGGAGTGAGTGTAGGCGCCCATGATGGTATAGGTCTCGCGGAAGTTGTGGCGGGCCGAGATCTGAAAGGCGTCGTAATGATCTTCGCGCGTGTTGAGAAGGATGAAGTCTCCGGTGGCGGTGGAGTTGCGGGTGTCGTAGACGAATCCGTTGGTGCCGTGACGGCGGAGGAATTCAGCTTTGAGGTAGATCTCGCGGGGCAGCTTCTTTTCCAAACCGATGCTCCAATTCAGGAAGCGCGGCGGTTCGAGAGTGTGGCCGGTGGTAGAGAAGGTGGTGGCAAGAGGACCGGTGGTGGTTACGCAATCGGTTGCGGGGGAACAGGTGGGATCAGTGGCGAAGAAAATGTCTGCGCGGCTACCGGCATAGGGGCGGGCAACCAGAAAAATTGGCGTCGCGTCGTAGACGACGCCGATACCTGCCGAGAGCTTCGTGGTGCCGGAATTATCGAGGACGTAGGTTGCGGCAAGGCGGGGAGAAAGGACGGCGTCACGGACGATGGAGTCCCAGTCGAAGCGAATGCCGGGTTCGACCAGAAGACGGTTGGTGAGGCTCCAGCGATCCTGGAGGTAAGCGCTGACTTCGGTGTTGTTCTCCTCGTGCGGAATCGCTGGGGAGAAGGTGGAGTAGCGAGTGCAGGGGAAAGACTGGTCGTGCGGCGCGGTGAAGCAGATGTCGGCGGGTTGAGGTTCGGTGGCGTTGGAATTCAGAAAGGCTATCGGAGTACGGCTGAATTGCGCGTCGTAGGAGATGTGGTCGAGGTCGGCGCCGAGTTTGAAGTCGTGGCGTCCAAGCCAATGGCGCGGGGGGAGATATAGATTGCCCAGACTTTGCCAGCGGGTGGCCGTCGTGTGCTGGTTCAGATAGAAGTTTCCCATCGCGGTGGTCGGCGTGATCTGGTAGGGCTCAGTGCCGTAGGGAGTGAGACGCAGGTTGTATTGATCGAAGGCGAATCCGGTTTCGAAGAGAGTGCCGCCGCTGAAGTAGTGCTGGTCCTTGATGCTGGCCAGGTAAGCGGTCTCGACATCCTGGGGACTGGTCTGTTGAGGGTTCTGTGGCGACAAGAAGGCATACTGGTCGTGAAGGTAGTTGATGAGGAAGCTGGTGGTGAGAATGTTTCGGCTGGTCAGATTGGCTTGGACCTTCGACAGGTTGCCGATGCGCCAGATGTAATCGCTATCCTGCTCCGCGGGGAGCGCGGTGTATACCAGTTGTGTGTATTCGCCTTCGAAGGCGTTGTAGAACCAGATTCTGTGCTTGAGGATGGGGCCGGACGTGGTGAAGCGCGGAAGAAACTGGTTGAAGCGCCAGCCGTGCTTGTCCTGCAGAGACGGAATGAAATTGGTGGCGAAGAAGCGGTAGCGATCGTCGCCAATGCCGGTGTTCAGATTGAGGACGCCGCCAGATCCTTTGCCGAATTCGGCGGGTTCGCGCGAGGGCTCGACCTGGATAGAGCGGAAGGCGTCAGGACTGACGCGAACCAGGAGCTGTCCGTTGGCGGGTTGCGTGATGTTGAAGCCATCGAGCAGACTCAGCGTCTGGTAAGTTTGAGCGCCGGCGACATGCGGCTGACCGTATTGATCCTGAACGACTCCGGGGATGAAATTCAACACATTGCGGAAATCGTGGGTGCCGGGGTAAACGATGTCGATGACATCGAGTCCGCTGATGGTTTCCTGGGAGGCGATTTGAGCGGGATCGATGTCGGGCGGTGATTCGCGAACATCGACGACCTCATGGACTTCCTGCTGGTGGGAAATGGCGACTTCGACAGTGGCGTTGGGAAAGAGTCCAACCTGTGGCTGATCGAAGGCGTAGAAATTCTCTTTTTCGATGTGCAGGTGATATTCGCCGGGGGCGAGATTGGGGAAGCGGCAGCGTCCGGCGTAGTCGGTTTCGCATTTCAGGACGGGTTGCTGCGGGGCTTCGAGGGAGACGCGGGCGGAGAGAACGGCGACTCCGTTTTCGTCCAACACGAGGATGGTCGGCGGTGAGGGATTCTGGGCGGCAGTAGAGCAGACCAGAACGAAGATCAGCAGGACGGCACGCATGCGTTCGCTTCATTGTATGTGCGGAAGAGTAGATGACAGAATTTGTTTCCGGGAGGTTTGCAAAGAGGAATCTTGTGGCGGGGTGTCTTGTGATCAGCGGGTTTCTGATCTCGGGCGGCCCTCCGGAGGGTGATCTTTCCCCGGGAAACTACGGTTGCGCTAAGCGAAGGAATCTCATATATTTCTGCTTGCCGAATGGTTTTCCGGGTCCCAGGTAGCCGGAGCCATCGAGCCACCTTCCCCCCGAGCTGGTGGATCGGATTGATTCGACGATCAGTGTTCCCGCGCCTGGGCGACGTGAAGAATCTCCCGCTGCACCACCCCGGAACAAGCAGTTAGATGTGGCAAAGACCAGTCGACGCCCGGAGTCAGGGCTCAGTCGACACACCGGAGGTCGCCGCCATGTACTGCTACTACTTCGTCTCAAGCAGATTCCTGATTTTCGCCAGCCTGTTCTTCTCACTCTTCGCCTTCTCAGCTTCCGCCAACACGATTCACGTTCCGGGCGATCAGGCCACGATCCAAGCGGCCATCGATGCGGCCGTGAATGGCGATACGGTTCTGGTGTCAGATGGCACGTATACCGAGAACATCGATTTCAAAGGCAAGGCCATCACAGTCAAGAGCGTGAATGGCGCGAGCGTAACGATCATCGATGGCAACGCGGCCAATACGGTGGTCACATTCTCGACGCAGGAGACCGCGGATTCGGTTCTTGATGGTTTTACCATTCGCAACGGCGCGGTGTCGTCGGGGACTTTCACAGGAAGTGGCATTTACGTGGGGGGCGCATCACCCACGATTAAGAACAACATCATCACCAACAATTCGGGGTGCCAGGGCTCCGGTATTGACGTGCAATTTGCTTCGCCGGTCATCCAGGGCAACACGATCACAAACAACAAGCAGGCGGGGTGCTCCGGCGGCACGGGCGGGGGAGGTATTCTGATTGGCGGCGCTTCGGCCCCTCAGATCCTCAACAATACGATTTCGGGCAACTCAACGGGCGTCGATGGCGGAGGCATCTCTTTGTTCGCTGCAGGCACACCGACTATCTCCGGCAATATCATTTCCGGAAACACAGCGGCCGGCGTGGGCGGCGGTATAGCGATGGCTAATGACTCGGACGCGATCGTGACCGACAACATCTTCACAGGAAATACCGCAAATCAGGGCGGCGGCATCGCCGCCCTTGTGCCCTCCGGCTCGCCCGGCCCAACCGTCGTGAACAACACGTTCTTTGCCGACACTGCGACCGCCGACGGCTCGGAGTTCTACCTCAACGGCTTCTACGCGCAGACGAATTTCTTCAACAATATCTTCTGGGGCTCGGCCAACCTGACAGCGGTCCTCTGTGACACGGGGTACAGTTCCGATCCACCTGTTTTCCAATTCAATGACATTTACAGTCCGCAGGGCACGACGCTGGGCGGAGCATGCAGCACTCTTGGCGGAAGCAATCACAACATCTCGGTTGATCCGCTGTTCGTCAACGCTCCGAGCGATTTCCGACTTCAGCCCACCTCGCCGGCCATCGATGCCGGCTCCAACTCTGCGCCACACATTCCTGAAAAAGACATCGTGGGCAACGACCGAATCCTCGCTGCCTCCGGGCAGTGCAGTGCGGTCGTGGACCTGGGCGCTTATGAACTGGGACAAAGCTCATCCCTTACTCTGAATCCTCTGAGCAGTACATTCCCCGCACAACTGGTAGGTTCAACCAGTTCTGCTCTCTCAACGACGATCACCAATAATGGAGCTGCCGCGGTGACGGTCTGCGCGGTTAACCCAACCGGCGACTTTGCCCAGACCAACACCTGCGGAGCTTCTATCCTCGCCAAGGCCTCCTGCACGGTCAGCGTCACTTTCTCGCCGACAGTCCATGGGCAGCGCACAGGATTCGTGCAGATCATCACTAGCGACGGCGGGAGTCCTCAAATCATTTCTCTCTCTGGCACCGCAGTCGAACCAACGTTCTCGGCTGCGCCCATGATGTATCGCTTTCCTGCTTCCCAGCAGGTGGGAACCACCAGCCCGCCTACGACCGTCACTGTGACGAACATCGGAGACGGTCCAATGCATATCAGCAGCTCCAGTACCAGCAACAGCGATTACGGGCAGACAAATAATTGTCCTGACCAGCTGAGCCCGAATGCGTCTTGCGACTACCTGGTGACCTTTTCTCCCACGGCCGCGGGCGAGCGCCCAGGTTTTTTGACCATCATCAGCACTGGCGGGGCGGGTCAGATTCAGCTGTACGGGGCGGGAAACGACTTCTCGCTTGCAGCTGCCAACCAGGGCGGGACGTCGGTGAGTGTCGCGGCCGGCGCGACCGCAAACTATACCCTTGAGGTGGCAGCGGCGAACGGCTTCAACTCAACTGTGACCCTGACCTGCACCGGAGCGCCGTCGGAGGCCGTGTGCACTGTCTCTCCTGCGTCGATCACGCCCACAGGGTCGGCCTCGCAATTTACGGTTTCGGTCACGACCACGGCCCCATCGCTTTCCGGGATGCCGCTTGGGGAATTCGTGCCCCCAGCGCTCTGGCTCGCTCTATTCGCGATGACGGCTCTCGTCATATTTACGCGCCGCCGGGGATGGGTGAGCGGCAGACTTGCGTATCCCGCGTCGGTGGCGGTGGTGATCCTTGTCATCGGCTGGTCCGCCGGTTGCGGAGGCAACAACAGCCCTCCGAAAAACTCAGGCACGCCTAAGGGAACTTACCAGTTGAGCGTGACCGGAGCGGCGAACGGCGTTAGCCGGCCATTGAGTCTCACTCTGACGGTGAACTGAAGGAAGGAGGAGAATCGTCGAAGGAAGTACTGAAGCGGCAAGCGCCGGCCGCGGTCTTCTCGCACTGATTCGATCACTTCGGCGAAAGAAGGTAGAGGTCATCGTAGCCAACCGGGCGGACGAACGCAACGGAGGAGAGATCGGGAGCCACAGCATATCCATTGCCGCCATAGGCCTCTCGCAGGCTGAAAGGGAGTTTGAGAGCAGGAACTGGCGCGCCCACGCTCACGCCATTGCGCCAAGGCTGGCGCCAGACCGTCGTTTCGCCGTGCGAAACAACAGAATACAGGAATGACCTTCCGTCCTTGGCGAACATCGCGAGATAACTTGTGATGCCCGATTTGAGCGTCGTGCATTTCTTGTCGACGAGCGAGTACTGATAGATCCCCGGATTGTCGGCCCAGAGCGACGTGGCGATCAGATATTTCTGGTCGGGAGAGACGCCGACCGCCATGCCGCAGTTCTCGGACAAAACCACCGGCGGCGATCCGTTCAGGAAGACTCTCCAGCTTTTGGGAATGTGGTCTCCTTTGTCTTTGACTTTGCCGGCCCCGCCGAGTATCAGCGATTGATCTCCCGGTTCCCATGTCACCCAACCCACGAACTCGCCGGACCAATCGAGTTGCTGTTGATGCGTTCCATCTGTACCAACAACGAACAGCCGGAAGTCATCGTTGTGCCAATCGGGGCGGGATGCATCGGCATAGAGATATTTCTTGTCGTCGTTGGAAAAACCCAGCACCTCCATGTACCGCCCCGGGGCGGCGGTTGCGACCTTAACCCGCTTGTCAGTGGCAAGATCATCTACCCACATATCATCCTTGCCCAGCACCCAAGGAGACGAGGAGTAGGCAAGAAGACGGGCATCGCGAGAAAACTCCGGCGCGGTCACGTCTTCTTCCACAATATTCTTGAATTGTTTCGACGCAAGGCGATACAGCGTGAGCGTGTTGGTGCCTCTGCCGCTGATGAAATAGACTCCTTTTCCGTTCGGATCGGCCATGGGGCTGAAGTCGGGACCGGCGCCGGACGTGATCTGTTTTAAAGAGTGATCTAGCAGCGAGAATTCCCAGATGTTGACAATTCCGTTGGAGCGACGGCTGAGGTAAACAGACTGGCCGGGCGTAGCCCAACTCGCGCCAGGTGATGTGGCGTCGGGAATCTCGGCAAGCTTTTCGAGTTTCCTGGCGACGATATCCAGGCGCTCCAGCTTGAGTACGCCAGAGTTGTGGTTGGTAACCAGCAAGTACCGGCCGTCCGGATACGGTTGCAGGCCGCCTAAGGAGGGAAGGGTGTAAATCGCCTCTTCGGCGCCCCCCGCTCTTGTCACGCGAACGATCTGGAAATTGCCTTTCATGACATACAGGTATTGTCCATCGGGCGAAGAGACGACCGAAAAGCCCGAGGCCAGATGCCTTGCGGAACCGCCAAGCGTGGGAGTGCTCCAGATTTCGTACTCACCCATGATTCGAGCGAAATAGATTTCGGTGCCATCATAGGAAAATCCGCGGACCCATTTGTCGCCTTCATCCCTGGTGAGTTGAAGCGGGTCGCCGCCGGAAGTCAGCATCACGAACACCTGGTCGTAACCGTCGACGGGAGAAACAAAGGCAACCGTACGGCCGTCGGGCGATAGCGCGACGCTGCCCATTGACTTGTTCCAGGAGCTGATCTTGGTGATTTTGGAAAGCGCTCCTGGAGCGCGCCGGGTGAACGCAAGGCGGTAAAGACCGTAGCCCATGGCGGCCACAAGCGCCAGCGCGATCGCTCCGTAGGAAAGCACTTTGTTGTGAGGGCGCGCACCCGTTCCGGCTTCCGGTACGGTACTCGAAAGCTGTGCAGTTGCGACCCTCCCAGCTGAGACCGCGTTGACGGAAGAAGCGCGCGGGTAGGAAGCTGAAGACTCAGGGTGGGCTTCGGAAAGGTCGGTCGCCAAGGATGCGCTGCCCGAGATGCGGCCGGAATCAAGGTCGCGCCGGAGCCTTTTCAAGTCGGCGCGCAGTTCGCTGGCACTCTGATAACGAAGATTGCGATCCTTTTCGAGGGCCTTGCTGATGATGCGCTCCAGTTCGGCGGGAGCGTCGGGATTAAACCGGACCGGCGGTTGTGGCGCACGGTTCAGAACCCCTTCCAGGATCACGCCCGATGTTTCCCCTCGAAAAGGCAGGGTGCCGGTGGACATCTCGTAAAGCACCGCGCCGAACGAGAACAAGTCGGAGCGGGCGTCGAGTTCCTTGCCGCGGACCTGCTCGGGAGACATATATGCCACGGTGCCCAGAGCCGACCCGGGACTGGTTAGATGCTCGGTGCCGAGATCGGGAGACGCGAGCGTGGTGGCCGCATCGTCGTTTGGACGGGAATGCGTGACTTTCGCCAGGCCGAAATCGAGAACCTTGGCATGGCCGCGCCTGGTGACAAAAATGTTTGCGGGTTTGATATCGCGATGAACGATTCCTTCGGCGTGCGCGGCATCGAGCGCGTCGGCGATTTCGAGGGCAAGATCGAGGATGCGCCCGGTTTCCATGGGCTGACCGCCGATCATGTTCCGGAGGTTCTGACCTTCGAGACATTCCATGGCAATGAAAGCGTGGCCATGTTCCTCGCCGATGTCATAAATTGTGCAGATATTAGGATGATTCAAAGCAGACGCGGCCTTGGCTTCGCGGCGGAAGCGGCTTAGAGCCTGAGGATCTTTGCCGAGTTCGTCGGGGAGGAATTTCAGGGCGACGAAGCGATCCAGACGCGTGTCCTGCGCTTTGTAAACGACACCCATGCCGCCACCGCCGAGTTTCTCGACAATGCGGTAATGGGAGATCGTCCGGCCGATCATGGGGTGAAATGGTAGGGCTCGACATCCAGCAAGTCAATCAGCGAAAGGGATTTGCGCCCATCATTTGAAAGAACTTCCCAGATCCAGCGCGGATTCCGGAAGGGCCCAGCAGGCTAATGGGGTACTTGATCACCGGAATTGAACGGTAGAAGTAAGATTGTTGGCGTTCCTGAGTTAAGAGGAAAACGAGTTTGAACCGAACTCAAAGTTCGCCGGGCAGCCGACCCAGAGCAGAATTCTGGAAGTCCATTTCTCGCAGTTCGCAAGTAATCGCAGTCATCGGAGTTTTTTCTCTATTCGCTTCCATCGGCTTTATTTCGATGCTGATGTCTCCGGTGCACCAGACGATTGGGTCCACGCTTGTGACGGTAGCATTCTACGGCGGCTTCGCGGTCGGCTATGCTGCGTTATGGATCGCTCGCAAGTTCTGGCTAATTCCCGTTTGGTGGTTAATGCAGGCGGCCGCGTCCCGTCTAACCGCAAACATATTTCACGAGGGAATCATCTCGGGGCGCAAGGAGCTCGAGCAACAGTTGGTTGCTCTGGGCATATGCGCGATCGTTGCCATTGTCGTCGCGTATATCGCCTTCATCAACTTCGTTCGACGCGAAGGAAGTCGATATTTCCGAATCCAAACAGAAATTGAGCTTGCCCACGAGATACACCATTCCCTGGTTCCCAAGTTCGAGCGAAAGCTCGCCGGATACGAGATCTTCGGAGCTTCGATTCCGAGCGGCGAAGTGGGCGGCGATTTGGTGGATATCGCTGAAAGCTCCAACGAGCGGATCGTCTATATTGCCGATATTTCCGGGCACGGCGTCGCTTCCGGCGTGCTGATGGCGATGTTCAAGACATCGATTCGCAGCGGTTTGGGAGCTAACAGCTCGCCGGGCGGGTTGCTGGAGGGAGTGCATCGCACGCTCTATCCGCTGAAGATGCCGAACATGTTTGCTACCGCCGGTGTTCTGCAACTCCGGCCGGGGAGCAAATCGGTGGCATACTCACTCGCCGGACATCCGGCCCTCATGCGTTACTGCAGTCAGCAGCACGCGATCGTGGAATACGCATCTCAAAATCTGCCCCTGGGCATACTGCCCGAGCAGCAATTCGCAAGCGATCGGCTGGAATGTGATCCTGGCGATGTACTGCTTTTGCTCACCGACGGGTTCAGTGAAGTATTCGATGGTAAGGCTGCCGAATTAGGCATGGAACCTCTGAAGAGCGCATTTCTGAATGCTGCAGACCGACCGCTCGCAGAGATCTTCGAGCGCCTGCGGAGCGTCTCGCTGAGTTTCGGCAAGCAGGACGATGACCAAACGATACTTCTGGTCCGGTGCATATAGAAGTAGATCCACAGCGGCGTCGTGATGACCACGGCTTGATTTTCAAAAGACTTCGTGCCAGCGAAGAAGCTGTCCCTGGCATGGCAGCAGCCGAGATGCGTGACCAGCTCAACGGGGAATCCTCACATCACCTTGGACTGTGATTTCAATCACGCCTTGAAGGTGTTGCCTGCGCCAGAATCTCTACAGGACTCCGGGAATGCAGAGTATCCCCCCCGAGGAACATAAGTTCTGAGGAGTTTCCTTTTCCGCAATGCGTACTACTGGAGGGTGCCATGTTGGAACGAATAACATTGCTGGTGACGTTCTGGCTGGCTCTGGGCTTTGTCCTCGCATATGCGCAGAATAGGGACCAGCCGCCACCGCCAGTTCGTCCGTTAGAAGGAGGGGATATATTTCAGGACTTCTGCGCCTCTTGTCATGGACGGGATGGACGAGGGAAAGGGCCAGTGTCGCGGGATCTGAGACAGGCAGTTCCCGACCTGACGAAACTCTCTCGCCTAAATGGCGGAACATTTCCGGCCAGCCGTGTGAGAAGCAAGTTAATGTTTGGCGGGGACCAACCCCTGCCTGCACACGGCTCAAAGGCGATGCCGATATGGGGGCCGATTTTCCACCAGATTGAGTTCGATGAGGACCTGGGTAATGTCAGGTTAGAAAACGTAACGAAGTATCTGGAGTCAATTCAGCGGAAGTAGCTCGGCAGGAAAGGGACTCGGCGCCCTTGCATCATTTCGGTCTCGATGCAGACGAAAACTTCGTCGGACTTGGGCGGCGGTCGGCCTTGCCGCTTGTTTTACAGGATTTTACATTCCGCAATCGAACAGGCCGTTATCCTAGGCCGCAGGCGACAGGCCGGGCGCAGTAGGATTAAGTTCCGACCCGCTCATGTCGAGAAGTGGGGCCTGTCGCCTAGCGTAATAACGCACGCCACTCCCTCAGGTTATTACTCGATTGCAGGTCAATGCAGGATACCGAACAATCTCTGAAGATAGGCGGTCTGGGATACGACCGGCGCTCCGAGACCTCTCAAAGAGAACGGTTCACTACCATTTGGCCGCCTACCCAATCACAGGCGTAGCAGCGCCAGTTCACTCAGAACCCAATCGAGGCGACTCAAGGCATCTCGATCACGGCAGATTAAACTGCAGAGCGATTGCAGGAAAGTCTGCTATACTGCAGCCCGCGTATTGGCTGTGCCACGACCTTCCCCCCGGATTGTGGTTTCGGCGACAAATCCACTTCGTTTTCACAATGGCCCTTGGCGTTCCCCGGGCCTGAGCCTTGTGTAGCTAAAGGTCAAAGGCAAATCTTCAAAGGAGTAAACATGAAAACTCAGTGTGTTCATCGCCTGCTGACGATGATGGTCGTACTCTGTGCGCTGCACCCGGCCTGGGCTGCGTGGACCAGCGCTGTTTCGATGGGAACCACGGTCGTGCTATCTGATCCGTCGTGCGCATCTCCGTCAACCGGGATGGCGGTGTGTGCGGCGCGCGGAGTGGGCGAAAGCCTGATTGTGAATCAATGGAACGGAACCAAGTGGGCTGTGTGGAAGACCATCGCAGGCACGGTGACATCGAATCCCAGCTGCGCCGGAGACGGGGCAGGCAGCGTTATCTGCGGAGTACGGAACGGTACTGGTGGTCTTTCCGCAGCGGTCTATAACGGAACAACTTGGGGAGCGCTCACCAGCGTTGGCAGTACCCTCACCTCGGAACCCAGCTGCGCGCGGCTGACGGCGGGGAATGTGCTGTGTGTGGGGCGAAATACAATCGGTGGCTACACGTCGAGTGTTTTCAACGGTACGGTCTGGAGCGCTTTCAAGACGCTCGCTGGAACAACGGTATCGGCGCCCGGTTGCGGCAGCGATGGCACCGGCGGGGTGGTCTGCATTTCCACGTCGACAACCAATCCATGGAATGTTTTTGCTGCGCGCTTTGCCGGTACGGCGTGGAGCAAGTTCATCAACATTGGTGGAAGTTCCGGGGCCGATCGTTACTCCTGCACGCCACTGGGAGGAACGTTTGGCATTCTGACCTGCTTTTCGCGAGGCGCCTCCGGCGGGCTGTTCGGGAACGACTTTAAAGGAGGCACCTGGGCTGCGACGAGTTGGAGTGGGTGGAGCGGAATTGGCGGGAGCATCAATCCGGGCTCGTCCTGCGCCCAACCTGCAACGGGGCAGCTGGCCTGCGGTGCGGTGGCCAGCGATGCCGGGCTTTGGGTGAACTCGTTCAACGGTACGGGTTGGCTTGGATGGTCGAAGATTGGCACCGCTACCTATGTCGGCAATCCGGGCTGCGCGAGCATTGGAGGGGGGCAGGTTTTGTGCGCCGCGGTGGGGGTCAATGGCAAGGCGTTCAGCATCATCGGGCCGTAGATTGGTGAGGTAGGCCGATGGTTGTGGATTTCATATTCTGGAGATGAACTTTCTGAACGGGGGCGGCCCCGCCTTGGATTTTCAACAGACGGGCGGGCCGCTCACCGTTCGTTAACGTCAACTCCGCAAAACCCTCACATTTCTCATTGGGACCATGGCCAGTTGGTGCGCTTCAGACGAACTACCGTGCCTGCACCGCACCAACCGCATCGTGTGGTGAAGGTGAACCCCTTGCTTAACTGACTCGCGGTGAGGGAGGGAAATGAGGACGGCAGCAGCCTGGAGGGGGGATCAAAAAGTTCCGTCAAACCACACTTCTGGCAGGGCGCAAGAAGACGCCAAGACGACCTCTCCTGAAGATACTTGCCGGTGACCTGCAACGGATGCTGGCCGCCTTCAGGAACAATGAACTGGATTCGTGAGCCTTGCGCGATATTTTGCAATTGTGATGGTTTGTTGAGCACTATCCCAGAGAAGACTTCGTCCTGACACTCTGTTACTCGAACCCACACCAGCTCTGGCCGGCGATCAGAAGTGTGCGGACCGCCCTCGTGGACAATCACCTGCAGGTCATTCGGGAAGTCAGGATGGAATCGTCCCTTCAGTTTTGGATGTTCCTTCCAAGCTGAGGGCATACTCTCTGCCATTATGCGACAGCACCTCTCGAATCATACCCCCACGGAGTTGCCGCAAAACCCAACCCGGCATTTCGGCGAATAACTCACGTATTGGTCCCGCTAACTTTTTCAGAACAGCTTTCAGTTCCCGTGAGGAGAACGCAGCTATTAGGCGAGAGAGTACAGGAGCGCCATCTCCACGGGAGCCAGCCGGAGCGATGCGACCGCGCGAGGTTCAGCCTATATATAGAGGAGTGATCAGAGTTGCCCTGCGATGCCAACGGCGAGGTCGCTCTTCTGTTTGGGTGTTCCCGCACCATCGAGAAAGAAGCGCACTTTGCCCTTGCGGACATGCAGACCGTGCAGCTTGTCCAAATAAGCCTCGTCTCCTACACCGGTGACCGCGGTTGATCCGCTTCCAAAGTAAGTTTTCAGCTTCGCGAAGAGGTCAGCCGAGGCCGATGGCGAGGGATCGACGTAGATACGGAACAACAGGGTGTGCCCCCCGGATTCAAAGGCGCAATCGGTTCCTTGATTAGTGTTTGGGAACGGCCGAGGCGCAACAGTCGCCTTCGGAGAACTGTAAGTCGATCCCAATGTCTTGTTTACCGTCGCGGAGGGTAGAAGCGAGCACAAGTCAGACGGGGGGTCGGCTGCCCTTGCCAGTTCGACGGAGCTGGCGACCAGCAGTAGTCCGAGCGCCCATGCGAGTTGATTCCAGTGCGTCATGAAAGGGTCCCTTTCTTATTCTAAGCGGCCGAATTATACC
Organism: Binatia bacterium; assembly: GCA_035577905.1. Lineage (GTDB taxonomy): Bacteria > Acidobacteriota > Terriglobia > Terriglobales > Acidobacteriaceae > Sulfotelmatobacter. Next base: position 21,125 of record DATKAP010000114.1, read on the forward strand.
GGAGGGCTCCGTCGGTGATCAGCAGGATTTCACAGCCAGGATTCTCGAATCGGATGCCAGGCGGCAAGCCGTGAGCGGAGATCGTCGTAGTCCTGAAGCGAACGCGGGATTTCCAGATCGATATAACGTCCCTTGGAGTTGGGTCCGCGGACCATCAGGCCCTGTTTTGGGATTTCTCGAATGTGGGCAATATCTTCGCGCAAGAAGGATATTCGCTGCGTCGTGTGCCTGAGGGGAAGAAGTTCAGTCCTGGTGATACGGTCGTCATCGAGTTCAATGCGCAAAGAGCAGAGTGCATGGGCCCTGAGCCACAACGCGGCGCAGGGCAAGATTAATGTTAGCGTGAATGGCACGACGTCGTGGAATCGGATGCCCTGGAAGTCGAATCGAAAATAGAGTGCGATGAGACCAAAGACGATGGACATGCCCAACACGAAACCTACGGCGATGGCGACGGCGCGGCGTTGTTCGACCTGCTGTGTTTCGAGCGGAATCAAGTAAGTCCGGGACAGGGTCAGCTACTCCTCAACTGCAACGACCTGTTCGATGAGGGCGTCTTTGGCGAGGCGTTCTGTGGAACCTTTCTGGTCGAGGCGGTAGATTCCGTTTCCATTCGAGTACAGAACCGAGCCGTCTTGATAGAGGTCGTAGCAGAGGACACCTTTGGCTACGACTTCTTCTTTCGCTCCGCTGCGGCGAACCAGTTCCCACGATTTGGGAACCAGTGCCGGCGTGCCGTCATCGGCGCGGTCGGCGGCCTTGTCAGCATCTAGGAGGTTGCCCCAGACCATCATTTTGCGGATGTCAGCGTGTTTCTGGCGGGCGTTGCCTGTCGTGGTCAGGGTATTGCCGGTGTAACGGACGGTGAAGAAATTCAGGAACTGAAAAATGGCGTACAGAAGACGGAAGGGGAGAAGGACCAAGTCCAGCGCGGCGCGCCAAGGGCTCGGTGGCTGATTGGGATCGCGATAGGGTCGGCGGATGTAGTAGAGAGAGCCATCCGTGCTGAGTTGCGGCATGAGCAAGTCAAATTTTGGATCCTCAGCCAAGGTCGTAAGTGTGCCCGCTTCGAGGTCGAGCTTGTGGATGGCGAAGGGGGCTTGGGTGACGGCGAATCCGGAGCGGTTGCGCCCGATGGCAGAGGATTGGAAGACGAGTTCGCGAGTGGAGCCCGGGGCCCAGTGCGGTGCGTCGTCGATGGTGTCGCCCGTGGTGATATCGTGCATGTCGGTGCCATCGGCGCGCATGACGGCGATGCAGGATTGGCCTCCTTTGCGTTGGACTACGCAGGCCACGGAATCCTGCGCGGGACCTGCGGCCAGGCGGCGGACTTGGAAGTCGGCGGTGTGGAGGAGGCGGAGTTCGTCGGTGGCGCGGTCACGGAGGAGGAAGACTCCGCCGATGTCGGGTGTGGAAAGACTATAGAAGAGTTCTCCAGGACGGCAGCCGCGGCTGATGCCGGTAATGTCGATGGGGATGTCGGTGGGATCGTCGGCGGCGTTGCGTCCCCAAAGGAGACCGCCGGACATGAACTTTGCACCAGTGCCCTGCGTCTTCCAGGAGTTGCGGTTGTGGATCTGGGCGGCGCGCTCGCGGACGGATTCTCCGAACTTGCTATCAACGGGGCAGACGGGATCGTCGCCCAGCTTGAGGTGGAGTTGGCCTTGCGAGAGATAGGCGTACGAATGGGGCATAACGGGTCGAGCGTAGCGGATGAGAACGGGGAGGGGTAGGTTACTTTGGAGCGGTTTGTTACCATTCCTTTTTCGGTGGGCGGCAGCGGTGGATCGCGACATGCGGAAGAGCTTTTGAGCGCGGAGGTCGCGGAGAAGGGCGACTGCGCGGTGTTCGTGGATAGACGAGACGGCTCGACAACTCAAGAAATGAAGAATACCGGCGAGAACGTGGTGCGGATTGAGGCGGCAGCTTTGAGCGCGCTGGCGGACCGGATTGCGGGGCCTATGGCAACGGCGTTTCAGAAAGCTGTCGATCTGATGTTTTGCTGCGCGGGGCGCGTGGTGGTCACGGGGATGGGGAAGAGTGGGATCATTGCGCGCAAGATTGCGGCGACCTTGAGTTCCACGGGGACGCCGGCACTGTATCTGCATCCAGTGGAGGCGCTGCACGGGGATCTGGGGATGGTGGTGCGGGGAGATGTGGTGCTGGCTTTGTCGGCGAGCGGGGAGACGGAGGAGATTCTGACGCTGTTGGCAACGATCAAGAGGTTGCAGGTGCCGTTGATTACGATGACAGGGGATGAGATTTGCCCAGACCGAAGCGGCCGGGATTCCCACCCTTCGAAAGACACGAATGGTGGGGCAGCCAGCGGGGATCCCCATGTCTCGCAAAATGGGCGAGAGATGAGGCACACGCCAGTTAGTCACGCCAACAAGGAAAGTCGAAATCCCCACCCTGTCGCAGAAAACGCGACAAAGGTGGGGCACCCTCGGATATCGACACTAGCGTCGGCGGCGGATGTGGCTTTGGACTGCTCCATCGCGCAGGAGGCATGTTCTTTGGGGCTGGCGCCTACGGCTTCTACTACTACCATGCTGGCTCTGGGGGATGCCTTGGCTGTGGCTTTGAGTGAGCGGCGGGGATTTAAGGAGGAGGATTTTGCAAATTTGCATCCTGGGGGCAAGTTGGGGAAGCGGCTGGCGCGGGTGGAGTCGCTGATGCATACCGGCGATGCGTTGCCTTGCGTCACTCCTTCGACCCGCATGCCCGATGTGATTTATGAGATGTCGCGGAAGAAGTTGGGAGTGACCGCAGTGGTTGAAGGGGAGAAATTGGTCGGGATTGTTAGTGATGGGGACTTGCGGCGGTTGCTGGAGAAGCGCGGAAAAGACGTGATGGATTTGACGGCGGGGGAGGCGATGACGCGAAGTCCGAAAACAATTCACGCGGGTGAATTTGCCGCGAGCGCGCTGGCCCTGATGGAAGAGAAAAAGATCACGTCGTTAATGGTTGTGGACGCATCTGGGAAATTAGAGGGAATCGTACATTTGCATGATCTGTGGACGACCGAACTGGTGTGAACTGAGGTAGCTATGTATCACTATGATCCGAATACTGCGCTGGAAGAGTTGAATGAAGATGCGATTCTGCCGAATCCCGTGCATGTGCGCGACATGATTCTGCGCAAGCATCCGTCGACGGACCAGGCACTGGAATTAAACCGGATGTTTGTGGAGTATCAGAAGTTTTTTGGAGAGGCGCAGAAGTTGGGGAGGGAGATTCTGAAGGATCTCGCGACATAGCCGCGCGCTGGTGGGTCATTGGCATGGCATTTCCGACAGAACGGCGTTACCCGCTGACTGGAACGTCTGAAACTACAAAGATCAGGAGCGGGGCCAAGCTCTACTCGGGGGGACAGCCGGAGGCGGCTGTCCCCACATCCTGTTCTTAGCTACGCATCTTGTCTGAGCATCGCCGGCCGAGGCGGCTGTCGCTAGATGGGTCATCTTCTTCCATCATTTACAATCTAGGATTCTTCTTTCCGCGAGAACTCACACTATGCATCGTTGGTCAGAACTGTTTATTCCTACACTGCGCGAGGCGCCGGCGGATGCCGAAGTGGCTTCGCACAAACTTCTAGTGCGGGCGGGCTACATCCGGCAGCTCGGGGCGGGGATCTACTCCTACCTTTTTCTAGGCACGCGGTCGTTCAACAAGATCATGACCATTGTCCGCGAGGAGATGGACAGGATCGGGCAGGAGTTTTATTTGCCAGCACTGCATCCGCGGGAGGTTTGGGAGGCCTCGGGCCGATGGGGTTTGATGGGGGACAACCTGTTCCGGCTGAAGGACCGCAAGGGCGCCGATTTGTGCCTGGGCATGACCGAGGAAGAGGTGATGACTTCGATCGCGCTGAAGGAGTTGCGCAGCTACAAGCAACTGCCGCAGATCTGGTATCAGATTGCACCGAAGTTTCGCGATGAGCCGCGGCCAAAATCCGGCTTGCTGCGGGTGCGGCAGTTCATGATGAAGGACTCGTATTCGTTCGACATCGATGCGGCGGGGCTGGACGTTTCTTACCGGAAACATTACGAGGCGTACTGCCGGATTTTCGATCGTTGCGGGCTGAAGTACATGGTGGTGGAGGCGGACTCGGGGGCGATGGGGGGGAAGGAATCGCACGAGTTCATGGTGCGGACGCCGGCCGGAGAAGATCAGATTGTGAGCTGCGACGGGTGCAAGTATGCGGCGAACAAGGAGAAGGCGACGTCGAAGCTGGAGGCTGTGGCGGATCTGGCGGCGGAGGGCGATGGGAATCCGCTGCTGGTGCACACTCCCGGGTTCAAGACGATCGATGAAGTCGCGAATTTCCTGGGTACGTCGACCAATAACAAAATCAAGACTTTGGCGCTGATGGCGGATTCGATCGACGAGAAAGGGAAAAAGAGGTCGCGGCCCATCATTGTCTTGATGAGAGGAAACGATCAACTCAACGAGGCGAAGCTGAATGCCACGATTGCAACGGCGACGCGGCCAATGGAAGAGCCGGAGATTGAGGCGTTGTTTAATTCTCCGGCCGGGTATCTCGGGCCGTTAGGGATCGAGTGGGCGCCGGAAATCAAGAACGGCGACAAGCCGGTGCTTCTTGTCGACAAGGCGCTGGAGGGGCGCAAGAACCTCATCGCGGGCGCGAACAAGAAGGACTATCACATGAAAAATCTGACACCGGGTAAGAATTTTCATCCCACGGCGTATGCGGATTTGCGTTCGGTGAATGCGGGGGAGGCCTGTCCAAATTGCGGGAAACCGTTGCGCATCGACACGGCTGTCGAGATCGGGCACATCTTCAAGCTGGGGTATCGGTACTCGGAGTCGATGGGGCTGCGAGTACTGGACAAGAACGGCAAGGAAGTGATGCCGATCATGGGCAGCTACGGGATCGGGATCGAGCGCATTCTGACGGCGGCGGTCGAACAGGGAAATGACAACGAGGGCTTCTGGATGCCGTCGTCGATTGCGCCTTTCGAGATCGTCATTGTGCCAGTGAACACCAAGGATGAGGCGGTGAAGAACGCATCCGAGGATATTGCCAAGCGGTTGGAGGGGGCGGGCTTCGACGTAGTGCTCGATGACCGGGATGAGCGGCCGGGGGTGAAGTTCAAGGACGCGGACCTAGTGGGTATCCCGTTCAGAATCAATGTGGGGAAGAAGGTTACCGAAGGCACTGTGGAAGTCGTTTTGCGCGAGACTCGGGAAGTGCGCGATGTTACGATCTCCGCGATAGTCGAATATTTTCAGGGAATGCTCCGCCGGGCGGGATAAGTCCTCGTCCCACGGAGCGGATTGTGGGACATGGGAACTGTTAAAGCAATCGTCGGGTTTCTGGTGATCGTGGGTGTGATCTACTGCGCTTTTCAGGTGATTCCGCCGGAACTCACGAACTATTCCTTCCAGGATGATTTGCGGAACATCGCGATGGTTGGCGGGGCGAATCCGCACCAGAGCGATCAAGAACTGATCGACGCAGTCATGAAGAAGGCGCAAGAGCATCAAATTGCGCTCGCGCCGGAACAAATCACCATTCAAAGGATTGGGACACCGGGGGCGCCAGCGGTTTTTGTAGCAGCGGAGTACAGCGTTCCCGTAAACCTGCCGGGATACTCGTTCACCCTTCATTTCACTCCTTCGAGCGGCAATCGCGGGATGTGAAACCCCAGTAATTCTCAGGCGAAATTAGCGTCTGGCAGCAGAGGCAGTTGTTTCTGTAGTGAAAAGAATCAAAATCATTGTCGGGCTGCTCCTGTGCGCATTATTGGTGAGTACAGGATGGCAAGTGGCTGCTTGCGAGTACGCGAATTACGAACTCAAGGACGATTTGAAAGATGTGGCGTCGCTGGGGGCGGCGCGGATTGGACTGGGGGCGCAGCAGTCGGATGAGCAGTTGCGCGCAGCGGTGATGCGGAAAGCGGCAGCGCATGACATTATGCTTGAACCGGAGGAGATCACGATAACGCGGTCAGGGACGGGAGAAACGCAGACAGTATTCCTGGCGGCGGACTATCGGACGCGCGTTTGGGTTCCGGGATTTCGGTTAGTGATTCATTTCATGGCCAGCAGCACCTAGGATTTCATCAATCCGAAGTGGGGGGCTGTGCAACATCCTCGTCACGGACACGGAAGTCTTTTCGCCAGGCCTCTCCGCCAATGCCAAGGTTGTGCTGCTGGATCGGTCGCTGGCTGCGCATCGCTAGACAGCCGAGGCGGCTGTCCCTACGTGAGCAGTGCCACGGGCTATGCCTGCATCGGCGGGGCGACGGGAGCTCTTTTCGACGCATGACATTCGTAACGTTGCCAGTGGGTTACCTTGCACCTACTATCGGCAAGGAAAGTTATTTTTCTGGGCGGGGGCAACTTGCCGGACAGGTTGCGCCGAGTCGGAGGTTTGGGAATGATGAGAGCGAGAATATTGTTGGCGGCGATCATTGCTGCGCTCATCCTGGTTTCCGTTGGATGCGGCGGACCATCGGGCTGCTCAACGGCGATTCCGGGACAAGGTGGCGGAACATCCGGCGGAAGTGCAGGGGGATCGTCACCGCCTCCCAGTTCATGCATATTGCAGAGCACCGGCGGAACAACGGCGGCAGGCGTCTATGTGCTGATCGCGGACGCGGGTGGAATCCAGGGCGAATTCGCGGATACCACGAACAAGAAAATGACGATCACTCCGGACTTCGGCACTGTGAGTGTGGACACGAATGATCCCGGCGACTGGATGGTGATCGCGCAGCAGCAATTCATGTACACCGCGTACACCGACACGGGCAAGATTTGGAGCTGGTCGGTCAGTTCGAAGGGACTGCTTACGTCGCTCAACCCGCCGAGCATTGCCGCGTCTTACCTGACCAACACTCCGGTAGTCGGAACAAACCTGGGAGGGGCGAGCGCGGGATGGCAAGGGATGATTACGAATCCGGCGGGCACGCTGTTGTTCGTATTGGATCAAACACCCGGAAGCGAAGCGATCCGCGTTTATCAGATTGGAACCGCCGGATTACTGACCGGGCCGACCACAACGTTGTTGCCCGCCGGATTCGGCACGCCATATAACCTGGCCATCGACGGACAGGGGAAGTATCTGTATGTCAGCAATATTGTGGGAGTGCAAACGAACGAGATTATGGCCTATAGCTTCGACGGGACTGGCACGCTGACGCCAGTGCCCAACAGTCCGTTTCCCGCGGTGATACAGCAGATGCAGGGGGAAGCCACGGGTAAGTACATGATCGGGACCGATGGCGGACTCTTGTTTAACCACGCTCTCTATGTTGCGGCAATCCAATCGGACGGCGAGCTAACGGTGACACCCACAACTGTTCTCGGGGTGCCTATCGAGGTTACAGTTCAGCCAAACACCGGCGGGAATATTGTGTATGCCATCGGCTTTCCGTCAGGGTCCAGCAGCAGCGGACCGATCGAGGGTTTCACGTTCGATGCATCGAGCGGAACGCTCACCGAGATGGCGAATTCGCCCTTCTCCACTGTGCTGGGCGCTCACGGAGAATTTGATCCCAGCGGAGAATTCTTCTTCTTCTCCACCAGCACGAACGCCTCGGCGGTGGCATTGTACGTGTACGACACGAAGGCGTTTCCTGACCTGAGCAGCCAGTTGGCCTCAACGGGATGGGCTTCGGGGGCCTGGGCGCCGGTCGACGCCCAGTAGATTCGGGATGTTGTCGGGAGAGAGACTCGCATGTACTGCGGGTCTCTTTTCGTTTGGAGAAGGGGGTTTACAATAAGGGAACCGCCTCTTCATTGGACGCCGGACTGCTATGTGGGAGTGCGGGTTGTTCGCGAGGAGTGAAGTCAGAATCCCACGACGCAAAAGCCAGCGAAAAGCGGGGCACCCGGCCTGGATGACACAGTTTGATGACTGGATGGGTATGACCTTCAAACCTTTTTGCAGCCCGGGTCGTCTGAATAGATTCCGGGCCTGAATCGAGACTGTGTCGATCAAGATCAAAATTCCGAAGAGTGGCGGAGAGAGCGGGGCGAAGAGGATTCGGGGTCTGCCGCGCGATCCGGTGTTGCGGGCGGCATTGGTGGCGTTTCTGATCCTGGCAGTCTCGTTCACCATCGTTTTCTCGTACTTTTACATCAAGTACGACCGGATTATCGCGAAGCGGTTCCGGACGCCCGTATTCGCCAATTCGGCGAAGATATATTCCCTTCCGCGCGTGGTCCATGACGGGGAGAAGATTGATGCGAAGCAGATCGCGGCGGAACTGCGGCGAGCGGGTTATTCCGATAAAGACGGCGAATCGAACTTGGGAACGTACCACCCGGTGAAGGGTGGGATTGAGATCACTCCGGGATCGGAGTCGTATCATGCGCCGGAGTCGGCGCGCATCACGATTGAAGATGGGCAGGTGTCGCAGATCATGAGCCGAGGCAACGAGCTCTCGGCGTATGAGCTGGAGCCACAGTTAGTAACCGCGTTGTTCGATGCGGAGCAGCGGTCGAAGCGCGAGCTGGTGAAATACAGCGACATCCCTACGGTGATGGTGCAGGCGACGCTGGCGATCGAAGACCGGAGATTTTTCGAGCATAGCGGGATTAACTTCGGGCGCACGGTAGAAGCGGTGTGGGAAGACGTAGTGCGGCAGCGGAGAGCGCAAGGGGGCTCCACAATCACCCAGCAGTTGGCGCGCGGATTCTTTTTGACTCCGGAGAAGTCGATCAAGCGCAAGCTGACCGAGATGCTGATCGCGGAGGAACTCGAACAGAAGTTCACAAAGCAGCAGATTTTTGAGTTTTACGCGAACTGGGTGAATCTGGGGCAAAGAGGGTCATTTGCGATCAGCGGATTTGCGGAGGCGTCGCGATCGTACTTCAACAAAGATCTGAAAGACATCACGCTGCCAGAGGCCGCGTTAATTGCGGGAATCATTCAGGGGCCGAGCCGGCTTTCGCCGTACCGGCATCCCGAGCGGGCCCTGGAGCGGCGGAACCTGGTGCTCGACGCCATGGTCGACACACATGCGATTACGAGCGAACAAGCAGAGAAGGCGAAAGCAACGCCCCTGAAACTTGCACCTCCCAATGTCGAAGCGAGCGACGCCCCGTATTTCGTGGATATGGTGCGGGATCAGTTGGTGGGCAAGTTCAGCGAGACGGAGTTGAATGACAGTTCCTACCGGATCTATACGACGCTTGATCCCGATTTGCAAAAGGCGGCGGCGCAATCGGTCGAGATGGGAATCAAGCTGGTGGATGAGCAAGTGAAGAAGCTGCGGACCAAGAAGATTAAAGTCGGGAAGAAGTTCGAGACCAAGGTCGAGAATGGCCCGCAGGCGCAGGTGGCGCTGGTGGCGATCGATCCGCATACCGGAGCAGTGCTGGCGCTGGTGGGCGGACGCGATTATGGATGGAGCCAGTTGAATCATGCGGTGGCGAAGCGCCCGACGGGATCGATTTTCAAGCCATTTGTGTACGCGGCGGCTATGAATACCGCGCTGGATGGGTCGCAGATGGTGATCACTCCGGCATCGACGGTCACCGATGCGCCCTCCACTTTCGCCTACGGAGATTCGATTTACGAGCCGCGTAATTACAAAGAGGAGTACCACGGGGAAGTCACGCTTCGTTATGCGCTGGCGATGTCGTTGAACAATGCGACGGTGAAGGTGGCCGAAGAGGTTGGGTATGACAAAGTGGCTGACCTGGCGAAGGCATCGGGAATTGCCTCGGTGAAAGCAACGCCCGCGATGGCACTGGGATCGTACGACGCTTCTCCGCTGGATATGGCAGGGGCTTACACCGTTTTCGCCAACACTGGTATACGGTTGTCGCCGATCCTGCTGCGGTCTGTGCGGACCAGCAAGGGCGACGTGATTGCGAACTACAACACGGACCAGAGGTCAGTGATGGATCCGCGGATTGCCTACGTTATGACGAACATGATGGAAGGCGTCATCAATAACGGGTTGGGATATACCGCAGTGCGGCTGCGAGGCTTTACGCCTCCGGCGGCGGGCAAGACGGGTAGCTCGCATGACGGTTGGTTCGCGGGATACACCTCGAACCTGTTATGTATCGTCTGGGTGGGTTATGACGACTACAGCGACTTGCGCCTAAGCGGAGCGCAGACGGCGGCACCGATCTGGGCGGAGTTCATGAAGAAGGCCTCAACGCTGCCGATGTATTCCGATATGCGGCCGTTCACGCAGCCGGCGGGCGTGGTGGATGTGCAACTGGACAAAGCCACGAACCGGCTGGCGACTCCGAATTGCACAGATGACTATGTTTCTGCCTTCGTCGCCGGGACCGAGCCTCGGGATACCTGCGAGACCCAGCAGGGGGTCAAAGGCTTCCTTACCAAGCTGTTTGGGGGTGGTGACAAGCCGGTGATGCCAACCCAGGGCCCGAATGGTGCGAACCCGAGCATTCAGGAGGAGCCGCAGAAAAAGAAGGGGTTCTTCGGCAAGATCGCCGGAGTTTTCAAGGATGACAAAAGCTCGGCTCCGGTGTCTAAACCTCAGGACAACGGGTCGCACTGACGCGGCTTTTGGCTTCCGGTTGCCGGTTTTTTGAACACCTGAAAGCTGCGGCAAAGTCCTCGTCTGACGGCCTGAACTGTGCCACAATAGGTACACAACTTGGGGGTGGCCTATGGCTCTCTACCCGAAAGTTCTCGTTCCTGCCTCGTTCGTTGCCTTCTGGCTTTGCTTCTCAGCAGCGTCTTTCGCGCAGATTTCCCACGCTGATCCGGTGCAGGTGAAACCGCCATTGCTGCGGACGATCGATCCGCCTTCGCCCGATACGACGCCCGCGGACCTGGAGGCGCGCGCCGACGAGTTGCATGCGCAGAAATTATATTTCGATGCGATTGATTACTATCGCGCAGCGCTGCGAAAAACCAAGGTGCCCACTGATGAAGGGAAGATCCTCAACAAGATCTGCCGGACTCAACTAGTGATGACGCGGTGGCAAGATGGGCAAAGGACGTGCCAGCAAGCGATCAAGGCCGACCGCGCGTTGCCGGATCCGTATAACAACCTTGGTGTGGCGCTGTATGAGCAAAAGAAGTATGGGGCTGCAATCAAGCAGTATCGCAAGGCCATCACGTTGGATGAGTCCGCGTCGTTCTACAGCAACCTCGGGGCGGCGTTGTTTTCGAAGAAGCAATTCGATGAATCGGCCAAGGCCTATCAGAGAGCGCTGGAACTCGATCCAGATGTGTTCGAAAGGAGTTCGCGCCAGGGTGTGCAGGCGCAGGTGCCCCGACCGGAGGATCGCGCCAGGTACGACTACACGGTTGCAAAGCTGTATGCGAAGATGGGCTTCTCGGATCGATCGCTCGAGTATCTGCGTAAGGCCCTGGAAGAAGGATATAAGGATGTGAAGAACGTCTACAAGGACGAAGAGTTCGCAGGACTGCGAAAGGACAAGCGGTTCACGGAGTTGATGGCAGCCAAGAACGTGGCGCTGCCGGAGTAACTGGAGCAATACATCAGGGCAGTATCCCATTGCGCCTCTCATCGGCGCATATCCTCGACTCGTTTGGTGCGGAAGCGGCCCAAGCAGTTTGTGATTTTATTGTGTAGCGCGAGCGGTCTTGTGTATGTCGTCGTGCGCAGGTGCGAATTGCAGTCGTCGAGAACGCGACATTTTCCCGGCACGATGTAAAGGATGTAAAGAATGTGCGCTGAATCGTGCCTAGTCGCTTATTTTACAAAGAATTACAAAAATAGACGGAACTTCCTCCGAAAGCAGTGTTTAATCTCTTCAACATACTCCTGAAAACAACAGGGTGAGTAAGGAGAAACGGTAGCCCATCGGACGCTGACCCGAGCACGCCCCAAGCAAGCGTCCGGTGGGTTTTTTAGCTGCGAGCTCCTCGCTGCCAGTTTGCAGCCGCACCGAAACCAAAGTCGGAGAGGAACTTGGTGGTTTCCGCCTTCGACCAGTGTCCCTTCATTCCGCTCCCACGTTCTTAGTTTCACTGCACCGTCGGGCTGCGCTCGCCGATGTAGGCTTCGACGATTTCTTTCCATTTTCCCTGGGACTTCAGGATGAATTCAACGGCGTCGCGGAGTGCACCCTCGCCGCCGGCGTGCGGGGTAATGTAGTGAGCTTCCTTCTTTACTTCGGCGCGCGCGTTCTCGACTGCGATCGCTAATCCTCCGGCACGCATGGCGGGGAGATCGATCACGTCGTCGCCGACAAAGGCGGCCTCGTCGAGGGCGACTCCCGCTTCTTTGACGATTTCCTTAAAGGCCGTGGCTTTGTCTTGAATTCCCTGGCGGACGAATTCGAGCTTCAGATCGCGGGCGCGGAGGGCCACGGTTTCGGAGACGCGCTTTGTGATGAGTCCGGTCTTGATGCCGGCGAGGCGGGCGAGGGAGATCGAAGTACCGTCATGGGCATGGAATCCCTTGGCCTCAATCAGGGATTGACTGTGGAAGCCGAATCCGCCCTGGCCACGAGGTTCGGCGGATTTCTCGAGAGCGCTCTGCTGGTTGCCCGGTGGCGCAGGGAAGATGAAGAGTTTGCCATCGGTCAGGACGCCGTCAACGTCGAAGAGCAGGAGTTTGATTTTACGGGCACGGGCTTGAGCGGAGAGTTTCTTGGGCATCGCCGCGATTCTAGCAGGAGGCGGGCGAGGAGCGCGGTAGGGGTCGAGGCTTTTTGGCTGGGGAGTGACAGACGCCTTTGTCCATCCCGCCGAGCGACACGAAGAGTGTGAGGAGATTATTGATCAGCGGACGATTTCCGCTGCGAAGGAAAAACGCCCTAGAGAGTTCAGTCACAAACACCTGTTCCCAAACAATCGCGCTTTCGCCGATCAGGCGCAGATTTGTTGGAATTCGAAATCCCGGGCACTAGCTTTTTTCTATGGAACGGTCCGCGATCTGTTCTTTAAGAGACTTTTCTTTCTTGGCAGGAATGGGCTCTGGTTGACCGTGCTTCAACCGCTCAATGTGATCTCGCAATCGCTTAGCGCGTTCGATCTGTCCCTGCTCGGTATGCGATTGATTGTCCGGCATAATCAACCTCTTTTGAGAAGGAGCCACCATGCGGCGGCTCCTTTGACCATTATGCTACATCGCGGCTCTTCAGCTTTTGCAAGTAACTGCGGAGACTCTTCGCTCGTGCTGTAGTGACTTTAGCGAGAGGCGATCGAACAGCTGCCATGGGCTTGCTCGCCGCCGGCTTAATGCGATAACGCTCGTTTTGACGCGCCTTGCGAACGGCGAGATCCACCTGCTCGCGCAAGCTTCTCCCCGTGGCGGACTGAATGATCCCCAGATCCCGAACTTGCATCTCCCCGTTTACCACGAAGATTTGGTACCAGTGGTTATCAATCGGGTTTCCGAAGCTCACATAGCCGCCTTCCAACACGGCGTGCGGTGCTTCGATGTTCCCTCCGAAGCTGTACTGCGCTCCGCTGGAATCATTCGGGTCGTAAAAGTGAGGAGTAATGAAGTCGGAGACAGTTACTCCGTTCGATGTATAGGAGAACTGGTCGCTTTCGCAGGGATCGCAGACTTCGACGAGATAGAGGACGCGATCGAAGGAAGCAACTGGATCGGGGGAATCAGGCGGAGGTGAGCCGGCGACGGTTCGATTCCCGAAGGGATCTGCGAGCATTTCCAGCACCTCATGGCTCGACGTGAGGGTCCAGCTATTGTCAGCCTGGATCAGGGCAAACGGTTGACCGTTATCGTCGGTGTGAAAACCAGCCGCGCCTGGCTGGTTGATATCGTCACGAATGATGACGGGCCAGTAGTCCACGGGAACGTCTTCGAGTTTATCGAAGCCGCTGACCGTGGCATCCACATTCCAAAGAGGCCCAAAATCGCGAGTGACCTGTTTGTTGAGAGCCGCGGCCGCGACGGATACCTGGGACGCATCAACGACCGAGGTATCCGACACCAATGCGACATTAGCTGTTAAGGCGCTCATGAGCTACCTCCTTGTGTAAGGTTAGTCACGCAGAGCGGACGCTTATGGCCGAAACCAGTTCCGACTGCGCAGCCGATACGTGACGTTGCGTGGATGAGAACGAGTTGCCTCCCGGACTAACATCATTCCGGCTAAGTCACCGGAAGAAAATTCCTTTGCTTTGGACCCAAGGGGAAGCCGTAGGTAGAGGAAGTTATTGTAGTACTAAATCGACGGAGAGCCACACCTATTTTGGCGTTGAATCGACCTGTTCGGATTTTGTAAAAGTCAGAATGTTCCCGTTGAACGATTTCAGTTGATTTGCACAGACTCCTTTGCGGAACGGCCTGTGCGGCATTGTGTCAGAAGAAGATGGTAATCGTCGCCATTACCGTGACGCCGTCCTTGCTGGGCGAGTTGTCCAAGGGACCTTTGAGCGAGACTCCGAAGCTGATGCTGCCCGGGCGCTGCTTGGCGATTTTGCTGGCGGCTTCGACGGCTTCTTTAATCGGGTCCACATATTGCTTGAATTGCTGAACGGTTTTGGATGGATTCTTGAGATCGACTTTATCGGCATTCATGATGACGCCGCGCATCGCGCTCTCGCCTTTGGTGAAGACAGTCGCAAGGTCGGAGAGATTGGGCACTTCTTCGCCGATCTGGAATGTCATCTCCCAATTCTTGTCGACGGGATTGATCTTGGCCGAGAACTCCATGTCGGAGACGGTAGTCTTCAATTCCAGGGTGCGGTCCCATCCGGCCGTAGCCTCAACAGGCCCCAAGGTTGCGGTTACTCCGGAGACAGAGATCGCAGCGCTGGCATCCTTGCCGGTCCACTTGATTTCGGTGGGGACTGATTTCAGGGTCTTCAGGAGGGACTTGAGCTTGTCGACAATTTCCGGATCACCGGCGCGTACCGGAGTGGCGGCAGTGCTGCCGGGAGTATTGGGCACATCCAGAGGCAAGAGACTGTGAGTCTTCGCCCATTGGTGGATTTCCCAGGCAATGTCGCCGTTATCCATTTGTGCGATGGCCGGCACTTCCAGGCGAGCCTCCAAAATGATGTCGCGCTCGGGCATCATGCGCATGCTGTCGCCGTTTTTCGCAAGCCAGTCGCGGAGCAGGGAGACGGGAGTCTGCCGCATTAACATTAGGTCGCCCATAAAAAATTCCTCCTTTAAGCAGTACGCGACGCACAACTGGACGACGGCTGCGCGCGAGTTAATCAATCTGACGTCAGGGGAAGGGGAGAACGGCTGGAGCAGTCGACCCTGAGGCTGGGGAATAGCCGCACACAATGTACCCTTTGTTTGGGGAAATTTCCAGAGGTTTGAATTCTCCCCCGATCTCGTTGTCACAGGATTTCTTCAGTAAACAGTAAACCTGCGGTCGCGTTACGCGGACTCAGAGGGAGGGGGAGCGTGGAGAGCTGCTCCGACCGGGAGCGGTTGGAGTGTCTTTCCCGCGCTGATCATGGATGGAATTTCCAGTTGGGCCTCTTCCGTATTCAGAAATTTCACATCGAGCAGGCCTTGGCTAGGGAATCCGTAGAGTTGAAAGCTGACCTCTGCCAGGCACAAACTCCAGCCTTCCAGCCAGGCGTAGAGTTCTTTGAGCCGATCTGGATTGCCATCGCAGACCACGATCAGATCGATGTCACTGCCCGCTCCGGCGGTACCCGCTTCGGTGCTCCCGAAAAGATAGGCGGCTTGCACTCCAAATCGAACCGGGTCCATGGTGCCGGCAAGGCGTTCGGCGAAACGGTAGCGCCAGCGCCAGTGTTCGGGTTCGGAGCCGAGGCGTTCACCGCTCAGTTCGCGTTGTTTCCACTCAAGGTACTCGCCGATTCTATGTGCGATGTTGTCGAGCAGTTCGCGTTCCTCCTGAAGAAACGGACCTTCCCAGGCGACGTCCTTCGCGTGCTTGTAGTGAACTTCGATAGCGCCGACGGTAGTGCGCCAGATAGAGATGGGCGAACGCAGGCGCCAAGGCGTGTCGACAAAGTCGGGCAAGGCATGCGTCCGACCGAAGTACTCGATACGAGCCGTTGTGTCTTCCGGGTACTGCCACGCTGGTGGGATGGCCTCGAGGACCCAGCGAAAAACGAGCGGGGGAGGTTCCTGGCGACGAGACAGAGCCGAGGCAATCCGGTAAATGCATTTCAATTCCTTGGCACGCTCTCTGAGAGCCCAGAGTTCATGACTGTGAGCTGGGTCGTGTTTTTTTTCTGTTTCATCGGCGGCCATGGGAAATCACCTCATGGAGGTAATCAAACCTTTTGAGCAGCATGGCCGTCAACTGGCATTCATCCTTTTGCGATGACTACTTGGGCATCAGGTGGGCCTCACCGGGCTCGGGTTTTCGGTGGTCGAAACGGAATCCCAGGCTTGAATACCACTGGTGGTAGTTCATGGCGGCGCCATTCACAAAGGTGTAGCCGCTCTGGAAGTAGGAACGCTTGCCGAGATTCAAGTCCATGGAGAGGGCGGCGAACTTAGACTGGCCATTGGCGGTGAAGGGCGAAGTCAGATCCTGACTGCCGAGTTGGAGGTTCCAGAAGGCGTGATTGGTGAGTTGTCGCGAGAGCGAAAGCAGCCGGTAATCGCCGCGGCCGAAGTTGCTATCGAACTTGGAATAGTGAAGGTCGGCGCGAATGCCGGTATGCAGGATCTCGCTCCAGGTGATGCCGCACATCTGGTTCAGAGTTTCGTGTTTGTCCCCAGTTTTCTCGCTGCCACCCAGAGTGGTATAGAGCATGACGTGGCGAATGGGTTCGGCGTGAACCCCGACGTTGAATCCCTGGAACAGGAGTTTGTCGACCAATCCGGTGCCCACGATCGTGGTGGCCGCTGTGGGGACATCGCGGAAATAGTTGTGGTAGATGTCGAAGTAGAACCGATGGCTTGGCTGAAGATGAATCGTCAGATAGCTGCGGCTGATACCTTTACCAGGACGAATGCCGTTGGTGGTGACACCGCGAGGATCGTCGGCTATGAGCGAGTGATAGACCGAGATTGCATTCTTGTAGGACGCTTCGTTTTCGAAAAAGAGATAGGGGCGATCGAGCTTCCAACCTAAAGTGCTCAGGGCTAGTCCGGTGGTGCTGGTGATGTGGAAAGAATCGAAGCTGCCGCCGGTGAGATTTACAAAGGACCCGGCGATGCGATGGTCGGGTGCATAGTTCCAGGAGGTGATATCGGGAGTGGAGCCTCCGAAGATGCCTGTGGTCACGTGGCCACTGAGTTTGCGGCCGAAGTATCCACCATCGATTGTGTCGAGGCTTACAGCCCAGGGAAGGTACAGGCGGCCGAATCCAGCGACCCAAGGGGAATCCGGACTGTCGTAGTAGAGCTGCATGGTGTAGGTCTTGTTGAGCGTGTCTTCGATGGTGTCCTGCTGGAATTGCGAATGGTGGTTGATTCGGCCTCGCCAGTAGCCCTGCAGATTCCAATGAGTCCCGAACAGGTTGGTCATGTCGCTCTGGAAGGAGATGCCGCGTTGCGTGCTGGTCGCGGGAGTCGAGCCGGTGCTTGTAATGCTGCTGTAATCGAGACCGATGCGCCCTTGAATGCGACTTCCGGAAGAGCTTACCTGCATGGGCTGTGACCTGGTATCGGGCTCGATGGGCATGATGGTCTTGACCGGCAGATGAACGGCGGCGAGGGCATTGGTGTTTCGCGTAGTGCGCGCGGTTTCGGCGTCCCCTGGAGTGAGTGTGGCCACATCGCCGCGTCTTACGGCGCGTGTGGCATCTTGCACTTCGGCGACCGCCGATGTGGTTGCAACCGCGAGAATGCGAAGTTCGGCGGCAAAGGCTCCGTTGGCGGGATCGTTCTTATGTGAACGAGCGACGGGATCACGGACGATTAACGTCATGCCGACTTGCAGACCGGAGTTCGTCCCGCCGTCGAGGTAGACCGAATCTGCGGAAATCCCCTTAATCTTGAATGCGACTCTGGCCGTAGGCAGCGGGTGTGGTGGCACGGCAACTGATTCGAGTTCGGGGACAACATCGGACTCGAGAGCAATGCTCGGTGATGGCCCGGCAATGCTGGTATTCACGTTGGCGATTTCCGTCGGCTTAGCTGGTCCTGTTTCAGCGGTGCGCGCTGTTGATGCAGGCAGGATGTTCAAGCGCACTTTTCGATCGGAGGCTTCGACGGTGAAAGGGTGCAGGGCGTCGAGGTCGACCACCACGCGGGTAATCGGTGGACTGGAATGGTTAAGACCGATGCGGACCCTCGCAACGCCGTTTTTTCCTACCGGGATGTGTTGCAGGGATTGCTTCGGCGAGACATTGGGAAAGTCGGCGATGAGCCGATCCGGATTTTTTGCGAAGGTCAGGTTCGGGGTGACAGAGTCGGTGAGATCGACTTCGACGGAGACTCTGCCGGCGTCGGCGGTTACGCGGACGTCACGGATCGCCGCAGGCGTGTTGGAGGCCGCATGTGTGACCACGCTGACGGTGATGAATACGAGGTAGGGAAGTAGTGTGCGATTCATTAGTCACGCTCTCGTTGTGTGATTGCTTGAAACTGTTATCACCCGTGCAGAATGTTGTCCCTAGGGGACTCCGAGAGATGCGTCGACTTCACCACGCACCGCTGTGCCGGGCTCTCGCATGGCGGCGCTCCGCGGTTCGAGGATCATTTCGCGACACCTCCGCGAACCAAGGCAGCGCCGTACCAACTGTCCATGGAGAGATGGCATTGCTGGCAATTGGTGGAGAATCCCATGGCCTGGTGATTGGGATTACTTGTCTTGCGAAATGCACTCAAATGGCAGCTCACGCATTCGGTGGAGAGCCCGAACCGATTGAACTGGCCGACGGTACCAACCTTGTGGCAGGAGTAGCAGTCGACGGCGGCATGACCTCCGATGAGCGGAAATCGATCCTGATGCTCATTGATGTTGTGAATGGAGACCTGCCAGCCATTGGGGTTGTGGCAGAGTTCACACTCCGCTCCATTCTTGCGGCGATGCAGATCCGCGTGGCAGTCCTGACACTTTGAAGGCGCGCTGCTGAAGACGAGATCCTGGTGGCAATCGGCACACTGCACTTCTGTGTGCCGCCCGCGCAGAGGAAATCTGGTCTGCGAATGATTGAACTCGATTTTGACGCGCAGCGGTTTCCAGCCTTGCGTGGTGTGACACTCCTGGCATGCGATTTTGAGTTTGTCGCCGTGGGGGCTATGAAGAGGAGTCTCGAGTGCGATGTGCTGACCGAACGCAATGCACCCTGGGAGAAGAGTGAAGAAAAAGAACAAAAGGGCCCTGGAACCTGACAAATGATTTCCCTTGAGATGAACTAGTGATTAGACGAAATGGGCTGTGCTTCCTGGGACGAACGAATCAACTCGACGCGGAGATTGCGATTGGCGTTGCACATCACTTGCCAGAGGCGGAAAGCGCACGAAACGAAAGGAATGAGAGCTTGTTGCAGAAATGAATTGCGAAATTGCTACATCGGAGAGAAGAACAATTACTCAGAACACTTGTGGTAGCAAATATTTCTCCATGAGCCGCTCGCGATGCCCATCTGAATGAATTTTCTTTCGCCAGCAAAAAATAATGTGCGATTCGACACTCGAGGTTTAAGACCCAACTCTTGACAGAATCCGTGCGAGCGAAAGGCCAGAATGAACCTTCGATTTACTTCGCTTTGGCGTTGCTGCTCTTAAGGATGAAGGCGGCAACATTGTCGTGAATAGCTTTCAGCGAGGCCTCGTGGGCATAGACCATGTGCCCAGACTCGTAGAACTCGTATTCGATGTTCTTCTGCAGGTCCTTCGGGATGGGAAGGTGTTGCATTTCATAGATTCCCTGAAAGAAGGGGGTCGCGAGATCAAAGTATCCAGCGTTGAGAAGAATTTTGAGCTGCGGATTGTATTTCATGGCGGTAGCGAGGTCGAGCATGACGTTGGTGGCCCCCGGAAAGGCGAATGGCATGCCGGGTAGCCGATGCTGGAAACTCCACCATTTGAAGACTTCGATCTCAGGTTTGTACTCCCGACCTTCGCCGTATTTCAGTTCTTTCCGGACATAGTCATTAAAG
Organism: Binatia bacterium; assembly: GCA_035577905.1. Lineage (GTDB taxonomy): Bacteria > Acidobacteriota > Terriglobia > Terriglobales > Acidobacteriaceae > Sulfotelmatobacter. The sequence continues at coordinate 41,082 of DATKAP010000114.1, forward strand.
GCAGAAACGTAGGCGGAGGAGATGGCCGCAGACTGGGGATCATAATCCGCCTGTTTGCTGAGCGGGTCGAAGGTGGGGCCGGAGAAGCGCGTGTCGAGTCGGCCAGTGGTGAGGCCGCTTTCATCCTGGAGATTTTTCTCGAATTCTCCGCCATTGATGCGAAGGTCGGCTTTCTCGATGTATGCGGTGGGCAGGCCGGTGTACTGATGAAGTTTCTCGACGACAGCGCGCCGCTGATCGACGGGAAGGGAAGAACCCGCCTGGAGCGCGAGCGCATAGTCGTTCATGGTGAAGTGCTCGACATCAGCGACAAGGGTCTTCAGATCGGGACGGGGTTCGGGCAGCTTATGGTGATACCACGCTGTTGCCGCATAGGTGGGGAGATTGAGTTGGTAGGCGATATCAACGCCGGGGTTGACATCGGGGAAGTCGGAATCGAGGGAGAAATTCAGGATTTGGGAGAGCAGGATAATGCCGTTGACGTCGAGGTTGCGTTCGGTTTCCAGAAGGTTGGCGAGCACGGCTGAGCGCGTGGTGCCATAGCTCTCACCGAAGAGATACTTGGGCGAATTCCAGCGGCCATACTTGGCAAGAAACTGCACGATGAAGTCGGAGAAGGCCCAGGCGTCCTGATCAACGCCGTAAAAGGCTTTTTCTTTGTCTTTACCGCTGAGGCGGCTGAAGCCGGTTCCGGGGGCATCGACGAAAACAAGATCGGAAACATCGAGCAGACTGAATTCGTTGTTGACGACGGTGTAGGGGGCGGCGGGAGTGTGGGAGTCGTCGGCAGTTACAACACGCTTGGGACCGAAAGCTCCCATGTGAAGCCAAACGGTGGAAGACCCGGGGCCTCCATTGAACAGAAACGTCACGGGCCGCGGAGCGCTTTTGCTGTCAGATTTGAAATAAGCGACGTAGAACATGCTAGCTTCGGGCGCCTTGTTCTTAGGATCGGGATCGGCATTTTGCGGGACGTCGTCCCAGTCGTGGGGATGAACGATCAGGGTGCCGGCGTAGGCATCGTAGTCGATGGCTTTTCCGCCGATGGTGACCGAACCTTTTGTTTGCTGCTGCTCGGGCTTGAATTGCTCGAGTTTGCCGGTTTCCGTCTTGGTGGCCTCAACCTTGACAGAGGACGTTTCTTCCTTGGACTGAGCATAAAGAAACGTGAGTGGAAGGACGATCATTGCCACTATGACGGAGACGACTCGCAATCGGCGCATCGAACAAACCTCCTTCGCCAAACTGAGTGGAATTCTTTACTGAGGGGACGGGACAATCTAACACGATATCCAACAATCTGCTTGCGAACAGGTGAGTTCGCATCAGTTGCGAGATCAGCCGAAGGATGCGCCGCGGGACGGAAGAGCGTAAGATCCTCGTCGTTCGATTACCACGGTTATCTGGCGAAGTGGGCGAAAAGGTCGCAACATGCAGCGAATCAGTCCCTTGATTTGGCTGTACCAATTCCGGCCCTTGATGAAGAGAAGCCCTACCGTCGCCGTTCTTGCCGTGGTCGTGGCCTCGTTGCCGTTGACGGGCGTTTCGCGACCGGTGCCCGCGCAAGAGCGTGCTCTTTGTTGCCTGTGCATGTGCCATTCAGTCGACGAGAGTCAGTGCTCGCAGGCGTGTGTGAAGATGCAGCACGGCACGAGGATCGTCGAAGAATCTGAGATGAACGCCTGTACGAGAAGCTGCCTGAAGCATGGGGTGCGGCAGATCTTCTTCTCTGAGGATGGCACGCGGTTCGCCATCACTCCCAGCGTCAAGAGATAAGTCCGATTAGAAGCGCTCTCTCCGTGGCTCGGCTTGCCGAGATTGCATGGGGCGAATACTTGGCGAAAGCAGGTTTTCCTACTAAAATGACAGGATGCAGTCCCCTCCTTCCTCGCTGGCCTGGGCGCATCCTCTCGTAGCGGAGTGGTTCGTCTCGCGATTTGGCACTCCTACGGAGCCTCAGGAGCAGGGCTGGCCGCATATTCTGGCGGGTAGAACGACGCTGATCTCCGCGCCTACCGGGTCTGGAAAAACACTCGCCGCATTTCTGGCTTGCATTGACCGGCTGGTGCGAAAGGCGCTGGCCGGCGAACTGCGCGATCGAACGGAAGTGCTCTATGTCTCCCCTCTGAAGGCGCTGGGGAACGACATCCAGAAGAATCTGGAGATTCCTTTAGGGGAGATTCTTGCGCTCGCCGGCGAGCGCGGATTGCTGATGCCTGAGATTCGGACGGCTGTGCGGACTGGGGACACACTGATGCCGGAGCGGCGGGCGATGCTGAAACGGCCACCGCATATCCTGGTGACAACGCCCGAGTCGCTGTACATCCTGCTGACTTCCGAACGGAGCCGTGCCGTCTTGCGGGATGTCGAGACGGTGATTGTGGACGAGATTCACGCTGTCGCTGATGACAAGCGCGGGGCGCATCTGGCGCTGTCGCTGGAAAGACTGAAGGCGCTGACTTATCGGCGGCCAGTGCGGATCGGGCTGTCGGCTACACAGAAGCCGATTGAAGAAGTGGCGCATTTTCTGACGGGAACGGGGCGACCAGATCCGATCGTTGTTGATGTCGGCCACAGACGGAAATTGGATCTTGCCATTGAGGTTCCCCCTATGCCGTTAGGGCCGGTGGCGTCCAATGAGATGTGGGACACGATTTACGACCGGCTAGTGGAACTCGTGCGGCAGCATCGATCTACGTTGGTATTTGTGAATACGCGGCGGATGGCGGAGCGGATTGCGCATCAGTTGGGCGAGCGGATGGGCGAGGAGAATGTAGCGGCGCATCATGGGAGTTTGTCGCGGAAATTGCGGCTTGCGGCCGAGAGGAAATTGAAGGAAGGGCAAGTGCGCGTGCTGGTCGCGACAGCGTCGCTGGAGTTGGGAATCGATGTGGGCTTTGTGGATCTGGCGGTGCAGATCAATTCTCCGCGGGCGATTGCGGTGGCGCTGCAGCGCGTGGGGCGATCGGGACACTGGCGCGGGGCGGTGCCCAAAGGAAGATTGTTCGCGACTACGCGCGACGACTTGATCGAGTGTGCGGCGCTGGTACGGGCCGTCAAGCTGGGGGATCTGGACCGGTTAATGATTCCTGAGGCGCCGCTGGATGTGCTGGCGCAACAGATTGTGGCGGCTTGCGCGGCGGCAGGACCGAGTGCGCCGCGCAAGAATCTGAAGCGGGAGAACCGTGAAGATGAAATGCTTACAACTCCACAGGATGGTTCTGAATACATGCTGTCGAAAGATCCCCTTCTGGCAAACCCGGCCAGAGGTGGGACACCGCCGGTTTTATTTGAACCGTTAGCAGCACAAAGCTCCGAGGGATGGGATGAGGATGAGTTGTTTGCTCTGGTGACTCTGGCTTATCCGTATCGGAATCTCCGGCGGGAGACCTTCGATTCGATTCTTGAGATGCTGTCCGAGGGGATTGCGGCGCGGCGGGGACGGTATGGAGCGTACATACATCGCGATCGCGTGAACAAGAAGCTACGCGCCCGTCGGGGAGCACGGCTGGCCGCGATCACCAGCGGTGGCGCGATTCCTGACAATTCGCTTTATACCGTGGTCGCGGAGCCCGACGGAGCAATCGTTGGAACCGTCGATGAGGATTTCGCCGTCGAGAGTAATCGCGGCGACATCATGCTGTTGGGGAATGCATCGTGGATCATTCATCGCATCGAGACCAACAATGGGCGGATGCTGGTGCACGATGCGCATGGGGCACCGCCCAGTGTGCCGTTCTGGCGCGGGGAGGCTCCTGCGCGGACGGAGGAGCTGTCGTCGCACGTGGGAGAGCTGCGGCAGAAGATCAGTGACATGCTGCCGCGTACTTCGCCGGTGGGATTTTCGGCGACGCAGCCGGAGGTCGCGGCTGGTGTTTCCTGGTTGAAAGATGAATGCGGGCTGGATGATTCGGGCGCCGAACAGGTGATTGAGTACATTTTGCAGGGGCGGGTTGTTTTGGGCGCTGTGCCGACGCAGACGACTGTGATCGCCGAACGGTTCTTTGACGAGGGCGGCGGGATGCAGTTGGTGATTCATGCACCGTTTGGGGGACGGATCAACAAGGCCTGGGGATTGTCGCTGCGCAAGAGATTCTGTCGCGGGTTCAATTTTGAGCTGCAGGCAGCGGCTACCGATAACGGACTGAACATTGCATTGGCTGAGCAGCACAGTTTCCCGCTGGGCGATGTTTTTCATTTTCTGAATGCGGAGACGGTGCAGCCGATTCTCGAGCAGGCGGCGCTGGATTCGCCGATCTTCGGAACGCGGTGGCGGTGGGACGCGAACCGGGCGCTGGCTCTGCTGCGCTTCCAGAATGGCAAGAAGGTTCCGGCGCAGGTTCAACGGATGCGGTCGGATGATCTACTGGCGTCAGTGTTTCCCGACGCGGCGGCTTGCTTCGAGAACATCGAGGGGGAACGGCAGATTCCCGATCATCCGCTGGTCGGTGAGGTGATGAAGGATGTGCTCACTGAGGCGATGGATGTCGAGGGACTGAAGCGTGTCTTGCGCGGCATGGCTTCGGGAGAGATTCGCGTGGTGGCCGTGGATACTCCGGTGCCGTCGCAGTTCTCACATGAGATTTTGAATGCCAATCCTTATGCGTACCTGGATGATGCGCCGCTGGAGGAGCGGCGGGCGCGTGCTGTGGAGATGCGGCGGGTGCTGCCGGAGTCGGTGCTGGAAGAAGTGGGACGGCTGGATCCCGGGGCGATAGCTCAGGTGCGGAGCGAGGCTTGGCCGGATGTGCGCGACGCGGATGAGTTGCATGACGTGCTGCATACGCTGGTAGGGCTGCCGGAATCATTCGAGGGTGGCAGATCCCATGTCTCGCAAACCCCGCGAAGCATCGGGTACCCCGGGTGGAACTTGTATTTCGAGCAACTCCAGGCTCGAGGGCGGGCTGGGATCGCTTCAGCGGAGGAGCGTCGGTATTGGGTAGCGGCGGAGCGGGCGAGGAGCTTCCGGGTTTTATTCCCTGCGGCGCAGTTTGAAAACGATCTGGCTGAGGTGGAGACGGGAGAGATCAGCCGCGATGATGCCTTGCTCACTCTCGTGATGGGATGGATGTCGGCGGTGGGGCCGACTACGGCTTCGCAGCTTGGGGATTCGCTAGGGCTTGCTGCTTCTGACGTTGAGAAAGCACTGCTGCGGATGGAGGCGGCGGGAACTGTGCTGCGGGGGAAGTTTACGGGCACGAAGACACGGCCGGGTGCGCCCGGGCTGCCGGAAGCGGCTGTCCCCACATATTCCTCTTTAGTTCCGACAACTGCTTCGCCGGAATCAGAGATTGAGTGGTGTGAGCGGCGGCTACTGGCTCGGATCCATCGGCTTACGGTGGGGATGCTGCGGAAGCAGATCGAGCCTGTCACAGCGGCGCAGTTCATGCGGTGGATGTTGCGATGGCAGCATGTGACTCCTGGATCGCAGGCTGCCGGGGAGCGCGGGACGCTTGAGGTGCTTCAGCAGTTGCAGGGATTTGAGATCCCGGCAAATGCGTGGGAGCGGCAGGTGTTGGCTCGGCGAGTGATGGATTACGATCCGAAGTGGCTGGATCAACTTTGCCTCACAGGCGCGGTGGGATGGGGAAGGTTGTCGCCGCATCCGGCGACGCTGGAATCGGGAGGGGTTTCTGATGGATCTTCGCCTCGACAGCGACGCGTGATTCCTACGAGTGTTGCCCCGATCACGTTCTTTGTTAGAGAGGACGCGGATTGGATGGGACTGAGGCAAAATCCTCACTTCTGGCAAAACCGGGCGGAAGTGAGGCACATCCGTCCTGATGAAGCTCACGAGAGTTCTGAGTCACCCCATGGTCTTAGCCATGGTGCCGAGCTGGTGGTTGAATTTCTGAGGCAGCGTGGTGCCTCGTTCTTTGCCGACATCGTGCGGGGGACGGCGAAGCTGAAGGCAGAGATTGAGACTGCACTCTGGGAACTGGTCGCAGCCGGGTTGGTGACGGCTGATGGATTCGACAACTTGAGGTCGTTGATTGATCCGAAGCGGAGGGCAGGGCAGGGAAGCGGGCGGGCACTGCGTCCGCGGCACAGCGCGGGGCGGTGGGCAATGCTGCATGCGGATGCGGCCGTGGAGCGTCCGAGGGCGGTTGAGGCTGCGTGCTGGATGCTGCTGAGGAGATACGGCATCGTCATTCGCGATCTGCTGGCGCGGGAATCGAATCTGCCTACTTGGCGCGAGTTGCTGACGGCGTTCCGTCGACTGGAGGATCGTGGCGAGATTCGTGGAGGACGGTTCGTGGACGGATTTCTCGGGGAGCAATTTGCGCTGCCGGTAGCAGTGGAGTCAGTGCGCGCGATGAGAAGTCTGCCATTAAGCGGAGAGACGATTACTTTGTCGGCGGCGGATCCGTTGAACCTGGTGGGAATTCTGGTTCCGGGCGAGCGGGTGCCGGCGATTTCCGGCAGGACGGTGAGTTATCGGGATGGAGTCGCTGTAATGGAGGCGCCGGGGATCTCTTCAGGAGCCGTCGCGGGATAGGAAGGCACCTCGACGAGCCAAAGCCGCTGTCAACCATGAGCCTCTCGCAGCGTTTTTTAGTCGGTTTGTCGCCTGGTTTGGCCGCCTCTTAACCAATAGAGCTGTGGGTCGGCTGGCGGCTTTCACAGAAGCAAAAAAGCCAAAGGCTCGATGAGGGGGTCCCCCGAGCCTCTGGCTTTGGCGATCTCGGCTAGAACTGCTCGAAAAGCGCTTCCCCCATCGCTTTTGCCGAGCATCCGCGACTTTATATAGTGCAAGCTAGATGCCAGTCTCGTGGCTCGCCCTGCAATTCTTCCGTGATCACCGTAACTCATTTTGTTATAAGCACTTAAGAGTCGATAAATTAGGAAAGCGTCACGCGTGTGGTTGGGCTTCGGGCTGAGTGGGACTATCCGAAGAGATAGTCAGACTAGCTGTTCGGATATCGAAAAGGGGAACGAGAGCAATGCATTTCTGGCTGGGCTGTGATAGAAAAATCTGCACCACTTGGGAGACCTGATTGCGGCCCAGACTACTGGTGACAGCGGGACCCTCGAAAGACCAGATCATTCCATTGCCTGAGGGGGAAGCCACGATCGGCCGGGATCCGGCGAGCGCCGTGGCGATCATTGATCCGTCGGTTTCCCGCAAACACTGCCTGCTGCGGCGCGAGGAAGACGGTCGCTTCCTGATCAGGGACCTGGAGAGCCGGAACGGAACACTGGTCAACGGAGTTCCTGTCAAAGAGCAGTGGCTGCGGCATGGAGACGAGATCGCGACGGGTGATTCGCTATTCGTGTTGTTGTTGGAGGAAGAGAATCGGCCGGGATCGAAGAGCCGGGTGGAGTTTGATGACGGGCAACCGATGGCCGAGACCCGGCTCATTCATGCGAAGGAAGCGGTGTATCTGCAACCGGACCGCCTGCTGAAAGAACTCCCTTCGACGTCGCAGGTGGGCAAGAACCTGAATGCACTGCTGAAAATCAGCCGGGTGGTGCATGCCATCCGAGACCTGGAAGAGTTGCAGGCGCAATTGCTGGATCTGATTTTCGAAGTAGTGCCTGCCGGCCGAGGGGCGATCCTGCTCTCCGACGGCGACGGGCAGGAATTCAACTCCATGTACGCGCGAACGCGACAGGGTGGCGAACAATTGGTGCGTGTAAGTCGCACCGTCGCGCGGAAGGTGATGAAGGAGAATGTAGCGATCCTTGGTGTGGATGTAGCCTCGAGCGGCAACTTTCGTGAGGTAGAGAGCCTGGTAGCTTCGCACGTTCGATCCCTGGTGTGCGTCCCCTTGAGCGTGTTTCAACGGATGATTGGCTGCATATATCTGGACAACACGAATGCGGCGAACCGGTTTCATGAAGACCATCTGCAATTGATGGCAGGGGTGGCAGGAATTTCCGCGGTAGCGCTGGACAACGCGCGGCGGGTGCAGTGGCTGGAACAGGAGAATCAGCGCCTCACGACGGAGATCAGGCAAGATCAAAGCTTGGTCGGTGAGGGCGCGCGCATGAAGGAGATTTTCCAGTTCCTGGCGCGCGTGGCGCCAACCGACTCAACGGTGCTGATCGAAGGCGAGAGCGGAACGGGGAAGGAACTGGTCGCCAAAGCATTGCATCGGAACAGTCCACGGGCAAGCAAACCGTTTGTGGCCATTAATTGCGCGGCGATTCCCGAGACGCTTCTGGAGTCCGATCTATTCGGACATGAAAAGGGCGCATTCACTGGGGCTGGAATGCTGAAGAAAGGACGGCTAGAAATTGCCGATGGCGGGGTCGTGTTCCTGGACGAGATTGGAGATTTGGCGCCGTCGCTGCAGGTAAAGTTGTTGCGGGTTTTGCAGGAGCGCGAGTTTGAGCATGTCGGCGGGACGCATCCGATCAAAGTCAATATCCGGTTGATCGCAGCGACGAATCGCAATCTGGACGAAGCGGTGAAGAAGGGCGAGTTCCGGCAGGATCTGTATTACCGGTTGGCGGTGGTGAAGATGACGATGCCTCCGCTGCGGGACCGGCGAGAGGATATTCCAATGCTGACGCGGCACTTTGTGCAGAAGCATGCAATGCACTGCCGGGTGAAGGCAAGGCCGATCTCGCGGGAAGCGATGGCGGCGCTGGTGCATTATGAGTGGCCCGGAAATGTGCGCGAATTGGAAAATGCTATCGAGCGCGCACTGGTGATGGGATCGTCGGAGATGGTTCTGCTCGAGGATCTGCCGGAGTCGTTACTGGAGCAAAGGACCTCAGAGGAAATTGACGAGGGGAAGTATCACGCCAGCGTGAAAGACCATAAGAGACGATTGATTCTGGATGCGGTCGAGCAGACCCGCGGCAACTATGTGGAGGCGGCGGGGATTCTGGGAGTGCATCCGAATTATCTGCACCGGCTGATTCGGAATCTGGAGTTGAAGGACGAAATTAACCAGGTGTTGCGGCGTGCGGGGTAGGAGCGGCGAGCCATGGGCAGTGAGTGATGAGCCACTGCGTTGGTTCAGGAATGGACTAGCAAGATTGGGGCTGCCGAATTCCTCGTGGCAAAGGCATAGGTCCTCCGCCACGAAAAACGCGGCTCAGGATGACAAGCGCTGTGGGGCTAGGGAAGCGCTAACTGCAGCAGGCGAGCGGGGTCGAGGTAGGTGCCTTGCCAGCGGACTGCGACGTGAAGGTGAGGGCCCGTGGCACGGCCTGTGCCGCCGCTGAGACCGATCTCCTGGCCACGCTTTATAAGGTCTCCTTCTTTCACTTTTACTTCTGAGAGGTGAAAGTAGAGGGTGAGCAGTCCCTGGCCATGATCGATTACCACGCAATTTCCTTCAAAATACAGAAAACGAGCGAGCAGGATTGTTCCCTCATTCATAGCTGTTACGGGTGTTCCTGTGGGAACGCGGTAATCGAGGCCTAGGTGTTCCCGCTGGGCGACACCATTGAAGATGCGCTGGGAGCCGAAGACGTCGGAGGTGGGGGCGTCTACGGGGGCAGAGAAATTTCCATTCCATTCGCGGTCGGGGGTGACGCGGCCGAGATAATCCTGTTTAACCTTCACAGACTCGGCGATCTGAGCTTGCTGCTCGGGACTTGGCTCGGTGAATTTCTTTTCCACCGCGAGGTTGACTTTGATCTTCGGATAGTTTGCCCGGGAGACTGCAAACGTGCGGCTGAACTTCACAGGGGATTGAGTTTTTATGCTTTGGCCCGTGAGTTCCAGCGTGTACTTGCCTGGCTCAGTGGCGAAGCTCACTCCAGCAAGGGCGAACCACGTTTTTGTCGATGGGGCGTAGCTGAAGGTGAGGTCATGGCCGAGCCAGTGGCCGGTGAGGGAGTCTAGTTTTACGGGCGCCTTCACCTGGAATAAAACTGGCGCACCGTTGAGCAGCCGGGCCGGCTGGGAATTGAGGGTCCAGGGGAGAGCCTTTGAGGAAAGGGAAAAGAACATTATCCCAAGCACAAGCCAAGGCACGTGAGCCCGCGGCCGCGGCCACTCCGCTTCGTGCTCGCGGGACAGCCGACGCGCCTGTCTCCATATGGCTCCAAGCCTCCACGATACTTTGAAGCACTTCACATCATCAGCGTAGCATTTGGCGACTGGCGGCTGACTATAATCCGACACCCGAATCCGGGTGCTTACTGCTTGCGTGTAACATGATGGACATTCAACATGTCCTTGCCAATCGCTACATCGCCTGCAGCTGTCTCGAAAACACAAGCTCCTCAATTGGTTCGGGGGCTGAACGCTTGGCACGCCACCGCAATTGTGGCGGGAACGATTATTGGGAGCGGGATTTTTCTGGTTCCGGCGGAGATGATGCAGGCAGTGGGATCGGCGCGGCTGGTTTATCTGGCATGGATTGTGGGAGGGCTGCTTTCGTTCTTTGGCGCCTTGACGTATGCAGAATTGGGTTCGGTGAGGCCCTATGCGGGCGGTGAGTATGTGTATGTGCGGGATGCGTATGGCCCGTTGCCGGCATTTCTCTATGGCTGGACGTGGTTTCTGATTGCGAAGCCAGCTTCCATCGCGACTGTAACGGCTGGGTTGGTGCGTGTCCTGGGGACATTTTCGTCCTTTGATTTTCTGCCGCAGACGTTGTTCTCTTTGCACGTCACTTCGAGCCGGACTCTCGCGATCAATTGCGGCCATCTAGTCGCAATTGCTGCGAATGTGTTCATTACAGGGTTGAACTACATCGGAGTGCGCAAGGCTGGCGGGTTCCAGTTGGCCTTCACGGTGCTGAAGGTGGGAATGATCGTGGGGATTGCGGTGGTTGCGTTTCGTGCACCCACAGGTTCGTGGGCGAACTTTGCAACGACTTTCGCCGGCGCTAGGGGAGGAATGGCGGGGTTTATGGCTGCGCTGGTGGCGGCGTTGTGGGCGTATGACGGATGGAATGATCTAAACATGGTCAGCGAAGAGATAGAGCGTCCGGAGAGGAACATTCCGCTCGCTTTGATTCTGGGTGTGGGAATTGTTGCAGTCCTATATATGGGGATGAATGCCGGGATTCAATACGCCCTACCGGCGACGGCGGTGGCGCACGCAGCGGTTCCGGCATCTGCGGCGGGCGAAGCGGCGTTGGGACGAATGGGAATCTCATTGGTTTCGGTGGGCATGATGATCTCGATGCTGGCGACCCTGAATGGGACTGTGATGAGCGGAGGGCGCGTGCCGTTTGCCGTGGCGCGGGATGGATATTTCTTGAGAGCTCTTGGAGAGGTGCATCCGAAGTTCCATACGCCGGCTTTGGCGCTCGTGATTCAGGGAGCAGTGGCAGTGCTGCTGATTGTGGTCGGAGGCGCTTTCCGCGAATTGTTCTCGCTGGCGATCTTCGCGGAGTGGCTGTTTTACATGGTGGCCGCGAGCACAATCTTTGTATTTCGAAGGCGGGAGCCGAAGGTGGATCGGCCTTATCGTACGGCGGGCTATCCGGTGATTCCGGGGCTATTCATCGGGACGGCGGCCGTCTTGCTCGGCTACACGTTCCTCAACAACCTGCGGGATTCGATGGGCGGAGTCGTCGTTATCTTGCTCGGAATCCCGGTGTACTTGTGGTTTGCGCGTCGGCGCCCGGGAGGCAACCACGGGTGAGCGCCCGGCTCGAGGTTGGACACGCGCGGGGGACTTAGCGGGGGCGAGGCTTCGGGGAGCGTAAAGTAAACGCTTACTCAAGATGTATAATCGCCCGGCGCACTAACTGGGAGCCATCATGTCGAAAACTAAAACGATATCGCGGCGGAAGTTCGTGGAGTCGGCGGTGGCAGCGGCTGCCGTTTCAACCCTCGCTGGGAAAGCAGTAGTTTCAGCGGCACGATCTGTGGTCTCCACTTCTTCGGGCAGAGGCCCCGTGGATGAGCCGAGCTGGAAGGACCAGGGAGTGGAGAATTTGGCCAAGTCGCCGCGTGCCAAGTTGCGCAATATTCCCGTGCATGCGGTGACCATTGACGCCGGGTTCTGGGCGAAACGTCGCGAAGTGAACGTGACGAAGAGCATTCCAACGATGCACGATCTGCTGGAAGCCAACGGGCGGATGAACAACTTCCTGCGGCTGGCGGGAAAGAGCAGCGCTCAGCAGATTGGGCCGGTGTTCTCAGACTCTGACGTCTATAAATGGACGGAAGCGGTTGGGTTCGTATTGCAATCGGGAGACCGTCCGGAACTGCGGAGCATGACGGAAAAAGTGATCGACGAGGTCGTCGCGGTGCAGGAGCCCAACGGCTATCTGAACACGTACTACCAGGAAGATCACAAATCCTTACGGATGTTGCCGCAGACGCAAACAACCGGGCATGAACTGTACAACATGGGGCACATGATACAGGGGGCCATCGCCTACTATCGTGCGACTGGCGACCGCAAGTTGCTGGATGCCGGGATTCGTTTCGTTGATGACTTCCTGTTGCCGAATTACGGGCCAGCCCCGAAGAAGCCGATTGTGTCAGGGCATCCGGAAATCGAGTTGGCATTGATTGAGCTGTATCGCACGACCGGCGACAAGCGGCATCTCGAGCTTGCCGGGTACATTCTGCAAGGGGATAAGAGGATCGAGTTGCCGGAGCGCCGAACTATTTACATGTTCAGCGGCACACCGTTCACGGCGAGAACAAAACTGGAAGGCCATGCGGTACGTGCGATGTACGCCTGCTGCGGAGCAACCGACTACTACATGGAGACCGGTGACGAGACCTACTTGCAGACGCTGAACAAACTCTGGGACGACATGACCTCGACCAAGATGTATGTCACTGGTGGGGTGGGCTCGCGATCGGATGGTGAGGCCTTTGGAGACGCTTATGAATTGCCCAACTTCCGTGCGTACGGAGAGAGTTGTGCCGCGATCGGCAATATGATGTGGAACTGGCGCATGCTGGCTGTGACGGGGGACGCCAAGTTTACCGACGTGATTGAGCGGGCGTTATATAACGGGATCAATTCCGGAATGTCGCTGAACGGGACGATGTATTGCTACCGGAATCCGTTGGCCTTCGATGCGTCGACGGGAGACAAGATACGCAACCCGTGGTATGACGTGACCTGTTGTCCGCCGAACCTCGAGCGCACTTTCGGGTCGCTGCCCGGATACTTCTACAGCACGAGCAGCGACGGGATCTATGTGCATCTTTACGACAATTCGCAACTCGATTGGCATCTTGAGGATGGGACAGGGCTGAAGATTTCGCAGAAGACGAACTATCCGTGGGACGGAGCCATAGACCTGACCATCACGCCGGCACAAGCTTGCGAATTCACCGTGTTTTTGCGAATTCCGGGATGGGCGGAACGAGCCGAGGTCAGTGTGAACAGGAAATCCTGGGACGGTGCGACACCCGGGAAGTACCTGACCATACGGCGACGCTGGACGCCGGGAGATACCATCCGATTGCAGCTTCCCATGACGACTCAGGTATTGACGGCGAATCCGCATGTCGCGGACGACACCGGGCGGGTCGCGGTTCAGCGTGGAGCCTTGGTGTATTGCCTCGAAGGCGTCGACCAGCCGCTAGGAGTCGATCTCGCCGATGTTGCGCTGCCAGCAGGAAAGAAGATGGGGGAGGGATTTGGGACCGCATTCAAACCGGATCTGCTGGATGGGGTGGTTGTACTGCAACATTCCGGGCTCGTGCGAGGGAGCAGTCCATCGGACGGCAGCCTGTATGCGCGCTACAACGGCGAAACGGCGAAGACGAGCCGGGCTGATCTCACATTCATCCCGTATTACGCGTGGTCGAATCGAATGGCGACTGCGATGCAGGTCTGGATCCCGCTCGAAGAATCGTGACTCTGACGTAGAGCCGCATCTTCAGCTTCAAAGCTACCGAGTGTCTTGCGGCCTCGGAGGATACGGACTTACTTGCTTCTGGGTGGTTTTCGACTCTCGGCGCCTTCGGCCAAGCCAGTGGAACGCCTCAGGATAAGATTGGTGACAAGCTTGTACTCCTTGGCGTGGTCGATTTCCGACTCGTCCATTTCATTCAACAGAGCCTGAAAGGCCAGTCTGGCCAATTCGGTTTGGGACATTTGAACGGTAGTCAGCGGTGGTGTCATGAACTGTGCCAGACGAATATCGTCGAAGCCAATCACGGAAAGATCTGCTGGTATCCGGACATCAAGATCGTAGGCTTCGCGCATGACTCCGATAGCCGTCATATCGTTCGAGCAGAGGACTGCGCTGGGTCGCGGACGCAGAGCGATTAGGTTATTCAGCGCACGCATTCCGCCTTCCAAGGTGTGAGAACCTTCGACGATGAGGTCGGGAGTGAGACCAATCTCTGTCATGGATTGGATGAAGGCCTCTTTTCTCGCCAAGGCAGATCTGAGCTCGAGAGGTCCAGTTATGAACGCAATCCGTGAGTGGCGCAATGCCGCGAGATGTTGCACTGCCTGCCGGATGCCGGACTGATAATCGATCCGGATATTAATCACGTGGGGGGCGTCGGGCCCGACATCCACAAATACCAGCGGCACTTTACGGAAACGAAGATGTTCGAGCAGCGATTCTTCCATGCCGAAAGTGAGGATCGCTACACCGTCGACGCGGCGTTCGATCATGCGGCGCACCGAGCTTTCCATGCGCTTGGGATCGTGGACGGTGGAAGTCAGCAGGATCTCGTAGTTATTTTCGACCGCGAGATTCTCGAAGGTTTGCACGATCTCGGGAAAGAATGGATTCGTGATCTCCGAGACAATCAGGCCGAAGATCCGGCTTCTGCCTGAGACCAGCGCCCGAGCCTGGGTATTAGGGAAGTAGCCAAGTTCCTCAACCACTTTCCAGACGCGCTTGGAAAGTTGGGGGTCGACGGTAGGCACCCGATTGATGGCGCGAGAAACGGTGGCGGTTGACACTTTCGCGCGCCGAGCGATCTCACGGATGTCCATAGGTGGCAGATACGAGGTCTCGCCTGCTACAAGATGGTAGCAGAGAACCGGATGCTTTGCTGTTTTTTCAGAATACGTTTACAAGCCATTGGAGCACCTAGGCTTTAGGTATTCCCTGCAACCTGCGCAGCCTTTAGAAAACGTGTACAAGCCGAGGAGGCCGGCCAAGAGATAGTCTTTGTGAGGGTGAGGCAGAGTACGAGGACACGGCCTGCTAATTTGCGTGATGATGGTGGACCTGGTCGGGATCGAACCGACGACCTCTTCCATGCCATGGAAGCGCGCTCCCAGCTGCGCCACAGGCCCACTTGTGAGGACACTACCGTATGGTGCTGGTGACCTCAATTATTCTCGCCGTTTAGGGAGAGATAGTCAACGCGGGATCTGTGAGCCCGAAACAGTTTCGAAGTTCCGATGCAGTGCAGCCGTCGAGCTTCGCTGTTTCGGGACGCTGGAGGGCGGCTGTCTGCACGTACTCTATTCTTTATTTCTCCCGTTTCTTCCACAGGGTTTTCTGCCATAATTGATCGTGCACGCCACCTGCACAAATTTCCAAACACAATTTAAAGCGAGGAAGAGATGCCAGCGAAGTACATCTTTGTGACTGGGGGAGTTGTGTCTTCACTCGGCAAGGGACTGGCCGCGGCTTCGATCGGATGCTTGCTGGAGAGCCGCCGGATCAAAGTGAATCTGATGAAGTTTGATCCCTACCTGAACGTCGATCCGGGAACGATGTCACCGTTTCAGCACGGAGAAGTATTCGTTACGGACGATGGCGCGGAGACGGATCTCGACCTTGGGCATTACGAGCGCTTCACGCACGCCAAGCTCTCTCGCGACAACAACTGGACAACGGGACGGATTTACGAGCAGATCATTGCCAAGGAGCGGCGCGGCGATTATCTCGGCAAGACGGTGCAGGTGATTCCGCATGTCACGAATGAGATCAAGGCCGCGATGAAGAAGGTGGGACAGGAGACGGAGGTTGCGATCGTCGAGATCGGCGGGACCGTGGGCGACATCGAGTCCTTGCCGTTTATGGAAGCGATCCGGCAGATGCGGCAGGAGTTGGGGCGCGAGCACACGCTGTTTGTGCATGTGACTCTAGTGCCGTTTATTGCTGCCGCGCAGGAACTCAAGACGAAACCGACTCAGCACTCGGTGAAGGAGTTGCTGAGTATCGGAATTCAGCCGGACATTTTGCTCTGCCGCACCGACCGGTTTCTCGCGAAAGAGATGAAGTCGAAGATCGCGCTCTTCTGCAATGTGCCGGAAGAGGCGGTCATTACAGCGAAGGATGTGGCTTCCGTCTATGAAGTACCGCTGGTCTTTGCCAATGAGAATGTCGACACGCTGGTGCTGAAGTATTTGCATATTGAGGCCAAGGACCGCGATCTTTCGAAATGGGAGGATGTTGTTCATCGGGTTTACAACCCGAAGGATACGGTGACGATCGGAATCGTGGGCAAGTACGTGGAGTATGAAGATTCGTACAAGTCGCTGAAAGAAGCGCTGGTGCACGGAGCGCTGGCGCACAATCTCAAGCTGCAATTGAATTGGATTGAGGCTGAGGGACTGGAGACGGGCGACAAGAGTTACGAGTCGCAGCTTGAGGGGTATGACGGCCTTCTGGTTCCAGGGGGATTCGGGAAACGCGGGATTGAAGGGATGCTGTGCGCGATCCGCTATGCGCGGGAGAAGAAGGTTCCGTACTTCGGGATCTGCCTGGGAATGCAAACGGCGTGCATCGAGTTCGCACGAAACGTGGTGGGATTGGAAGAAGCGAACTCAAGTGAGTTTGATCCGGCGACGCCGCACCGGGTGATCTACAAATTGCGCGAACTGCGGGGCGTGGAGGAGTTAGGTGGAACAATGCGGCTGGGAGCGTGGACTTGCAGGATCGAGCCGAACACTCTGGCGCACAAAATTTACGGGACACTGGAGATCAGTGAACGGCACCGGCATCGTTATGAATTCAACCGCGAGTATGAAGAGCCTTTGGTCGCTGCCGGGTTGCGGATTTCCGGGTCGACTCCGGACGGGACGTATGTGGAGATGATCGAATTGCCCGATCATCCGCACTTCATCGGGTGCCAGTTCCATCCTGAATTCAAGTCGAAGCCGCTGGAGCCGCATCCACTGTTCCGCACGTTTGTCGGTGCGGCTTACGAGCACGGGCAAAAGCGGAAGGCGGAACGCGAGACGGTCGAGGTGGAGATGTTCCATCGGCCAGAGCGAGTGGCGGGACGGTAGGTTTTTCACTACCGATGCACGGAGTCGCGGAGAACAAGATGGAAATTCTCCGTCACCCGATGGTTCCGTCGTGAAATCCTGGGCATGATTACTTCTTTTCAAGTCGGTGATATTCGCATCGGATCGGGTGATCTCTTCCTGATCGCGGGGCCTTGTGTCATTGAAAGCGAAGGGCATGCGATCCGGATGGCGGAGATCATTAAGGGAGTGGCGCGGTCGTTAGAGTTTCCGTTGATCTTCAAAGCGAGCTACGACAAGGCGAACCGCACGTCCATTCGCAGCTTTCGTGGGCCGGGCTTGAAGGAAGGGCTGCGGATTCTGAAAAAGATCAAGGATGAGCTCCATCTGCCGGTGTTGACGGACGTACACGAGACGGCGGATGTGGGGAAGGTTGCTGAGGTCGTCGACGTCCTGCAGATCCCCGCTTTCCTGAGCAGGCAGACGGATCTTGTTGTGGCGGCGGCGCTAAGCGGACGAGTGGTCAATATTAAAAAGGGCCAGTTTGTTGCGCCGTGGGACATGCGACACGCCGTGGAGAAGTGTCGTGACGCAGGTAATTCACAGATCTTTCTGACGGAACGCGGGGCGAGTTTCGGATACAACAACCTGGTTGTCGATATGCGATCGCTGGCGATCATGCGGAAGTTTGCGCCGGTCGTTTTCGACGCCACCCATTCCGTGCAATTGCCTTCTTCACAAGCGAACAATGACGGACCCGCGGTGAGTGGAGGGCAGCCCGAGTTTATCCCGGTGCTGGCGCGGGCGGCAGTCGCGGCTGGGTGTGACGGCGTGTTCATGGAAGTGCATGACAATCCGAAAGAGGCGAAGTCGGATGGGGCCAACGCGCTGGAGTCGACCAAGCTGCGTGGAGTGCTCAAGGAACTGTTGGCGGTGAAGAAGGCGCTGGCGGAGGCGCATAGCACGCCGTAGCTTGTTACCTTTCCTGCGTTTTGGTTCTTCTTTCGCGAACTTTGGTCATCACGTCACTTTGGGATCGGCCATGAAGTCACGCAGTTTTTCTTAGTGTGCTTCGAAACGTGAAGTGCGTCCTCTACTGCCGATAATAATATTTTCGCGGAATTGAGACCTGCCTGAGAAGACGACGCGACTCCCAAACTGGCGGTCACCCTCAGTTCTCCGCCAGGGCTGCGGTCCTCGATGGCTTTTCTTATTCGTTCGGCGGTGGCTGCAGCTTCTGACTGAATTGTATTTCGGAGAACGATTGCGAACTCGTCCCCTTTCACGGAATCTGTAGATCTTTCCTTTGTGTAGAATACATTTGACTACCGCGTCTACCGTAGCTTGTAGACACTTATCGCCGGCCTCATACCCGTTACGCTCGTTTACCGCCTTGAATCCGTCGAGGTCGAACAGTATGACTGCGGTTGGTTCAGTCCGGGAAAGCAACGACTTCAAATCTTGTGACAATTCCTCCTTCTTCTGGAGTTTAGAAAGAGATTTTTTCTCAGGTGTTTCGAAGGCATCCCGGTTAAGGGTACCAGTTGATCGAAAGCGGGCAGATACTCCCACAAATTCCATAAATCTGTCGAGGCGAGACATTGTCTTTTCTGCATCCTCCCTCGGCGCACCTCGGAGCGCTCCCCCTGTCTTCAGTCTTGCGCGAGGAACGGATTCGATGAGATCCAAAAGTTCGGTCTCCGACGCGGTCTGAACAAATTCGGCGATCGAGTCGGGCAGATTCTTTCCCGGCACAAGCTGGAGTCGGCCCAGTCGGCGGCGAAGTAGTTCGTCAAGCACCGCAAGTCCCGAAGGGGACTCATCGCGTACAAAACCATCGCTATGAGATTTGTCAAGCAGGTCGCGAACAAGATAGAAGAGGCGCGTGCGGTTTTGCGCTGAAAGGTTAGGAGGCGTCATTGCCGCGCTGAACTCCGAACACAGTCTATCGGGGTGTGTACTTAAACCGAAACATTTTCTTTCTGTTGAATAAGGGCTGGTTGACTCAAAATAAAATTCCGCCCTCGGCATCGATGTGCGCTATTCAAACGGGGGAACTGCTCTTCTACTCCAGCACGAATATATTTTTCTTCGCGCACATTTCTTTCAAAATCTTTGGCCAGACCGTTACGCTGACTTCTCCTAAGTGTGCTTTGCGCAGGAGGAGCATCAATGTGCGCGACTGGCCTATGCCACCGCCGATGGACAGTGGGAGTTCGTTGTTAATGATTCCCTGGTGATAGGGGAATTTGAGGTTATCGAGCAGGTTAGACATTTCGAGCTGCTTGCGAAGGGTTTCGGCATTCACACGAATGCCCATGGAGCTCAGTTCGTGACGGCGCTTAGTGACGCGGTTCCATACGAGGATGTCGCCATTGAGGCCGTGGGTGTCGCGGTTGGTTTGATTGCTGGTGTCGGTGACCCAGTCGTCGTAGTCGGCGGCCCGCATCTCGTGCGGGTAGCCGTCTTTCAAGGGCCAGCCAATTCCAATAATAAAGATAGCCGAATGCTTCTGCAGAATGACCGTTTCGCGGCGCTTGCGAGGCAAATCGGGATACATCGCGAGCAGTTCCTCGGCGTGCAAGAACGTGAGCTCTTCGGGCAGATTTGGGTAGCGCGGGTTGCGCAGTTCGGGGAACATCTCTTGCGCGAACTTCTCGGCTCCGACCAGCACTTTCCAGATCTTGCTGACAATCGATTTCAGAAACTCGAGATTGCGCTGCTCGGGCGTAACAACTCGTTCCCAGTCCCACTGGTCGACGTATGCGGAATGGTCGTGGTCGAGGAAGTAGTCTTTGCGGACAGCACGCATGTCGGTACAGATGCCTTCGCCGAGGCGGCAGTTGAACTGCTTGAGGGCAACGCGTTTCCATTTCGTTGCGGCCTGGACAACCTGGGCGTCGATGGGATGCTTGTCGCGGTCGTTCGAGATGTGGAACTGAATGGGAGTGCGGGAGCCATCGCGGTCGAGCATGTCGTTGACGCCGCTTTCGACATCCACGATCAATGGGACCTGGACCATCATCAAGCCCAGTTCCTTGCATAGATTATCTTCAATGTAACGTCGCAGGTGGAAGATGGCCTTTTGTGTTTCTTCCGCAGTCAAGAGCGGGTTGTAGCCCTGCGGCAGAACTTTCTCAAGTTCGGCATAGTCACCTATGCCGGGCCCCGCCAGGTCAGCTTTCTTGCTGGCTTTCGTGTCGGCGGTGGATTCTGAAGCGGCGGAAGTGCTGTCGAAATCGGTGACGCTGGACGTGCTGCGCGATTCATCTGAGATGAACAGACTCATATCCGGAGACTCCTTGGGTTGGTGGACGATGGGGGGAGGCCGTTCTCACGAAGTGGCATCAGATCTATTGGACGGCGGAAAAGACTGGCGAACTGTGCTCCGAATCACAGCCGAGTGTGTGCCGGATGACAGACTGGTGAATTGGCGCGATATCGCTGATTACCACTACGGTTGCGATGCCTGTGTTAGATTGAAGCTCTTCGCATGAAACATGTTTCCAAGTGGGCGTTGGACACTGCGGTCTCGCGTGGGGCGAGCTATGCGGACGTTCGAGTGATTGCGCAACGGAATCGGGCGCTCACGACGAAGAACGGGAAGGTTGGAAGTGCGTCGGATGCGGAATCGGTAGGGATGAACGTACGCGTGATCGCGGACGGCGCGTGGGGATTTGCAGCGTCTGCGGAGTTGGGGCGTGGGGCCGTGGAAGCCACCGCGGCGCGGGCGGTCGAGATTGCGCAAGCTTCGGCACGGGTGAAACGTGAAGACGTACAGCTTGCCCAGGAAAAGCCGGCTGTCGCCGAGTGGAGTACCCCGTACAAGATCGATCCATTTACTACTTCCGTTGAACAGAACATCGACTTGTTGTTGAAAATCGACGCGGAATTGCGATCCGTTGCAGGCGTTACCCTTGCCGAAACGAATCTGAATTTCAGTCGGGAGGAGCAATGGTTTGCATCGTCCGAGGCCGCTGAAATTCACCAGGCGAAGCTTTCGACCGGTGTGGGATATGCGGCCTATGCGTTTGCGGGCAGCGAAATTCAGAAGCGGTCATATCCGAACTCCTTTGGTGGCCAGTGGCAGAACAAGGGATATGAGCTGATTGAGGAATTGAATTTAGTGGAGAACGCGCGACGAATCGCGGAAGAGGCGGTGGCGCTGCACAAGGCCGATCAGTGTCCTGAGGGAACGTTCGACATTATCCTCGACAGCTCACAGCTTGGATTGCAGATTCATGAGTCGGTGGGACATCCGATTGAACTTGATCGTGTGCTGGGGATGGAGGCGAATTTCGCCGGCACATCGTTCCTGACTCTCGACAAATTACGCACGCTTCGGTACGGCAGCGACCTGGTCAACGTTGTTGCCGATGCAAGACAGGAGCATGGGCCAGGATTGGGCACGTTTGGGTATGACGATGAGGGCGTGCACGCTCAATGTGTTCCGATTATCACAAATGGACTCTTCACCGGTTACTTGAGTTCGCGTGATACGGCCCATACGATCGGAGAGAGTCGCTCTGGCGGCACAGTGCGGGCCGAGAGTTGGAATCGGTTGCCAATGATCCGTATGACGAATATCAGCGTGCTGCCTGGAGAAAGGCCTCTCAGCCTGGAGCAACTTATTGCCTCGACGGACCACGGTATCCTGATGCAGACGAACCGATCGTGGTCGATTGACGACAAACGCTACAACTTTCAGTTCGGATGCGAGATCGGTTGGGAGATCAAAGGCGGCAAGCGGGTACGGATGGTGAAGAATCCTTCCTACTCAGGCATCACAACGGAGTTCTGGAATGCTCTGGACGCCATTTGCTCGCGGGATGAGTGGACGCTATGGGGCACGCCGAACTGCGGGAAGGGGCAGCCGCAGCAGGTAATGGGGACGGGCCATGGGGCGGCGCCGGCGAGGTTTCGGGGCATCAAGGTGGGAAGCGCATTCAAGGGCAATTAGCTCACCATGGAGTCACCGAGGCACGGAGAACTGCAGTGGCAAAGTCAGCATGCTAACTCACGAACAGGCTGGGAAGATTTTTGATCGGATTCGCAAGCTCTCAAGCGCGGACGAGGTCGAGGTCCTTTTCTCGGGAGGGGAGTTCTCGCTGACGCGATTTGCAAACAATACCATTCATCAGAACGTCGCGGAAGAGAATCATGTGGTCTCCGTGCGGACGGCATTCGGTCAGAGGACAGCGCGGGCTACTACGAACAAGGTTGATGACGAGAGCTTGCGCCTAGTGGTGAAGAACTCGGAGTCGCTTGCGCGAGTGCAACATCCGGATCCGGACCTGTTGACCA
This sequence comes from Binatia bacterium, assembly GCA_035577905.1. Taxonomy (GTDB): domain Bacteria; phylum Acidobacteriota; class Terriglobia; order Terriglobales; family Acidobacteriaceae; genus Sulfotelmatobacter. Next base: position 63,442 of record DATKAP010000114.1, read on the forward strand.
TGCCGGACGCCCGCTCCGCGGGCGGGGCGGACGAGGCGTCGGCCCTTACACAAACGCGTTTCTTTGAACGGACTGCGGCAATCACTCCTGAGTTGCGTGCCGAGGGAGTCAAGAAGATTGTTGACATTGCGGATCGGCACGAGCTTACCGCCGCCGGAGTGTTCTCCAGCGGTGAATACTTCGAAGGCGTCTTTAATTCGCACGGACTGACCCGCTGGCATACGCAGACATCGGCGGAAGTGTCGGTCACCATGCTGGCGGCGGATTCTTCCGGCTGGCAGAAGGCGAATTCGCCCGACATCACAAATGTTCATCCCGAGAGGTTGGCCGAGACTGCCGCGCAAAAGGCTGTCGACTCAGCCCATTCGAAGGAGGTTCCGGCAGGGAAGTACACGGTCATTCTGGAGCCTGCGGCTGTGCTCGACATCGTGGGATTCATGTTCTGGGATTACTCGGGAATGGCGATTCTCGATCAGAGGTCTTTTTTGACTGGGCGGATCGGGACCAGGTTGTTTGGGGAGAACATCACGATCATGGATGATGTCGCGCATCCCTTGCAGTCAGGCTCTCCGTTCGATGGAGAAGGAGTCTTTCGCAAAAGAGTTGGACTGGTTGAGAACGGTGTCGTAAAACGAGTGGTCTATGCAAGGGCCACAGCCGCGCGTATGAAGCGTTCCGAGCATAAGGATAGCGCAGGACGGATAGAGGCAACGGGGCATGGTTTTGCACTCCCGAACGAAATGGGAGAGATGCCGATGAACATCGTGTTCGCACCCTCGGATGAGCCGCAGACTCTCGAGCGGATGATCGCTTCGACAGAACGGGGCATCCTGGTCACGCGGCTCTGGTACATCCGCGAGGTAGAACCGTTCGAGAAGATGCTCACGGGGATGACACGCGATGGCACATTTCTGGTGGAGAACGGACGAGTGCACGGCGGAGTGCGCAACTTCCGGTTCAACGAGAGTTTGATTCACATGCTCTCCAATGTAGAAGCGATGAGCGGACCCGTTCGGTCCTGTGGGGAGGAGTCGTTCGACATGGTGGTGCCTGCTGTGAAAGTGAACGATTTTAACTTCACGGAAGTGACCAAGTTCTAGCCTGAGGCGTAAACGTGAGCACAGAGATTGATGCCCGAGCGTATGCGAAACAGTGGATTTCCGATTGGAATCGAAAAGACGTGGAGGGCGTGCTTTCCCATTTCAGCGAGACTGTCCGGTTTGCGTCATCTCGCGCCAAAACCGTTTTGGGTGCGTCAAGAGTGGAGGGGAAATCCAAGCTGCGCGAATACTGGAGTACGGCGATCAGCAGGATGCAAACGATCTGCTTCACTCTGGACTACCTGATCAAGGATGGAGATCGGATCGCAATCGTCTACATCGGCGAGATCGACGGGAAGCGGTTCCGTGCAGTGGAATTCCTTGCCTTCGGCGAGGACGGATTGGTCCGCGAAGGGGAAGCTATGTACGGAATCGAACTCTAGGCCGCGCGAAAGCGTTTTGGTCGCATCGCAAATCGATTTGCTTAGTTGAGTTCTTGTCGCTTGTTGGCGTGTCCGCGAATCGCCTGAAGACTTCCTTCTTTTGGCCGAAAATGGCCGTTGAAACCGAGCCCTTTCAGGGTCAAATCCGACCCCGTGATTCTCTTCTAATTCATTCAAAGAAAAGCAGTTAGCGCCGGTTGTTCCATGACTTCGGTAACTTTGTTTCACCTTTTGTGAGGTGTAGGCTGCCCTTGAGTTTGAAGATGGCAGCGGAAGGCACAGCACCGATGACCGAAGCGCAGATGAGCACCGCACCATATGACGACCTGCAGAGCGCGCCCCGATTCCCGCTTCATCTTGCCGCATCGGTGAAGACGGACGGCACGGCCTGTAGCGCGCGGACGGAAAATATTTCTGCCAATGGCGTGCTTTTCGCAATGGATCGGGATGTGCCCGTGGGATCGATTGTAGATTTCACGATTTTGCTTCCGGCCGAAGTGGTGGGTGCGCGGCAGAACGTGCAGATTGATTGCCGGGGCCGCGTGGTACGCAGCTTCGATGACCGCGGACGACGCGGTGTCGGGGTTGTGATTGACGAATATCACTTCGAACGGGCGTGAACAGAGGCCAAATGGCGAGCACTCCGGTGGGCGTAGACGAAAATCTCGGGGCAGGCGAAGACGGCGGGCAGGGGCAGTTCGTCCGCGTGATTGTGGCCGATACCCAGGCTATTTTCCGCGCCGGACTACGAAAGATCTTTGCGCTGGAAGACGACATCCGAGTTGTGGGACAGGCCGAGACTCTGGCACAAACGCAATCGGCCGTGGCAAAATTCACTGCCGATGTTCTGATCTTCGAGGCTGCGCTAGCAGCCAACCCGGTGGAGTCGGTCATCGAGCTTCTGCGGCAGAATCCGAAGCTGAAGGTGGTCGTGGTGACTCCCGGGCCGGATGAGGAATTGACGCTCGAACTCTTCCGCCGTGGGGCGCACGGCGTCGTATCGCGGGAAGTTGAGCCGGAACTTATGGTGGACTGCCTGCGCAAAGTGGTTGCTGGCGAATGCTGGCTTGATACTCAGGCGATTCACTGGGTACTGGAAGCGTATCGCAACCAGAATAGCCGCGCCTCGGGATCCCGTCCGAAAGTGCAGCTCACGCCGAAAGAGTCGTTGATCGTTTCCTGCGTCACCCAGGGTATGAAGAACAAGGAAATTGCGCTGCGCGTGGGGACGACTGAGCAAGTCGTAAAGAACTATCTGCGGAAAGTGTACGACAAGCTGGGAGTGGCCGATCGTCTGGAACTGGCCTTGTATTGTCTGAATCATCACGTAGTCGATAACGCGAAAGTGCCTGCGTTACCCACACCTTCCCAAAGCGCACTTCCGAACAGTGCGGCCAACGCCGCCGCAGCTGGAGTCGCCGCAGGAGGCAGTTCGATGCCAACTGTACCGACGCCTGGGGGAAACTCTCCCGAGAAATCCTCCTAGTCTCGCTGGCGCTGTTTCTTTCGAGTTGCGGCGACCTCAATTTCACCCATAGAATTGAAAAGGTGCTCGGGCTCGCAGCTGCTTCGCGAGTCACGATTTGACCAGGGAACTGTTCCTTCCCAATCGATTGACGCCGGAGAGATGGCCGAGTGGCTGAAGGCGCACGCTTGGAAAGCGTGTTTAGGGGAAACTCTAACGTGGGTTCGAATCCCACTCTCTCCGCCAGTTCTTTGTTTTCAATGAGTTAGGTGCCATCCATACCGTCATCCATACCGTAAAACCCCATTCGAGGAGCGGTATGCGATGCGATTTTGTCATCCTTTTACCCTGACAGCGAACTCTCGCGACGTCGAGCAATCGCTCGCCCGTCACCAGCGTTTTGGAGCCAAAGCCGGCGTCCAATCCCACCAACCACAATTCACTGTCTTCTTCTCGCGCGCTATTTTTTTTCAAAAGATCGCGCGGCCGACGCGGCGCCCGAAGAATTTGACCGAATTTCCGTTTGCACCTAATTTCTCCAAACCAGATTTGGAGGGCCTATGATGCGAACCGGCAAGTCCCATGCGGGGCGCGTCAATCTCACTAAGTACGTGAAAGTGCGCGGCGCGGCGTCGGAGA
>DATKAP010000115.1:0-85140 GCA_035577905.1 Binatia bacterium
CCGGGATTGCGCTCTCGCTGATCCTGGGAGGAGCGGTCGGAAATCTGTGCGATCGCGTGGCCAGCGGCCGCGTCGTGGATTTTCTGGACGTCTATTACAAGACGTATCATTGGCCGGTCTTCAATCTGGCCGATAGCGCGATTGTGGTCGGTGCCAGCCTGCTGGTGCTGGAAATTATCTTCTCTCACCCCAAGGCCGCCGAAAATTCCTAACTCAATGTAGCCCTGACCCAATGTAGCCCCGGGCGCCTCGTCCGCGGTTGCGAAGCGCAATGAAGCGGGCCGGTACTATCGAAGCTCGAGCCAATACGCTGCCCTCACGCTCGCCTTCGGCTCGCGGGGCGGACGAGGCGTCCGCCCCTACACAAACCTAACGCAGATCCACCTGTCCAGCTCCCACGTGCGCATGCAGCCGGTACTTCCCCGGCCCGTGCTGATCAAAAGAGCGGAATAGCCCACCTTTTTCCACGTCGAAAGCTGCCGCATTGATCTCGCCGCTGTTCACCGATGCATCCACGCGCGCGTACTGTTCAGTCTTGCCCACATCCAGATTGAGTTGTCCGAACGTCAACTCCACATCCTTGTCGCCGGTGACGTCACTGACATCCAGTTGTCCGGCAAACATGCGCACATAGAGCGCGGACGATTTCGGAATCTCGATTTGCGCATGAAAATTGTTATGGGGACATCCCGTGAGCCGGAGGTCAGCGAGATCGCCGGAAACCCGCACGCGAACCCGCACCGTGTCGCGCTCCGGGTAATATGAGACGCGCACCGCGGACTCATCGGTGCCCACGATCTGGATGCCGCTGGAGCAAAGATCCATGCGGATGCGGCCGCCGGAAACAAACTTTGCCTCGACGGGACTCTTTCCCACTTCCTCAACCTTCTGATCCTGCGCCACGACGCCAACGGAACTGAGCAGTAGCACAACGAGCAGGCTTCTCATGAGCACACCATCCCTCGAAAGCTGATACGCAGGGCCCGCCAGGTTTGTTCCCTGCTCCGGCACTCTATGGGAATGAGCGCAGCCGGTGAGGGAATTTTCGCAACATTGGCGCTTATACAGTAGGCGCCGATGACGCGAATCGTGGCGGTAACCCCTCCCGAGGTCACCCATCAGAGCAGCCGCAAAATGGAAAGGAACACCGCAATGAACTGCAAGCATTTCTCAGTCATCACCGCACTCGTACTCTTGAGTCTCACGAGCTTCGCCGCCACCAAACCGTTGAACAGCCCGCAAGGTCTGGCCGTTGACGCCAAGGGCAACCTGTACGTCGCCAACAACGGAGGAAACCAGATTCTGATTTATAGCCCCGCGTACGCGCAACAAACCGCCAAGACGATCTCAAAAAGTGTCGGTTCTCCGTCGGCAGTGGTCGTCGATGCACTCGGCAATATCTGGGTCGCCAACTTGAGCGGTGGGCCCAGTGGGACCGGAACGGTGACAGAATATTCATCCACTGGTGTTCTGACCAACACGTTCACCGATGGCATCGATTACCCGTACGCAATCGCGACAGACGGCATCGGAGAGATCTGGATCGAGAACAACTTCAACTCGGTAGTCGTCTACCCCAGTTACGGCGGGGCTCCCATCAAGACGTTTTCCTTCAGCCAGCCAGTCACCGGTCTTGCGTCCCACAACATGTGGATGGCGCTTGGACGCAACGGGATCACTGAATTGTGGGAGGTTGGGAATTACCTGACCGGCGCCTATCCGGTAGGCGGAACGCTCCCGTCCTCGGCCTATGCTCTGGCTTGGGATTCAGCCGGAAACATCTACTATGGCACGATCGAGGACTCTCTCAACATTACGACCGCAGCCACAAACGTCACCAGCGTGCTTGTCACGTTGGGATACTTCCCTTGGGGAATTGCGGTTGACCACGCTCGTGGGCGGGTTTACGTTTCTGATGCCAACCACAACCAGATCAACGTGTACAACGCCACCACCGGCGCGCTGTTGCATACGATCCAGTAAGTTCGGTCCATAGAGCACTCACAGACTTCCCCGTGGCCCGGCCTACGCTCAGGCCGGGCCAAATTCTTCCGAGCCTTTGGCTCTATCCGGACGTAAGAGTCAGTGACGACAAACCCTGAGCTGCTCGCTCCGTGAAATGCCTCATGCGGGAAATAGAAGCTCGCCAGACGCACGTCGCGAGGTGAACCCGAACTCTGGGCCGGGCAGGATATCGCCGGCCTCTACGGGGGAGTTAAATCGGTTTAACGTCCGCATGTATATATCTGATTTTAAAGCTGTTACTGGATTCATTTTGCACAGGCCTGAAGGGTGTAAACAGCACGAGCTCAGCAGCTTAGAATCCATGCACCAGGATTGGTGCGAAGCGCGAAACCGAGGCTCTTGACTTTTGCTTCTCCAGGGTGCCCACCCTCACCAAACCAAGATCATCCGTGTAGGCGCGGACGCCTTCGTCCGCCCCGCGAGCCGAAGGCGAGTGTGACGACAGCCGGGGTGAATCCAGCCTCTATGCTGCCTACCCTCCGCCTGTATTGCGCGCTTCGCGCGCAACCGCGGACGAGGCGTCCGCGGCTACACACTTCGTGGCCAATCGAGGTTACGGATTCCCGTACAACTGCCGGTACACGCTGGCATTGCGCATGATGGCCTGCACGTACTCGCGGGTTTCGGTGAACGGAATGGACTCGACGAATTCGGCCGAGTCGCGGTACTTTCCCTGCCCCATCCACTCTTCGACTCGGTCTGAGCCGGCGTTGTAGGCTGCCAGCGCCTGCTCGAAAGAACCGCCGAACTTGTCGACCATGCCGCGAAAGTAGTGCGTGCCCAGTTGCAGATTCACGCCTGGGGTGTAGAGCTGGCTGGCGGTGTAGCGCTTCAAGTCGACCTGTCGCGCCACCACCTTGCCGGTCTTGGGCAAAAGCTGCATCAATCCCACGGCATTGGCGCGAGACACGGCAATGGGATTGAACTCCGACTCCTGCCGGATCAGCGACGCCACCAGATACGGATCAAGGCCGTTCGCAGTGGAGAACTTCTTCAGGTCCGACCAGTACGGACGCGGAAAGAGCGCCTCCCAGTACTCGCGCGGCAGCATCGGGATATCCACCGCGAAATAGCTTGGCACCGAGCGTTTCATCACTTCAATCGCGCGATCGTAGTGGCCGGTATCGATGTAGAGTTGCGCGGTCTCTGCCGGAGCCCAGCTTTTATCCTCATCGTCGCTCGCGGCCTTCTCAAGCTCGCGGACAGCGAGATCGATCAGGCCCCCGTTGCCGAGAAGTTTCGCTTTCTGATAATGCAGGTCATCTGGCGGAGCTTCCGCCAGCGTGATCTTGTCTCCATGTTCGAGCGGAGGAATCCGGTCGAGCAAGGCATATTGTCCCGGCGCATCGGATCCGGCAGGAAGTTTCTGCAGCCTCTCCCTGGCCAGCCCTGCGTAGTAGTAGTTGCGGTAGCGATCGGAGAGCTTCTTGTAAAAAGCCCGTGCCATCGCTACGTCGTTGTCTTCTTCAGCCAGCCGCGCGCGCCAGTACAACGCTGCGTTTGCCTCGTTGCCGCCGGGATAAGCGGCGATCTGTTCTTCGAACAACTTGCCGGCGTCGTCGTTGCGTCCCATGCGCAGCGTCAGCCAGGCGGCTTTCCAGTGCGCGTATGACGCCTTCGCTCCTTTGGGGAAACGCTGCTGCAGTTCCCGGAATGCATCGAGTGCCTGGTCGTATTCGTGATGAACCAGATGCAGATTCGCCACCGACAGCAGGGCCGACTCCAGCCATGGACTCGTAGGCGCCATCTGACGTAATTGATCGACGAACTGGTAGAACAAGTCGTTCTGATCGGAAGCCCACGCGACCTCCGCGAGGATGTAGAAGCGCTGCGCATTTTGCTCGGGAGTGGCTCCCACCAGCGTGGAAAGCTCAGCCTTGGCTTCGCGGTTCCGTCCGCCACGATGCAGGGCGTCGGCTAAGGCCAACTGGAGCGCGGGGCGATCCGCCGGCGCAGTCTGGGTCAAGAGTTCGCGGTATTCGTCGGCAGCATCACCGTAACGACGCGCCTTCATGAGCAGATCCGCGCGAGTCTTGCGTTGTGCCGTGCTGGGCTGCGCGGTGATCGAAAGCTTTTTCAACTCCGCGTTCGCGGCATCGGCATCCGGCGAAGTCGGCATGTTGTAGTAGACGTTCGAGAACGCGTCCGAAGCTTTCGCCGTCTGCCCTAATGCTGCGAAGGCTCTGCCGATCGCCAATTCAACGTCAGAGCGCGGCGGCAGTCGGTCCCTGCCGAGAAGTTCCGCCGCTTCAGCGGCGCTGCCGTCGGACAGGAGTGCATTCGCGTAGCTCACGTGCGCGTCGCGAATGAGCAGCGAATCGGGATAGCTAGTTTCAAAGTTCGCCAGCGCCGCCATCCCCTCAGCCTTACGTCCGGTCTGCAGATAGCAAGTGCCGAGATAGTACGAGATATAGTCGCCAAGATCGCCGGCCATGGGCTTGGCGCGGTTCAGCGGTTCGATGGCTTTGACGCAATCGTGATCGATAAAGTGGGCATACCCTACGACCAGCCACGCGAGCGCGCCCGCATCTTCTTTGGGATGGGCGCGGGCATAGGCCTCAACACCCGCATAAGCCGCAGGAGTGCGATCCTGAATCAGTTGCTGCGCCATAGGCCGCAGGGTGGTCGAGGCTACGAAGGCCTGCCGAATTCGGCGCACGCGCGGCGACATGGGACGCTTTTTCCTGGTCTTTGCGGCAGTGTTCTGCGAGGTGGTTGACTTCTTCGTCTTCGTCGCCGTGGTTGGCTTGTGCGGAGGTTTCTTTGCGCCCGACTGGTCGGGCTCCGTCTTCGGCGGAGGCGTTTTCGGAGCAGTTGGAGACTGTTTATCCGGCGAATCGGCGGCGGCCGGATTGGTGGATTGCTGCGGATGCCTGACGACGAGAGGGCGCGCAATCCCCGGGAGCCCGCATAGGCCGGCCAGAGCGAGCACCCACCACCACTTGAGACCTGTTCGTACCACTGTTTATTTGGATGCGCGGATAAGCGCCAACCAGAACCTGTACCTTTTCTCTGAGCTCTCCGCGCACTTTCTCTGCGATGTTTGAGATTAATGGCTTTTGACCGCAGAGTCAGCTGTGAAAATCCACAGAGGATGCCGAGAGAATCATTGCCGTTACTTCTTGAAGTTCGCGCCCATCACCGAGAGATCGTCTTCGGCGAGGCTGCGGACCACTTCTCTCTGGAAGTAATCGCCGCTTGCGGCAGCCGTGCTGCCATAGCGCTTCTGAAATGTCGCGCGGCTTTTATCGATATCTTCCTTCAGGCGGTCGTACAAATCTTTGTTGCGCCGGCCTTCATTGACCTTTGCCTGGTTGTAGAGCTTGATCTCATCGACGAGCAGACGCGCGAAACGTTGGGCCTTGCGATGCGTGTCGGCATCTTCGGGCGAAAGACCTGCAAACGGATCGGTGGCGGGAGCGGCGGCCGCGCTGGCCGACGCGGCCGAACTCGCAACTTCCACGACCTCGGCGGCTGGCTCCGGTTCTGGCTCTGGCTCCGGCGCCCTCGCGATGTGTTTCGGGGAATGCGAGGCAAACGGATCGGCGTAGGAACTGACGGTCTGCACGGGAGGCGCGACGGGAGAAGGCGGCGGAGGCGCTATGCTGGGCATAGGCTCGGCCATTTCTTTCTGCTGTGCCTGCTTGCGAAGCGAGGCTACTTCGAGCCACGCGCTCGTGGCCATCACCAGCACTTCGAGCGAGCCCGCATCGAGCAGATTGTCCGCGCCGCCGTCGGCATAGAGCAGAGCCGCAACTTTGTCCTTGAGCACCAGCGGCAGAATCAGGATTTGTTCGTTGGACGGTCCGCCGAACTGGGTGACGAAGCGGCGATCCATCTCGGCGATATTGGCCGGAGTCGCCATGCGGTTCTGGTAAGCGTGCAACGCTGGTCCGGTGGTCATGTCGAGCGGGAAATCTTTGATCAGGCTGTCATCGCCAAGGCCGCGAGCCTGCCATCCGCTCGCCGTACCGCCTTTGATGACGAAGAGCGACACACGCGACGCGTAGGCAGTGCCCACGTCAAGCAAGGCCTTGAGAATTTCCTTTTGTGAACTTCCCGCATGAATGCCGGCGATCGCCTGTACGAGGCCGCCCGGCAACGATGCCGCGACAGCACCTTCCGCAGCGGGCGCCTGCGCGGGCAAATCGGCCAGCACGGATTCGACAATCTCCGACTGCAGCTTCGGAAGTTGCCGCTCAAGAACCTGCGCTACTGCACGTTCAACGATTTCTTGGAGTCCCTTTGCCATTCTAGAAAACCGCTCTCGTCCGACGACCCGAGCCCTGGTACATGACCGAGCGGACAGTGCCCTAACTTCGGATTATAGGAGTACTTTCACGCCTACAGGAGGGTACCGAAGTACCCTGTTCGTCCGGAGTCCGGCAACGCCGAATTCCGATTTTATAGCAACCGCCTGAGGATCAACGGGCGAACTCGTCTTCAGGATTGTTCATCTTGACACCGGGCAGTGCGCAAGGCCTGTTCAACAGGTACCAACCGGTTGCAGGGCAAAGTCTCCGCCGCACGACGAAAACGTGAACGAAGGTAGGATTTTTCACAAATTGAGCCGCCTAAGGGTTGCGGATAGCACCGGAGTATTACGAGGATTTTTGGCGCGGGTTACGTAGAGTTTCAAAGACTCAAACAGCTAATTCGCGAGTCTCATGCGGCGGAGGAGATCAGTAAACCTGCCGTCTGAATGTAAATTGTCGAAATCTGAATCGGTCTTGATCGCGACCAGGCTGGCATCGTGCGCAGTGTAGGCCTTCTCCAGCCAGTCAAAGGACTCATCCTTTTTGTTGAGAATCGCGTAATAGGAAGCGATCTGGTACGGCGAGATCTTGATTTGGTCTGACGATTCGATAATCTCCAGTACCGTCAGCCAAAACTCGCGCATTCCAGATCTGGCGTACGCCGTTTTCAATTCCGAGATTTGCTCCGTGGTCATCCCCAACAGCGTCTCCACCTGCAGGTACTCGGCTACCGATTGATCGAGCATTCCCTTTTGCCGGTACGCGACTGCGAGTTGGTTGTGCGCATCCACCAAACCAGGGTCGGCTTGCAGAACCTTCAAATACTGCGGAATGGCTAGATCGTACTGCCGAGCTGTCAAGTAATGAAATCCCAAATGAAGCTGCATGGTTGGAGACACAGGATCATGTTGCAGAGCGCGCTGGCTCACTTCAAGGGATTCCTGCATACGTCCCATCGATAACAGGTAATGAGAGTACATGTGCAGAGCATTCGCATCATTGGGATTCAGCTCGATGGCGCGTTTGAACTGCGCCTCTGCCGCTGCCCAGTCCCAATCGGTGACGAACTTGATCTGAGCTAATGCTGCGTGGGGCTCGCCCAAGGTATCGTCGAGTTCCAGCGCCTTGGTTGCCGCCGTTCTCGCCCGCTGTAGCGCTTCCTGGGGAGGCAGACCCACACGTCCCCACACGTAGGAATCCGCCAGGCCAGCGTACGCGAGAGCGTAACCCGGATCTTTTCGGATAGCCTGTTCGAAGTACTCTCGCCCCACCCTTGTTCCTTCCTCTGTCCATTTCTCGATGAAGTATCGGCCCTTCAAGTAGGCTTCGTATGCTTCGGGATTCACGGCTTGGGGATTTCTTGCTTGCAGGGGTTGATCTGGCGCAAGCTTCAATCGGACTTCTTTGCCAATCGCGTTTGCAACCTCACTCTGGACTTGAAGAACACTCTGCATTTCACGGTCGTACTCGGCCGCCCAGACATGGCTCTGGTCTCGCACCTGGATGAGCTGGGCGGTAACGCGCAGTCGTCCACCTTCACGCCGGGCGCTCCCCTCGAGGATGTAATTCACTCCCAGTTCGCGACCGATTTGATCCACCGCTTTGGTCGAATGCTTGTAACTCATGGCTGAAGTACGAGCGATGACTCCCAATTGCCGGGGATCAAGCCGGCCAAGTTGGGTGATCATTTCTTCGGTCAGCCCGTCGCTGAAATAGTCTTGGTTCGGATCGCCCGTTAGGTTTTCGAATGGCAATACGGCAAGCATCGTCCGTCCGCCCTGAAAGGTGCCGGGAGGCCAGAAGTGTCGCAATCCGAAGTAGGCCCCCACGAACATGGCACCGATCAAACATGCGCCGATCAGCAGGAAACTCGTGGAGAGGAGTCGCGAATGGTCTGAAACTGGTGGAACAACTTCCTGTGGGGCATCCAGCAATGGTGCGACGAAACGGTAGCCCTTCCCCACGACTGTTTCGATAAACCGAGGCTCTTCGGGATCGTCCTGCAGCGCGTTTCTAATCTTTCGAATGGCGGTATTGACCCCATGCGCAGAGTCAACAAAGACGTCCTTCCCCCACAGTTTCTCGACGATTTCCTCGCGGCTGACCAACTGGCCGTTTCTGCTGGCCAGTAGGATCAGCAGTTCCATGGGAATCCTTTCGAGTTTGACTACGCTGCCGTTGCGCCGGAGCTGATAGGAACCCAAGTCGAGTTCCAGATCGTCAAATTTCAATGAAGCCCCAGGCACTTGCCCCCCTCGGTCGAGGAATCATACTCAAATTCCTGCTCACGTCATAGCAAGAAGCTCGTTAATTCTTAAGGGCTTGCGTGGCTTCATAGAAAATTTATCCCATCTTTACCCCATAGTCCTTGCCCAAAATTGCGTTATTGGTCGAAATGCTCCCGAACGTCTGCGCAAACAGCGCACATAGGAGAGTCCAATGCGAGCGATACGAAAATTGGGGTTTTGGCTAACAGCGGTCCTGGTGTTGATCTCTGCGGCGAGCGCCACAGATGACGTCACTGTTCTTCCTATCAGGGATGAGCAGCAACTCTACGAGTTTATTGCACAGTTCATCAACAATGGACCGGCCAACGTTCAGTTCGGCTACCTTGCCAACGTCGCTGGGCTGGGGTCTGTCTTCAGCAGTACCACTACAAAGGATGAAACCACTGCCCTGTTCACGATTGTGATCACGGCTAATAATTTCCAGGTAGTCAATCACGGTTCGTCCAGAATCACAGATCGCACGGGAACGTGCACAATTTATCTGAACAACGGCCCCTCGGACTTCAGCAATCCGGACAGCTTCAGTCAGGGTACCGTGATTCAGGTGTCGAGTTACCGGCAAACGGTGCTGGTGAACACAGCGAACAATACCTTCGTGTCCACGAATACTCACACGATTACGGGTTTGAAAACATTCACGCTGGATGGAGTGAATTATCGTTTGGGACAGCTGGGGAAGTCGTACCGCTCGACCTACAACGGGGTTGTTGAAGTCAATCAGCCACCTCTTGTGACCGGCTCGTTCGCAGCAGTTGCAGTGGGGGTGAAATAGAACCGACTCCCAGGTTTATGTATGTTGTGAGTGGTGCGTTCCTCCGGCGAGGACGCACCACTCGCGGCATCCTTTGACGTAGTCTTCCGTCAGGATGCGGTTCAACGCTAAGCCAGTGTCTTCCACGACGGTTGCCTTCTGTGGTTCGACGAATGGGGCGTAGCAGGGACCGAGCAGGATCGCAGACTTATCAGGTTAATCCCGCTTGACGGCTATAGGTGCTGACCGGGTGGAAGTCTCATTCTCGTGGGCGGCCCTTCCATCGCGTCTCGTTGGCGCCGCATCGGCGAGCACGATTTGAGACTTGCGCCGCCCTCCAAAACTTCTTTGTTTCAGTGGCAAGGCTGCTGGGTCGGCGGAGTCAGCTTGGCGGTTCGTAGATCTGGGCCCTCGTCCAACATCAGTCCCTCTATCCGCGGCCGCGCCCATGGAGTGCGGAAAGTCCAACTCATTCCGGCACTGAATCCTGTGTGCAGCGCGTGCCCGTTCTGACCCCAAACGGTGGTTAGAAGGGACGAGTAAACTTGCCACTTTCTGGTGATGGCATAACCAATTCCGCCACCGAGATTCAGGAAATTGATGGCTAAAATCTGGTCGTGATGCGCCCACTTGGCGTCGGTGGGAGTGCGTACGGGAAAGTCCTGCGGAAAGTTCAGACCGCTGTGCGTGATTTGCGCCACTCCAAGGCCTTGTACGGATAGACGCCGCGTCAGGAAATAACCAAGCTGTCCTTCCATCCGGCTACGATTGGGCCGGATTCCCAAAACCTGTTGCATGAAGGAGAATCCGTATCGCAGTTGAAAATACCCTCGCGGGAGAACCGGGGCTAAGCTCCTCCCGAGCGTCATTCCTGCCTGCAATTCCCACATATCAATTCCGACCGCCGAATGCGCGAAGTGTTGGTAATGATGGCTTGGGAACGCGATCGCCAAGAAGGGAGTGAGCTGCAAGGGACGCCTCACCACGTTGTAGCGGAATCCCACGTGGAAATCCTGAAGCGCGCCATGGTAGTAACCGTTGTCAATCGGAAGCTGATGAGGATACGGCCCCTGGTATTTTCCAACCCCGTAAGGAAAGAACAGGTTCACGGCGAACCTGTTGGTAACGCCGTAGTCGATTTCCTGTACCACATCATAGAGTCGAATGTGGCCATAGTCATGGCGGGTGCCGTCGCCGTTAAAGTGATCCCGCGTGAAGAGGTTCTGATAGCTGAGCGCTATCTCGCCTTCGCCCTTGGGAGGTACCCAGGCCTGGCCAACCGCGATGGTCTCGGCAAATAGTACGGCAACTAGAAAGGACAGAAAACAACGTGTGGCGCGCATTGTTTCTTGACCGTTTTCTTTCGTTTTTCCTTGCTAGGCCCCTCCGATCCCGCGGTGTTCACGTTTGAGCTTTGCCTCGGCTTCCAGCTTGGTTTCCAGGGCCTGCTCAATCGCTGAGAGGTTCGCACCCTTGGGAGACGCCTTAAGAACATACCGGTAACGCTTTTCCACCGAAGCCAAGTCTGTCTTCGTGGGCTGATACAGAATCGGAATCAAGGTAGGTGCGCCTTGGACTGATTGCAAAGTGGACTCGAGCGCATTCGCGTCAGCGATGTCAGAAACGAGGAGATCGTACTTGCCCACCCGCAAGGCGACTTCGAGTTCCTCCGTGTCGCGGACGACCCGAAGCTGATAGCCCCCGTCTTTTAGGGCCGATTGGAATTTTGGATTCGTGATCAGGTCGGCGCCGTGCGTGCCGGAATGCTGGTAGGCGAGGATCTTCGCGGTACGGTTCCCCAGAAGGGATCCGAGGCGAATGCCTCGTCCAAGAACCAGCAGCTTATCTCCGCAGGCATTGGCAGACACGCCGCAACCTGCAACTAAGCCTGCGCTCAGCAGGATTGCCAAAGCAAGTTTTCGCATGCACGCCCCACAACTGGGTGCAGAGTGTACGCTACGACAACGCATTTGGCAATCGGTCGTGCCTCAGCCAATCATGTGGGGGCTCCTGGTTTCGCCGAAGGAAAGTGCTGTGTCTGCCCACACCGCCGTCCGATTCGCCAGAATCCCCGGTTACCGGATAGAATGGTGGTTACTCTCGATGCACGGATTTTCTCCGCAAAATCCTGAATCGCCTGAACCATGGGAGCCATCCAAAACAAAGTAGCAGGGCCTGTTAGCGACGAACTGACGCTGGTGCAGGCGGCCAAGCGGGGCGACGACTCAGCTTTTGAAGAGCTGGTGCGGCGCTATGACCGCAATGTTTTCCGGATCGCGCAACACATCACGCAAAACCGCGAGGACGCGGAAGACGTGGTGCAGGAAGCTTTCCTGAAGGCGTACGGCAACCTGGCGCAGTTCCAGGAACAGTCAAAGTTTTATACATGGCTGGTCCGGATTGCAGTGAATGAGGCCCTGATGAAGTTGCGCCGGCGCAAGCCGGAGCGTACGGTCTCACTCGACGAAGATATCAAGACGGAAGACGACTCCCTTCCTCGTGAAATTGCGGACTGGAGTCCGAACCCGGAACAGCAGTACACGCAAGCCGAGTTGCGCGAGATTTTGAGCAAGACCATCCAGGGACTGCCTCCGGGGTTCCGGACGGTGTTTGTGCTGAGAGACGTGGAAGGTCTCTCGACGGAGGAGACGGCTGCAGCACTCGAATTGAGCGTGCCTGCGGTAAAATCTCGGCTGTTACGGGCACGCCTGCAACTGCGCGAGAGGCTGTCGCGCTACTTTCAGCGGCGCGAACCGGGCAACGGAAAGAATGATGGTGCTGCAAGTGAAGATGTCAAAAACAAAGATGTGGCGAGCGGAGACGGCAACCTGTGAAATGCTCTGACTTCCTGAGTGAGCTGACCAGTTACCTGGACGGCGTCCTCGACGAAAAGACCAAAGCCGAATTAGAGAATCATCTTTCGTGGTGCCACAACTGCTACGTTGTTTGCGACACAACCAAGAAGACCATCGAGATCTACCGCGACTCCCAACTCTACGAACTTCCTGAAGACCTCCGCAGCCGACTCCGCTCGGCGATCATGACCAAGTGCCAGCAGCAGCGCAGGCGCGGGCCGCAGAGCGTCTAAGCCTGACCTTGAATGTAGATTTCTGATCGCAGACTTTTGATGGCAGTCACGAACAGGGCTTTGGAATCTCCAAAATCTGCGATCTGCAATTGACAGCTACTGGATGACCTCTCGGCGTGAGCCGAATCACCGACTGCCCTTGTCGCCAGCACTATTATTCTCCGCATGGCACATCGTGTTTGTCCCTGGTGGCTTGGTTATCTGCTGGCGAGCCCTGTGCGGCGTTGGGTGGGGCAGGATCCCGTCAGAATACTTTCCCCTTACGTTCGCGAAGGAATGGTCGTGCTTGAACCGGGTCCCGGCATGGGATTCTTCACCCTTACCCTCGCGCGGCTGGTTGGAGCAACCGGTCGAGTGATCGCGGTGGACGTGCAGCCGAAGATGATTGAAAGCCTGAAGCGCCGTGCGGCAAAGGCGAACCTGCTGGATCGCATCGATGGGCGCGTGACCGCCGCTGAATCCATGGGCGTGGAGGATCTCGCAGGCAAAGTGGATTTCACTCTGGCCTTTGCGGTCGTGCATGAACTCCCGGACGCAGGGCGCTTTTTCGCGGAAGTGGCGCGTGCTTCGAAACAGAATGCGCGGGTTTTGCTCGCCGAACCGCGAGGCCACGTAAAGCAACAGGATTTTGCGGCTCAGTTAAAAACTGCCGCTGCGGCAGGACTAACGGCTGCCGAGCATCCTGCGATTCACAGAAGTCTCACCGCGTTGCTGTTCAAGAAGTAGGTTCCCTGTAAGGATGGCCAGCTCTTTCCAGTCGGAGGGCGGTAGACCCTAGACAGTACCTGTCGATGGAGTTAGACAGTAAGTTATTTTGGTTCAGCAACTTAAATCTTTCCTGCCCCGGCATTTCATTGCGTACGAAATCCTAAACCCTTTCGGCAATCCATGAATCTAAGTAGTTAGTGGCGGGAACGTTTGTAACGTTTACCCAGGGGGACGTCACTCTATTACAGAACCCAGAAATTGGCATACACGCTCAGGTATGGAAGGTAGGGACATGATTGAAAAACTGGTAGATGTGTTGTTTGGATGCAGACACGCCCGGTACAGCTTTCCCGTAACGGTTCGTGGCGCGAAGCGCCGCCCCCAGGCCGCTTTGTTGACCGGAACATACGTTGCCTGTCTCGATTGTGGCAAGGAGTTCGCCTACGACTGGCAACAGATGAAGGTCATCACCTCCCCCGAGCGTCATCGCGAGCGGCTGGCTGCACTAGCCAAGAACGCTGCCTAAAGAAAAACGAGCCTCAACCATCCAAGACACGAAGGCCCGGGAGCCTTCGTGTTCCTTTGCGTGTTGCGATTGTTTGCCCTTTGGATCTCACGCTCAGATTATTCCCTGGCATGACCCAATTCGCTTCCCGTTTTTCGCCTATCTCAAATAGACAAGGGAATTCCAAGGGCGAAAGCGATGATAGGGGACAATTTGCGCCCGCGTCGTTATCGTGACCCTTGCGTCGTCGAATGCAACCGTGACAACGATATACTTGGCGGTGTAAAAGTAGGCCGTTGCATTAGCGACCACGGACCGCACATGAGAACCACGGAGTTTCTGGTTAGGTCGATAACTGATCACGTGCTATGTATGGCAAGACGGGCTCTACATTGATTCGATTCCACCAGGAACTGTTCTTAGGGGAGTGACCCATGCCGACTAAGAAGAATCGAGGCCGTACACCCGACGCAACTGACAACCCACCAAGCCAAGCGCAGACAACCAACAGCCAGACGGCTTCCGACCGGCCTAGACTGGTGTTGGCATCGACGGTAGGAGATCTTCGTCGATCGCTGGAAGCCGTAAAAGCGACTTGGCAGGTTGCAAAGTCGCTGCGTGACAATGCACCTCTTCCTCGCTATCCACTGGGTGGAGCAACTCAGACGTTTGTCCCATCCAACAGTGCGCCGCCGGTTGATTGGACCAAACTCGGACGTACCCTGCCCTCAGATCCTCAACTGATTGCACGTCGACTAGAGTTGGGACTTGTGCCAGAGGACTTGGTGGATCTGGCAAAACGAACTGTCGAATTGCATCGCCAGCCGACGAAAAAACACGCTTCTCGCAAGAAGAAGCAGATCAGGCGCAAATAACTCCGCAGCAATCATCAGCAAAAGGGACCTCGGCCACGAACTCGCACAAGAGACGCACAAGGATTGCGTTCCAACGACTGACGAGGTGGAAAGATGACCATCGATTGGCGAAACAGATTTGGAAGGAACTGGATTACCTCGATTCGCACTCAGATGTGTGGCTCCTGTTGGGCGCACGCCGCGACCGCTCTGGTCGAGGCGATGGTGAACATCGAGCATTCATTGTGGTGTTCGTTGTGTGAAGGCGACATCCGCGTGGGTACGGGTAAACGCTGCGCGGACGGGTCTAATCCGGAATTCGCCCTTGATTTTGTGATGGCCAACGGACTGATCGATAACGGGGGATATCTCGACACCTATGCCGATATTCCTCATGTCACCGCAGCAGACCGATCCGGCCGCACCGTGCGTCTCCCTGTAAAGTACGTCGATATCGGTTCGATAGCTGACCAGAAGAAATGGATCGATGCCATTGGGCCAATCGCAGCGTGTTTCACTGTGTGGGAGGATTTCGAGGCTCTGGGAACGGGTGTCTACCGCCGTCTTGACACCGTGTCTGTCGGCGGTCAGCCGAACTTCGGCCGCATCTGGGATGGCCGACCTTTTTGGATTGGGGATTTTAGCGGTGATGGTCGCAGCGACGTGTTGTTCTATTACCCGGGCGACGATAACTGGTGGCTGGGTAGTGTGAACGGCGGGCAATTGCAATGGACACTGGTAGGAAACACGGCCGGCTTTGGTCACCGGATTAACGACGGGCGCCCCTTCTGGGTAGGCCGGTTTTCGCGGGCAGATCGCGACGAGATTCTCTTTTACTATCCTGGCGACGACAACTGGTGGCTGGGCACGGTGAACAATGGCCAGTTGACATGGGCCTTGGTGGGGAACACGGCCGGCTTCGGCCACCGGATCAACGACGGGCGGCCATTTTGGATTGGAGATTTTAGCGGCGACGGTCGCAGTGATGTGTTGTTCTATTACCCG
This sequence comes from Binatia bacterium, assembly GCA_035577905.1. Classification (GTDB taxonomy): domain Bacteria; phylum Acidobacteriota; class Terriglobia; order Terriglobales; family Acidobacteriaceae; genus Sulfotelmatobacter. The sequence goes on from DATKAP010000115.1 coordinate 15,481, forward strand.
GGCGACGACAACTGGTGGCTGGGTAGTGTGAACGGCGGGCAATTGCAATGGACACTGGTGGGGAACACCGCCGGTTTTGGTCATCGAATCAATGATGGCCGTCCTTTCTGGATCGGAGATTTTTCCGGTCTTGGTCGGAGCGAAGTGCTGATGTATTACCCAGGCGACCGCAACTGGTGGTTAGGCACGGTGAACAATGGGCAGTTGACGTGGGCTCTGGTTGGCAACACCGCCGGTTTTGGACAAGTGTGGGACGGTCGGCCTTTCTGGCTGGGGCGATTCTCTCGAGCGGATCGGGACGAGGTGATCTTCTACTTTCCCGGCGACGGCAACTGGTGGCTGGGTACTGACCTCAACGTGTCACTCGACTGGAGCCTGATCGGCAATACCGGCAAACCCAACACTGTGTTGGGTGGCCACTGCGTGCTTGTGGTGGGATTCCATGATCCCGACCCCGCCGACACCGATGGCTACTGGATCATCAAGAATAGCTGGGGTACGGGGTGGGGTGATCAGGGGTTCGGCAAGATTGCTTATGGTGAAGTCGACATCGATACCTGGGCAAAGACCGGACTGGATACGACGAACCCGGATCCGTGGTCCAAGCGGCGACTGCATTCTGGCAACCTGGTCGAGAGTGGAAATGGCGTGCAGCACCAAAACTTCGAGATGTTCTCGCGGGCCGGTACGCAAATCCGGCATTGGTGGCGCAATAACGACATCGGGAGCTTGCCGTGGCAACAGGCCGAAGATTTCGGCGCCCAGGACGCGGCGAATTGTCCCACCGCGATCGCGAGCACCTTTAACCGGAACTTCGAGGTGATCTACCCGTCGATCAAGGGTGGATTACATCATTGGTACTTCGACCAATCGTCCGGGGTCTGGCGTGATTCGGGCCTTTTCGGGCCTGGCGGATTTGATACCCCGGGATTCATACAGTCCAACCGGCACGCGCCGGGGGACTTTGAGTTGGTGGTGAGAGACGGGAGTGGATCACTCGAACACTGGATCCGACACAACGGGCATCCATGGATCTACCTGCCGGGAACCTGGCGCCTGTCCGCTGTCTTTGGGAATAATATCGCGCTCAGCGGCCCCTCTCTGGTACAGGTGCATCGTGTGTCCTCCGGCCTCTGGTCAGAGATAGTGGAAGATCTCCATGTTGTAGCGGTCTCAACCACCGGCGCGATGGAACACTGGCAACTCATCGCCGGACAGGCATGGCAGCTGCTTGCTACTTTCGGCGCAGGGATTCAAAGTCAACCGTGTATGATCCAGGGTCAATTTGGGATGATGGATGAGCGCGGATCGGGAAATCTCGAACTTTGCGTCGTTCACAACGGAGCGATCGAGCACTGGTGGAGGCCCGAATCACCCGGTGCGGTTTGGCAGCTTGCCGCTACCTTCGGACAGGGATTGGACTGTGTAGTTGGATTGCTTCAGGGGAGCTTTGGGTTGAATCTTGAGCTGATCGCCCAGACCCAGGGAAACCAACTTGTTCACTTCTGGCGCGACGGAAGCGGTTGGCATCAAGGCGTCACGATTGGGAGCGCTTTTTGAAGTCTTGCAGATCGACTCTCCAAAGCCTGCAGCAGGAAGACGTCGTTTGCCCTGTCGGTCGGTTTGAGCTCGCTCGCAGCTCCAAATGCGTAGGGCACCCCTGAGTCAGAAACTCGGGGTGCCCCGCGCACGTGCACCGCAAAATCAGTAAGTCAGAGTCAGTTGCTTCGGCAGCGTTCCGCCGTAATTGCATTGCGGCGTCAACCCAGCGGACAGATTGGTTACCTTCCATGCCGGGTTAGCGATCTTGGTCCACTTGTAGTTGTAGAGGCCCAAGTCATAGAAGGAACTGTAGCCACTGGAGGGGTAATCGCCGCACTGCACGACGTTGTAAACCTCGAGGGCTCCAGCAAAGGCCCAATTGAAAGTCTGGCCGAAGCTCGAGGTATTCAACAACTCCGAGTAGTTCCCACTGGTGCGATCCCAGGTGACGATGTCCCAAGTACCGCAGGACAGCGTTCCTGAAGCGCACGTTGAGAACATGTAGCCATCGATGACATCCCAGGGTTTAACGTGAGCGGGCGGAGCTTCAAAGACGGTGCCGCTGACGCAGCAATTCCAGCTGGCGATGCCCCACGCGTTAGCGTAGTCGGAGTTCCAGCCCAACACCGGCTGAATGATGGTAACTACATCGGAGTAGTCCTCCATGCCCGGGAACAGGTAAATGGTCTGGCCGTCGTTGGTGGTCGGCGCCGGCGGTACATTCCAGTAGGCATACAGATAAGCGTAGGACGTGGAGATCGTGGTGCTGGCATATTCGACCCAGGCATGGCCGATGGACGGATCTTTCACGCCACGCTCATCCCCAACGATCTTGGTTCCGTCGGATTTGTAATGTGGAAAGGCACAGGCCTGGATATTCTCGGTCATTCCATTGGAGTGCCGGAGAACCTTTTCATCACGCCGCACTTCGTCCCCCTGAGCCAGGTGCTTGAGGCAGCTGGAATGGAAGTAGCCGAATGGCGTGATGAGATAGTCTGCCGGAACTGAGGCCGGGCGATTCGGTCCTGCGGGCCTCTGCGCTACGCTCAGGCCGGCTGCGAGCAAGGTGAAGGCGATCGACTTGAGAAGTCGGGAATTCATTGAGATAAAAAACATCGTCGTAACTCTCCTGTTGGGACAAGGCTTTGGCACGCTTTGCTTGCCGAGGAGGGATTCGTTGGGCGACTTCGTCCACCCCGTCCACTTACTTGCTTCTAGTAGTGCTGCGGGAACGAAATTCGTATCACGCGCCGGGGAAACAACGGGATGTCTCGGCGATCGTTCTGACCCCTGTTGCAAGTACGAGTTTCCTTCCTGACGCAGTGTCACCTAAACTTCGGGAGTATTGGGGCGTGCCTGTGTCCCGAGCCGGAGGTACCATCAGGCGGACACACGGACCGCAAAGTGAGGATATCCATGAAATTAATGAAGACGCTTTTGCTGAACGTTGCTGTGGGCTTCCTTCTGTTGTCATGCGCGGGTTTGCCTGTACTGGCACAGGCGCAGGGACGAATGACGATCATGGCGACCGCCAAGGGGACGAGCACCCAGCTCGGCAAGATCGCCAATGTCAACATCCTCATCGAGGGTTACTCCAACGAGGACGATCGGGACACGCTCATCGCGGCATTCAAAAAGCGTGGGCAAGACGGTCTGGTAGACGCCCTGCAGGGCATGAAGCCGAAGGGACGCATCCGGTTCGCCAGTGGCGGCGTGGGAAACGACATCAAGTACATCATGGAATTGCCCGCAGAAAATGGGCGCCGACTACGTCTGGTTACCGATCGCTGGCTGGCCTTCGGAGAACTCTACAATTCGACACGATCCGCGGATTACAGCGTTGGCGCCATAGAGTTAAATCTCACACCCGACGGCAAGGGCTCCGGCACAGTCCTTCCCGCCTGCAAGCTTACCGTGAACAAGAAAAAGAACGAGGTCGAGATCGAGACGTATCAGAACCCGTGGAACCTGGATAACTTCATCATCGAGACGAAGTAATCGAGGTTTCCTGCCGGCCCTGCATGCCTGGTCAGACCTCGTGCTGCGCGGGTGGGCAATCCTGCAACGGCCAGGACATAAATGCAGGCATCCACGGCGCCGTCTGGCGTTTCGACCTGGGTGATGACTCTTCGGTAGCCATCGCCCTCGAAGTCATCAATGCGCGCCCAGTGGTCGGGCAGGTCTGGCGACTCGAAAAGGAAAACTTCTGCGCGAGGTCCATGCGGATCGAGGACTAGAGCGGAATAGCCGAGGGCCGCGCCCCATCCGGCTTGCGCGAGCCTTCCACGGACCGTGCCTTGACGCCAACTGCCCTTCAGCCCGGCGAGTTCGTGATGGTTGACCCTGCCCGGCGATAGCGTCCCGTAGGTAGCCAAGCGTGACTCCGCTTGTGGATCCCTGTCAGACATTTTGGTTCGCGTTCTCAGCAGTTCCATCGTCGATCAGACGGGGAAGCATCTCTGGTGGAGTCATTTGGCTCAAGGGAGAACTTGAGTGTATCGCCTGATTGCCATATTCGTCTGTGGACGAGAAGATGTGCTACCAATCTTCGTTAGAATTCCTTGTCGTCACGGAATCAATTTTGGAGAGCCGCATGGGGGTCAGCGATCCGGAGATTCAAAAAAAGGTTTTCGGGCCCAGGTGGGAGCACGAAATGGAGAAGCAAGGTTGGCCTCTATGGAAAAGGCTCATCCATCGGCTGCAGGACTGCCCGATCTGCAGGCCCAAAGGTGAGCAGGCAAAGGGCAAGTAAGCGAAAAGCATATCGTGCCCTGGCAGGTATGTTCGTGGCTCATCAGGAGAGATTCACAGATACTTCGCGAATTGCCAGATCGCAATCGACAGACAGACGATTAACAGCCACCAGCCGAATACCCGTTTCACGGAAACAGAATACCGCCGACCGTTACTGATCTGGCAACTGTGCAAGTCCCGGGGAGTGTGGGAGAATTTTACACATGACACAGCCCAGCCCCCGCATCCCACACGAGCAGCGCAAGATCGAGCAGTTACTTAGCGCCCTGGCGAAGAAGCAGCCCGTCTCGGCCAAGCCAGCTCCGATCGCCTTCGGACAGTCAGCAACGGGCACGGCACACCCACGGGTATTCTTCTCTACCTAGCCCGGTATCGGATACCCACAAGCTCGCCACTGCGTTCAATGAAAACTCGGGAACGGGCGCAACACGCGCTCGATGATGGAGTGCACTCTCGCCTGTTTCAGAGCCTGCCGAGCCGTTCTGACCCGAGTCCCAAGTTGTAACTTACCGTGCTTGTGCAGGAGCAGGACGGCGCTGGCTGTGAACTGCTGAGTCGGCTGCAACTCCTTCTGCAATCCGCCGCCAGTGCGATTGACGTCACGAAACTGCGATCACTGCTTTACCTCTCGACGAATTTTCCAAACATCTTTTCCGGGTCGATCGCGATGAACACGCCTCGGCTGCGGGCCAGGACCTCACCGGTTTCGTTCAGGATTTCCGCTTGGTTGATGTGCTGGCGGCCGTGAACGCTGACTTCCCTGCCCTCGACGTGAAGTTGTTTGTGCAAAGGGACAGGCTTCAGATACTCGACGGTCATCTCTTTCGTGAGGGCGATGACGTGGTGCAGTTTGTTCACCTTGCCCATGGCATCGTCGAGGATGGTGGCGATGATGCCTCCGTGACAGTGGCCTGGCGGTCCGGTGTAGCGCTTGGAGAGGCGGAACTTGCAGACGAAGGTTTGGCGTTCTTCATCGAGGGCGAATTTCAGATGCATGCCTTCGGGATTGTCGGGGCCGCAGGCGAAGCAGTAGTTTCTTTTCAGTTTGTGATGGCGCGTTTCGTGTCCGTGGACCTTGCGTGGCATGGAACGCATTCTAGCGCGGAAAGGGGACGCGGAGGATCACCGGGAGAGCCGATCAGCGCGAGAGCCATGTCGATTTCTCGAAAGCGAAGAGCGAGATGGAGCACCTGGGGCGCCCGGGCCAAAATTCCGATCGACATCCTCAGCTTTCTCCGAACATTCGGGCGCGCACTTCTTCGTTGACCGGTAAATCCGGACCGCTGAAGAGGTGATCGGGAACTCTCGTTGGATCCTGCCCGATCAAGGGCATGGCCTTCTCACGGCATGCAGCCGCAGCCTTGGAAGGATCTTGAAAAAGCGTGCGAAGCCAGCCTTCCACCGTATGACAGTCACGAAAGTATCTCGCATGCTGTTCCGCATAGCGATGCCCGGCGGCATCCCAATCAGAATCACGGCTTAACTCATCGCGCAGAACGCGGATGTCACGCAGAGTGAGGTTGAGCCCTTGTCCAAAGGTTGGATCGCTGGTAGCAGCGGCATCACCGATCAACGCCACGCCGTCCGAATAGGGATGCGTTACCCACGACTCGCTCACATCGAAACTAGCGAGCGGCCCAATTGCTTTTGCGGAGCGGTAAATTTCGGCCGCAGCTGGAAACGTAGTCGAGGATTCGGCGATGAAGCGGGGCAACATCTGCTCACCCTGCAAGCGATAACCGGCGGTTTTGGGATAGCCGAAGTAGGCTCGGAATCGACCCTTGCCTATGGGAACGATCCCAACTATCGTCCCACGGTCGGGATTGAAAATGAAGTAGACCAGATCTTCCGCCGCGGAGACACCGGCGAGCATGACACCCGCAAAGAGGAATTCCTGCGGGCTTTCGTGGACCGAGAAGCCTGCGACCTTGCGCGAGGGGGAATTGCGGCCATCGGCGGCAACCACCAACCGTGCGGAAATCTCCGGGTCGCCATGCATGACGACTTTTGGCGGACGACCTGGCTGGATGTGGCCGATGCTGGCTCCTCTCCTTACTTCAGCCCCAGCCTGCTTTGCCGCATTTATCAGCGTCTCCTGCATCTCCGCGTGGGCGAAAGTCAATGCAGGCAGGAGTTGCATGGTGGTCGTGGCCAGATTGCGGGGACCGGTTCCCATCTCTACGCGGGGAACCTCGTGAGCACAGCCGCTTTTGAGCAAACCCAGGATGCCGAGCTCCTGCGCCTCAGCCACGCCCCAGGGAGCCACCATCTCGCCGCGAACGCGATCCTTGAATTGAGTCTCGCGCTCCACTACAAGAACCTTGAGCCCTCGCTCAGCCATCGCTTTTGCAAACGCAGCTCCAGCAAGGCCACCGCCAACCGTAATCACGTCATAATCCGGCATGGGATCCCTCGATCGGTGTGTTTTTCGGGCGTTGGGTACTGATGGCCTTTACTTCTGCGCGCGGATTGTACGGCGCCGCTTTCTGTCAGTCAAAGGGTTTGATTTGTGACTTCCTTAAACTTCGACAGCGCCCGGTCTTGCAGTTCTTACTGTGCCTTCGGGATCTCTGCTGGATTCGTGTAGATCTGCAAGCCAAGTTCGCGGCCAACGCGGACCATCTCATCAGCTCCGGCAGAGTGGCCGCCGACTCTCAGGACTGCGTCGCACTTTTCGAGCAGCCTGGTGGCAATCGGGTGGAAGATCTCATTAAAAGGTTCGTCTCCGATCTTTCTCGATCCGGCCACGTGAACCAGCGGCAGAGCGAGCCATTCGCCGAGGGCCGGGATATGTCCGGCGCGGAAAATCGGCAGCGCGTACGATTCCATCTCGGCAACGTTCTTCTGGATTAAGACCGCATCGTCGTTGGTGCCCGAGCGATAGGGCCCGGCGATCAGGATCATCATTGCTTTGCTCTGAGTTTGCGGCACGGCGCTCCTTCTTACAGCTCACCTCGTTGCGTTTCGCATCACAGATTCTGCATTGGAAGAATGAATGGATCATCGAAATCGATCGTTGGTCGCAATTTCTTCCGCTCGCGGCTTGCATTCTGCGAGTGACCTTGTGATACACTCGCCGCCGACTGGTGCTCGCGTTGTGGGACGCGGCACAGCCGTGGGGAAATCGTTTTGTTGCCCGGGGGGTACTTGGGGAATGGGCCTCGCGTTGATGCTTTTGATCTGGCTGATCACTGCGGTCAGCACATACTTCTTCATCGCCAAAACCTGGTGGCTTCCTGCTGGCGCCTCCGCCGCAACGGGCTTCATCGACCAACAATTCGCCTTCACCTACATCATCATGGGAATTGTGTTTGTGGCCGCGCAGGGCTTGCTGGGATACATCGTGTGGCGATATCGGCAGACGCCGAAGTCTCCGCCGGTCTCGTATTCGCACGGAAACACGACTCTTGAAATCGCCTGGACCACGCTGACGGCGATCCTCTTTATCGGGTTGAACCTGATGGGAAGCCGTGTTTGGGCGAGCCAGAGATTTGAGCCCGCGGAATCTGGAGCGGTGCAAGTCGAGGCCACGGGGATGCAGTTTGCTTGGTATTTCCGCTATCCCGGACCGGATGGGACCTACGCGAAGACCAAGGCGAGCTTGATGGATCCCTCGGCCGGCGGCGAGGCAGCGGTTGGGCTCGATACCTCCGATCCAGCGGCAAAGGATGACGTCGTCACCGGCACCATGTATCTCCCGGTCAACCGCGAAGTCGATCTCAGCCTGCGGTCTGTCGATGTGATTCACGATCTTTTCGTGCCTGCCATGCGCTTCAAGCAAGATGCCGTGCCGGGCCTGAACATCCACATGCATTTCAAGCCCACGCAGATCGGCGAATACGAGATTGCCTGCGCTGAACTCTGCGGGCTCGGGCACTACAAGATGCACGGTGTGGTCCACGTCGTCAGCCAGGAAGATTTTGACAAGTGGCTGGCGGCCCGGGAGGCAGAGAAACAGTAATCATGGCGACCCCTGCAACGGTTCACTCGCACGCTCCTCAAGGGTTCATCCGCAAGTACATCTTCAGCCTGGACCACAAAGTTATCGGACTGCAGTACTACTTTCTGGCGTTGACCGCGGTATTCGTCGGGATGTTTCTCTCGCTGCTGATGCGCATTCACATGATCTGGCCGACGGCGTCGATTCCGCTGGTGGGCGAGATCAAGCCAGAGACTTATCTGGCTCTGCTGACCATGCACGGCACGATCATGGTCTTCTTCGTGCTGACGACGGCGCCGCAGGGCGGCTTCGGCAATTACATATTGCCGATCCAGATTGGCGCGCCGGACATGGCATTCCCCGTCCTGAACATGCTGTCGTTCTGGACGACATTCGTTGGGTTCATCGTGATTCTGTGTGCCTTCTTTGTGCAGGGTGGAGCGCCACTCCATGGATGGACGGGATATCCACCGTTGAGTGCCGTGCCGTCGGCCGGCCCGGGTGAGGCGCTCGGAGCAGACTTGTGGATCACCGCGATCGCAATCTTCTGCGTCGCGTCGCTGATGGGGGCCTTGAACTTCATCACGACCACGCTCGATCTGCGGGCCAAGGGTATGACGCTGATGCGCATGCCGCTGACAGTATGGTCGTGGTTCATTACGGCCATTCTGGGCCTGCTGGCGTTCGGCGTTCTGCTTTCCGCGGGAATCCTGCTGCTGATGGATCGCAATCTCGGAACCAGCTTTTACGTGCCGCTGGTCGTAATAAACGGCCAGGTTATGGGACACAAGGGCGGATCCCCGCTTCTGTGGCAGCATCTGTTCTGGTTTTTCGGACACCCCGAGGTGTATATCGCGATTCTGCCGGGCATGGGTGTGGCGTCGCAGATTCTGTCGACGTTTTCGCGCAAGCCGATCTTCGGATATCGCGCCATGGTGTACGCGATGCTGGCCATTGGATTCTTCGGGTTCATGGTCTGGGGTCATCACATGTTCATGAGCGGGATGAGCCCCTATTCGGCGTTTGCGTTCTCGATTCTGACGATGTGCATCGGCGTGCCTTCGGCTATTAAGACTTTCAACTGGCTGGGCACGATGTGGAAGGGGCACGTTCGCTTTGATACTCCGATGCTGTATGCCATCGGCTTCGTTTCTCTGTTTGTCTCGGGCGGACTGAGTGGGCCCTTTCTGGCGCAGCCGGTGCTCGATATTCCATTGCACGACACATACTTTGTCGTGGGGCATTTCCATTTGATCATGGGCGTGGCGGCGATCTTCGGCATCTTTGCCGCGACCTATTACTGGTTCCCAAAGATGTTCGGGCGAATGATGAATGAGACGCTGGGCAGAATTCACTTCTTCATCACGCTTGCGGGAACCTACGCCATCTTCATGCCGATGCACTACCTCGGTATGGCCGGGCAGACGCGACGCTATTCGCAATTCACGGAAGTTGCATATCAGACCAAGCTTCTGCCCTTGCAGACGTTTATGACCTACGCGGCATTTGTCACGATCGCCGCGCAGTTCATCTTCGTGATCAATCTCTTCTGGAGCATGTTCAAGGGGCCGAAGGCGAGCGACAACCCTTGGGATGCGACGACTCTTGAATGGACGACGGCGACTCCGCCGCCGCATGACAATTTCGGCGGAAAAACCCCGGTTGTCCACAACGGGCCTTACGAGTACGGAGTACCTGGTGCGTCGAAGGATTACGTGATGCAGACCGATCCTCCGACACAGCCGGTGCATTGAACGATTGACCCGAGGTCTCGCAACACAGGCGAGACCTGCGGCACCCGGTAGTGCTTACGGTGGCAACCTGGTTCGAGCAGTGGCGCACTAAGTAGTTATGGCGACGTATACCCCTAGCACTCCGGTTGATGATATTGGGCAGAAACCCCCTGCACCGCCGATTACTGGCGGAGGGGACGACGGGCGCGGTGGTGATGTTCCCGACTATGGCGCTCGGCTGCGCCGGGCGCGGCTGGGGCTGATCTGCGGGATCGCGACCGTCGGTATGGTTTTTATTTCTTTGACCAGCGCTTACATTTTCCGGCGCGGGTTGCCCACGTTTCAGGGTGAGTCGAACAGTTATGTTCGCGATTGGGGCAGCGTGGATTTGCCCTGGCTCCTGCTGGGAATCAACACCGCGATTCTGCTCGTGAGCAGCATCAGCATGGAGTTGGCGCGCCGCAAGGCGGCGCGGCAGGCGGCCCTGGCTCCGGTGACTTCGATCCCGGGTGTTTCGCTTGGAGAGGAGAAGAATTTTCCCTGGCTGGGGATTACGGTTGTCCTGGGTTTCGCTTTCCTGGTGGGCCAAGGGCTGGCTTGGGGAGAACTGCACAATCGGGGATTTTTTGTTTCCACGAATCCGAGCAGTTCGTTCGCCTTTCTGCTGACGGTGGCGCATGCCCTGCATCTTGCGGGCGGGATGATCGCCTTGGTATGGGCATCGAGCGCTTCCCTGTTTCACAGGCCAGTGGAGGCGCGACGCATAGCAGTGGATATTACCGCCTGGTATTGGCATTTCATGGCGGTCTTGTGGATTTACATCTTCGCTTTGTTGGGACTCGCTCGATAGTGATCGGTGATCAGGTTCAACCGGATCTACTGACCATTAGCCACTGATCACGAGCATTGATTCGGAAAGGGGAACTTGGGGAATGGCGGACGCTACGATGGAGCATGATGCTGTCCATGGTTTGCCCGCAGGTATACACGGTGCGGCAGATGCGTACGAGGCGCCGCTGTTTGGAGCCTACTCGAAGAAAGTGGGCATGTGGCTGTTCCTGGCCTCGGACTCGCTGACCTTCGGCGCACTGCTGTTCGCCTTCAGTTACAACCGGATTTATACGAATCCGTGGCCGACACCGTTTCACGCCGAGAGTATTGCCAACGCGACGATCATGACGGCGTGCCTGCTCTCCAGCTCTCTGACGATGGTGCTGGCCGTGTTGGCGGCAAAGCGAGGAGACCGGCCGTGGATCCGTAACTGGCTGCTCGCTACCATGGTGTTCGGCACGGCGTTTATCGTGCTGCACGGGATGGAGTGGAGCAAGTTGATTGACGAGGGATTGACGCTTTCAGGGTTCGCTTCAATTCTTGGAGTCACGAAAACCGCGACTTCCGGCGAACTGGCGGATATCTCGAAAAATATCCCGCAATTCCCGCAGGCATTCTTTGGATTGACCGCGATGCACATGCTACACGTAACCATCGGCGTTATTTATCTCGGCGTGGTCGCATTCCGCAAATGGTTCCTGCCCGCACTGGCCGTGATCTGGATCGCCGCGGCATTTTTGATTCCTTCCGGCAATGTCTTTCACTATCCCGTGCACGTGCTGGGGCTTGGGCTGCTGCTGGCTGGCGTGATTCTGTTTCTTAAGCCGAAAGATTACGACGCTCACGATGTGGAGGTCTGCGGGTTGTACTGGCACTTTGTCGATCTGGTGTGGATGTTTATTTTCCCGCTCGTGTACTTGATGTCGACTAAGGTTTCATAAGACCTTTCACCACAGCGGACACAGAGGTTCACAGAGGATCTATGCACGATATCGCGACGCATGATGACAGCAAGGAACAGTATTTCTGGGTGTGGGCGGCGCTTTTGATCCTGACCGCCATCGAAGTGGTGCTGGGATACAAGCAGGTGTTCTCGGCGGTGCGGATGCTGGAGGTGTTGCTGCTGCTCTCGGTGATCAAGTCGGCGCTGATTATCGGCTGGTTCATGCACCTGAAGTTCGAGACCGCGCTGATGCGCTGGCTGCTGGTCATCTCCGTGGTCGCATGCTTCATCATCATGTATTTCTTCTTCTTTCCGGATGCGGACCGGATCATCAAGATCGGAGTGCAGTGACGTGTTGCAGCTTGTGCGCAAATCGGGCTTCGCCTTGCTTCTGTTGCTGGCTGTTGGAAGCACGCCCGGATTCGCGCAAAGTTGCGCGATGTGCAAGGCGACTGCGAAGGCGACTCCGAAGGAAGGCCAGCGGGCGATCAACCGGGCCATCGTGATCATGCTTGTGCCGCCGCTCGGGATCATGTCGCTGGGAATCGGATTTGCCTTCCGCTATGGGAGTCGGCGCGATCAGGAGAATGATCGCGGCCCAGAGTGACTTGACCCAGTTTTCTCGTCTCACCGCCAGGCACGAGCATTGCGCGCTATCGCGCGCAACCGCGGACGAGGCGTCCGGGGCCACACTTACAGTTTCACGTTGCGCAGGCGCAGCGCATTCGTTATCACCGACACTGAGCTGAAGCTCATGGCGGCCGCGGCGAGGATCGGGCTCAGCAGGATTCCGAAGACCGGATACAGGACGCCAGCCGCGATGGGGACCCCGATTGCATTGTAGATAAACGCGAAGAAAAGATTCTGGCGGATATTGCGCATCGTTGCCTCGCTCAGCTTTCGCGCCCGCAGTATTCCGGAGAGATCTCCTTTGACCAACGTGATGCCGCCGCTTTCCATGGCGACATCGGTGCCAGTGCCCATCGCGATGCCCACGTCGGCCTGCGCGAGCGCGGGAGCATCGTTGATGCCGTCGCCGGCCATGGCCACAACCCTTCCCTTCTCCTGCAGGCCGCGAACCACTTCGGATTTGCGCTCTGGCGTGACTTGGGCTTCGAACTCATCGATGTCGAGCTCTCGGGCAATGGCGGCGGCAACCGGTTTACTGTCGCCGGTGAGCATTACGACTTGAAGATGCTGATTCCTTAGGTCGCGCAGAGCATGGCGCGCGGCTGGCCTGGGTTGATCCGCCACCCGGATGTTCCCTACATATTTCCCATCTATCGACACTGAGAGTCTGCCGTCGTCATAAACTGGAGCCGAATCAATATGCGGTGCCTGGATGGCTCCAATCTGAACCATCAAAGCAGGACTGCCCACGGCCACATTATGTCCGTCGATAGTGCCAATAATGCCTTTTCCGGAAACGGATTCGAAGTCTCGAGGCTGCGAAAGCTGTAGTCCCCTTCTAACCGCTTCTTCCACGACCGCATTTCCCAAGGGATGTTCGCTGGCGCGCTCGAGACTGGCGGCTCGCCGGAACAGTTCGGGGTCTTCCTCGAGCGCACGAGAAATGCCGACGACTGTCGGCTTTCCCTCGGTCAGCGTGCCGGTCTTGTCGACTACCAGCGTGTCAACCTTTTCCAGGGTCTCAAGGGCCTCTGCATTCTTAATCAGCACGCCCGCATGCGCGCCTCGGCCGGTGCCGACCATGATCGCCATCGGCGTGGCCAGGCCCAGGGCGCACGGGCACGCGATGATCAGTACGGCAACCGCATTGACCAGCGCGTTCGCCAAACGCGGCTGCGGGCCAATCAGTAGCCAGACAAGGAATGTGATCCCGGCAACGGCGACCACCGCCGGGACGAACCAGGCTGCAACGCGATCAGCGAGGCGCTGGATCGGAGCGCGGCTGCGCTGGGCTTGCCCGACAAGCTGGACGATCCGCGCCAGCAGGGTCTCAGAACCGACGCGCTCAGCCTGCATGATGAAGGATCCGGTTGAGTTGATGGTGGCGCCGATGACTTTGCTGCCTGGCGCCTTCTCGACGGGAATCGATTCGCCGGTGATCATCGACTCGTCGACCGAGCTATGGCCTTCGACAATCAGTCCGTCTACGGGAACCTTTTCACCCGGTCGCACGCGGAGTTTGTCGCCGGGCCTGACCTGCGCAAGGGGTATGTCTTTGTCAGCCCCGTCTGAATCGATGAGTCGGGCCGTCTTTGGGCTCAAATCCAACAGCGCGCGGATGGCTGCGCTCGTCCGGCTGCGCGCTCGCAATTCCAGGACCTGCCCGAGGAGAACCAGTGTGGTGATTGCGGCGGCGGCTTCGAAATAGACCTCGGGATATCCGCCCATGCGGCGCAACGACTCAGGAAAAACTCCTGGCGCTACCGTGGCAAGCACGCTGTAGCCGTAAGCAACTCCTGTGCCTAGCCCGATGAGGGTGAACATATTGGGGCTGCGATTGAGGAGCGACGTCCAGAAGCGCTGAAAGAATGGCCACCCGCACCACAAAACGACTGGAGTCGCGAGAACGAGCTCGAGCCAAGGAAGCCGGGGCCCGTGCAGCGCGTGCATCAGATCGTGCGGCCAGATCATGGTGCCCATGGCAATCGCGAGAAGCGGCATGGTAAGAATCGCCCCGATCCAGAAGCGAAGCGACATAGCGCGCAATTCCGGATTCTCTTCAGGAGCCGCGGTGACCGTACGGAGCTCCAGCGCCATACCGCAGATCGGGCATGATCCCGGCTCCGAGCGCACGATCTCCGGGTGCATGGGGCAGGTGTACTCGACGCGATTGGCAACTGGCATCTCCGGTTCTAAAGCCATGCCGCACGAGGGACAGGCGCCGGGCCTGGACTCGCGCACTTCGGGGCACATGGGGCAAACATATGAAGACCCGTCCGGCTTTCGGCTTCCGGGTTCAACGGCTGCGCTTTTGGGCGCAGGGGCGGCAAGCGTCACCAGACCCGGGGCGGGTCTGTGCAGATAATTTGCGGGACCGGCCTGGAATTTTTCCAGGCAGCCACGAGAGCAGAAGTAGTAGTTCTTCCCTTGTTGCTCGCTGACGAACTTGGCTGTGGCTGGGTTGACCTTCATGCCGCACACGGGGTCAATGGCGAGTTCGACATTTGCTTCCGGTTGGGCGGCGGCAGAGGGCATTTCCAGTCGGACGAGACCGGCGGCAACTGGTTTCTTCAGATACGATTCGGCTGCATCTTTAAACTTCTGCGCGCAATGTCCACAGCAAAAGTAGTATTTCTTGCCCGCATGTTCATGGACGTACTTCGTTGTGGCGGGATTGACCTTCATGCCGCACACTGGGTCTGTTTCCGGTCGTGTGGCGGAAGCGGGGGTCACATGGCTTCGATCGTCGTTCATCGAAGATTGGCTCTGTCCTGTTCGATTGGCGATGCTCTATATTGGATTCATCCGGCGATTCGTACCGGGATTCCAAATTCATCATACAGAAGGATTTTCAACGAATGACCTATCTCGACGTGACTTTCAGCTACGGCGGGTTGCCGGGAGAGAACGAATTGCGGGCGATCGACACGATGCGCGAGGTGTATGGCATCCGCTCCGTGCGGTTCGACAACAAGCGGCGTACCGTGTGCGTGGAGTTTGATGCGTCCCGGCTCAAGCAGGAAGCCGTCGCAAAATTGCTGCGGAATGCAGGAATCGATGTCCGTGAGCCGGTGGCGCTGGCCTAAGGTAATCGTTGGAGGTCAGAAACACGAACGGAGCCACTGCTACTGACTCCGTGAGTTGTTCACACGAGGGGTGGGGGAGGACTGTGCGGGCGCTATGAGAAAAAGCAAGGGGTGCTCACAGAAAACCTCTGGCCGAAGTTATTCTCTGAAGCACCCCGTTGCGCGCCACTTCGTCTGCCATTGCATAGAGCACGAAGGCGGCCATTCCTAAAGTATTGAAAATATTGAACGAAGGACAAAGAGACGCCGGTAGGAATTGCTCTCGACGCGGAAACTTTTACTACGGCATACCCAGGCAATAAAAAGGCCACTGGATGATCTCGAAATTTTCCCCTGAGAACGTCTGATGCGCGGCCGACGACTGTTTCTGTCAATCTCCCTCCTCGGGTTTTACTACCAGTGCTGTCGTTGCACCACAGAGCGAATCCCTTGGCGGGTTCGGTCGCTACGGCGAAGGCCTGGGAAAAATGCGCAATTGAGAGTGCGCGTGGGGCCGTCGAGTTCGGAGAAAAATTCTTGCTATAATCGTTAGCGATCCATCCTTCCAGACGACCCGCGCCCTTAGCTCAGTTGGATAGAGCGTCTGGCTACGAACCAGAAGGTCGGGAGTTCGAATCTCTCAGGGCGCGCCATTCTCTTCTAACCATGACGACAGGGGTTTCAGTGGATGTCCAGCCCGGGGCAGAATCTCGTCCCGGAGTCGCCGATTGCTAGCGGTTTGCCAGTTTCGGACCATCGCCCTTCCCACGATTTGCAGGCATTTTGAGCGCAATTAGGATTTTTCACTTATTGAGGCCGCGTCAACGCTGATGGGCGGATCGAGATGTAGCGGCGTACAATTCTCACAGTAGAAGGAGTTTCACATGGCATACGTGATACGCCATATCGTCAACGAGGGGAATGCCGTCGAATTAGGAGAAAGGCTTTCAGATCAGGGCCCATTCGATACACGCGAACAGGCGGAACAGTGCCTTGACGAGTTGGAGCGCGACAAGACCAAAGGGAAATTTGCTATTGAGGAGCTAGTCGTCAGTTGATTGACCAATCCACTCGTCCTGCTGGTTGTTGATTGCCCTCCTTCACGCGAGGGAGCATCGGAGAGTATCACAGTTTTCGGCGGCCGGAGCGGAACCTATCCCCAAGCGAAGCTACAAAACCCTTGAGAGGCCGCGGCAATTTGGATGGCTGCAATAAACTCACTTCAAATAAGGCCTTGGCGGGCTCTCATCAGAAAATCTTCGGCCGCGGCACGGGCCTTCTCCATGGCCCGCGAATTGTTGCCCTGTTCGAACTCCATTTCATGAAGAACCAGTTCCACAGCAACCTTCGGTGTGTATCCTTGCCTTATCAGCATCCGCGCACGGTCTGCGAAGGCGGTGTCGGCGGCTCGTTGTGTTGCCTGTTCCGGTGCTGATCGTCTTGTATCCCCCTCGCGTTGATGCTCGGGAAGCTTCGCGTCGGTGGCGCGGTCGTAGGCACCAATCTCTTGGTGATCTCGAACTGCGAATCGGATGTTCTCGCGCTGGCCGGGGCTCAAAGCGGTGAACTGAAAGCCGTATTGTGTCCCTATGCATCTGGCGACCTTCGCGGGAATGCTGTGCCACTGTGATGAAGCCAGAGGGATCTCCAGGGTTACCAGTTCTCCAACGATTAGGCCTTGCGCGACAAAGGCGCTAATGCCAGTTTCGCTTATATCTCTGGCCCATCCCTCCATCGCCAGATTCTGGGAGGCTCGCTGGACCCGTATTCGGATACGTGCCTCAAAGATGTAACGGGGCGTGATCCGCTCCACTGATCCCCCCTTGTTCTCACATGAGCTTGGCTCGATGCTTTACGTCATTGTGGCACACGACTCCAGAATAGCGTGTTACAGGAACCGGCGAACGGATCAATAACGACGAATTTGTTCGATGGCATACCCCTGGCGACTGAAGCAACGTCGCGGCCGATGCGATCGCCGAGCACGTCGCGGGTACACTCTACTGCGGTGCGGCCGAGGAGACGGATGCCATGGCGGTACCATTCTCGCGGCGGCATGCCATAGATGCTGACGTCGTTGCTGTTGCCGAAGCTATCCAGCCCATACCGCTCAATTTCTGCAAGGGTCAGAACTTCATTTCGCCTGGAGCCGTGCAGCAACAATGCGCGATCATAAATACGTGACAGCGAATTGTCTGTGCTCTCATTCATTTCGGTTTGGACTTCCACTTATACCCTGAAACCAAGGAGCATCCGGCCTCCTGAATTTGCGATGCACCGCCAGCTTCCGCTCCATCGCGACCTTGGCAATCTTCCTTCCACATGGCGAGGTAGAAGAACCCGCTGCGCCACTCCGGTTGACTGCGCACCGTGACCTGCGCGCGCTTCCAACAGCAGAAACCGCAGCAGCACGTTACCTTGTGAGCCGCAGGCTCATGGCCGACTATAATGATTATGTTCGGCTCCTTTCCTCCGAGCCTCTGGTTGGTTTGCGCCACCAAAGTCTACTCGGGCCTGGGAGCCGTCATTCTTGTTTATGGAATCATTTCACTTAAAATCCAATGAGCGCGTCTCCTGCCTTCGATTACGCTAAAATCGGCCGGTACAACCATTCGGAAATTCCTATGGCGGTTCGGAACAAGTCGTCAGAGAGAGAGAGAGAGAGAGAGAGAGAGAGAGAGAAGAAAGGAACAAGGTTAGGCGAGTGGTTGAGACCACGGAGCGCCTCATGCAATTAACGGCCGAAAACCTTCAGAAGTCCCGAGCTGTTCTGAGCTTCAAACCCCGCGCCCTTTGGAGCGGGTCGGCGCGGCAAAATGAAGCGGGATTCAGCCATCGCGGCCCGCGACGTTGACGTCCATGGCCCGTTCTATCAACTATTTTGTCGCTCAATTGGCGAAATATCGTCGTAACGTCACTCAAAATTCCCCGGCGCCGGCTTTGACGCTTCTTTATACAAAGACGATTCCAGTTTCACTGCCTACAAATGCCCTGATGTGCTCTTGACCGAAAGCCAGCACTCGCTAGGCTGAGGGGAATGGAAAGACGCTTTACAGATGACGAAAAGGGACTGCTGGAGCAGGCATTTCAGCTTCGTGAGAGCCAGACGGAAGAGCAACGTGCCACCATGCGTGCCGAGTTTGAGGGGAATTGGCCTGCGCTGGTCGCTTACATCAAACAGAGTGAGGCACGCGGCGAAAAGATGAGGGGCGATGTGCTGTTCGAGTTAGGCGAGGGCCAAGGCGGTCCGTCGATTGAAAGGATCGTTTGGTACATGCTCGACCGTGCCGTCCTGATGAGCACCAAATCTGGTCCCTAGAAGCCCTGCTTGCTGAATACCTAGATGATTGACCAAATTACCCACGATCGAACCTTCTTTGTCGACTTGCATCTTGACCTAGTCGATCCGCAGCAGAACCAATCCACCCATCTTGAACGTCGTGACCGCAATGACGGCCTCC
This sequence comes from Binatia bacterium, assembly GCA_035577905.1. GTDB lineage: Bacteria > Acidobacteriota > Terriglobia > Terriglobales > Acidobacteriaceae > Sulfotelmatobacter. Next base: position 34,380 of record DATKAP010000115.1, read on the forward strand.
GAGAGTCGGTCGTGACTTGCGACGCTGAGAGTGGCCGGGATCAGGATCTGGGGCTCTCCTGTTTCGAACGTCGTAGTAACGCTTCTGCGAATTGCGCAGCCGGAACAATGGATGCTGCGGCCACATCCGTCTGAATTACGGGAGTGAACGCAGTCGAAGACTTTTCCGAACAATTGCGTACCTGTCCCGTCGAGTTTCTTTCCCAAAATGTCGCACGCCTTGGCGTTCATGGTCACGACGGCGTTGTCGGAGTCGACCAGAAGAACAGGCATTGGAATGGTGTCAAGATGACGTTGCAACGCTGCGCCATGCTCCTGGGAAGCAAGGGATTCAGTGCAGGCCTGGCACATACCGTGACTGGTTTCAGGTTCCAGCGTCTGGCTATAACCGGGACGTTCGATCGCGATGCCACACCATGCGCAGACCAGCCTCATAAATAGTCAACGCCACACTGCTCACTTCCTATTGGGTGCGTGGTTTGCCTCCCGGTGCGGGAGCAGAGAAGGAGGGTCACATCTGCGCGTGATTGCCTTGGAACTACTTCTCTACTCGTAACACTGCATTGAAGGGATGCCATAGCCGTTAATGTCAATCGTCGTGAAGCGACCGGGTCCACTCGCCTGACTCATCGCGGTAGGACAGGCTGCTCAGCAGAGCTTCAAGCAGGTACAAGGCATCGTGGATGGCTTCGATTTCCTCCGAGGGAATGGGCCCCGCTGCCCAAAGTTCACGCAGACGCGCGGAAAGCTTTTGCATGGCGTCGTGAATCAAGCCCGGTAAGCGTTTACAATCTTTCTCCAGAACCGCGGCCAAATAGGCTTTCTTCCAGTCGAGGTTTTCGGGCACAGAAAAGATGCGCGAAGACATATGGCACCTCCCAAAGCGTCTCGGGTCCTGGCGAAGCGCCGCGCCCTGCGTGTCGCCACAACGAGCGGCTTGGCGGTCAAACGAACCGGTCCCCAGAACCGGGTCTTGCCTCGAATCCTCTGATCAACATGAATCTGCTGCATTCCCTGGTGTAGAATTCGACGACGCAATTCGCCAAGTAGGAAAGTTCCCGAACCGCCTCTGCCAGAGTAGGGTTCAGTCCCGAATGGGAATTGCGTCGAAAATTGCCCCTTAACATCTCGGATAATTGGATTTGTGTGACTCGGGTCACAATAACGCTGATCAACAGGAAGCTAGCAAAGACGGGCGCACCGACCTAGCGTAAAAGAACGACATCACAGTCCCGAGATCGGCCCCATTGGTTGGAAGAGTCGAGGACGCAAATGGCAATTCTCACGGGTTGGAAAGAAATCGCACAATACCTGCGGCTGACGGTCAGGACGGTTCAGAGATGGGAATGTCTGGGCCTTCCCGTGCGGCGAGTCTCCACAAGTACATGGAGCCCGGTGGTCGCAATGTCCGATGAGATTGACCAGTGGGCGAGGAATCGACGCCGGAGCAAGGACATTTTCAATCCCCTGCCGCAGCCGTTAGTCTGGGCAAAATTATCTGAATCAAGCTCCGAACTGATGGGCTCGCGGGACGAAACGCGGCAACTGGTCCAGCAGGTTAGATCTCTCAGGCTTGAGAACAAACGACTGCTGCGCCTGGTCCTGTCGAGTCTGTCCCAAGGGGCGCAGATTGTTGACCGACTCCTTTCGGAATCGGAGACGCGGAAGATCAGCTGAGTTTCGCGGATCCGACGACCGTAGTGCGCTCTCTGTACCGTCGCATACAAACTCCACATTACCCTCGGTCCTACCGTCTTGGCGGCAGGATGCGGTGGTGCAATTCCCTACAAGATGAGTGGAGGACCACGTGTTCATGGCATCGCCCCGGACGCGAAACGATTGCTGCGATGAGGGAATCCGGTTGGGATTGTCGCTTTTGATAGTAGGGCGGAAGGCACGGACCTGAACGACTCCGCCTTCGAAAAAGGAGACATCGCCATGGACCCCGATATCTGGGATTTGATCGTGCTGGGGCGAGGCAGTTCCGCCCGTTATCACCTCACTACCATTGAGCGGGAGCTGTTCCCCAACATTCTCGTCATCGGGCTGGAGGATCCCTGGGCGGGCGATCGCGGCTATGACGAGGCCAACACAAGCAATCCTGTCAACAAGATCAACCAGACCGCAGACATGATCGAAAGCTTCGATCAGCCGGTGCCGGCTTTCACCAAGGAACTGGTCGATCGCCTGACCTTTGCCAAAGAAACCAGTGGAATCATCGATCGTATCGCGACCAAGGTGGTCACGGGCGAAGTGGTGGATGTTGACGTGTCCGACGATGAAATCGCCGTGCCACGGTCCATCCGCGACAACATGCATATGCGGGTCTTCAGTGTGCGGTTGAAAAATGGCGACAAGTACTGCGGAAAGAAGGTGGTGGTCGCCACCGGCGCCGGGCCGCATCAGGAGCCGGTCGAGGTCAAAGGTCTGAGCAAGAAGCATCCTGAAATCGTGATGGACATGAACACCTTCGGCCGGAAAGCGGGAACATTCAGTAATCCTGAAAAGCAGACGGTGTTCATTCACGGTCCAAACGCAGCCATTGACACGGCAGATACGGCGAAGTTTCAGAAGTTCAATGTCGTGTGGCTGGTTAAGGAGGGTGTCGACATCCCGCTCCTGGCGACCGGACATCAGACCTATGCCGCAAACGCGGTAAAGAACGACGTGAAGCGATACCCAGCCGTAGCGAGGGGAACGGCGGCCTTCAAGGTCACCGTCGCGCCGGGCGCCCTCAATCAGGTTACTGTGACGATCGGCAATGAGGTGATCTGGGGCACTCTCTACGTGTATGGCATGGGCCAGGATCCGGAAGAGGCCATGAAGGGCGTGATTCCGCCCAAGCTGCGTAATCAGCTCGTGCCGGTGTACGACATCAATCAGCGCCACGGCGCGACCTACGAAACCGTACACGCATTCAAGCTCGAGAATTCGGATTGGGATAATGGCTTCGAAATTGTTGGCGCTCTCTGCACCCAGGTCGCCCGGAAGAAGGACGGGGTGAAGCACACCTATCTTAAAGAGCAGGCCACCATGCTTGCGGAAGTGCGTGGCAAAGTCCTGCAACATGTCCTGCGGCTGAAGTGCATGCCTCACACCGACATTCTTTTCATGGAACTGGACAGATTGGTCAAGTACAACCATGAGGTTGCGCTGCGACGCCTCGCGATCGCCGGAGAACAGGGCGCCGCGATTTATCCAACGTGGAAGAATCAACTCAGAGCCGTGGTTAACCTGATGGTCAACTACCTTGTCGCCAGAAAACACTTTGGTGGCAGAGAGAAAGTTGACGACGAGGACCTGAATCACGTGACGAAAATACTCACTCCGTCTACCGTGGCTCACGCGCAACTGGGCGGGATTCGCGCTTCTACCGCCGCGATCAACGCTTTTGTCACCAAGACGCCAAATCTCAGCCAGGACGACCGGACCATTCTGCGGTTCAGCATCGCGGTCAACTATCCGTTTGTGTCGGAGAGGGACGCGCAGGCCATCATTGGCGACATCGTTGCCGGTCGGAGGAACAAGGATCTCGGAGGCTATGGCTATGAAGAGAGTCAGAAGAGTGCGTTTCTGCGGCGTCTGGAGCAAGCCAACGCTCAAGGCGGCTACATGGCCGTGACGCAGCCCAAGACCTTCGGCACGAATCAGACGCAGCCGAAGCAACACGCAATGGTTCAGGCGGCGCCACGCCTCAACCTGCATGGCTGAACGTGTGTTATGGTGGCCGAGTCGTGGGCACCGTGCGGCCTTCCCCTGGTCTGCGCGGCTATCACCGCAATTACCGAGTTGAGGCCTCACCCTGTGGCTTCTGTCCCGTAGAGCGGTGTTTCTGCTAATCTTTTGGCAGCCCTGTTGTTTGTGAAGTGGTTCCGGAATTTCCGGGTGACCGAGCCAGCGCGCGCCATGCCGAAAGACGCTCATCAGCAGGAGATTGACGTACTATTGTCAGCCAAGAGTGGGCTCAGCTATCTGACGGCGAACGATTGGGCCCTGATCTCCGACAAAGCGACTCGCATGCAGTTCAAGGCAGGCGAGCAGTTTGTGTACCGTGGAAAAAGAACGCACGGGATTTACGTGCTGGTGAAAGGGACGGCATCGGTGCAGTTTGCCGGGCATAGCAAGGCACGGGAGATCGCTCCCGGAGATGTTTGCGGCGAGGTTTCTTTTCTGGACGACCTGCCGGCGACGGCCGACGTAGTCGCCAGCGGACCGCTGGCGGTTTATTACCTTGACCGTCCTACACTGCAATCCTTGTTCGAGCTATTCCCTCATCTGGGATCGCGTTTCTACCGTTCCTTGGCTTCGATCCTTTCGCGTCGGCTGCGCGAACTCATCGATCAACTCGAGACAACCGCCAAGAAAGATCCTGTGTAGTGTCCGCTACGCGCAACAGCGAGTGTGCTAGCCTACAGGTTCGGTGCAGTTCCGGAGAACAAGCGACAAGACGCGACGAAGGTCGCGACGCTGACCTGAGGCATCGAATCCTGATCCAATGGTAGATCCCACCAATGTGCGGCTGGTCCTGCTTGGTGCGGCAGTGCTCGGCTTCCGCCACGGCTTCGACTACGATCACATCGCCGCGATCACGGATATCACCAGCGTGCAGTCCCGACCCCGGGACGCTATGCGCTATGGATTGCTCTATGTCGCAGGGCATGCGACGACCGTCGCAGTGCTAGGTACCGCGGCCATAGCCTTCCGCATGGTATTGCCCGTCGCGAGTGACGTCTGGGCTGAGCGCCTTGTCGGCGGGACGCTGATGTTGCTCGGCTTGTACGTGCTGGGGACCTTCTTCCGTCCCGGTGCCCACAGCCACGCCCCAAGGACGCGGATCACGCTGCTTATCAACGGGCTACTGTGGGTGTATTGGAAGCTGACTCGCGTCTTCGGCGGCGCGAGGGTGGAGGCTCCGCAGGTCTTCAAGAACGGCTATGGGACAACCTCGACGTTTCTGGTCGGAGTGGTCCACGGACTGGGAGCCGAGACGTTCACGCAAGTGTCGCTGTTCCTCGCGGCCGCTAGTCTAGGAGGGGTAGCGGGATTGGTCGGCCTGTTGATGTTTATCCTCGGCCTGCTGGTAATGAATACGCTCATGTGCGCGGCGGCCGCCGGACTGTTTTCCGCGAGCCTGGCACACCCCAATGCACTTCGCGCGCTGACGCTTGTGACTTCGGCGTACAGCATCGTGGTGGGAGCGATCTTCCTGCTGGGCGCAGGGGATCGTCTGCCTTCCTTGACGGGGTAAGCCACCACCAATTAACTCCTTCACTGTAGACGTCTGGAACCTGCTGAGGCGCAACAAAGTTGATTCTGTGTGCATTAGTTTGCACTCACCGGTTTTTCTTAGATCGATCAATGCAAACATAAAGCATTCAGTTTCATCATCTTACAAAATCATTGAATTTGGAGGCTTGCATGCAAGGAGCAGTACGGGATAGTTCACTCTGGCCAGCGCTTCAGCTTGCAGTGATGGGGCTGCAAGAAATCAAGAACATATAGAGTTCACTGATCTGTGGGAGGAAGGTAGTCATGAAGAGATTTGCACTGCTGTTCTTGCTGGCTCTGGCGCTGCCGATGGCGGCGTTCGCAAGTAGTTCAGTCGACTTCACGAACGTAGGCGGGACGTTGAGTGGCAGCAGCGCAGGGTTAAGCCTGAGCGGTTCCACGTTGGCTGTAATGGGTGTCAACGGCTCTATGATCACAGGCAACTTGGGAACTCTGGAATTCTCAACGGCCGGTATGCAATCTGGGGGAAGCCTGCAAATGGGCGCCACCTTTGATGCTGGTGGAGCTTTCACGATCACCGGCAACGGAACCAACGGGGTTCACAACGGTACGATTTTCAGTGGGACGTTCTCCGGCCCAGTCACCTGGACCCTGGTAACGTTGGCGAATGGTACGCACAATTACACGCTGAGCGGCGCGTTGACCGGGACATGGTATACGGGCGCAACGGTGTTCGGCGCAACTATTCAGATCACTATCAATACGGGCAAGGGTTTCTTCACCGGGTCGACGCTGATCTCCAGCGGGGACACAAATATTGTAGTTCCCGAGCCCGGCTCGTTGACACTCTTGGGTACCGGCCTGGTCGGCTTGGCTGGCGTAGTCCGGCGTAAGCTGAAGGCATAGCGAACTCTACTCCCCAATCATTTCCGCCCCGCTCATCCGAGCGGGGCTTTTGTTTGCTTCAAGTAGCCCCTTGGAGGGTTCCGAGAGTCCATTACCCCAGTAATCGACGGTTCTGGATTACCGTTGACCGGCCTGCCCCCCGCTTCTTAAATTGCCAACAGGGGGTGGTATGAAGGACATTCACGAGGTCCTGCGGCAGAAGCAGGCGAAATACGCCCAACTTGGCAAACAGATTGAAATGCTCCAGCAGGCTGCGGAAAAGCTGCGGGAAGTCGCACCGCTGCTGGCCGAGAGCGACGAGGAAGACAACGTTGTCCTGGCAGAGGTCGACGATGCCAGCTCGGCGGATGCCCTGGCGGCGAAAGCTGGCGCCAGTTCCGGGGGTTCAACGGCATCCAAACCGTCGCGCCCTGCGGCGCCCCGTTGGCCGTAAACACGGATCCGGAAGTGGGACCCCGGACATTTTGATCGATTATGAATCTTCAGGCACTGCTGGTCTCGAGTGACGATTCGGCGGCGGACGTACTGGGCAGAGTTCTGTCCGGTTTCGGCATTGCTACGGACCGGTCCAGCGATCCCGAAACTGCCCTGGCCCGCATCCAGCAGCAGAAGTTCGACACGCTGATCGTCGATTTTGACGACCAGAAGGTTGCCGAAGATGTCCTGCTCCAAGCCAAGAAACTGGGGACCGGACCGCTGACCGTGGCGCTGGTGGCCGACACAGCGAAAGTCCGGCAGATCCTGAGTGGAGGAGCCCACTTCGTTCTCTACAAGCCAATTTCCGAAGATGCGGCGCGGGCCGGGCTACGCGCCGCGGCTGCATTGCTCACACGCGAACGGCGCCGAGCTTTCCGCGTGCCCGTGCAGGCGGCGGTGGAAATCACCTTGCCGGATTCACGGAAAGTCGACGGTATCCTGCTGGATCTCTCTGAAACCGGGATGGACGTGCTCACTGCCGAAGCGCAAACTCCTGGTTCGCTGATGGCCTTTCACTTTCAATTGCCAGATGGAACCGTAGTGGTCGAAGGTCACGGCCAAGTAGTGTGGGCCAATCCGAATGGGCAGACGGGCGTTCATTTTGTTGATGTACAGGAAGAGGTCAAACAGCAACTGAGGGGCTGGCTCAAAGCCGCTGCCGCCGGGGCCGGTGCTACGGAAGACGAAACCGTGCCTGACTGCAAGCTGACGGATTTGAGTCTGGGCGGCTGCTACGTTCGAACCGATGCGCCCTTTCCCGAGAGCGCACTGGTCGATCTCTGTGTGAAAGCCAACGAGCTCGAGGTTCACACCGACGGCATGGTCCGTGTCACTCATCCCGGACATGGAATGGGGGTGGAATTTCCGTCGCGCACATCCGAGCAGCGAGCGCAGGTCGCAAGTCTCATCACCTTCCTGCAACAGAATTCAAGTGCTCAGCCGGAGCTAAGTGTATCTCCTAAAGCTCTGGTTGCGGATCTCACACAATTCGAACCCGCCGATAAAACCGCCGCAGACGCAGCCGAAGAGATGGAAGATCCTTTGCTCGAACTCTTGCGTCGGGGCGCTTGCCTACAGCAACAGGAATTCCTCACCGAACTGCAGCACCAGCGCAATCCCCAGGACGTTGCTTCGGTTTAAACCGTCGTTGGTCGTTGGTCATTAGTCGTTGGCTTGAAGTTGGCCGGCGGCGCTCGGGTTTGTTTCCGCGATTTCGCTAAAACCAACATTACGCTCTTGTGCGCAGGGCAGCGGCGGTGCTCTGCGTGTCAGGCGAACGGCTGACGACCCATGACTAAATAAAAGCCTCCCGGGTCAGGTTTGTCACGGAGGGAATGGAGTGTGGGCTGGGGAGCTAACAGGGGCCAACGAGGTGTCCAGGCGTGCGAGAGGCTTTTTTGACGGGGGCTAGATACGAAGAATCGAAGAACCCGAACCCCGTCTCTGGTGCGGATCCCTCAATTCTTCGCGGTCTGTTCCACCCCAATGCGAGTAAGGTAGCGCCTTCGGATTGCGCGATGGTTTCAGCAGTGTTAAATCTGGGTTAAATTGGAGCGACTGAATTTTCAGTTGCGTCGTTGAATTTCTTCGTCCGAGAGGACACTCTGGGAAGCACGGGCTCGACCACTCACTCGCGAAAATCTCAGCAAGCCCCCGGCCTCTGGTGGAAACCACTCGTCGCGATCGCCTCGGCTGTGATGGCCTGTGAAATCCCATTCCTTCACTTCGGCACTCCATCGGGGCACGACGTCGAATTTCATCTCTACTCCTGGCTGGAAGTGCTGGCTCAATGGAAGCATGGGATCTTTTATCCACATTGGGCATCTTTGGCGCACTCTGGTTTTGGTGAGCCGCGATTCATTTTCTATCCACCGGTTTCATGGACTTTGGGCGGCATAATCGGTGCACTCTTTCCGTGGACCATTGCTTCTCCTGTCTACATCTGGCTCGTGCTTATGCTGGCGGGAATTTCGATGTTCTTGCTGGCGCGGCGCTGGCTTGCTGAACGTGATGCTATCTTCGCGGCAACTTTGTACGCCGTCAATCCCTACCACCTCGTGATCGTTTACTGGCGCAGCGCTCTCGCGGAGCTGCTGGCGAGTTCTCTGGTGCCTCTGCTTGTGTTGCTCTTGTGGAAAGCTGCGGAGGGAGAGCGTCGCACCACGATCCCGCTTGGAATGGTTCTGGCTGCAGCATGGCTTATCAATGCTCCGGCCGCGGTGATGATTCATTACTCCCTCGCGCTGCTGATCCTGTGGTTTGCCTGGAAAAAGAAATCCTTAAGGATCGCATGGACTGGCGTCCTGGCAATCGTTTTGGGCGCGGGCCTCGCTGCTTTCTACCTGCTGCCTGCGGTTTATGAACAGCGATGGGTGGAGATCGCCAACGCGGTCTCAGCGGGGTCTCGCCCGGTGGACAATTTTCTGTTCGTCCATACGACCGACGCGGACCATGATGCATTCAACCGCATCGTTTCCTGGATTGCGGTTCTGGAAGTTGTGGTGATTCTGATTGCCGTGATCCTTGGCAAACTATGGCGTGAGGAGAGGCGCGAGCTTTGGAAGGCCTTCTCTGTCTGGGCGCTGGCCTGCTGCATTCTTATGATTCCCGTGTCGCTGTTCGCGTGGAACCTTTTCCCCAAGCTGCAATACATGCAATTCCCCTGGCGCTGGCTCCTCTGCCTGAGCATGATTTTTACCGTTTTCGTGACCGTCGCCTTTCGATCTTGGCGGCATCGAACTGCGATCTGCGCAGCCTCGATTTTGATCGTCGTTCTAGGATGGCGTTACATCCAAGCCCCGTGGTGGGACACGGCCGCGGACCTGCGGGAGATGAAGGACAATGTGATCACGGGAGTCGGGTACGAAGGCACTGATGAATACACGCCATTGGGCGCGGATCCGTCCGCTATCGACAAGAACGCCCGTAAGGTGACGGTGGCGGGGCCGGCGCATGCCGCGATCGATGTTCTTCACTGGGATGCTGAGTGGAAGTCGTTTACTGTGCAAGTGTCTGCGGCGGACCAGGTTGCTCTGCGACTCTTCCGCTATCCTGCGTGGCGAGCGTTCGTAAATGGGCGCGAGGTGGAGACAACCGCCCGTGATGGCACCGGGCAGATGCTAGTCCCGCTTTCGGCGGGAATGAATCACGTGGAGGTTCGATTTGTACGAACCTGGGATCGGGCAGGAGGAGGGTGGATTTCGATTCTGACGGCGGCAGGTCTGATTTCCTGCGCAATGTGGAGGCGACGAGCGGCGTAGTCCTGCTACTTGCCAAGTTGCGGCTCGGTAGTTCCCACTTCTCGCGAAAGCGCAAGAAATGGGGCACCCTTGGTGATGACTCTCTATGCAACGAGTTTTGATTGCCACATCCAATCCGGGCAAACTGCGGGACTTCGCCGGGGCCGCAGCCCTGCACGGAATCGAGACTGCCGGAATCCCGAACTTCTCGTCCCTCCCGCTGGTCGTCGAAGATGGCCACACGTTCGAAGAGAACGCCCGCAAGAAAGCCGAAGAATACAGCCGCTATGTCCCGGGCGAGATCGTGGTGGCCGACGATTCCGGGCTGGAGATCGATGCCCTGAACGGCGCTCCCGGAGTACACTCGGCCCGCTACGCGGCGGACCAACCGCATCTTGCCGACGCCAACACCGACGATGAAGAAAATAATGCGCGTGTCCTGCGCGAGTTGCAGGGTGTTCCTTCGGAGCAACGCACCGGGCGATTCGTATGTGTGCTGGCAGCGGCTCGCAACGGCAAAATGCTGCAGACATTTCGCGGAGTGGCCGAAGGAATCATCCTCGATGCGCCACGGGGAGCCAACGGGTTCGGATATGATCCGCTGTTCTATTTTTCCGACATTCAGAAGACATTCGCAGAGCTCTCCGCAGAGGAGAAATCGAAGTACAGCCATCGCGGAGCGGCTTTCCGGCAGTTTCTGGAATGGTGCGAGAAGCGAATGGCCGATCACATAATCTAATCCGCAAAAGACGATGCGACATCCAGAAGCTTTGATCTTTGATATGGACGGCGTGCTGGTGGACTCCGAGCCGCTCCACAAGCGGGCGAAGGAACTCGCCTTTGCCGAGATCGGAATTGTTCTGCCAGAGGAAGTCTACGACAGCTATAAGGGACGCCCCGATCGCACCATGATGCCCGAAGTACTGCAAGCCCGTGGCCGTGTATCTGAGGCCGGGCGTGTCATGCAGCGGAAGAAGGAGTTCTACGAACAGATCGAGCATGAACTCCAGCCGGTCGATGGAGCGGGCCAATTTGTGCACTGGGCGGCGACCCGGTTGCGGCTGGCACTAGCCACTTCGGCGACGCCACGCAATCGAGCAGCGGCGTTGCGCATACTGGGGATTGAGGATTGTTTTCAATCGATCGTCGACACCGAGAGGTTTCAACGCTCCAAGCCCGATCCGGAGATCTTCCAAGTCGCCATGCGAGACCTTGGGCTGGAGCCGGAACTGTGTTGGGTGATTGAGGACTCGACTGCCGGAGTGGGCGCGGGCAAGGCCGCCGGGTGTTTCACGGTGGCGATCACAACCACTTTCGATCGAAAGACGCTTTTGAGTGCCGGCGCGGATCTTGTCGTGGACTCGTTCCCAGAGCTAGGGAGTCATATTGAGTCTCTGAGCAAGAGCTAGGCGAACTCCGCTCGACGGACAGCCGAGGCGGCTGTCCTTACACTGGCCACTGTTCCTTGACTTCCATTCTTCTCACGCCAGATAATCAAAGGTTCTTTTGTCATACTGGGGTTCACAAGGAGCTTCTGTGGCGTCCGCCAGTTCTTCTGCTCCCGTTCTTGCGCATGGCGTGGCTCCGTTGCGGGCTGGTCAAGGGATATCCTTCGTACTTCGCAGGCTGCATTCGCTGACCGGAATCATTCCCGTCGGTGCGTTTCTCTTCGAGCACATCCTGATCTCGAACTCGACTGCGATTGGACAGAGTGGGCCGTCTGCCTACGCCCGCCAGGTCAGTTTTCTGGCGAATCTGCCGCTGGTGTTCTTCCTCGAGTTATTTGGGATCTGGCTGCCGATTGCGTACCACGCGCTTTATGGCTTTTATATCTGGTACCGCGGAGAATCGAACACGGTCTCATATCCCTGGTCGGGTAACTGGATGTACACGCTGCAGCGCTGGACCGGCGCGATCGCATTCATCTACATCGCCTGGCACGTGTATACCATGCGGTTTCTTGGGTCTGACCTGCACCTGCGGCCGGATCTTTCTTTTGGCAAGGTGCAGCACGAGGTGTTTCAGACTCCATTGTTTCTTTTCTACGTAGTGGGTCTGATCGCGGCTTCGTGGCACTTCGCGTATGGGATCTGGTTGTTCGCCGCGAAGTGGGGAATCATCTCGGGTGACAAGGCGCAGAAGCGATTTTTAGCACTTTGCCTGGCTCTCTTCTTGCTTCTGAGCGGCGTGGGCCTGGCTAGTCTGACGTCGTTCCGGTCACACCCCCAGCAGCCGTACGATCAAGGTGAGATTAACGACAGGAATTTCACACAGGTTCATTGAAGGCAATCATGGCAGCAGCTCCAAGAATCATCGTAGTCGGCGGCGGGCTCGCGGGACTCTCGGCGGTGATCAAGATCGCCGAGATGGGCGGACAATGTGATCTGTTCTCGATCGTCCCGGTGAAGCGGTCGCACTCGGTTTGCGCGCAGGGCGGCATTAACGCCGCCAAGAACCTTAAAGGCGAGGGCGATTCCACTTGGCAGCACTTTGACGATACGGTATATGGCGGTGACTTCCTCGCCAATCAGCCACCGGTTAAAGACATGTGCGATGCGGCGCCGGGCATCATCGATCTGCTCGACCGCATGGGGGTGCCCTTCAATCGTACGCCGGAGGGCTTGCTCGACTTCCGCCGCTTTGGTGGAACCCTGTACAACCGCACAGCTTTCGCCGGCGCAACTACCGGGCAGCAGCTTCTGTATGCGCTGGACGAGCAGGTACGGCGCTACGAGTCCGAGGGCAAAGTAAAAAAATACGAGCACTGGGAGTTTCTCTCGGCCGTGCTCGACGGAAACCGCGTTTGTCGCGGCATCTGCGCCATCGATCTGCGCTCGATGGAGGTGCGGACTTTCCCGGCCGACGCGATCATCATCGCGACCGGCGGAATCGGAGCGATCTTCGGAAAATCGACCAACTCGGTCGTCTGCACCGGTTCAGCGCAGTCGGCTCTGTACCAGCAGGGCTGCTATTACGCCAACGGGGAGTTCATCCAGGTACATCCGACGTCGATCCCGGGCGAGGACAAACTCCGCCTGATGTCGGAGTCGGCTCGCGGCGAGGGCGGTCGTGTGTGGGTTCCAAAGAATGCGGGCGACACGCGTGACCCCAAATCGATCCCGCAGAGTGAACGCTGGTACTTCCTCGAAGAGTGGTATCCGAAGTACGGCAACCTGGTGCCGCGTGATGTCGCGACCCGCGCCATCTTCAAAGTCGTCTATGAGTACAACCTTGGCATCGATGGCAAGCCGATGGTCTATCTCGATCTGACGCATATTGACCGCAAGATTCTCGATCGCAAGCTGGAAGGCATTCTCGAAATCTACGAAAAGTTCGTCGGCGACGATCCGCGCGACACACCGATGAAGATCTTTCCGGGCATGCATTACACCATGGGTGGGCTCTGGGTCGATTACAAGCAGGCCACGAACATTCCGGGCATATACGCAGCGGGCGAGTGCGAGTACCAATATCACGGTGCAAATCGTCTCGGCGCGAACTCGCTCGTTTCGTGTATCTATGGTGGCGCCATCGCTGGTCCGAACGCGGTTAAGTATGCCTGCGGTCTGCAGGGCTCGACGGACGGCAACGGACACTTCGAAGGCGAGAAGAAGCGCCAGGAGGAAAGCAATGCCCTGCTGATGAAGAACGAGGGCAATGAAAACCCTGTGAAGTTGTGGCGTGAATTGGGCGACCTGATGACCAAGGACTGCACGGTCATCCGCTACAACAAGAACCTGCAGCAGACCGACGTAAAGCTGGTCGAATTGCTGGAGCGCTTCCGCAAGGTGAACCTGAGCGACCGTACGCAATGGGCAAATACCACGATCGTGTTCGCGAGGCAGCTCTACAACATGCTGCAGTTGGCGCGGGTCGTTGCGCAGGGAGCACGCATGCGGGATGAATCGCGCGGGGCCCACTACAAGCCGGACTTCCCGGATCGCGACGACAAGAACTGGCTAAAGACCACGAAGGCGTATTTCGCTCCGGATGCGGATGAACCGAAGTTTGAGTTCGAACCGGTGGATGTATCACTGATTCCGCCGCGGGCTAGGAAGTATTAACGATCGCCTCTGATGCAGGGTGCGCTGGCGCGAGGTTACGAGTTCACCGGGAAGGGCACGATTTACGGCCGTGCCGGTAGTGATGTTTTTAACGAAGCGCTAATTGCTGAAGGTTAATCGCGAATGGCTGATAAATCCGTCATCTTAAAAATCAAGCGTCAACTGACTCCCAATGGGAAGTCCTATTGGGAGGAGTTCTCCGTTCCCTACCGGCCGAACATGAACGTGATCTCGGCGCTCATGGACATCGCCGCCGACCCGGTCACGCGCGACGGTAAGGCCACCACGCCCATCACCTACGACTCGAATTGCCTGGAGGAAGTCTGCGGGTCTTGCGCCATGTTGATCAACGGCAAGGCGCGCATGGCGTGCTCGGCTCTGATCGATCAACTGGAACAGCCGATTCGGCTCGAGCCATTTTCGAAATTCCCGGTGGTGCGCGATCTGGCGACCGATCGCAGCGTAATCTTCGAGAACCTGAAGGCGGTAAAGGCTTGGGTTCCAATCGACGGCACCTACGATCTCGGCGCCGGCCCGCGGATGACCGCTGAAGACCAGGAAGCGGCCTATCCGTTGTCGCGTTGCATCTCCTGCACTTGTTGCATGGAGGCCTGTCCGCAGTTCAATGAAGACACCGGCTTCGTGGGGGCGGCAACCATCGCACAAGTTCGACTGTTCAACACCCATCCCACGGGCAAGGCGCTGAAGCGTGAGCGTCTGGCGGCGCTGATGGGCGATGGCGGCATCCAGGAATGCGGCTACGCGCAAAACTGCGTCGAAGTATGCCCCAAGGACATTCCGCTGACCAAGTCCATTTCCGAGGTCGGCGGGCAGGTCATAAAACAGGCATTCGGTGACCTGTTGCGGCGCTAAATTTTGTCACTCTGACCACCCGTCGAGCGGGGGTGTACATCCAAGTCGCGCCAAGTTATAGCTGGCAGCCCACATAGAAAGGCTCACGAAAGCTAATCATTGGCCCTTCGCTTGCCGATAGAATCCTCGGGCCTTCGGTTTTCGGGAATGAGTAACAAGCAGTAATCATTCGTTGGAGCGGAGTGCCTGAGTACCCAAGTAATGGGCAGCACGCTGGATCAGGTTGGTCCACTTGACAGCATGGCTTAGAATAACCGCACCTTGCAGGGAACGGAGTCGCAAGACATCTGTTCCACACGGAAGCCACTTCGTGAGACGAGTATTCGGAGCCCAATTCGCGGCGGTTGCAGTTCTCGCATTCATCTGCAGCGCAATGTCGGGTACCGCCTTCGCGGTGCACCACGCGACTCCACAGCGCTCCCATCGGCATTTCCGCTGGCTGCGCTGGCACCCGATGTTCAAGCCTTCTCATGAATCGCTTCTGATTCAGAATGCGGAAATCGATCGACTTGAACTGCCGCGTATTCAGGACGAAACAGAACTCGAGGCTTTGAAAGCGGATGGATCGCTGGTGCCGATCATTCCGGGCGAGACGTTGCGGATTGAACACTCGCTCGATCCTTCGCGCCGCTATTGCCGTCCGTGGACACGCGACTTTGTCGACGATCTGAGCCAGGCGTACTACCATCGCTTCCACGAGCAGATTCAGGTCAACTCGGCGGTGCGAACGGTGAAGGTTCAGAAGAAGCTGCGACGCCATAATCGCAACGCCGCTCCCGCTGAGGGCGACACTGCTTCTTCCCATCTGGCCGGGGTCACTGTGGATCTGCAACGCCGGGGCCTGAACAAAGAGCAAGTGCGCTGGATGGAACACTATCTGTTCTATATGAAGTCGCTTGGCCTGGTGGAACCGGAGGAAGAGCGGCGGCACTGGTGCTTCCACATCATGGTCAGCGGACACTACTCCGAGTGGCGCGAAACCCAGACCATCATCCCCATGGAACGCCCCGAGCAGGATAAGCCGCAAACCACTCCTGCGACAGAGACCGAAGTCGCTCTCGGCGGCGGATCGAAATAACATCCAGGTTCTAAAGGCTTCAAAGTAGCCTGAATCCCTTGGCTGCTTTACCATCTCGCTCATGATTATTTTGATGGCTGGTCTTCCCGGGACCGGCAAGTCGACACTCGCCCGTGAACTCGCGATGCGGACCTCAGGCCGCGTGCTGGGCAAGGACGAATTCCGCCATGCAGTGTTCACTCCGGAAGAAATCGAATATTCCACGCGGCAAGACGATTTCTGTCAGGAACTGATGCTGCAGACGGCGGGTTATCTGCTAGCGCGCGATCCCAACAAAATGATCTTTCTCGACGGCCGCACGTTTTCGCGCCGCTACCAGATCGAAAATGCAGTCTCGGCGGCCGGTTCCCTGCACCAGCCTTGGCGTATTCTCGAATGCATCTGCTCGGATGAGACTGTCAGACAACGACTGGAGGCCGACTCGGATCGCGGTGAGCATCCGGCCGTGAATCGCGATTACTCGCTCTACCTTCGAGTAAGATCCCGGTTCGAGGAGATCCTCGCGCCCAAGACGGTAATCGATACCGATCGGGCATTACAGGAATGCCTCGAACACGCCCTCGCCGCGCTGGCCATTCCGAACTGACCCGGGCGTCCTGCATGTCCTTTGTGGGTCTTGTGGTTCCGATTTTTGTCAGCCTAAAGCGGAGCCTATACAATCAGAATCCTGCTGAACGCCCTATGGCCACAATCACAAAGCTATTTCTCGCAATCACCCTGACGTGTTCCATCGCTGTTGCACAAACAACTTCAGAAATCACCGTTAGCCGGCGCGCTCAAGAGATTCACAACTCAGCTCTCGTCATCGATACCCACGCGGATACACCCCAGCGGTTTCTGGATGAAGGGTTCGACATTGGCTCGACGGATGCGAACGACATTGGCCATATCAGCCTCGACAAGGCACGCCGCGGAAATCTGGGCGCGGAGTTCTTTTCCATCTGGGTCGAGCCCGAAACCAATCAAGGCCACTTTGCACGCCACACGTTCGATCTGATCGATTCTGTGTACGAGCAGGCGGCCCGCCATCGCGACCGCATGATGATGGCCTTCTCCACTGCGGACATTGAGCGTGCCCACCGCGAGCACAAACTGGCAGCCCTGATGGGAATCGAGGGTGGTCACTCGATCGAGGCGGATATGCATCTGCTGCGCGATTACTACCGCCTCGGCGTGCGTTATATGACACTCTCGTGGTCAAACACGAACGAATGGGCCGACTCCTCAGGTGACATCAACGATCCAAAGGTCGAGCACCACAACGGACTCACTGATTTCGGCAAGCAGGTCGTTCTAGAGATGAACCGGCTAGGTATGATGGTGGATATCTCGCATGTCGCCGACAAGACATTCTGGGATGCGATCGCGACCACCAAGGCCCCGGTGATTGCCTCTCACTCTTCGGCGCGCGCCGTGACCGATGCCCCTCGCAACATGACCGACGACATGTTGCGAGCCGTGACGAAAAACGGTGGAGTCGTGCAAGTGAACTTCTTCAATGGTTTCATCGACGAAAACTTCCGAAAAGCCAGCGATGCCCAGCGGGCCGATGCGTTAGCCGCCCGGCAGAAATACATCGACCAGAAAAAGGCTGAGGGCAAGGAGGTAAACTACATCGAACTCGACCGCATCGAGCGCGAGTGGATCGCGAAGATTCCGCGCCCGCCGCTCAAGTCCCTGATTGACCATATCGACCATATCGCGAAGGTCGCCGGAGTGGATCACGTTGGGCTCGGGTCGGATTTTGACGGCGTCAGCGGAGCCACTCCGCAAGGGATCGACTCGGCGGCGGATCTGCCCAAGATCACCCAGGCACTGCTCGACCGCGGCTACTCCGCGGAAGATATTCACAAGATTCTAGGGGGCAATCTGATGCGCGTGTTTCGCGAAGTGGAGCGCATAAGCCACGAGATGCAGGCCGCGAGCTCAAAATAAACTGCCTTGTCATCCTGACCGGCGCCGTTCGCGGCAGAGGACCTATGAAGTCCCGCCACGCTCTGTTGCGGGGTCCTCCGGCGCAAAGAACGCGACCCAGGATGACAGTGCGGTTGAGCGGAAGCGGCGTGCCTGTCGTACAATGCAACGTTGCGCTCATTCGAAACTTTCACGCATCGCTTCCAAGGAGAATCCATGCGTAACGCACTCGTAGCCTTAGGAATTGTCGCATTAGTGGGTTCCGTGTCGTTCGGGCAGGCTGCCCCGGCGAAGCCTGCCGCGTCTGCAGGATCAGCAGCGCAGCCCACAGCGATCATCGATACAACGGCCGGCAAAATGACCTGTACATTGTTCCCCGACAAAGCTCCCATTGGAGTGGCGAACTTCATAGGCCTCGCGACTGGGACCAAAGACTGGAAGAGCCCGATGGGAGCCAGCAAGCATGGCGTGCCGCTTTACGATGGCACGATTTTTCATCGTGTGATTCCGCAATTCATGATCCAAGGTGGAGACCCCGCGGGAACCGGCTCGGGTCCCGATCCAGTCAAGGCCTTCAAGAACGAGACCTCGCCCGACCTGCTCTTCGACAAGCCGGGGCGACTTGCCTACGCCAACGCAGGGCCGGGCACGAATACTTCCCAGTTCTTTATCACAGAAGTCGCTTTCACCGGACAGCAGGGACAGATCCTCAATGGCCATTACACGATCTTCGGTCAATGCGATGAGCCATCGGTTGCCCTCGTGAAACAGATCGCGTCGATGAGCCGCGATGCGAATGACCGGCCATTTCGCCCAATCAAGATCAATCACATTACGATTCAAAAGGCGGGCGGCGCCACCAAACCGACAGCGACCCCGGCAAAGAAACCATCGGCCACAACCCCGAAGGCTGCAACCACACCGAAGTAGTATCCAGAGAGCCGCCTGCATCGCGGGCAACTGAGCGGTTGCCCGTAGCGAAAAGGAAGCTAACGACCAACGACCAGCGACGCTTTGAAAGGATTTTATGACTCGTCAACCCGGAATGTACGCCACATTTGAAACCACGGAAGGAACCGTCGTCTGCCGGCTCTTCGACAAAGAAGCTCCCAAGACCGTCGCGAATTTCGTCGAACTTGCCGAAGGCAAACGCGAATGGAAGCATCCTGCGACCGGCAAAAAATCCAACGATCGCCTGTACGATGGCACGATTTTCCATCGCGTGATCCCCGACTTCATGGTCCAGGGCGGAGATCCGCAAGGGACTGGAACCGGCGGCCCGGGATATCAGTTCGAGGACGAGACCAAAGGCTCGCCGCACAAGTTCGATAAGCCCGGCAAGCTGGCTATGGCGAACGCCGGCCCGAACACCAACGGGTCGCAGTTCTTCATCACCGTGGTACCGACCACGTGGCTGACCGGCAAGCATACGATCTTCGGCGAGGTCGTGGAGGGCCAGGATGTGGTCGACAAAATCACCAAAGTCCCGCGTGGGCGTAACGATCGTCCGAGTAAGGATGTGGTGCTGAAGAAGGTGACAATCGAAACCGTCTAGGCCAAGATACAATTCCGAGAGCCATGCCTGCTGCCGTCGCCACCGCGCCGCAAGATGCTCTCAAATTATTGTTTCTCGTAATGGTTGGCGGAGGCTTGCTTGCCCTCGGGAGATGGAGCTCACGGGTCGGAGGAGCTGGCGGGACGACACCGCCCGCGAGTCCGTTCGGCCCGCCCGATCTAACACTGCACGGAGATGCCATTCCGAAAGCTTGGCCTCCATCTGCCGAGGAAGTCGCCGCCTCCCTGCCCTTCGAGCCTGCGCTCGGCAGAATTCAGATCAAGAGACTCTACTTCGATAAGACTGACGCGATCCCAGGGCCGGCCGATCCCGAGGTTTTCGCGGAAGAACTCCACATCGAACTCTACAATCCCGACTCAGGCCACTCCTGGTGGCAGTCCTTTTTCGTGGCTACTCCTCAAGGTCTTGTGGACACTTTGCGGGAGAAGCACTGGCGATACTTATATGCCCGGAGATCCTTGTCTTTCCGCGTTACGACCTTGAGGAGATACGGCGCGCGGTGGTGAGTCGAATTATCGCCGACAACGACCCGCTCAAGAGCAAGGAGAGAGAAGAAGAGGAATTTTTGTAGAGTGGAGTTGTGGGGATTCGACATGGTCGAGCCGATCGCCAAGAGAAGTGTGGAAGTCACAAAAGGAACTGGGATCGGTTCCAAAACCCAAGGGATTGCCTTTTGACGCTTCGTGCGGACAAGCACACCGGTACCCATAACCGCATAGCGAACACTGTAATGAAAGAAGTGGATTAAATGGCGGTGCGCACCGAGTTTTCCTTCAACGTGCGCTCCATCAACCGCATGCGCTTGGTCGGAAGCAGGGCTTCCGGCATTCGCGGCGGGGCCGGTTCACAGCCACTGACGGCGAGCAGTTCCGTGCTCATCGCATCCAGCGCGGAATTCGAGCGACCCAAGACCATCAACAGATACTTCTGAGCAATTGGCCGATCGGCAGGGTGGATCAGGGACCACCAGCGGCGCACCGATTCCTGCACTTCGGCTTCGCTCTTTTCTCCTACCACCAGCGAATCGATCAGGCGATAGACCTTGCTTTTGATGGCTTGGTACGAAACTGAAATCTCTTGGGGCATAGGGTCCTAGTTTCTTTGTATTACTACAATTTGCAATCGGTGCACCAAACCAAAGGACCTTTGTTTCAGGTAGGTTACAGGTTGTCAAACGACGTTACACGTACAGTGAATGGAAGAATCCCGGTATGAGATATGAATTCTGGAAGGCGCTTGAGATTTTCTGAACGGTGTCTCATCGACACAACACTGACTTGGGGTCATCAGAGCAGCCACGAGGGATCGCCCAGGTGGCAGTTTACAATGTGGCGCTCTATTCAACTTGGGAGGCGAAATGAAGAGCTGGATCTGGATCTTGGCCGTTCCGGTATTGGGTTTGTTGGCAGGGGCGCAGACCACCTCATCGGGGAATGCCCCAGGCATCAACTCAGGCAATACTTCTCGCGGAGTCTGGTCGGAGGGCGTGTGGCACGAAGCTCGTCCGGACGACCGTATGTTCTTTCCGAAGGACATGATCTATGCGTGGGCGCAATTCGATCTATCGCCGCCGCACAATGAGATCGATCCGAACCAGTGCGCGGGAAACTCCTATGTCGATGGGGGAGCGAATGCTCCCTGCAACATGTTTGCGCGCTACATGCTGTCGGGGAATCTGGAAGTGCGTCCTTTCGGCCGCGGACCACTGCGACGCTTCATGGTGTGGGGAGCCCCATCGTTTTTATTCGGAAAGAACGTGCCGAAGACGCTCTACACCTGGTCCTGGGATGCAATCGGCATCGAGCATTCGTGGGGAGCGGCGATTTATATCAGCAAAGGCTTCGAATTTCGAGTGACCCAGCACTTTCTGTTTGATCGCTTGGGCAGCAGGGACAGAAATCTCGGTGTTGCCGACCTGGGCACCAATGGTCCATGGGGCCGCTATATGAGCCTGGGCGTGCGAAAGACGTTTGGAGTCCGGCGTTGGTGAGCTAAGTCAGACGCGTGCTGCAACCGGAAGGGCGGGCCGTTTGAATCTCCGGATGAGCCAGACCACAAGTCCGATAATCGCTCCCAGAAACAGGAAGGGCAAGCCGAACAAGATGAACAGCCACAGGGCCGCGCCACCGGCAAAGGTGGTGGTGTCGCCGTCAACCACCGCTTGCGGATCACGATGGACGCGTCCTCCGAAAACGGTAACATCCTTGACCTTTGCGTCCGCATCCAGCCGGAGATCGCCTCCGAACACCGTGGCGTCGCCCCCGACGAACCCGTCGCGCTCGATCACGATGCTTCCGCCGAAGGTGGTAATGTCGCCGTCGACGCGGCCGCGAACCCGGACGCTGCAGCCGAAACAGGTCGCTTCGGACGCCGTTTGGTCCGCTCCGATGGTGATGTCATGGCCGACCTCGGTGCGTTCATGCGAACCCTCTGCCACAGCTGATGACCCAAGCGCACTAACGAGCGAGAACAGAATCAGGCAGCGCACGGATGAGAACACGATATAGATCCTCCATGACCTGCCTACGATTACCGGCAGGCGGGTGAAATTATCCCACAACAGCGGCGGGATATTATCAGGATTTGTGACTGGAATCATCGTGGGAGTGACTAGAATTGCTAGTCCCCTTCAATGGGCTCCTTGGAGTCGCTGGAAAAACATAATCGCCAGCTGTCTTCCTCTCAGCCGCAGAACTCAGACAAGAGTTGGCATGCGAACGCAGGTTTGGTCCAAATTCTCTATAATGGCAACTTTTAAAGCCTAAAGCGCAATTTCCTGGTCAGGGAGGGTTTGATGGCGGGTTCGTATAACGGTGTCGCGGTTCCAGCAGATGGGAAGAAGATCGGTTACCGCCAGGGCGAGTACGAGATCCCTGACAATCCCATCATCCCGTTCATCGAAGGTGACGGAACCGGTCGCGACATCTGGAAGGCATCCCTGCGCGTTTTCAACGCCGCAGTCGAGAAGGCGTACAAGGGCAAGCGGCGAGTGGCCTGGTACGAGGTGTTCGCTGGTGAAAAGGCTAAAGCCAAATTTGATACCTGGCTGCCCGACGAAACGGTCGAAGCGATCCGCGAATTCCGCGTCGCGATCAAAGGCCCGCTGACTACGCCGGTGGGCGGTGGCATCCGGTCCCTGAACGTTGCCCTGCGGCAGATCCTCGATCTGTATGCTTGCGTCCGGCCTGTGAAGTACTACCAGGGCGTTCCTTCCCCGGTGAAGCACCCGGAGCGCATGGACGTGGTCATCTTCCGCGAGAACACCGAGGACGTTTATGCCGGAGTCGAATGGGAAGAAGGCACACCGGAATGTGCCCGCCTGATTGAGTTCCTGAACAAGGACATGCTGAAGGGCGGCAAGAAGCAGATTCGGCTCGATTCCGGCGTGGGGATCAAGCCGATTTCCGTTACCGGCACCAAGCGCCTGGTTCGCATGTCCATTCAGAACGCACTTGAGACCGGCCGCAAAACGGTAACCCTGGTTCACAAAGGAAACATCCAGAAGTTCACCGAGGGCGCCTTCCGCAAGTGGGGATACGAACTTGCCACGGAAGAGTTCCGCGACAAAGTCGTGACCGAGCGGGAGAGTTGGATCCTGGACAACAACGACAAAAATCCGAATCTCTCGGTCGCGCAGAACGCCGAGATGGTCGAACCTGGAATGGAATTCGCTCCGCCGGCGTTCCGGCAATCGGTCGAGAAGGAAGTGAAAGAAGTGCTGGACGCGATCTATCCGACCCACGGAAAGGGTGCGTGGAAGAATAAGATCATGATTAACGATCGCATTGCCGACTCGATCTTCCAGCAGGTCGTCACACGCGCGGACGAATATTCCGTGCTGGCGACGCCCAACTTGAACGGCGACTACATTTCCGATGCCTGCGCCGCACAGGTCGGCGGATTGGGAATTGCGCCTGGCGCGAACATCGGCGACGGCTATGCCATCTTCGAAGCCACGCACGGAACCGCGCCGAAGTATGCGGACAAAGACGTAATCAACCCTGGCTCCGTGATTCTTTCAGGCGTAATGATGTTCCGGCATCTGGGCTGGAACGAAGCTGCTGACCTGATTGAGCACAGCATGGAGCGCACTATCGAGCAGAAAAAAGTCACATACGACTTCGAACGCCTCATGCCGGGAGCAATGAAGGTCAAGACCAGCGAATTCGCCGGACACATGATCGAGAACATGAGTGCGGGAGTCTTCGTGTAGGTTCAAATTCATTTGCCACGGATTTTCGCGGATTCATACGGATAAGCCGTAACTGTTGTCCGTGCAGGTCGGTGACCATCGGTGGCCAAGAGAGGCCTTGTCATGCGCAAGAAAGTCAGCATTGTGGGTTCAGGAAATGTGGGTGCGACGGCTGCTCACTGGATCGCTTCGAAGGAACTTGCCGACGTTGTCCTGATCGACATCATAGAGGGTGTGCCACAGGGGAAAGGCCTCGACCTGCTCGAGGCGATGCCGATCGAGAAACGCGACTCCTACGTCAACGGGACAAATGACTACAAGGATACGGCGAACTCTGACATTGTCGTGGTGACTGCTGGCATCCCGCGCAAGCCCGGGATGAGCCGCGACGATCTGCTCAACACCAACTACAGCATCATGAAGTCCGTAGTCGGTGAGGTAGTAAAGTATTCGCCGAACTGTGTTCTGATCATCGTCTCAAACCCGTTGGATGCGATGGCACAAACGGCCTTCAAGCTCAGCGGATTCCCGCGCGAGCGGGTCATTGGAATGGCAGGCGTGCTCGATTCCGCCCGCTTCCGTGCCTTTATTGCCGACGAGTTGAAGGTCAGCGTCGAAAATGTGACCGCCTTCGTCCTCGGCGGCCACGGCGACACCATGGTGCCGCTGCCGCGCTACTCCACAGTCGCCGGCATCCCGATCACCGAACTCATCGAGAAGAGCCGCCTGGAGGCGCTTGTGCAACGCACGCGCGACGGCGGAGCCGAGATCGTCAAGTATCTCAAGACCGGATCGGCTTACTACGCACCGTCAGCTGCCGCCACGGAGATGGTCGAAGCCATCCTGAAAGACAAAAAGAAGATCCTTCCCTGCGCTGCGTATCTCCAGGGTGAATACGGGATCAATGGCTTGTACGTGGGAGTACCGGTGAAGCTGGGCGCAAAAGGCATCGAGCAGATCATCGAGATCAAGCTGACGCCCGACGAAAAAGCGGGGCTTGATAAGAGCGCAGCAGCGGTGAAGGAACTGTGCGGGGTAATCGGAGTGTAGATCAGCATGGGCCGCGGATCCATTAGCGAATAGAAGGGTAGCTTGGTTGCGCGCTGCCATTGTGGAGTTCAAGATTTTACAAGTCCTCAGTTGCGCAGTTGTTCTACGTACCCGTATCTTCAGAGTGCGCTTTCCCACTGGACGAATCAGCACGACAGGAGAACTGCATGAAGCTCTCTCTTCCAAGCGTTGCAAGTGAATATCTGGTAGTCGGAGTGATCCTGATGATGACAACTTCATTGATTGCGGCTTCCGGCCTTTACAGCTTCACACTGAACTCGATCGAAGGAAAGGCGGCCCCGCTGGCGGAGTACAAAGGGAAGGTCATTCTGATCGTGAATGTGGCGAGTCAATGCGGTTACACGCCGCAATACAGCGCGTTGGAAGCGACTTACGAAAAGTACAAAGGACAGGGCTTCGTCATCCTTGGTTTTCCGGCCAACAATTTCGGCGCCCAGGAGCCCGGCACGAATGAAGAGATCAAGACCTTTTGCACGCGCAAGTACAACGTGACGTTTCCGATGTATGCCAAGATTTCGGTAAAGGGAGACGACCAGGCGCCCCTGTACGGATACCTGACGAAAGAAACCGGCGCAGGTATTTCAGGCGATATCAAATGGAATTTCACCAAGTTCCTGGTCGATCGCAACGGGAACATTGTGCAGCGGTTTGAGCCTGCCATCACTCCCGATTCGAAGGAAGTCACTGAAGCCATCGAAAAACAGCTAAAGTAACGTCAGGCAGCCATCACCCAATGGCTGCTCAGATGTCGTAGTACAGCGCGGACAAAACGCGCTCTTGTACTATCAATAAGTTACGTGTTTTCAATCTCCGAGATTCTAACAAACTCCAGAATTCACGCTGTTTTTATGCATGCTTTAGACATGGGCACTCCTTCGGATCGGAAGCGAACGTTCGGCAGCTCATGTCTAAAAATGCATAAAAAGTTCGTCGCGTCGAATTTTGCCGTTCGCAGATCTGGCGTTATGATGCGCTGAGCCTATCATCTTCGGGAAGCTCGATCGCGAGTTTGCCCGTTCCCACACGTAGTCCTCTCCGCGGCTTCTCCAGTCGCTCCCGGAACGGAGGCATCCCGATGGTCAGCTCCAGAACAGCATCCCGCTCGAAGTTCTCTCTCAGCTCCCGCGAGGCTCGCGACTATTCCCTCGCTCGCGCGATCCTCGCAGCCGCTCACGACAAAGACGGGGGTGTCTACGGATCCCACTGCTTCGAGATGGAAGTCTCCGCGGAGATCGAGAAGAGTCTTCCGAAAAGCGCGAGGCGGCACGGAGGAATTTTCGTTCCGTTCTCGCTCGCGATCGATCCCGCATCTCTGCGCGCAGCTCCGCTTACCGCTGGAACGACGAATCAGGGGAAGGAGCTCGTCTTCACTGAACCGGGATCGTTCATCGAGTATTTGTATAACCGCATGATCGTGAGGGAGCTCGGAGCGGAAGTCCTCGAAGGACTTCAGGGGAACGTCGCATTCCCCAAGGAAACGGGGAAAGCGACGGGATCGTGGGTGTCGGAGAATCCCGGATCCGACGTCGCGGACTCGAACTTGACGCTCGCGCAGATCGCGATGAGTCCGAAGACTTATCAGTCGACGACGTCGTTCTCCCGGCAGCTCCTCGCGCAGTCCGCGAGCTCCGCGAAAATCGATATCGTCGTGACGCGCGATCTCGCGACGGACTGCGCTCTCGCTCTCGACGCTGCCGCTTTGATCGGGACAGGAGCGGGAGCGAATCAGCCGACGGGGATCCTGAACACGACGAACGTCCAGCAGTACGTTCTCGCGGGAGACACGGGAGCGGGAGCGATTCCCACCTACGCGGACATCGCAGCGATGCGCGAGAGCGTCGAGACAGCGAACGCAGACACGCTCGCGGGATTCGGATGGGCGACGACAGCTCCGATCAAGTCCCTGCTCAAGAAGACTGCTCGCTCAACTGGGATAGCACTTCCCGTCTGGGATGATGAAGACAGAGTCGAGGGGTATCCCGCGCGAGTCACGAACCAGCTCCCGAAGAATCTCACGAAGGGGGCAGGGTCGAATCTTTCCCCGCTGATCTTTGGAGCGTGGGAGACGATCGTGCTCGGACTCTGGGGAGACGGATTCGAATTGCTGATTGATGGCTATTCGCTCAAGCAGCAGGGAATGATCGAAGCGACTGCGTTCATGCTCTGCGACGTCGCAGTCCGGTATCCCGCGGGATTCGCGTGTGCAAAATTCTGTGCGAGATCTTGAAGCGAGTGAGTAGGGATCGCGCAGTCCAAGGGTAAAGCCAGAACGGGAAGGGAGAACGCGAATGGTAATAATCAGCAGGAAACAGCCCAAGACGATGAGAATCCTGATCCTTCGGGATGTTTCCGTGGGCTACGGAAAACACGCGATCGAAGGAGACGTCTGGGAAGTGTCGCGTTTTGCCGCGGACATGCTGATCAGCTCGGATTCAGCGGAGCGCGTGATCGCTCCCGACGAGATCGTGATCGAACCGTCGGAACCCGAGGTGATCTCAGAGGGGAAAAACGATCCCGCTCCCAAGCCGATCTCGAAGGGTGAGCGTAAGCCACGTGCGCGGATCCCCATGTCGGAGAATCTTGCGTCCGTTCTCGCGGGGAGTCCGATGCGGATCCCGGAACATAGCGAGTGAAGATTTCCGATCCACACTGGACGACGCGAACCAGTGATTTGAGATCGGAGGGAGAGCGAGTGTTTCTCGCTTTCCCGACGTAGCGCGGAGATCCGGAAATTCGAACGCCGGATTCAGCGCACAGAGAGCGGGAGATCTTAAACCTTTCCGGGGAGCTCCCGCTTTTTTAGTGGAACGGCGTCGTCCTGATTCCGCCCAGAATGTGCTCGCTCGCTCATTCTTAGCCGGCGATTCCAGCGAGTCACTGCTCGACTGCTTTCCCTCCCTGAAAGCGATCACCCCCGACGAGATCGCGAACGCGATCGAGAACGACTGGACTCCGGAAGCGGATCCGGAGGAGTTCGTCCGGACGATCGTCCCGGATCCGTGGTCCGCGGAGCAGTCCGACGATGAAGATCAGTCTCCGATCGGACAGCTCTGTTCCGTGTTCGATGAGCGCGAACAGACGGCAGTGTTCTTTACCGAGTACGACCATCCCCTCGCGGATCATCTGGAGCGGATCGCGGATGCTGTGAAGCTGCGGAAGGAACAGGATGCGGTCAAGGAAGACAACGAACGGCAGGAACGTGAACGACGGGAACGGGAGCGCCTCGAAGTGAAGGACGCCGTACGTCGGGAGCTGGCACGGCAGGAACGGGAGCGGGAAGCCGCGGGATCAGGGGATGGGAGCTCAGAAACGCCTGAAGATGAAGACGCACGACGGCGCCGGATCATCCGGGAGAACAAACATCTCGAAGGGAAGGAATTCTTTCAAGCTCTTCACGATGAGCATGTTCGTCCCAAACAATCGTGGATCGACGAGGGATGCCGCGACGACTATCTCGTAATTTATGAAATACCGTACTGGCGGGACAAAGTGCTGAAAGAACGGTACGACGTCGAGAAACGAATCAAGTCCTAGAGCCAAAAACGATCCCCGATCTCGTTTGGCGGACTCGGATGAGCTCGGAAACTGCATCCGAGTTCCATCCGAGTTCATTCAAGTAAAAAACTAAATTCTCTTTCGATACCACACCTTAGGCGACTCGGATGACGAACTCGGATAGAAAGTGCTTTATCCGAGTTCGTCGTTTTTGAGACTCTTCCGCTCGTAATGAGCGAATCTGCTGCACTCCTCCAGCAAGCTGGCCCCCGATTGAACCACGGTGTCGCGCTGCTTAAAGCCTCTGCGCTCGAAAGCAAAAGCCTCGAACTCGCTCGCGAGATTTGGGAGACCGCGAGGATCGTCGAAGAACAAGCTGCGCGGGTCAGACAGATGGTGGAGAAAGAAGCCCCTCCGGGATAAGAACAAAGCCGCTCCGGAAGAGAGCGGCTTCGTTGCAGAACAAATCGGAGTGATCGGAGAGATCGATCAAATGAAACATACAGAAAACTGCCAAGAGTCCGCAACCCCCCAAGCTGTCGTCCCGCCGTCATCCATCGACGTTCCCGCTTTTTCCCGCCGCCTACGTCGGATCGCCGCGCTGCTCGAACAGGAAGCGGAGCGGAGCGTTAATGGACGTCTGTCCGCTTTCTTCCTTCAGGAATCCGAGCGTCTTCGGAAGCTCGCGAGCGTCGGAGCGGAATCATGAGCTCCAGCCGAGCGAACCCGTTCAGGACTGACCCGAAGCGCGCGTCCGCTCTGCGTCGACTGAAACGTGCACTCGTCGAGCTCGCGGCTGTCGGGACTCGACGCGACTGGATCGTCGTCCGACGAGTTTTCGCATGGATCCGGGAACTGAGGGGCGCATGAGCGGATCGGGACGAATGTCGCTTCAGGGGGACAGAGATGTCTGAGGACTCTACGCGCGGAAAACGCGGATCGCGGCTCCAGAAACCAGAATGGTTTCGACTCGATCCCGCGAAGTTTCTCTCCGACTCCCTCGTGGACGCGATGACGACTGAGGAGCTCGGAGCCGCGCTCCGTCTTCTCTGTCGTCAGTGGCTCGATGGTTTCATCCCGGACGACCTCTCCCTTCTCGCGCGCTTATGTCGACTGGACGACGAGAGAATGCGTACCGCGTGGAAGACGCTCTCGTCTTTCTTCCCCGTCATCGCTGAAGGAAAACGAGCGAACCGCTTCATGTTCGTGGAGCGCGCGTCTGTCGTCGCGGAACTGGAGCGGAGAACAGATCAGGCAACGAAAGCAGCTCGGAAGAGATGGGAGGAAACCCAGTCGGATGCGACAGCAATGCTCCCAGCATGCTCCGAGCATGCTGACAGCAATGCTCAAAGGACGAAGCGCATTGCTCCCAGCATGCTGGCAGCAATGCAAGAGAAGAGCAGAGCAGATACAGAGCAGAGCAGAGCGGAAACAGAAAAAACCTCTTCGTCCTCACAAAAGCGTTCGGACGAGGAGCTCTTTCCCTCAGAGCCGACGAAGGAGAAGAAGAACTCTCCGAAGGAACCCTCTGACGAGGGGAAAAAGCTCGCTGCGCTGCTCCGCACGGAGATCCTCCGGAATAAACCAGACTTTCGCGTTCCCCCGAACTTGGAATCGAGCTGGGGACTGATCGCGGATCGGATGGTCCGCATCGATCAGCGCGATCCCGAAGTAATCGCTTCGATCATCCGCTGGTCCCAAAGGGACGAGTTCTGGCGTGCGAATGTTCTCAGCATGAAGAAGCTACGCGAGAAGTTCGATCAGCTCCAGATCAAATCAGAGATCACATCCGGCCCTCCGCGTCCGAAGCCAGTCGCGATCGCTGCTCCCGCTGTCATTCTGAAAGCGAATCCCGCTGTCGACGCGCTTCTAAAAAGCAAAAGTCTGGAACAGCTCGAAAAACCCGCGCGAGGTACGAAGTGAAGTTCACTCCCGAGACAAATCGCAGATACTTCGAGCTCCGTCTCCCCGGACAGAGACTCTCGACTCACCGCGAGCAGCAGATCCGCTGTCCATTCCACGACGACCGGACTCCGTCTTTTTCACTGAACATCGACAAGGGGACATGGAACTGTCACGCCGGATGCGGAGGCGGAGGGGTGCTGGACTTCGAGGAAAAGTTCTCGCGCTGTGATCGCGACACTGCGCGCGCGAATATCGCGGAACTGCTCGGGGAAAAGCAGATACCGCTCCTCTCACAGAAGCGTGAACCGCAAGCGACGTATCGCTACACGGATGCATTCGAAAGACTGATCTTCGAGAAGCTGCGTTTTCCACACGT
The DNA here is from genome assembly GCA_035577905.1 of Binatia bacterium. Lineage (GTDB taxonomy): Bacteria > Acidobacteriota > Terriglobia > Terriglobales > Acidobacteriaceae > Sulfotelmatobacter. The sequence continues at coordinate 64,774 of DATKAP010000115.1, forward strand.
CGATCCGCGCTCCGAGCGTTGTCCCTGCGGACGTCCTGAGGATCCGCAGTGTAGCGCGAGGGAGAAGCATTTTTCTGTCCGACGTCCGGACGGAAACGGAGGATGGATCTACACGCTGCGCGGATATGATGGCCCCCGTCCGCTGTATCGCCTCCCGGAAGTGCTGGTCGCGAACTACATCTGCATCGTCGAGGGAGAAAAAGACGCTGACACGATCCGCACGCTCAAACGTCACGGGAGCGATAGCTCATCCCGATGATTTGCACGAGTTCCGCAAGCAGCTCCGCGCTCGCGGGACGAGGATCGGGATCCGGATCGCTGAGTTTCCTCAGTGCTCAGAGAAACGCTAATTTTTTGGGAGGGCAAGCGATGGCTTTAGAAAAGCATTACACCGTACAGGAGATCGCGCTGGCGTGGAACGTCAGCGAGGAGACAGTCCGGCGTCGTTTTCGGGGCGTTCCCGGAGTTCTCCATCTCGGAGAAGCGACACGGCTGATCGGACGGAAATATCGTCGGGGATACGAACTGCTCCGGATCCCCGCGTCGATCGAGGAGAAGATCCGGAACGAGATGCGAGGCCGCTCTACTGGACGAGTCTCAGGGAAGCAGCGCGATCGACGCGAGCGGGAAGACGCTGTGTCCGAGTCGAGCGCGTCCGACGGGGAGCGTCATGTTTCTTGAGCGTGTTCCGCGCGTCCGCGAGGATCAACGTCTCGCGCTCGCGAATCCACGGCAGATAGTGTCGCTCCGTGATCGTCGTCGTCGCGTGTCCAAGCATTTTGGAGACGTGCTCGAGGCGCGTTCCGTGAGTCAGATGCCAGATCGCAAATGTGTCGCGGAACATATGCGGATGCGGAGCGCGCGTTCCGACTTCCGTCCGGATCTCTGTGATCCCTCCAAGCTCGCAGATCGCGAGGATGCGTCGTCTCCAGTTCGCAGTCGAGGACTCCAGATCTTCATGAGCGAACAGGAACGGTTGCTCCTCTGACATGATTCCATGCTCCAGCGGAACGGAGCGGAGCAGCTTGACGATGCGCTCCGGGAGCTGGACAACTGCGTGTTTCTTCGATTTCTGTCTCTTGTAGCGAAGGACGTCTTCGTCGTCGATCCAGTCCTGTCGGAAAAGCGTCGCGTCGACGATCGCGAGTCCTCCCCATCTCATGAGTTCAATGATCGCGCGCATCCGCGCGGGAAGCGCGCGCTTCGTCTCCAGCGGCACGTTGTCGGGAGCGTAGAGATCGCACGCTTCGAGGATCTTCCGATACTGCTCCTCCGTGAAGTATCCGCATCGGTTTCCCTTCTCGACGTCCGTGGTCCGGATCGCGAACGCGGGATTCGTCGGGAGCAGTCCATGCTCCTGCACGAAGCGGAAGAAATTGCGGATCATTCCCCATCTCTGCGCGCGCGTCAGATCGTTGTAAGTCCAGCTCGCTCTCCACTTCTTGAGCAGCGCGGGAGTGAGCTGATCGATCCGCTCGATCCGTTCCGCGAGCGGTTTCGCTTGATTCTCGCGATCGAGGAAGCGATACAAGTTACCCGTGATCCGTCCCGTCTTCGCGTCGCGCGTTCCGAACAGCGACTTCACCACGTCGATGTATCCTTTCGCGCGATCGAGGGAGACGAGCTCCTCGTAATACTCGACGAGAACATCATCGATTAGAGGAACGACGTTCTTCTTCGTTTTCTCCGCACGCATCTGCGCGAGCTCACGCTGATCGGGATCGAAGCTGTCGAGAATGTCGAGCGCGACGCGCTTCGCTTCCGCGAGACTCGGGGTTTTCGCTGCGCGCTGGAAGGGATCTCCGTCCGCGGGATTCCCATAGATCCACTTCGGGCAGGAGCAGACGAGATCGCTCGACTCCGTGAGCTTACAGGGGGGGAGATGCTTGCGGACGTAGACGCGGACGCTTCCAAAGCGCGTCCGGAGGATCGGATCCTTCTCGTCGCTTTCAGCTCGTTTCATGTTCAGGTTCCCGTCCAGAAGTCTAAAAGCTTTAGACATCCTTTAGACATGAGAAACTGAGCTGATTATACTCCTTTAGTTTTCAATTGGATACACCTAGATGTCATAGTACAGCGCGAACTCGTACGGATGTGGTCTCAGCCGAATGGCGTCCACTTCCTTCGAGCGCTTGTAATCCACGTAAGTTCGCAGCAGCTCTTCAGTAAAGACATCGCCCTTCAGCAGAAATGCGTGGTCGCGCTGTAAGGCGTCCAGCGCATCCTCCAGTGAGCCGGGCATGGATGGAATGCCCGACATGGCCTCAGGATCGATTTCGTAAATGTCCTTGTCCAGTGGCTGGCCGGGATCCATCTTGTTCTCGATGCCATCGAGTCCGGCCATCAGCATCGCAGCAAAGGCCATGTAGGGGTTGCAGCTCGGGTCAGGCGGCCGGAACTCTACCCGCTTTGTCTTGCCCGACGCAGAATACATAGGAATGCGGCATGCTGCCGAGCGATTGCGCCGCGAGTATGCCAGGTTCACTGGCGCCTCAAATCCAGGCACCAGACGTTTGTAGGAATTCGTGGTCGGGGCAATGATCGCTGATAACGCCGGCCCGTGCTTGATCAGGCCGCCGATATACCACAAAGCGATCTGCGACAAGCCTGCGTATCCATTCCCCGCAAACAGCGGTTCTCCGCCCTTCCACAGGGACTGGTGGGTGTGCATGCCGCTGCCGTTATCACCGAAGATGGGCTTTGGCATGAACGTGACCGTCTTGCCATTGCGATTGGCCACGTTCTTCACGATGTATTTGAACAGCAGCATCTTGTCAGCCGAGCGCAGCAGCGAGTCAAATTTCAAATCGATTTCCGCTTGCCCGCCGGTCGCGACTTCATGATGATGGCACTCCACCTCCATGCCGCAACTCTGCATGGTGAGGACCATTTCTGAGCGAAGATCCTGATAGTGGTCCGTTGGCGCAACCGGGAAATAGCCTTCCCGAAACCGGGGCCGATATCCCAGGTTGTTCTCTGCCCTGCCCGAGTTCCAGCGTCCTTCGTCGGCATCGATGTAGTAAAAGCCGTACTGTTCGCGCTGATCGAAACGCACGTTGTCGAAAATGAAGAACTCGGCTTCCGCGCCGAAGTAAGCGGTATCGGCGATTCCGCTCGAAGCCAGGTACGACTCCGCCTTGCGCGAGATGAAGCGCGGGTCGCGATCGTAGGCCTGCTTGGTCACCGGGTCGACAACATCACAGACCAGTACGAGTGTCGGCGCCTCGGCGAATGGATCGAGCAGGTAGGAGTTTGGATCGGGCTTCAGTAGCATGTCACTTTCGTGGATACCCGCCCATGCGCGAATGGAGGATCCGTCAATGCCAAATCCTTCCTCAAAGCACGATTCCGAGAGCTGCTCAATGGGGTAAGAAACGTGGTGCCACAACCCCGGAATATCGGTGAAGCGCAGATCCAGTATTTTGGCGTCCTGCTGTTTGGCGAATTCGAGGACCGTTTTTGGGTCGGCCATAGGGCTCCTACCGGCGTGTCGGATCTGAACCGTTGTTGGTCGTTAGTCGTTGGCCAAGAAAATCAGTTGTACGCTGAGGAGGCCGGAGCACGACATCTGGATCTTTGACCAAGCTGGCAAACGACAAACGACCGACGACCAACAACGGTTTTGCTACAATCGGTCGCGTCGCGCAAACTGACGAGTGTAATGCCCATCGTCACTACCCGCAATTCGATTGTTCTTATAGCGGGGATAAAGCGCATTTTATACTTAAGCTTCTTGGTTCTCAGTGGTCAGCGTTCAACGCCGGTGATTCCGATTGTCCTGGCTGAAGGCTGGGTCTGATAGCTGAAAGCTTCCCATGGACTTCGATCAACTCGAAACGTTCTTAGAGGTCGCCCGCCACGCGTCATTCTCGCGCGCCGCGGAGAAGCGTTTCCGCACCCAGCCAGCCATCTCATCGCAGATTCGCGGCATCGAGGAAGAAGTAGGGGCCAAGCTCTTTGACCGTTCCGGCGGCAAGGTCTCGCTCACCGCTGCGGGCAAGACATTCCTGAAGTACGTCGAAGAAACCCTGGATGCGCGCAAGGCCATGATGGTCGCGATCGCGGAGATGGAACGGGTTCCCCGCGGCGAAATCATCGTCGGCGCCAACGAGGGCACGTGCCTTCACATCCTGCCGCACGTCTTCGCAGAGTTCAAGAAGCAGTATCCCGACGTGTCGGTCAATATTAAGCGCTCCGATTACGCCAAGATTCTCGAATCGATCATTGATAACTCCGTCGACTTCGGCGTTGTTTCCCTTCCCGTCAACGACAACCGTTTGACCGTGGTGCTCATCCATCGAGATGAGCTGGTTTTGATTGCGCCACCTCATCATCCGCTGGGGAAGATGAAGTCTGTCGCCATTGCCGATGCAAGCAAGTACCCACTCATCGTTCCCAAAGCAGGTCACACGCGCGACGCTATCGAGCAACTGTTTCACGAGCGGCGCATGAAGCCTAACTTCAGCATGGAACTCGACTCGAGCGAACTGCTGAAACGCTTTGTGGCCGCTGAGGTTGGAATTGGCTTCATCTCGCGCTCGAACGTTGAAGAAGACGTACGCGCCAAGGCTCTCGCCGCCATTGCACTGTCCGACGCCCATGTCCGCCGCGATCTGGCTCTTGTATTCCGGAAAGACAAGGCTCTGAGCCGCGCGTCGCTGGCGTTTATCGACATTGCAGTGAAGCACAAATCCACGCAAGAATTAGTATCAACCCCCAGCCGATGATGAGACTTTTCCGATGCCTCTTCAGTTTTCTCCTTCTGCTCGGAATCACTCCGGTGCTGGCCTATTCTCAGTCTTCTGGAAAGTCCTTCGATCAGCTGTCCGCGTCCATGCGCCAGTTGATTTCGGTCACAGTTACAGGCAGCAAACGTTACTCTGAAAATGACATGATCGCCGCCAGCGGGCTGCAGATCGGCACGACGGTGGTGGAAGACGATTTTAAGAAAGCTGCCCGCAGGCTCGGGGATCTTGGCGTCTTCGCTGATGTTGCCTACAACTACTCTTACGCATCCGCCGGAACGAAGCTTGTACTGCAGGTCACAGATGCGGAGAAGTTCGTCCCGGTGCGCTTCGAGGATTTCGTCTGGTTCTCGGACGAGGAACTCACGCGGCGAATCAAGGAGCGGGCGCCCATGTTCAATGGCGAGGTGCCGCTTTCCGGCAATCTCGCCGACCGCGTTTCCGACGTGCTGCAGGCATTGCTGGTGGAAAACGCCATCCCCGGAAATGTCGAATATGAACGCGCGGGGAAAGCAAATGCCCCCGTCGACTCGATCGTCTACCGCGTGTCCGAAGTTCTCATCCAGATTCGCAATGTGGAATTCGAGGGCGCCGGCGAGGCCGAAGTAGGTCCGCTCAAAGAGGCAGCACGACGTGTGTTCGACACCGAGTATTCCCGCAGCGTGTTGAACGCCCTTGTGCAGCACCAGTTGCTTCCCGTGTATTACGCTCGCGGATACCTGAAGGCTGCCTTTGGCGAGCCGCAACCGAAGGTTGTTAAGAAGCCCGGGGCTGACAACCAGGACGGCCCACGCAATCTCACAATTGTCGATGTCACCTTCCCAGTGACCCCGGGTCGGCCGTACAAGCTCAAAGCCCTGCAGTGGTCCGGGAACCAGGTATTCCCGACTGACGTCCTGCAAAAAATGATTCGGGTGCAGCCAGGGGATGTCGCCAACACCGTTCGGGTCGGCGACAACATTAAGGAAATGCAGAGGCTTTACGGGTCTCGCGGCTACGTAGCGGCTAATATCAAGCCTGAGATCGAGTTTGACGAAACCGAAGGTACTGCGCTCGTGCGACTAGACGTGAAAGAGGGATCACAATATCACATGGGTGAACTGGAATTCCGTGGGCTCGACAACAGCCTGACCGCCAAGTTGCGCAACGCCTGGAAGATTCGTCCCGGTGAAGTTTACGATGCTACTTACCTCAGCGAATACCTGCCTGCCGCGCACAGACTGCTGCCCGCGGCACTCGATTGGGACGTCAGTTCGCACGTGACGGCGAATGTGCATGACCACACGGTCGATGTCGACCTGATCTACGCCGTCAAGGCCCCCAAGTAGGCTTAAATCCTTCGAGTTTCGCTTGTTCGGTTTTTGGAACAGAATTATTCGTGTGTTCCATGGCTCGCCTTGGCGTTGTACTCTAACCCGTCCTTCTCACGGAAGGTCCGGTCGCGGGTTGTTGCGCAACTGGGTGCGCCAACAGCCCACGACCCGGCTCAAACAGACAGTGGGGATCTCGTGATAGCGACTTATGTCAGCTGCGCTGGTCACAAACGCGCTTGTTTAAGCTTCCCCCGTAGAGTTTTGCAGTTTGCCCGGGCCCTCCCCCCTATTTCGTAACCGGGCATCCGCGCGGGGGTGCACGCCAGTGTGCCTCCGCCTTTTTCTGGTCGGCCCTTGTAACTTCATCGCCGATGGGGCATCTTTAAGGTAAAGGCTGAGTGGCGTCTACGTGCCGACCCTTGCGCCAGCCTTGCACGAAAAATCACAATGTGGAGATTGTCTGATGAATGTCCGTACTCGGAACGCCGGAATCCTGTTGTTGAGCCTTCTGATGATCGTCGGCCTGGCCGTATCCTCCGCCTTCGCGGCCGGCAAAACCTACACTGGGACCGTGAGCGATGCCATGTGCGGCGCGAAACACATGGGTTCCGCCGCCGAATGCACGCGCGGCTGCGTAAAGAAGGGCTCGAAGTATGCCCTGGTAGTCGGTGACAAGGTTTACACCCTTGAAACCAGCGACCAGGCTGCGTTGGCTACTCTCGATAAACAGGCTGGCGCCAAGGCTACTGTGACGGGAACCGAGAAAGACAACACCATCACGGTTTCTTCCGTCAAAGCCGACTAGATTCGCCTCAGAAAATCGGGTACCCACTTCTCGCCGAAGTTGCGAGAAGTGGGTGCTTCTCCTCGCGAAACCAAAATTTTATTTCCCGCCGCAGGCCATCTTCCGCACAGCCAATTTTTTTCCCAGCATCCCTGAATTTCATATTTCCTTTACATTCCAATGTGTTAGATTGTGCATTCTTACTGTGAAAATTTCTTTCCTCCGGAGGAATAAGCGAATTGGGCAAAGACATGGTTCCGAAGCGGATTTTCTTCACCAAGGGGGTGGGGAAACACCGCGAGCGTCTCACATCGTTCGAATTGGCGTTGCGTGATGCCGGTATCGCTGCCCAGAATCTGGTGCGCGTCTCCTCGATTTTCCCGCCCAACTGCAAGCTGCTCGCCCGCAAGGAGGGGGTGAAGTATCTCCATCCCGGCGAGGTTGTTTTTGCAGTAGTTGCCGAGAACTCAACCCGTGAGCCTCATCGCCTGCTGGCGTCCTCGATCGGGGTTGCCATCCCGGCTGACCGCAACACTTACGGCTATCTGAGCGAGCACCACTCGTTCGGCGAAACGGAAGACGCTGCCGGTGAATATGCTGAAGAGCTAGCCGCAGAGATGCTGGCGACCACGTTGAACGTGGAATTCGACCCTGACCGCTCCTGGGATGAGAAAAAGCAGATCTATCGCCTGTCGAATAAGATCGTGCGCACGGCGAATGTCACGCAATCTGCGGTGGGCGACAAGCGCGGTCTCTGGACAACCGTAATTGCCTCTGCGGTCTTGATCTTCGACTAGCGCGGACCGGCATAGGCCTCCGCTGAGGACCAGCCCAGGGCCTTGAAGACGCCCCTCACGACCCGGTCGCAGCGCACCGCGCGAAACTGGAAACAGCGGGCGGCAGTCGATCCGACCGCAGCACAAAGCTGCTTCCGCAATTTGGCGTGTGCCCGGTGCAGGCGCACCTTCACATTCTCCGGAGTCAAACTGAGACACTGCGCAGTTTCCTCGGTGCTCATTCCTTCCACGTCACGCAGCACGAACACGAGGCGGTATTCGTCCTGTAGCGATAGAACAGCCCTCTCAATCACACCTGATAGCTCCCGATCATAGGACTCCTGCTCGGGGCTGCGATCTGACGAGGCAGCAGAGGTCATGAGGTCTCCATTCCAGGGATCCGAACCATCGATCGATTGAAATCGGGAACGCCGACGGGCGCGGGCCAACGCCTCATGTACCGCGATCCGCGTCAACCATGTTGCAAACTTCGCTCTGCCCTCAAAGCTGGCCAGATTCTGGTATGCCCGGACATAAGCATCCTGCATGACATCTTCAGCCTCGGCATCGTCCCGAAGAATCGCGCGCGCAACCCGGTAGAGTCTCTGATTGTGGCGGCGCATTACCAGCTCGTACAGAGCGGTGTCCCCGGCCAGCACACGCTCCACGACCTGCTCGTCGGTCCAATCCTCGTTTCTGGCTTGGTCGATCAGGGCCGCGCTCGCCATCGGCGTTCCTCCCACACTATTGAGTCCGAAATTCTAAGACGGTTACAGGTTTTCTGCGGCGTGTTTGTTTTGACAATCTCCTTACAAATCCACCTCCATCTTCTGTAACGAACTGTGCTCGCTGCTGCTCAGCAGCACAGACGCAACTGACGTCGTCCGCGACGAGCCAGTCGTCAAGTCAGGAGACTGATTTATGAAATATCGCAGTGTCGGAATCGTGGTTGCCCTGGTGCTTGCCGCAGTCGGATTGCTCGGCGTTTTCGGCCGGACCGTATCCAGCTTCGCACACTCATCCTCAGAACAGTCAGCCGGCAAAACTGTTGAGCAGAAGCTACTGCAGGGCCGTCATGTCTTCCGCTTCGACACCTTCGGCGACCAGGCGTTCTGGGGAGACACTCTAAAGCTGCATCAGGCTATCGAAGGCGCTAGATTTGGCGGTGTCGGCCCCGGAGTTAGCCCGAGCACCGCACTGGCCGTGGGTTTGAAGGTGGATGTGGATGCGGTGCCCCCTTCCGTGATCCATGCAATGAAGAACGGCGAGGTGAGCCTCAACGATCCAGCCGTGACTCTGGCGCTATTGAAGCTGAACTCGGTGGTCGGCGTTACGGGGTTCTTCCAGTCCGATGGCAGCTTGAGATCCATCGGCATCCAGTGCGCACTCTGTCACTCGACGGTCGACAACTCTCTGGCTCCGGGGATTGGACACAGGCTTGATGGCTGGGCAAATCGTGATCTGAATGTCGGACAGATCGTCGCCCTTGCGCCCAACCTACAGCCGTTCACCGATCTGCTCGGTGTCGACCAGGCCACGGTTCGCAGTGTTCTCCAAAGTTAGGGACCAGGGCACTTTGATGCCGAACTCTCATTGGATGGAAAGGCGTTCCGTCCCGACGGCAAAACGTCGGCGGTACTCATTCCTCCTGCTTTCGGACTCGCTGGCGTGAATTTGCATACCTGGACCGGCTGGGGCTCGGTCACTTACTGGAATGCATTTGTCGCCAATCTGGAGATGCACGGGAAGGGCAACTTCTACGATCCTCGGCTCGAAAATGCCGATCAGTTCCCTGTCGCCGCCAAGGCAGGACTTGGCCATGTGATCAACTCGGTCGATTTAATCACTCCGAAACTGGCGGCCTTGCATTTCTACCAGCTATCGCTTTCTGCACCAAGCGCTCCTCAGGGCAGTTTCGACCCGGAGGCGGCAAAGCGCGGAAGGAAAATCTTCAATGGAACAGCCAAGTGCGCGACCTGTCATGTGCCTCCTCTCTACACCGAGCCGGGGTGGAACCTTCATGCACCAGACGAAGTGTGCGTCGACAGCTTCCAGGCGGACCGATCGCCCGATCGGCGATATCGCACCTCGCCGCTAGGCGGACTCTGGACCCACGCCGAGGGTGGTTTCTACCACGATGGCCGCTTCGCGACCCTGCTCGACGTTGTCAACCATTACGACGGGTGCTTCAGCCTGGGGCTGACCGACCGAAACAAAAGCGATTTGGTCGAATTCCTTAAGTCCTTGGCACGAGAACGGAGTGACCTCTATTTGCGTCAGGCGCGGTCGGCTGTAGCTGCGCCCGACGCTTATAAATGACATAAATTTAACCACTTAGAGACAACCTGGCGTCGACCAAAGCGTAGCACTTTAGTAACACCATGATTAGCCGGATGTAATCTTCTATTAACAGCCCTCGGTTATCATTGAGAAGTGTCAGTTGGGGAGCATTTGGTGGACATCGAAACGCGCAGAAAAAAGCAGCAGGCCCTCATGGTGCGGATGGTGGAGCGCAAGGTTCGTTCCCGCGCCCAGCAGCTGTACGAGAGCCGAGGTCAAGCCGAAGGCCAAGACCTGCAGGATTGGTTTCAGGCTGAATCAGAAGTGCTTGAAAACAGCGTTCTTGGTCCGCTGTACCGTCGGGTGAAGTCAGGTGAACCCGCTGGACAGCCCGAGCCTGCCACTGAAGCCGTCAATTAGCTCCAGTTCTCTGTACCCCCGGGTAAGCAGCTGCCTATTTCTTCGCCGCGACCCTTGCACCCTTACGAGACCCCTTCTTGGCTTTATCGAGTCTTTCCAGCACTGCCGCCACAATGATCGGCAGCCCCACGGTCGCGTCCACGAAGACCTCACCGAACCTTCCGCCTTCCGACGGTGGCACGAACTTGCCCCAGGAAATCGCCTCGCTGTAGGGACTCCCGGACAAGCCACCCCAGTAGACTGGCTCGGGGCAGATGCGAACCCCGTAATGGTAGCGCTTCAGCGGCACATTCTCCCCGAGCCGACGATGGCGCAACTCGCAGAACGGCCCAAACTGCTGCGACCAGTTCCGTGGCACACCGCCTCCGATGGTGAAGATCCCCAGCTTCTTCTGTCGCAGCAAGGTCGCCGCGAAGTGTTCCAGATCCTCGAAGGGATCGAAGCGGATCCGGTGCCGCCCCGTTGACTCACGTAGCCGGTTATTCAACGCCGTATCGAGTCCCAGCTCTGAATCAGTGAAAGCCGGCACAAACACCGGGACTCCCTTTTCGTGAGCGGATTTCAAAATACCGCGCTGCCCCTGAGCATGTTTCGAAAGATACGCTCCGATCGCGTGGTTCAACTTGTACGAGCACATGACTTCGTTGTGGTCCCAAGCCTCGAGCACGGCGGACATCACTTCTTCCACGTCATCGAGATTCTGCTCAGGCTCCAACGTGTCGTAGACGCGGTTGTAGCCTTGCTCGTACAGTTCTTCATCTGAGACCTCGGGATTCACGCGGAAATGGGCCCGTCCGGTAGCCTCGACCAATCCGTGGGCCATAAGCGCCCCGGTCGAGACAATGGCGTTCACGATGCCTCGATCGATGAGCTCGGCAATAATCAGCCCTTGCTTAGCGACTGTCATCGCCCCCGCCAGAGTCATCACCACAAAGGCATCTTCATCCAGAGCCATCGCCTCTAGTACGTCAGCCGCTTCTCCGAGTTGACGGCCCGTGAATGCCGTCTTGGCCATGGCCCGAACCAGGCCATCGATCGACGTAATCTTTCCCAAGTCCAACGGTTCCAGCGGGATCAACCGGTCGTCGATGGGGTTGTGCAATTCCCGGTCGACGCCCTCTCCACCGCTCTGTCGGTGCGAGCTATCATGATTGCCCTGTTTCAAGCAGACCTCCCGAACCCAAGCTGTTTTTCTTTGACTAAATACTCTACAGGAAGCCAGTGAAAGCACGCCACGACACCGGCCCATGTAGGGACAACCGCCTCGGATGTCCAGCGAAGCAAGCGCGCTCGATCACGAACCTCCATGACCATGGGAAGCCACTTCCTGTCCTGCTTCAGCGGTACACTTCCACACATGCCCGGCAAACGAGCCTTCGAAGCCCAAATCGCCGCCCTCGACACACTCCGTGATGCGTCAGAAAGCTCGCGATCCGACCCACTCAGAAAGGCACTCGCCCACAAGAACAACTACCTCGCCGCGAAAGCCGCCGACTTGATTCGCGAATTCAATCTGCGAGACCTGACTCCTGATCTCCTGACGGCCTTCGATCACTTCTTTGAGAATCCAGAAAAATCCGATCCGCAATGCTGGGGCAAGAATGCCATCAGCCGTGCCCTGGCTGCTTTCGAACTTCAGGAGCCGGAAGTCTTCCTTCGCGGGATGCGTCACATCCAGTTGGAGCCCGTCTGGGGAGGCCGGTCCGACACGGCTGGCACACTGCGCGCAACCTGCGCGTTAGCCTTGGTGCAGTGTCGAAGCCTCAGCAACGAGGACTTGCTGAAACATTTGGTGGATCTCTTCGCAGACAGGGACAAAGCCGTTCGCGCCGAGGTCGCCCGCGCCATCGAGCAGCTAGGCTCAACATCGGCATCATTGCTGCTGCGGCTTCGTGCCATTCTGGGTAAAGACGAACCTGAGGTTCTAGCCGCCTGCTACAGTGGAATTCTCCGCCTGGAAGGTACTTCAGCCATTCCGTGGATTACCCGCTTTCTTACCTCACACGACGACGCCGCAGCGGAGGCGGCGCTGGCGATCGCCGGAACGCACTCCTCTCAGGCCGTCGACGCGCTTCAGCAGAGCCTCGAGACTGCTCATGACCCGTGGTTCCGCTCGGTTCTGCTCTCGGCAATAGCTCTGAGTCGTCAGGACGGCGCCATCGAGTTTCTGCTGAATCTGGTGAAGACGGAATCCATGGATGCGGAGCGCGCTATAGAGGCCGTGGTTGGGTCTATGCCTTCACGCGAAATCGTGCTGCGCCTTGAGAAGCTGGTCGCACCGAATCCGCGCTTGTCTCGCGCACTCGCAGCCCTCAGCCAATAGCGGCGTTTCTCGGCGGTCTCACGGCAAATCTACGCGCCGCCAGCGCGCAACAAGACGCTGTCGGATCACCAGCAACCGGCAACCAGAAGGCGCCTTGCGAATGCTATATTGATCGCGGAGGTCGAGGGCGTGCCGCCTGAAAAATTCCGTGTCAGTCTGATCCAGATGTCGTGCGGGCCAGAGCCCGATGAGAATCTCGACAAGGCTCTCCGCCGCATCGCTGACGCTGCCCAGCGTGGCGCAAACGTCGTTTGCCTGCCGGAACTCTTTCAGACGCAGTACTTCTGTCAGCGCGAAGACCACTCTTTATTCGATCTGGCCGAGCCCATTCCGGGGCCGAGTAGCGAAAAGCTGGCGGCGGCCGCGCGCGACAACGGCGTAGTCCTGATCGCATCTCTGTTCGAGAAGCGGGCCCCTGGCGTGTATCACAATACGGCGGCGATCTTTGATAAGGATGGGTCCCTGCGCGGCCTCTACCGCAAGATGCACATCCCAGACGACCCGCTGTACTACGAGAAGTTCTATTTCACGCCGGGCGATCTGGGATTTCGCGCGCTCGATACCAGCTCCGGTCGCATCGGAACTTTGGTTTGCTGGGATCAGTGGTATCCCGAAGGCGCGCGCCTCACCGCACTACAAGGCGCCCAAGTACTCTTCTATCCGACAGCGATCGGATGGCACCCCGCTGAGAAGGCCGAATTCGGTGTCGCCCAGCACGACGCCTGGCGCACAATTCAACGCGCTCACGCAATTGCCAACGGAGTCTATGTAGCGGTCGTGAACCGGGTAGGTTTTGAGACCGGCAACATCCGCGGGAAGTCCGCCCCCGGACAGGGCCTGGAATTCTGGGGCGGATCGTTTTTCTGCGATCCCTTCGGCCGTGTCTTGGCCGAGGGATCGTACGATCGCGAAGAGATCCTGACCGGCGAGGTTGATCTGAAAGCGCTGGAAGACATTCGCCGCAACTGGCCTTTCCTGCGCGACCGCCGCATCGACAGTTATGGTCCAATCACCAGCCGCATGCTGGACTAGGAAGCCTCATTTGCTGCGACACAAACAATCACTGCTGACCGTTGTGACTCTAGCGTCGTTCACGCTCGTGGCCGTTGCCAAAAACACGAAGCTCACCGGCAAGATCGTTGGCTATGACGTGATGCATCACACCTCTAAGTCTGCGTCCGCCGTTCAGAACCAGGAAGTAGTGATTCTGGAAACGAGCAATCCCAAGCAAAAGTATTTAAAGGTCATGTTCTCAAGCTTCGGCACGACGCAGATTGAAGAGAAATATTTCGACGGATCACAGCCACTCACGACGGATGCATTTCGCGATCACTCCTGCGACGAGAAGACACCCACATTCGTTTCTCAAGTCACTCTCCAGGAGATCGCGCAAACCTACCTTCTCACCGACGCCTTCAAGACTCAGCGTCCCGGCCGCATCAAGAACCTGAAATGCTATGTCGCGATCTACAAAAAGAAAAAGTGAGGCTTTGCCCAGCTTGTTAGAGTCTCCCCCTTCGAAACTCGGCTACCGCATGCCTGCCGAATGGGAACCGCACGCGGCTACCTGGCTAGCCTGGCCGCACTTCGAAGGCGATTGGCCCGGCAAGTTCGCTCCCATCCCATGGGTCTACGCCGAAATCATCCGCACCCTGGCGAAGCACGAAGGCGTCGAACTGATCGTCAACAACGCGACCGCTGCGAGACAGGCGCGCAAGATCCTGGAGCGCGCCGACGCGCTTTCGTCCAACCTGCGTTTTCATCGCTGGCCCACGAACAGAGTCTGGCTGCGCGATTCCGGCTGCATCTTCCTGAAAGAGGTTCCTGTGGGTAAAGAGCCTTATATGGCGACGGCCGGCCCCAGCCGTCCATCTTCGGAGGCGCGAAGCCTTTCCACTGCGGCCGCTGATTTCGAGCGCCACCATCGCGAAGGGCACGAGTTCACTCGTGCCGCAAAAGCCGCCAAAAACCACAGGGCTTCAGCCCCTGAGGGCCCGATCGCCCTCAAATTCCGCTTCAACGCCTGGGCCAAATACTCCAACTGGCGCCTGGACGACAAAATCGGTACCCTCATGGCCAAGGCTGCCCACGCGCCAGAGATCCATCCGGAATCCATCGGCTCCCGCATCGTCCTCGAAGGTGGATCGATCGACGTTAACGGCGTCGGCACGATCCTGACAACAGAGGAATGCCTGCTCAGCAAAGAGCAGGAACGAAATCCGCACATGGCGCGCGTCCATTACGAAAAAGCATTCGCCGACTACCTCGGCGCGCCGCATACCATCTGGCTAGGACGCGGCATCTTCGGGGACGACACACACGGCCACGTCGACGACCTCACCCGCTTTGTCTCACGAAGCACCGTCGTCACAATGGTTGAGCGAAACTCAAAAGACGTGAATCACGAGCCCCTGCGCGCCAACCTGCGCCGTCTGCAATCGGCGCGTGATCAGGACGGCAAACAACTCACTGTGGTAGAACTTCCGATGCCGCAGCCGGTGGTCTTCGAAGGCCGCCGACTCCCGGCAAGCTATGCGAATTTCTACATCGCCAACGAGGTCGTTTTGGCGCCGGTCTTCAATCGCCCCAACGATCGCATCGCGCTCAACACTCTGGCGGATCTCTTCCCTACCCGAGTAATCATCCCGATCTATTCCGGAGATTTCATCTGGGGCTTCGGCGCCATGCATTGCATGACCCAACAACAGCCCGCTTAGACTTACCAGGAAAAATCCACAAGAGCGAAAAAGCGTGGGTCCTTTCACCGAACCCACGCTCGACTAAACCGTGAATATCGCGTCTGCTACTGCGGTGAGGATGAATTCCCGCTTGTTGCCGCTCCCGCCGGACAAGGCGCGGTTGGATTCTGCGGCGCAGTCTGCGGCGGCGTGCTGCTAGGAGCAGGAGCGGTTGGGTTCGGAGGAGTCGGCGCCGAGCCTAACGGCCCTGGATTTGTGCCGGGATTCGGCGCAGCGGGATTTGCTGCTGAATTGGCCGGTGGCATGGTTCCGGGGGCGGGCACACACGGTCCGTTGCTGGGGCTCGGTGCGGGCGCGGGAGTAGCCGGAGGCGCATTGCCCGGAGTTTCGGGTGCCGGCGCAGTCGATTGTGGCGTGGGAGTCGTTTGGGCTGGGGATGAACTCTGTGTCCCCCCTCCCGCCGCTTTAGTGGTAATCGGTGTCGGCGGTCCGATCGGATTCGTCGGCGCCGTCGTTGTCGGAGCCGCATTTGGGGTCGGAGCCGGTGCGGCAGGTACGGAAGTGTTAGGTGCCTGGGCCGGCGCTGTAGTAGTGGTTGGCGATGCAGGATGTGGCGGAGGCGTCGCAGGCGCCGTGCCTTGGGCCGCCACCCAACCCGCGCAACTGACGATGGCAATGAGCAAAGTAAGCCGTTTTCCCATAGTGGTTCCCTTTCTCGAGACCCACATCACAGCTGGCGCAAAAGCTGGGATGCGTCTCTCTAAAGTGTCAAACTCGGTGGAATAGCGCGCTATCCGTAGAATCCCGTAGTGCAAGGTAGGGACGGACGCCTTCGTCTGTCCCGCGAGGGAAGCGAGCGTGCCCGCCGAGCGGAGAAAGCGTTGGTGTTCTCACATCTCAGTCGCGAAGCGGCGGTATCAGAAATCCCGACACGGCAGTGCCCAGAAGGCGACAATCTCGCGACAGTCGCGCAGGGATGCCACATCTCTCTTGCGGGAAATTATGAATTCTGGATTCCCTACTTCTGGTACTGCGTAGGCTCCGGCCCTTTTTCCAAAGTCGGACGGTCCCAGATCCACCCGTGGCGTGAGTAGCTGGCGAGTTCGAAATCCTGTGTCAACTCAAGTGCGTCCGTCGGACACGCATCCTCGCACAGTCCGCAAAACATGCAGCGGCTCAGATCGTAGGTGAAATTGGTGAGTTCTTTGCGGCGGGTTTTCTCGTTGCGCTCGCTCGAGACAACGATGAGATGCTCGGGGCAAGCCAGCGCGCACAGATCGCATGCAATGCACATGGTTTCGTTCGTGTCGGGGTTTACGTTCAACCGCGGCGCGCCACGATACCGTTCCGCCACCTGCGGCCTCTCCAGCGGATACTGCTCGGTGTAGATCTCTTTAGGATCCTGGTAGCGGAAGGTAACCTTCAGTCCCTGCAGTAAATCCACAAGGAAGACTTTGCGGAGCAAGCTCGGCATGCCCATAACGCGGTTAGAATACCACGCCCGGCGACCTTGCTGAATCAGGTGAATCTTTTCCAGCCGAGCTCCCCCCTTATCGGCAAGGCCCTCGAATAAAGGCGGTTCCCTGTATTTCTCTGTGACCCCATGGTGAGACTTCAGCGTTGATTCAGGGAACTTAACAGCGCCTGTCGTCGTATCTCTCAACTAGAGGACGACATGAAAGCCTACATCAACAACCTGTCGATGAAGATGTGGCTCCTGCTGGTCGTCCCCACTCTCGTGATCGCGTATCCCATCGCCCGCGTCGTTGTCCCCGCCGTAATCCACGCTGTCGTGCCTGAAGTCGTCAGAGAAGTACTCCGCGTAATCTGACCCCAACAGCTGATGCAGTCGCATGCGAAATTGCAGAACGGCTCCGCCCAGCCCTTTACAATGGGGTCGACCAAACCAGCATGGCGAGCGACCAACGACCAACGACTACCGACGGTTCCGGCTCAGACGAACTCCGCATGGAAGAAGCCCTCCGCTGCGCCCAGCGGGCACTTGAAATGGAGGAAGTCCCCGTTGGAGCAGTCGTAGTGTGTGACGGCAGGATTGTCGGCCGCGGATGGAACCGCAATATCGCCGACTCCGATCCCACGGCCCACGCGGAGGTCGTCGCATTGCGCGAGGCTGGAGCAACCATTGGTAACCACCGCCTGGGAGACTGCGCCCTGTTTGTTACAATTGAACCATGTCCCATGTGTGCCGGTGCCATGGTGCATGCCCGCATCAAACGCTTGGTCTATGGCTCGGATGATCCAAAGACCGGCGCCGTACACTCGGTGATGCAGGTCATAAATCATCCAGATCTGAATCACAAGATCGAGGTCAGAGGCGGAGTACTGGCCGGCCGCAGCGCAGAATTGCTGCAACTGTTCTTTAGAAATCGTCGTTAGTTGCGGCGAGCAGCGGGTGTGTGCAACCTAGCCCGCTGCCGAAATCCTGATCGTGCCGTTTGCGCGAAGGATCCCAACCGTGATGACCTGTGTCCGACGCGGAGAGGTGCGTGAGTGGTTGAAACGATCCGCCTCGAAAGCGGGTGAAAAACTCCAACGCCAACGAAAATAAACAACTTATCTCGCCGAGTATAGCCGAAAATGCCGTATGTGCGGCGAATTTTGCACCCTTCCTGCACCTTCCTTGAAAATCACTCAATTTCAGCCTCGACGGACGGAAGGCCCGTGCGCGCCTGGCATTTCTGTGGCCGCCCAGATCGCGGCCTTCGGTCGAGCTGCCTGGCGGGACGATAAAATCTCGCACCGCTCTGTGGAATAGCACTTACGTTTTGCGTTGGATGATTTTGGCTGCCTGCCCTCTTCATCCAGTAAAATATGCTGTGGCCGGGAAAAAGCTCATCGTCGAGTCATCAGTTGCCTGCAAGGTCGGCACTCGCAGCCTTCCGCTTGCGGACTGGACTGCGGTGGTGCAGTATCTCTCTCCGCGGTTTGACTTTGTCGTTTCCCCGCTTTCATTCGTGGAAATCGTCCGCAGCATGGCTCTCGGAGATGAGCTCTCCATTGTTGAAAAGCTGAAGCGCGTGGAAGCTCTTTCTCCGGTTCGTCCGCTCAATCCAGTCTGCTTGGAGATGCCTGCTCAGTTCGCGCTACGTGAGGTGCTAGGTAAAGAATCTTACATTGCAGACGCCTACCAGCCGATTCAGATGTGCGGTGATATCGTCACGCTTCTAGGTGCTCAGGGAATGACTAACGGCCTGGGAACATGGCTTGATGAGGTGACGAGCAAACACGATTCCGGCACCGACAACTTCGTTAGCACCCATGATTCGATGAGAAAAGTGGCACAGCCTGTCCCGACGCCGGAGAATTGGGTACAGGGCCAATTCAAACGGGTCAATCTTTCGGATGACGATGTGCGGAAGTTGGTGATTGCCCTCAGCGCGGCGTATGAATATGCAGTTTGGATTCGACGGGATTTGAAGAGTCCTAGTTTTTCGCCGTCGAAGCACAAGAGTAGTTGGATTGACCGTCAGCAGCTCTTCTATCTCGCCGACCCCGCGATGCACATTCTTTGTGATGACAACGATTTCTTACGTCGGAGCGGTGGTAGCTCTCAGAAAGCACGGGTGCAGATGTTGCCGGACGTGGTAGCACAGGCACGCATATTGGCAACTTCTGCTTAGATTTCAGTTGGGAACGGTATCGGATATGTCGATGATTGAAGGCAATCTACATTTAGACCTCCTGTCGAATAAAGGCGTGCGGTTGATTTTTTCGCCGCACGCCAAAGGCACGAACTCTCGTCCGCTCGGAATCGGCAATACTGCTCTACTCCTGGCCGACCTCGAATCGTTTTGGGGATTCACGCCGTCGAAGGCGAAGGCAGCGGTCGCACAAGTGGAGAAGGACGGACACGCGCAGTTCTCTGTCACGGTGGACGAGCAGGCGGTCAACAAGTTGTTTTTGTAACGGGGTCACTTTTCAACCGAAGACCTTCTTATAATTTCCGCGAGGCAGAATCAGCAGCCTCTTCATCGCTTGTCGGTTGACAGAACGATTCCCCGGCTCTAACTCAAAATCGAGCAGGAAAGTTTCGATCTCAGGAACAAAGTCAGGTAGCTCCTCATCCTCCAACAGGATTAGCTTTTTTGCGAGGTCAAGAAACTCTTGCACCGATTTGATTGCTTGTAGGTTGTCAAGCAGCCGCTGTTTCGCTGAGAAGTAGTTGCGCGGGGTGTCGGCATGAAACCCGCACTTGTCACGGAAATTCTTTAGGACTTCCCAATCCGGTTCGACTTTCGCCCTGACTCGTTCGATTTCGTCTCTATGCTTCGGGAACAGTTCACGCCAGACGTTGAAGACATTGAGTCCGCCCTGTGTTCGGTCGACGATTGTGCAATACCAACTTAGAAGTGCGGTTCTCACCGTGTCCGCGAAGTCCCGACCGCTCTGGTCCATGACATTTTCAGGAGTAAACTTGTCGTCCACGAGCGAGCACCAGATGAGATGGAAGTGGAAGAGTTCGATGAGCTTTAGCCGGAAGATGAAATATCGTCGAAGGGCATCTCGCCTCAATTGCTCGGCCACGGTCATACCCCAGCGTAGCAAACCCAGGCAGAATGCTCACCAAACAAACTGGACTTTTGGCAGTACAATAAGGGTAATCGTGAGCCGCGCTTCGTCCCCGGAGGTTCCAGTATGTTCATTCTCGTTCCCTGGAAGCCAGTCGTTGTCGTGTGGGGATTGCTGAGCGCAATGATTCTCTTTGGTTTCGTTGCGTCGTCGGTGCTTCAAGGAAAGGACCCGTTCGCGCCAGGTGCAATTGTCGCTCAGCCTCGTCGAGCGGCGAACGCAGGTACTACACACGCGGGCCAGCAACAAGCTAAGCCCTCCCACAAGGCGGCTCGGACTCCGAGTCAGTAGCGCTTCCTGAAGCCGTTTCAGCCTGATTTGTACGGTTGGCCCTTTGATTCACGTCCTCGGTTGGCTTCCCTTTCCCAGAATTCTCTCGAGCTTTTGCTTCAGCGTGACCTCGGCAGGGGAACGTCCCTGACGTGCAAGCCACGACA
>DATKAP010000116.1:0-6177 GCA_035577905.1 Binatia bacterium
AAACGGTACTGGTTCTACGGGGCCGATTATCAGTTGGAGGCTCAACTGCGTTACTTAGAGCGCCTGCCGAAGATCACCGAATCCCAGATCGTTCGCTTCATCACAGGCCTCGAAATGCCAGACGAATTCCGCCCAAAGCCAAAGGTTGAGCTGCCTCCCTACGACCCATCGCGCCGCGAGTTTCGCATCCTGGATCATGTCAGGCCAACTCGCAGACAATCAGGGAACTATTGGGCGCAATGTCCCTCTTGTGCGCAACAGAGGCGTGATCAAAGCAAAGACAATCTGGCCATTTCTGTTTCAGACCCACGCAAGTACAAGTGCTGGGCGGGATGTACGAAGGAAATGATCCGTGCGGCTCTAGGCCGCCCGATCCGAGTCAGGAAGCAGGCTGAATATGCAATCTCGTCCGGCAACGCATAACAACGGGCAAGCGGCGGAGGTGTTGGCGCGACAGGGAATGCGGCTGCCGCAAATCGTGCTGAAACGTCTGCGCGATGCGGGCATCTACTGCCAGCCCACATTGTCGATTGAGTATCAGAACGCGTCTAAGAAACATGTGCTGCGCGGCGTGGAATCAGGCGGCGCAGCCGCTCCTCTGGGCGCCTACTCGAGCTTCATCGATGAGCGCGGCGAGCCTTTAGCGTGGCTTCAGCGGGTGGATAGCATTGCGGTGAATGGAGTGCATGCAATCGTGGTGGCGCCGGTGCTGCTCCGACTCGAGATGCTGCGAATTGAACGTACCTACGACCTGCTGATTACACATCATTCGCTGACGGAGTCTGTTAGGGGCACGAGGCCACACCTGGCTAGTTCCATCCTCTTTTATGGCCGTCGAGGCAGCCTAGAGATGGAGTTGTGGGACAAGGATAGCGTGTTCCGCGGCACCGTCTGCCCGGCCTTCTACACCCGATCTGGCGAATGTTTAACCTTGCCGGAATTGCTTCGGCCTGCGGTGGCTGCGATCACGGCGGCGGTGTGCTGTGTTGGTTGCCGGCATTGTCACCTTCTCGGTCCAAGTGGGGCCCACCAGGTAGCTGATCGTGTACCGCGGGCGTCCGAAGAATTTGAAGTCACTCTCTCGAGAGCTTAAGCGCGGAGTGGTTACGAAGCATGAAAATGGCGAACGATTTGCCCACCGTTGCCGAAGTGTTGTCCGATCCAGCGGCTTCGCTGTGGCTAAGAACCACCCTTCGCTCGGCACTGCTTCGCGACCCGGTTGACGCAGCCAACGACTGCGAATTTCTCGCGCGCCTGCTCGCACGGCGATGTGAGCAATTGGTGTCCGATTTCGAGAACACTTCTGCCGGCTGATTGTTGTGTGAGTGATTGACGCTGGAAGTCGCTGGAGATTGCGAAATCCCGGCCCGGGGAGGGTCGATCAGCGCAGTCACTCGCAAAACAATCCCTGCCAGAAGCAAACGATGACGATAGCAAAAGACTAAAGGGGTGATGTCATGGCCGGAGAAGAATCTCTATCCGCACTCCGGCCAGTCGTCCCACTGCCGACCGCTCTCTACTGCTCCAATGGACTGCTGTTCGAACTCTATGACGGAGGCCAACCGTGCCGGCGCCATCCCATCGTGTGGGAAAGACTGAAAACGATCGAAGAACAGGACCTGGCGAACACCTCCGTCCAACGAAGCTGCGATTGATCTGATTGATCTCCAAATTAATGCGATAAGCGAGCGCAGATGGGATCGCTTGCCTGATTCCTGAGAGGAGGGGACTGCGATGACTTCCACCTTGTCGAATGCTCCGCAACAGCCGCCTTATCCGCCACTCACGTTCGGCAGCTCGGAGCGTCACTCAGCTCAACCCGTTACGAAGGAAGCGCTAGACGAAGTCTTGCGTGCGCTGGCAATTCCTTTTGATAGCACGGTCGTGCAATGGCGGGTTACCGAGCGGAGCGATGATGCCACTCGCGGGCTGATGCTCCCGTACGCGGACCCGCGGGCGTACAGCGACCGGCTGAACGATCTCTTCACTCCGGCGGGATGGAGCCGCAAATATGCAGTTCAGGCAAGCGCGCCCGTCCAGCGCAGCAAAGGGCGCCCGGCGGCAAAAATCTTAGTTACATGCGAAGTGACGATTGCTTGTATCGGGACCAATTCGGGCACGGGGGAAGAATGGTCGGATAGGGAGAATGCGCTGACGGGCGCCGAAGCCCAGGCTTTTAAGCGTGCGCTGTCCTGTTTCGGGCTGGGGCGCTACCTGTACGACATCGACGGCGAGTGGGTGGATCTGGACCAGAACGGCCTACCTACGAGAATCCCGAGACTGCCGCGGTGGGCGAATCCGAACGGATGGATTGCGGGACTCCGGCCGAAGCCTCGCAGAAACCGTCATGCCCTGGTTCATGCCAATGGACACGCGGGCAATGGCAAATGTGCTAGTCACGGAGTGAATGGCAACGGGCAGAACCTGGTGGCCGAGATCAAGGCCATGGAAACGAAGATCGGCAAGCGTCTGTATCGTGGATTGCTGAAGAGAGTCGCCAGGGTCTGGAGCCCGGAACAGATTCGCGAGATAACGATGCTCGAGCAGGTATTGGCTCAGATGCGGGGAGCGGTACGAGGTTTGGGGCGTCTCGAAATTGCCCAGGCGAAACTCCCGCCAGAGGTCATCCAGAGGATCATCGTGTCGTTGAATGCGCCGCCAGCGAAGATTGAAGATCTGCAGACTTTGCACACCTTGGTGGTTGCCCTGGAGAGGGAAGTCGATGAACAGGTGCAACCGTAGGACCTTATCTTCGGATCGAACAAACCCCGCTACGCGAAACGATTTGCGAAAGGAGTCGTCGAAGCACATGGAAAACGAATCAACTAACGGACCTGAACCCTTATCGCCCGACGAAGCTCGGGCCAAGCCGGCGATCCTGGCAGAATGCGACAACTTGGCTGCGGCCGGCGTAACTTTCGTCGCTGTGCACTTTGACGGTTGTGGAGATAGCGGCGTCACGGAAGAAGTGAAGTGTTTCGATTCGGAATACTACGCGTACGAAGAACAGAAACCAGTGGCACATGACGCCGCATACCTACAGGAGGAATTCGACGCGTTGGTTCCCTTCGGCTACGAAAACGACTGTGGCGGGTTCGGCGACGTGGTCCTCGATGTCGGTGCACGCAAAATCACAGTCGAACGGAATGACCGGTTCGAAGACTACACGACAACGACATACGAGGTGTAATCATGGCCCATCCACTCGAACACGCTCGAAGCAGCGCCAGAAAGTTTGGCGGTGTACCCGAGGACTATCTTGCGATTCACAAATGGTTCGATGAATCAAAAGCGTTCCTTGCGGATTTCCGCCACAGGGCGCTTCGCCATCACGCCGAAGGCATATCTCTGGCCGAACAGATCTTCGGGGTTTTCGTTACGAATAGCGAAGGCAGACCGGTTCCGGTGCGCTACATCGGAGAACAGCACGTAAGAGAAGACCTGGGACGGGTTCCGACTGCCCAGGACTGGCTTGAGCGAATCCGTCCCGATCGGTGGATGTATGGTCGGCGTCTCGCGGGGTAAGAGACTGGCTAAGCTGGACTCGATTCTCGGAGTTGATGGGCCCGAACGCCGTAGGACGAGCGCTTTCGAAATCAGATAGGATAGGGACCTTCATGGACGTCTACATCATCGCGGGTCCGAACGGCGTGGGCAAGACCACCTTTGCGCGAAAGTTCTTACCGAAATATGCCAACTGCAGGAACTTCATCAATGCGGATTTGATTGCTCAGGGCCTGGCACCGTTTTCGCCGGAAGCCGCAGGGATACGAGCGGGCAGGCTGATGCTGGGTGAGATCCGATCTTTCGCCAGGCGCGGCGTTTCGTTCGGTTTTGAGACGACATTGTCAAGGAAGAGTTATCTGAGATTGATTCGACACCTCAAGGAACGCGGATACAAGGTGCACTTTTTCTTCCTGTGGGTCAAGGATGTGGACGTAGCCCTCGCCAGAATCAGAGACCGAGTGGTCAAGGGAGGGCACGGTGTGCCGGAAGCTTTTGTCCGGCGACGGTTCGAACGCTCCATCCGCAACTTCCTGGCTGAGTATCGCCCATTGGCTGATGCTTGGTATCTCTTTGACAACTCCGACGAAACTCCGTTCCTGATCGCCATCCAAGGGAAACACAGGCTCCGTATAATAAACGCAGGACAATACCAAGAGCTGATTGCGAAGTACGGTGACGAATGAAGACAAATTCCAACAAAAATATCCTCCGCCTACCGATGGAGAAGCGCGCCGAGATGGCGTTCAAGGAAGCTGTGGAAGAGGTCATCGACGAGCATGCCCGCTTGAATTTGCCTATCCATGTCTGGCGCAACGGAAAGGTCGTTCGATTATTCCCCAAGAAGGCTCGCCGAGCCTCCCGATCGCTCCATCGCCAGTAACCCTTCTGCGTCGTCCGGTGCGGGCTATGTCAAAGAATCGATCTTAATTTCTCTCTCAGATGTATGTCCCCGCGAATTCTGCCTGTGCTCCTCGCAATTCCTCACGACGCACTGACTGAAGTCGTCTTCGTCGCACGTCGTCCAAGCTCAATTTCCTGAAGTCTATCTCCCCAATTCAAGCCGATAGAAATGAGGATGGCCATGAGAATTCGTGTGAGCACGAGGGCCGACCTGTTTGAAGAACGAAAGCGAGAGCATATTCAGCGAGGCTACCGAATCGAAGACGAGCAGCCGATGCCAGTGAACGGGCTCTGCTCCTTCATTGCTGTCGAAGAGTCAGCGGAGCGAGACCTGGTCGCTGAAGTCGTGGCTCAGGCGCTCAAGGGGAACCACAGGTTCCGCGGAGACTGGTGAGCTTCCGATATTAGTCAAAAAACCAGTTTCGTTCGCTGGTAAAAAGCAATCTCCATCCTCGCTATGACCCACCGCGCGACGGACGACCAGAACACGGCGAATGCGAAGGCTGGGCGTCTCTCTCGGTGATTTATCTGTACGTCCGGATTGCAAAACGAAGAGCCGAGGATCGCGGTCTTCCCACCACAACCGGCAGTTTCAACAGGAGTGAATCATGTACTCTCTACCGACCATTCCGCTTTTCCCGCCTGGTCAGATCGTATCAACGCCAGGCGCACTCCGACTGCTCGAGCAGGCCAAACGGTCCCCGGTCGAATTCTTGTCCCGGCATTTCCGTGGGGATTGGGGAGATCTCTGCCAGGAAGACAAGACCGAAAACGAATTGAGCCTGAAGTATGGATTCCGCATCTTCAGCAGCTATCAGGTCAGCGAGACCGAGAAGCTGTGGATCATTAGCGAGGCAGACCGATCTGTAACGACTCTGCTTCTACCCGCCGAATACTAGACTGGGATCAATGCTCGTTCTGGTTGCGGCAGGGGACCTGCATTCAATCGACTTCGTCAGCCGATCGCCGGCGGTATCAATCTGAGAGGTCTACGTTTTTGAACTCTACAGCGTCCAGTCTTGCGGAGGCGACGGGATGCCCCAGACATTGCCGGGTTCATCCAGCGCCAATCCCAGAAGCCAGAGCTTTTCGTACTGCCCCACCGAGATACAATTCACCACTCGCCCAATGACGCTCCCGCCTGCGGGAAGTCGCTCTAAGCGCACTGTCGTCCCAACCGCCAGTGGGTGACCGAACCGAACTGCACATCCCTGAGGGTTCACCAGAATCACCACGCATGTCTCGGTAAGCGGATTAGCCGGGTCCAGGCTGACGAGAGTAATCGGAATCTCGCAAGGGATTCGCGTGCCCCCGCGGGCACCAGTTTTCTTTTCGGCCAGACCCACATTTAAGTCTACCGGCTTGTGACGGCACCTCAAGGAGCGGGGGGGCGGGCGTTCGGATTTCGTAAATGGAGTTCGCATTTCAGTGCGAAGCAAAGGAGGAAAGCAGTATGTCCGAAACAAGTACGCTCATTGGCTACAGCGGCCGAACGGTTGGCCGCGAAGAACTAGCGCTGGTGCCCACACCACCCGCGACCGAAACGCACCGCCCGATCCCGCATCACGAGATCGTCGGGGCATTAATTGAAACTCTCGGGTTTCGCCACATCGGCGTCGTCCACGACGAATACGCGGTATCCCCGGACGGCATGAAGATGTTCGGCGTGCTCGATCTCGCAACCGAAATGGAGGGCTGCCGCTTCTCCATTGGATTGCGCAATTCCCATGATAAGAGCATGCGCCTGGCGATGACCTGCGGGTACCGGGT
>DATKAP010000117.1:0-42102 GCA_035577905.1 Binatia bacterium
ACTCGACGGCTTTTGCAGAGAGGATAGGCTGTCCACGGCGCCAGCCCGGATGATTTCATACTTACCGTACTCAATGCACAGATCTGCCGTGCCAAACATGCGCACCTTCGTCTCGCTTTCGTTTAGCTCGGGCAACCAGAAGTCACCCACTTTCTGATAGCTGCGTTTGAAATCGGTCCTCACCGTCCACCACGAGGGATTGACTGCCGGTTGCCCCTCGACCCGAGTAATGGCATAGTCTCTGCCGTCTACCCAGATCCTTCCTCGAAAGAGAAATTTGTTCTTCGTCTTTGGCTCCGCTTCGAGCACGTACAATTCGTTGCCGTCGGTCTTTTGGTAGTCCACGATTGTGAACGTGTAGTTCGCCGGAGTAATTGCAGAGCGCTGCTGATTCTCTTCGCGCATCGACTCTTGTTCTGCTTCCAGGAGCTTTTTGAATACCTTGTTCCGGACAGTTCCGGAGCCATCCTCGGACACGATCGTGAAAGTCTTCTTGTCCGGGGCATGATAATCAGCACGGACCACCATATCCGCTTTCTTGTGAGACAGGCAGTGACATTCGAGGCGATAGCTACGGAGACTGGAGTAGCTCTCGAGTGCCTTGGCCCGCACTTCGTTCATTGCAACTAAACGTTGCATCACTTCATCAGCGCTTAGCGGTGCTGTTACATTGGTCTGCTGTGCAACTGCCGGAAAGGCGACGATGAAAAGCGCGAATACGCTCACAAGCCAAGGCCCATCAGATTTCCTGGTGTCACAAAGCGGGGTCATTTTATAAGCCTCCTGGCGAGATCTGAGAATCCAAACCGGCTCACCCCGGTCGATGCGGATTCTTGAAGGTTGCTGGCAAACCGAGGTGGTTCCCTCCGCAAGTGGGCCAGTGCTACGCCTTGTTGAGGGTTGCTGGGTTCCGGCACAGAGGTGTCGAATCGAAAAATCGTGCTCGCACAGACAGGTCCCACGTGGACCTCGCTGCGCGAGATGCGGCTTCTTGTCAGGTTATCGAAGTATCGCTGCGTCTCGAAGAACCGCCGCGATGGTTCGAGAACGATCAGATCTCCATCCCGTGGCACATAGTGCGGATCGTACAGCGCCACAATCTGAATGTCGCTCCGCCCACAGGTCTGGAAATAATAGGCCATGCTCATCGGTCTGGCGGTCGCCACCCTCGTCGTAACGGGGGCGAACGGACAAACCTGCTGCGCCACCTGACGTGTGTCGAATTCTGACACCTCATCGGGTGCGAAATAGCGCGTGATGTTCCGCGCGCCTCCGCCGATCGAATTCAGGTAGAAGGAGTAGTAGGGCGCCCAAGCCTGTACTTCAAGAAGTGGCCAGCCAATCACAATGATCGCGACCGCCCGGACAAGCACCGGCGAGAGACCGCTGCCTTTGACGCCGTTCCATATCTTCTGCACCGCATATCCGCCGGCGAGGAAGAAAAAGGGCAGCATGGGAAGTGAGTAGCGAATCCACTTCGCTCCGCTTAGAGAAAGCCCGATGAACTGAAGCATCCCGAGCGACAGAAAAAAGCATGACGCAAGGGTCCGCCGATCTCGCAAGAGCAGAGCACTCCCGAGGATTACAGCCGCGAGAATTGGAATTGGTGTCTTCACGAGCAGCAGCCAGAGATAGTAGAACCACGGAACTCCGGCAAGCAGGCGCGCGGGAAAGTTCATGTACAGTGTGCCATCAAAATCGTAGCCGCTGTGTCGCACGCCATCGTGATGGAGCCAATGCAGAATTGCAGTGAGGTTACTCGGAAAGAGAATGACCGGGTTTACTAGGATGAAGGTGAGAAACAGGATGAGGAAAAATCGTTTATAGCCGAAGCGCGACGTCTCGAGACCGATCCCCCGTTTTCTGGCAAGAAACCAGGCCAGTGCATTGAGCCCCAGAAGGTGAAGAATGTACTGTGAGGCCAAAGCCAGGCCAAAGCCGATGGCACTGAGGTCGAACCACCGCCGCGCACTCCGGTCGGCGCCTGTCTGCCGGGCGCGGCAGTAAAAGTAACAAGCCAGCAACGTGAAAAATGTGAGCGGCGTTTCTTCCTTCGTGAGTCGATTTAATGCGATGGGCAGAGGCGCGAACGCCCAAAAGAAACTCGCGGCGAATGATCCGGCAAGACCCATCATTTGGCGGCACAAAAGAAAAAGGACGGCGGCGGTGGCAGCACCCAACAACACGTTAGGCATACGAAGCCAGCCCTCGGGTTTCAGCGACGGCCAGCCATGCCTGGCAGCGATCCCGCTCCAGTGTTCGCCGGCTGTCAGGCTCGCCCAGGCCATCATCTTGGGCAACATCGGATGCTCGCTATTGACCCCGGCGAAATGTCCATGTCGATACTCTTGAACGGCCGCCCATTTCGCCGACTCGTCCTCAGAGAGGCTGTTGAAGTCAACCCGCTGGACGCGAACCGCGAATGCGAGGACCATCAGAAGGAGTACAATGGCTGGCTCCCGATGGCACGCAAGACGACGATATCTGACCTCTTTCAGCACATGTACTCCGGCTTACGGCGCGACCGCGATTGGATGATTCTGTTCTCGATCAATTGAGCTCTGGCCACGATGTCACTCAATGGGGCCTGGATTCCCAGTTCCGACAAGGCCTGCTCGATTGTGCGCACCGTGATCTCAGTGTCCAGCCGCTCGCGAGAAGCCTCGTTGTGCGAGGACCCAACTGAGTTACCTCCTTTCGTGCTCCGAGTACCTCGTCGTGTGTTCACGGATTCACCTCGGCGATCCCAGATTTACGGTAGGCCAGTCCATCAACCACGTTCGATATGGCATAAGGCCTGCGCTCAGACCGATTGAAGTAATGCCAGACCTGCAACTCACCGAGCAGCCCGAGCGCTATCAGATGGAGTCCCACCAATATCAGCAGCGCCGCAAATACCAGCAATAACCCGTGCTGCTGGATTACATCGATCCCGGCAACGAATTTCCAGATCAGCAGGCAGAGTGCGATGGCCGAGCCCAGACCCATATTGATCGCACCCAGTCGCCCAAAGAAGTGGAGCGGGCGAGACATGTAGCGCAACAGAAATCGGATCGTCATCAGGTCGAAGAACACACGAAAAGTCCGCGAAATGTTGTAATGCGACTCACCGTGCTTGCGCTGTTTGTTTTGAATCGGGATCTCGCAGATCGAAGCTCCGTAGAAGGAAGCAATGGCCGGAATGAAACGGTGCATTTCGCCATAGAGCGGCAATTGCCGGAGCAGATCGCCGCGGTACCCCTTGAAGGTGGTCCCAAAATCGTGGATGTTGACTCCGCTCAGCTTGGCCATCAGCCAATTGGCACAACGGGAAGGAATCTTCCGCAGCAACAAATTGTCGATGCGGTGGCTCCGCCATCCGCTCACGATGTCGTAGCCCTCTTCCAGTTTTTCGAGGAACGCAGGGATCTCCGCCGGATCATGCTGCAAATCGCCATCCATGGCGATCACGTAATCGCCGGTGCTATGCGCAAATCCAGCCGCGAGCGCTCCGGTCTGGCCAAAATTCCGCCGCAGCTTGACGACGGTCACGTGCGGGTCAATCAGCGCGACTTCCTTCAGGAGCTTGTGAGTAAGATCAGTACTGCCATCGTCTACAAAGACGAACTGGTGATGGCGGCCAACCGCCTCCATGACCGCATGCAATCGCCCGTACATCTCGATCACATTGGGTTCTTCGTTATGAAACGGGACCACGATCGAGATGCTCGGTTTACCGCTGACATTAGGCATGCTGTACCTTCCGGCCAAAGGCTTGGTCCATCTCCTTGAGCCATTTGCAATCCTGCTCGTTCAGCCGCAGCTTGGGAGAGTCGCCCAACTGATTCAGCAGCTCGCAAAGCCAGTTTGCAAATTCCCAATCCTGACCCCAAACACTCAGAACACCTTGTCCATCGCGCACGATGGCGGGAAAACCCTTCACGGATTTCGTGGAGTACATGTCGGACTCCTTCATGAAATTGCGTGCCGCGGCAGCCCTGGCGGGTTTGCCCGTTCAGAGTTCAGCCATCGATGCAACGCAGCCGTGTTAACGCATTTCGCTCGCCAAACCGAAGCCCACGGCAACTCAGTGGATTACAGAAACGAGATGGGCATCTGGCCCGAGATCGGTGCCCGCATTGCGGCAGTGCCCTTGAAAGGTCACGATCCTACCCGGGCAGAATGCGGCGATCACACGCAGAACCAGGATCTTAAGTCCGTCCTCGAACTGGCTCCTGACCTGCAGTAGCACGGTGGATTCAGTGGCGCATCGGGAGTCGAACATGGTTTTTGAGTCAATCGATCGATGGGAGGACGGGCTGCTCTATGGTGGCGAGGGTCGTGCGATCAAAATACGCTGCCGCGCTAGAAATGTGAGTCTATGGCGATCCTGCTAGCGATCCTTGATTTCCTTTTTGGGTGTCATCACGTGCACCTCAGCCGTGTATTCACAATACAAGGTGAGACCTATAAGGTTTGCTGCGACTGCGGCGCCAAATTCGCGTATTCGCTCGAAACCATGTCGATTGTGCGGCGACTGCCCCTTACGCTTACATCGACCAGGTTCCGAATCGCATGAGGCGACAACCATGAACCCACGCACAGCCAATGACGACAAGCCAAACATCACAACTTACGGTGAATCCGAGTTTCACAGCTGCTGCTGCTGAGACGGAAGGGAACGTGCGCAGCTCGAAGAGAGGTCTGAGGCAGGAGTAATGGAGAATCATTCAAATTCGAAAGCAGTTCGAGTCAACGGAGAAGTAATCGTACTGCATTGTTGGGCATGCGGAACTGCCCACTGTGTGAACCTGGAGCTATGTGCTCCGGAGGAACTCACTCATATGGTCTGCAGCAACAGCAAGTGCAGGATGAGTATGTTCCTCGTGAATGAGTTGGTCGACGACCACATCAGCAGACAGCTCACGAAAAACGAGCTAATCCCGCGCGCTACCCATTCGAGATTTTGGAAATGAAGACCAACAAGCCAGGCACAGATCTTCCGATCATGCTGAGTGAAGACTCTACTCGGCTGTTGCGCGGCGCAAGGAATGGTCTGTTGCTGTCCGCACCCTTCTGGTTTCTTCTGTATTGGCTCATCCGTTAGCCCCATACCGGATGGCGGCGTTGCTTCCCACCCGGACCCGGCTGAATGATTCCGCCCACATTTGAACAGATGCCCGAATTCCGGCAGTTGCCGGGCATGTTTGCCTCTTGTCTTCGCATCGGCACTCGTTGCGTCAATCGAAACCATCATCGGCATCGTCGTTTCTCGAAATCGGATTTGTTCGCGAAATTGATACAGATGCCGGTTAGTTGAGAGGCCGTGGTTTGACATACAGAGGATAGTGCCCACGCACTGCGTGAGCTTGGCAATTCACATGCTCGTGACAGGGCATGATGATCATCACGAAATCCAACCTGAGCAGTCCACCCATTGGCGGGCTCCGTGCCCGCCACCTTCCTCTGATGTGTACAGCCTTCGCCGTGCTTCTCTTTGCCGGTTGCGCTTCTGCACAAGACCGTCCGGCGGTGAATGAGTTCACGACGTGGTTCGGCGGCCAGTTTGCGAACAAGCACGCTTTTTCGGATACGGTCAACGGACGCCTGTACCAAGTGGAGAATCGCTACACCAGGCTGATCTATGCCGGCGGTCCGTTCGCCGTGCGTTGGGTTTTCGATGTTGTTCCGATGACACTGGTGGGAGACCCTTGGCATACCAAAGGACGGCAGTACGCCTATGGCGGAGGCGGCAGTCCTATCGGTGCGCAGGTGAATTGGGTGCACTACCGTCGCGTCGAGCCATTCCTCACTTCCGGCGGTGGCTTCCTTTATTTCAACGACCGAATGTTCAAAGCAACTCACTTCAACTTCACTGCCCAACTTGGGGGCGGGGTTCAGGTGTTCAGTTCAAGTCGGCGCCGCTCGTTCGACCTAGGCTGCAAATATCATCACATTTCTAACGCCAACCTCGGCAATGTGAATCATGGCATGGACTCACTGATGCTATTTGCCGGAGTCTCGTTTTTCCGCTGATATCGACAGCGCGTTCCCTGGAAGCAGGTTTCTGGAACTGTCTCGAAGGAGCATTTCCTTGTCTCACCTTCCCTGTCCTTCGTTGAATCGACCTCATGCGCCCGCATGCGGACAATGACCGCATTGCGGCAACTCGATTTGGATCGATCCATACCATCAGCAATTCCAGTCAATCAGATAGCGGCTGACGCAATGGCATACAACCTGCGTTGTGGTTACGTTGGCGCAAGACAAGGCGCGGCGAGGATACGGAATGTTTCGAGCAGAAATTCGGTGGTTGGCGAATGGCCTAACTCTGAAGATGGACGGGAAGCTTGCCGGTGAGTGGGCGGAGCAGGCGAGGCGCCTCATTATCACTGAGCTGGTACCGAAGGGTTTGATCGTGGACCTGACGGAGGTGTGCTATGTCGACTCAGCGGGCGAGCGTTTGCTGACCTGGCTGGGCAGCGTCGGCGCAGTATTTGTCGCCGGCAATGTCCACGCAGCTGCCGTCTGCGAAAGGCTGGGTCTGGCGGCAAAGCAGACAATATCGGCAGGGCAATGCGGGAGCAAGAATGAGAAGTCCTCCGTTATGCATTCCATGCTGTCTCACGCAGGTCCAGGGTGGCGCCGGAAAGAGGAGGAATGATGTCCTGGTTTCATACGAGCGCACGGGCTGGGGATGCTCGAAACCACGCGTCAGCGGCCGAAATCGTGGCCTGCTTCCGGGATCAACGGAATCTTCTGCATGGCCTTGCGTTCCTAATCACTGCGGATCGAGCAACGGCGGAACAGGCAGTCGCCAAAGCTTGTGACATCACTCTTCAGGGTAACAGTCCGTTTCGCAATTGGCTTCTCGAGTGGGCCAAGGCTGTAACCATCAGCACCGCCATAGCGCTCGAGGGGGATACGATTCGCTCGTGTGAGGCGATGTACAAAGATCGGCACTGTCCCCATGTCGAACACCTTTGCCAATTCGATGATGAGCGCCGGGAGTCTAAGCTCGCACTGCTTTTTCAATTGGACGCGCAGAAGATTTTTGCCGAACTAGATCCGCTCTGTCGCGCAATTCTGGTGCTGAGACTTGCAATCCGATCCTCGATACAAGACTGCAGTCTGCGCTTGAACGTGTCCCGCGCGGCGGTACTCGTGGCAAATTGCCAGGTTATGACTTGGCTTGACCACTCCCACGTCAATCCGCGCCGGGACGATACCAATATTTCGCAAGCCTTTTAGGAATACCCGGCGGACCAAGATACGACCCGTCTGGGAGCGCAATGATCCGATGGAGGATCACATGATCATCGAACTCGAAGACGAGGAAGCTCGTCTGCTGTATGCGGTCGTTCTCGAAAAGGTGCAGGAACACTTCAGTTATGCGAATACGTCCGCGCTCGCTGAGAGGTTATGCCAACTGGCGGACAGGTTTACCTGTGAGCCGCGGTCCGTCGCTCGTTTACATCGCGCAGAGAACGCCACGAGAGCAACATCCAAGGTGGCTAGCGCGCGGTAGTCCGGATCGAATGCTTCCCGGCGGGCCGCATCATTTGCTTCCACATCTAGAACCCGATCCTCCCGACCTAGAAATGCGAGAGCCTGCTGCTTCACAGGGGAGCGCTACTCATAGCGGGGAGACATCCACGAACAACCCGGAGCCCACCTCCGCTGATTACCAACCGGGTGCGCGGGGCTAAAGACGTAGACTGCGGTTACTTACAATAAGCCGCTTTTGAAATCCCCAGCCGTCGAATCTTGTTCTGCAGTGTCGTGCGCTTCAATCCGAGCCGTTCGGCGGCTCCCCCCTTACCTGCGATGCGTCCCGATGCGGCTCGCAAGGCATCGATGATTGCGGACGATTCCGCTTGTCGAAACGTAGAGGGCGCTCCAACCGCAACACTGATTCTTTCTGAGTTGGGAACTTCGCCGAGGGGTACCTCCAGTTCATCCCCACGTGTGAGTATGACAGCGCGCTCGATGAAGTTCGCCAATTCCCTGATGTTCCCCTTCCACGGGCAGTTTGTCAGGGTTTCCATGGCGCGTTTGGGAATGGACTTTATCTGTCTCCGCGTCCGCCGGCATAGCGTCGAGACAAAATGGTTGACCAGCAGCGGGATATCCTCGCACCGCTCCCGCAGGGGAGGAATCTCGATCGGGAAAACGTTAAAACGGTAAAAAAGATCCTCACGAAACTTTCCCTCCCGAATCATGGCTCGGAGATCGCGATGCGTCGCCGCAATCAGCCGCACGTTTACCTGGATCGTCTTCGAGCTTCCAAGGCGCTCGAACTCCTGCTCCTGGATTGCCCGCAACAGTTTCGGCTGGAGTTCCGGGCTGATATCCCCGATCTCATCCAGAAACAGCGACCCTCTGTCGGCCAGCTCGAAACGGCCCTTTCTTTGGATCAGAGCTCCAGTGAACGCTCCCTTCTCGTGGCCGAACAGTTCGCTTTCGAGGAGTCCCGAAGGAATGGCGGCGCAGTTCATCCGCACATACGGCTGCTGACGTCGAGAGCTGAGGTTATGGATCGCGCGCGCAACCAATTCTTTCCCAGTGCCGGTCTCTCCGTGGAGCAGGACCGTCGAATCGGTGGGAGCGACGATGGCAACTTGCTCCAGCACCCTCTGAATGGCTGGGCTCTTGCCGACGATGTCTTCGAAGCAGTGCTCCGGGCTGATTTCTGTTTCGACGCGAAGTTGCTGGTCTTCGATCTCGCTCATTTTGGGAACACCTGTTCCTGGAAAGTTTCCGAGCTCAGGAAAAGCAACAGTCGCGCTCATATCGCCTCCGATACCGTTTACAGCTGCGGTGTCCTGCGAACGCCGGTCCGAAGAGAGTGCCGGGCACATCTGGTCTGCGCCGCAGGGGCGCGGCCCTCGAAGCTTACCCGAACGCTTTCGATATTCATGGCCGCCATGATCAGAAGCTCGCCGAGTGTGAACGCATGGCAAGTTTCAGCAGTGATTCGAAACATGACTAATGACTCCGATCGGACTTGCGCTCGTCAGTTGGTTCCAGAGGTGGTGCGGGGCAGCACGGCTCGAGGTTGGGATAGTTTGGGAAGATCGCTCTGCGGAGTTCTTCCGAATTCTCGAGACGCATAAACCCGTTTTGTGTGGGAATGAATTTCATAACGTCCTCGCACTGGAGCTCTTTGATGGCATCAGTCTGCACTGGCCTTGGCTTAACTGCAAAGGTAGATCGGGTGATCACGTGCTAGCGAAATGGAGGGGTCGGAAGGTTGTACTTGCAGGAGGGGATCGCGTTAGTACCTTTGGGGGGAGTTAAACGTCCTCTAGTGTCGCGGGTCTTCGAGGTGCTTTCGTCCGTAGAGCCGCGCATCGATCGACCACATCCCAGGTCCGATCATCGACACTGTGATGCCCAAGCCAGCCAGAATAATCGGAATTAGAGAATTACCTGAGGACAGGAAAAATATGAGGGTCTCGGCAATGGCAATCGTAATTCCTGCGACCGGAGTCCACAGGCCCAAAAGCAGAAATATGCCGGCGGCCGCTGCCAGCGCATGGAGCGCGTTCGGCGTGGTTGTTGCCGTTTCAAGGAATGGGGAGGCCCCGAAATAAAGAAGAATCGTGCTAGTCAGGACACGCTGCAACAAAAGGCCAGCGCCGGGCCAGCCTTCGGCGAATGTGGAAAACAGACGTTGCAGACACGTCCTCCGATTCTCGTTTCATGGTAGAGGCCGTCGAAATCGATCGAAAGGGTAAAAAGTAGGATTTGCCAGTCCTACCGTTGGCGCGCATCCAGCTCGATGATTCCCCGCTGAAGCGCAATGGTTACCGCATGCGCCCGATCGTTTGCACCTAGCTTGGAAAGTATGTTCGAGACATGGTTCTTGACCGTGGTTTCTCCGATTGAGAGCCTGTCTGCGATTTGCTTATTGCCGTTGCCTGCGCCAATCAGACGAAGCACATCAATTTCGCGTGAACTCAGCTGATCATCCGCAGCATGATCGGCCAGCTCAGCCGCAATTTCGGTGGGTATTCGCTTGTGCCCGGCATAAAGGGAGCGGATTGCCTCCAGCAGCTCGGTGCGGACGTTTCCTTTCAGCAGGTAACCCCTGGCACCTGCCTTGATTGCCCAGCACTTGAACATCGCCGCTATAGGTCGACAACACGAGAATCTTGGCGTTCGGGAATTCACTTCTGATCCGGATGATGGCTTCGGTGCCATTTACTTTGGGCATCTGCAAATCCATCAGAGCCACATCCGGTTGATGTGCGCGAAACTGTGCGACGGCCTCTTCTCCGTCACACACCTCGGCAATCAGTTCCATATCAGGCTGAGTCCGGATGAGGGCCGCGATGCCTTCGCGCAACAGAGGATGATCATCCACTGTCATGATCCGAATCAACCTAGGAGCGGTGCTCATAAGTCCTCTTCCGGAACAGCTTAAATTTACCGTCATCGCCCGTTTTTTGGTAGGCAATAGCGCCTGGGACCGTCAAACGAATCTCTGTGCCGGCGCCCTTTTCGCTCCAGATCTCCAATCGGGCGCCAATTCCCTCTGCCCGCTCATACATGCCGCGCAGTCCCCAATGGCCGGCGCGGCCCCGTTGCTTCAGTACTTCTCGATCGATTCCTTTTCCGTCGTCTCTTACGACCAAGAGAAAAGCGTCGGCATCGTAGCGCAGCTCCGCCTCGATGCTGCTGGCCTGGGCGTGGCGATAAGCATTGCGCAGCAGCTCTCGCGCAATGCGATAGACCTCCTCCCGGATCATCGCCGGCTTCGCGCGCCGCTGCCCCTCTACGATCACTCGCAGAGACGGGGCACTGTCTCCAAGGTTCCGTGAGGATGCCAGTTCGCGACCTGCTGCGAGCAACATTTGCTCCAGATCGCTTTCTTTCGATGACTCCGGGCGCAGCCCCTGAATCGCGCCACGACTCTCGGCGATTGCCTGATCTGCTGAAACCAGAGCCTTGTCCAGGGCCTCAGATGCTTGCTCCGGATGATCGGGGAGATAAAACCGTGCCGCCTGAAACCGGAACACCAAACCCTGGAAACTCTGCAAAAGTGTATCGTGCAGATCGCGAGCGATGCGAGTGCGCTCGCTTATTCGCTCTTCCACCCGCATATTGAACTGTGTCGCCATTTGCCGCACCCGCAGTTCATGGATTCCCCAGATCATTCCGAGAATTGCCACGGGGACCGCCGCACGGAACCAGTTGGTCTGGTACCAAGCAGGCAGAATGACGAAATCCAGCGATGCTCCTCGCTCGTTCCACACGCCGCTGTTGTTCGAGGCAATAACGCGGAAACAGTAATTGCGCGGAGTGAGATTCGTGTACTGTGCCACGCGGTTATTGACGACCTCGTGCCAGTTCCGATCCTGCCCCTCCAGCTTGTATCGGAAGCGTACCTTCTCCGCTACGGCAAGACTCAGCGCTGTGTACTCAATCGCGAGATTTCGGGCGCCCGCGGGCAGCCGAATCTCTTCTGAAACAGGGTAAGTTTTCTCATCGACTATGATCTTCTCGATCTGGACGGGCGGCGCGACGGTGTTGAAAACGAGGTGATGTGGATCAACGACATCGACGCCTTCTGTTCCCAAAAACCATAATCGGCCATCGGTCGACTTCGCGACGGGAGGGTTGAAATAGGCGGGCGAAACGGCCGTGACCCCAACACCATCGGCAGCATCCCACTGTGTCAATTCAATCCGGCGTTTCGGGTCGGCGATCCACGCGTCGAGTTCACTCCTGACTACGCGAACCAGGCCGCAGGCCGTATTCAACCAGAGGGAACGGTCGTTGTCCTCCACGGACCAATGAATCGTGTTACAGGGCAGGCCATTGTTGATGGTGAGTGTCGCGATGTGGCCATCTTTAATCCGGCTAAGGCCACCCTGCTGGGTTGCAGCCCATAGCGCTCCATCTTGATCGAGTTGAATACCGCCGACCGGTCCTTTTCCCAGTCCGTCAGCGACAGTGTACGAGGCACGGACCTGACCATCCTTGAAAAACAACACACCCCCGTCGACCCAGAATGCAAGCCAGATTCCGCCCTGATCTGAGACCACAACTTTGGCTTGTTGCTGTCGCCCCAACGCCGACCAGGGGAAATTTTCAATGAAACGCCCGTCCCGTATGTGCGAGAGTCCTTTATTGCCCGACAACCAGAGATTGTCTCTGTCTTCGGCCGCGATGGAATATACTTCGTCGCTGGGCAGACCGGGTACTGATACAAAACGGCCATCTCTGAAATAGCCGAGTTTGTGGCCCGGGAACGTTGCCCAGACACGGCCGCGGCTATCCTCGACCAAAGAATTCACAAAATTGGCTGGCAGTCCATCGGACTTGCGAAAAACTGTGGTGTGTCCATTCTTCCACCTGGTCAAACCATCGTGCGTCCCTACCCAAACGCTTCCATCCTTGCTTGCGACCAGAGACGTAGGATAATCGCTGGATAGGCCCTGTTTTGCGGAGATCGTAGTGACGGGAAGTTCTCGAAATCGATCGAGTCCCCGCGTGCCGGCGTACCAAACGTTGCCTTCACGGTCTTCAAAGAGACTACAGCTAATGTCGCCTGAGAGCCCGTCGGATTTCGTGAATACGTCGGTTCGGCCGTTATGTATATGAATAAGCCCGCGTTGGTGCGTTCCAATCCACAGTCCGCCATCCCGGTCCCGCAGCAGCTTATTGGAATCAACCTCCCGATCGGAAAGCATCGCAGTCCGGTTCAGTGCGCTGGGAATGGAATAAGGTTCGAGTTTGTCTGCAACCAGCTGCTTGAGTCCTCCACCGCTCACTCCAATTAGTAGTCGCCCGTCCAGGGACGTCACCAAGTCTCCAACCCGGACCCCCGGCATCGCATAGCGTTTTTGAGGTTCGGGTTGCCATCGCCAAATCCCAGATTCGGCGCCGGCCCAGAGAGTGCCTGAGCTGTCCTCAAACAAGCTCCAAACGAATGTGCCGAATGCGCCATCTCTTGCATAGCATTGCGCCTGGCCGCTTCGGATTGCGCACAGCTCTCCTGCGGTGTGGCCCAACACGCCGGCCCAGACCGTTCCCTCGTGGTCTTCCAGCAACGATGTTACGAACTGATCGCCAATTTCCGGGTACCGGGTAAGCTTCCCTGCTTTCCAGCTGACAAGGCCGGCAAACGTGCCAATCCAAAGAGTACCGTCACGCGTCACGAGCAGAGCGTATGGCTTGTCAGGGAGTTGCTGTCCGGCAGGCGGTTGCCACAGAACCGCGTGAACCCCATCGAAACGATACAAACCGAATTCGCTGCCGAGCCAGAGATATCCATCGGGAGTCTGAGCCAAGGCGAAGATGGCGCCGCCGGGAAACCCGTCGCGGGCGGTCCACGCCGTATGCCCGTATTGAGTGACATCCAGCGAGGGATTCAAAGCAACCGAGCAAACGCAAGTCCCCAGCAGGACGGCCAGCGATAGGGCCAGGCGCATGCGTCCCTTCCGGATGATGGACATAGATTGTGAGCCGATCGTTAAGTCTTCCGCTTCAAAATTACCGGCATTTGCGTCGCCTCGTCGAATTGGACCGGGTCAGTGGGGCAGCAGGCGAGTCACCATCTATTTGTTCACTATCTCAACGTGCTTCCGGCCGAACATGCGAGCATCCACAGACCAGGCACCCGGTCCAATCATTGCCAAGCTGCTTGCCAAACCAAATAGGATGATCGAGGTCCAACGATCAGCAGACCCTGCGAAAACCAACCACAACTCCATGGCAGCGACGAGAAGACCGATGTATGGGGTACCGAACCCTATTATAAGGAGGAGCGATGCGATTGCTGGCAGTACGACAAGGGCCAAATGAGGACCGGTTTCCAGGTTCAGGAACACGCCATGCAGGAGGATGGCGCCGATGAGACATCGCTGGAGAAGCAGACCGGTACCGGGCCACCCGCCCGCGAAGGTCGAGAATAGACGTTGCACAATCCAAGCTAAGACACTCGGCAACAATGCGCTAGAGCCAAACGGGGGAGATGCGGCTCCCCCATTCAGCGGACCTGCAAGTCGATAATTCCGCGCTTTACCCCCAAGGTCACCGCGTGCGCCCGGTCATGGGCACCAAGTTTGGACAGAATGCTCGCGACGTGACTCTTGACACTGGCTTCCCCGATCGAGAGGCGATCGGCAATCTGTTTGTTGGCATTGCCGGCCGCAATCAGGCGCAGGACGTCGATCTCGCGTGAGGTCAGGTTTTCATCCGCAATGTGTTCCGCCACTTCGGCAGCAATTTCTGGCGGGATTCGCTTTTGCCCGGCGTGAACAGCACGAATGATCTCCGGGAGGTCTCGATGAACGTTCGCCTTGAGGAGGTAGGCTCGAGCACCGGCTCTCAACGCGCCGATTACCTGGGAGTCGCCGCTATACGTCGTAAGCACGATGATGCGAGCGTCAGGAAATTCGCTGCGAATGCGAGCGATTGCATCGATGCCGCTCAGCCCTGGCATCTGTAAATCCATCAAGGTAACATCCGGATGGTGAGTTCGAAATTTCTCGACGGCTTCAAGTCCATTTGACGCTTCTGCGATTAACTTCATGTCAGATTCGGTGCTCAGCAGTGTGGAGACGCCGTCGCGCAAAAGGGCATGATCGTCGCACAGAAGAATTCGGATCGTTCTAGGTGCGGTGGACATAACCTTTCACCTTTCGAAGTAGTCGCGATGGAAAGCTGTTACCGGACCCTACATAAGCGATGCGGGCGGGAATGCTCAACTGGAATTCCGTACCGGCTCCGACTTCGCTCCAGACATCCAGTTTCGCTCCGATGCGCTCTGCGCGCTCGCGGACACCGCGCAGCCCCCAATGACCAGCGGCGCTTTCTTGGGGTAGTCTTAAGTCCATGCCTCTTCCATCGTCACGAATGCGCACACGAAGAGTGTCACGGTCGTATCTTACTTCAGCTTCGATCCGATGAGCGTTCGAGTGATGGAAGGCGTTTCGCAAAAGTTCGAGCGCAATTCGATAAGTCTCTTCACGAATGATTGGTGGTACTGTTCTTCTCGCACCCTCCACCGTCACCCCGAATGTAGGCAAGGGGCGATCCCCCTGCGATTCTGCCAGATCGGTTCCCGCTCTTGCCAGCAACTCCGGCAGAGCATTGTAGGCAATAACGTCGGAACGTATATCCTGAATCGCGTCACGGCTCTCGGCGATTGCGTGCTCGGTCCTGTCAAGAGTCGCATCTAGGACCTGTAGCGCGCGTTCCGAACCGTTAGCAAAAAGGTTGCGAGCCGCCTGATACTGAAACAACAGCGCCTGCAGACTTTGAAGCAAAGTGTCGTGAAGCTCGCGGGCGATACGGGTTCGTTCGCTTACGCGTGCTTCAATGGCGCCGTTGAATTCCCGTTGTAGTTGCCGGACACGCAACTGGTACGTCGCCCACAATAATAGTAAGAATGCAGCGGCGCAGAGCGCGCGGAACCAATTGGTCTGGTAATACGCCGGTGCAACTGAGAACTCGAGCGTATCGCCCTGCTGGTTCCAGACGCCGCTGTTGTTGCAGGCCATGACGCGAAAGCGGTAGGGTCCAGGACGAAGGTTTGAATACTGCACCTCGCGGTCGTTGATCACTTCTCTCCAGTCGCTGTCTTGCCCTTCGAGCTTGTATTTGAAGTGAACCTTCTCCGGCGCGGCGAGGCTCAGCGCACTATAGTCGATCGTGAGATCACCCAGCCGTGCCGGCAGGCGCAAGTGGGACACCGCCAGGCCGGGCAAGTTTTGCCAATACGACTTGTGGTCCGCAACGATCTGCTCGATGTGAACGGGGGGTGGGACTTTGTTGAAAGCAAGATGACGGGGATCGACGACTGAAACGCCCTCTCCTCCCAGGAACCACAGTTTGCCGTCGGGCGACTTAGCGACGGGAGGATTAAAGTAGGCAGGCGAAGTGGAGGCAACCCCAACACCGTCCGCAGCAGTCCACGTTGTGGTTTCAATCCCACGCGTCGGATTGGCGATCCACGCATCCAGTTCAGTTCGTGCGATCCGCACGAGACCACAAGCCGTGTTCAGCCAGAGGGAATGGTCGTCGTCTTCAATGGACCAGTGGATTGTGTCACACGGCAAACCATTGCTCGTTGTGAGCGTGGTAATCCGGCCATCTTTGATGCGGCTCAGCCCACCCTCCTGTGTTGCCGCCCACAGCGCACCATTCTGATCGAGTCGAATACTCGCCACGTGCCCCTTTCCCAGCCCGTTAGCGGCGGTGAATGAGGCGCGGACCTGACCATCCTTAAAATATAAGACCCCCCCGTTCGTCCAGAATGCAAGCCATACTCCACCTTCATTTGGGGCTACAATCTTCGCCTGTTGGTGACGCCCCATGATTGGCCAGGGGAAATTCTCGACAAGATGCCCATCGCGGATATGTGACAGACCTTTCTCCCCCGACAGCCATAGATTGTCTTTGTCGTCTCCGGCAATGCAAAACACTTGGTCGCTGGGCACGCCAGCTACGCTCACAAATCTGCCGTCTTTGAAGTATGAGAGTCTGTGCCCTGAGAACGAGGACCAGAGACGCCCTCGATTGTCCATGAAGAGAGAATTCACAAAATCGTCCGGAAGCCCATTGGGCTTGCGAAAAATCGTGCTCTGTCCGTTCTTCAACCTGGTCAAGCCATCGTGAGTTCCTACCCAAATGCTTCCGTCAGCGCCTGCGACCACAGAAGAAATATAGTCGCTTGACAAACCCTGTTTCGCAGAAATCGTATTAACAGGCAGCTCTCGAAACCGGTCCAGTCCTCGCGAGCTGGCGAACCAAACATTGCCTTCACGATCCTCGAAGAGACTACAGCTAATGTCGCCTGAGAGTCCGTCCGCTTTTGAAAATATGTCCGTCCTGCCGTTATGTATATGGATAAGCCCCCGTTGGTGGGTTCCAATCCAGAGGCCCCCGTCACGATCGCGCAGCAGCTTGTTCGAATCGACGTCGCGGTCCGCGAGCAGCGCATTCCGCTTCGTCGCGCTGTGAATCGGGTACGGTTCGAGCTGGTTGGCAAGCAGTTGCTTCAATCCTGCCCCACTGATTCCAATCAG
The DNA here is from genome assembly GCA_035577905.1 of Binatia bacterium. Lineage (GTDB taxonomy): Bacteria > Acidobacteriota > Terriglobia > Terriglobales > Acidobacteriaceae > Sulfotelmatobacter. Next base: position 17,022 of record DATKAP010000117.1, read on the forward strand.
CAGGCGGCCGCCATCGGACTTTAGCAGGTCGCCAACTCGCATTCCCGATACTGCATAGCGTTGTGGAGGAGCGGGATTCCACCGCCAAACTCCGGAGTCGGCCGCTGCCCAGAGAGAGCCTGATCCATCCTCACTCAAACTCCAAACAAATGAGCCGAAGGCGCCATCGTTTCCGTCACACTGTACGTGGCCGGCTCGTATCGCGCACACGCGGGCTGGCAGATTTGTGCTGCTGTAAGTACCCACCCATACGGTTCCTTCATGGTCTTCGAGCAGCGATGTCACGAAGGATGGGCCAATCTCCGGGTAAAAGGTCAGCTTTCCGCCGTTCCAACTCACAAGGCCTTCGAAGGTGCCGATCCAGAGTGTGCCATCTCGCGTCACCATGAGAGCGTATGGCTTATTGGGAAGTTTCTGACCAGCAGGAGGTTGCCAGAGGATGGGGGAGACCCCATCGAAGCGATACAGCCCGAATTCGCTACCGAGCCACAGATACCCATCAGGCGTTTGGGCCATCGCGAAAATAGCGCCGACGGAGAACCCGTCGCGGGCAGTCCACGCGGTATGGCCGTATTGGCTAAGATCCAACGATGGGTCCAACGCACGAAGGGGAACAGTCCCGAACAGCACGCTGAGCATGCCAATTATGATGAGCCTCAGCGAAGGTTTCATTCGCGACCTCGCGCGGCTTCACGGCAACCGCGCCGAGCAGGAATTGTCGACTGGATCATAGGTCGCCCGTCAGCGACCCAATTTAGCACTGTCACAGGCCTCGCGTCAGGGATTCCATCTTGACGTGGACGAAACCGCCTTGTTTTGCGAGCGCAAAACAACGACAGATCGGGCGGCTACCTCATATGTCAACTGCTGCAGCGGCAATCCGGACTGCGAGAAATCGTCGGGACTGGGCAGGTCGGTGTCTACGATTCTTACCCAATCTTGAGGCGCACCCTCCTGAATCTGGAACTGCAGGGGTTGCCAATATGAATTGATCATCACGTAGATATCGTCGTCGTCCTGCGATGCGCCGTGCAGACAGAAAGCCAGGCTACGTGAATCTGGCGATAGGTCGGCTGTGGGCCCAACGCCGTACCAGGAAATATCCTCGCGCCAGAAGCGGCTGCGACACAAAGAAGGATGAGACTTTCGAAACGCAATCATGCCTTTGATGAACCGGAATATGTTCCGATTCGTCTCCAGCTTGCTCCAATCCAGCCAGCTGATCTCGTTGTCCTGGTTGTAAGGATTATTGTTTCCGAACTGCGAATTCAGGAACTCATCGCCCCCGCGAAACATCGGGATTCCGTTTGAGAGCATCAGCAGGCAGAAGAAGTTCTTCACCTGTTTGCGCCGCAGTGCCAGAACCTCTGACGGCGCGCCTTCGTCTCCCTCGTGTCCACAGTTCCAACTGTAATTCGCGTCCATGCCGTCCTGGTTGTTATGACCATTCTTCCAATTGTGTTTGTGGTTGTACGAGACCAAATCGTATAGCGTGAAACCATCGTGGCAATCGATATAGTTCACGGACTGGAAGGCATGATAGGAGTGCTCACGACTGTCGGGAAATAAATCGTCGCTCCCATAAATGCGACGCATCAGGTCAGGAACCATTCCCGCGTCGCCTCTCACGAAGCGGCGGACTTCGTCACGGTAGCGTGCGTTCCATTGCAGCCAGGTCGTGCCGGGAAACCCTCGCCCGAGCTGATAGCCACCGACATCCCAGGGCTCCGCAATCAACGCCAACCTGCCCAGCTCGGGATCCGCGGCGATTTCGCTGAATATAGGGGCGTCTCCCCAATTCAGGGATCCGTCTGCGTTGCGACTGAACACCGAGGCCAGGTCGAAGCGAAATCCGTCGATGTGCATCTCGTTCTTCCAATATCGCAAGCTATCCATCACCATCTTGCGCACGTGAGGCTGGCTGAAGTTCAACGTGTTTCCAGTGCCGGAGTAGTTGGCGTACGGACTGTTCGGGTCGGCGGACTGCATGTAATATCCGGTCGCATCCAGACCCTTGAAGCTGTAGGTCGGACCACGGCTGTCACCCTCGCAAGTGTGGTTGTAAACAACATCGAGCACTACGAAGATGCCGGCTTGGTGGAAAGCCTTGATCATCTTCTTGAATTCAAGATGTTGCCCCTCATCGTCATTGCTCGCGGCGTACTGCGCGTGGGGTGCAAAGAAGTTCAAGGGCATATAGCCCCAGTAATCGCCTTCTTGGGGATCGCGCTGAAAGACTGGCATCAGTTCAACGACGGTAATCCCAAGGTCCTTTAGATAAGGAATCTTTTCGATCAGGCCGGCATACGTTCCCGCCAATGGTGCACTCACGCCAGAGTTGGGATTTTTGGTGAACCCTTTGACGTGAAGCTCGTAGATGATCGCATTCGACTCAGGCCGGGGCGCATCGTCTGCTTCCCAATTGAAATCAAAACTGCGAGTCGGTAACGCGGCCACCGGCGCCTTGCCTGCATTGACGCCCGGCGCCATGGCTAGCTTTCGGTTAAATTCCGGAGGGAAAAACACGGATCTCGCATACGGATCAACCAGGATCTTCTTATCGTCGAAGGCAGGCAGACCGCCCATAGATGCGCCGGAAACTGAATACGCGTAGTAGCGGGCGCCGCGCATACAAGAGAATGGGATCCTGCAGTGCCAGACCCGTCCTGACTTGTTATGGAGAGAATCAAGCTGGAATGACAATGTCGGGTTCGCCAAATCTTCAGGACAATACAAGAACAGCTTCACAGCCTCGGCGTGCTCAGCGTAGAGGGCAAAATTGAAGGCCTGCTCCTGTTCGATCCAGGTAGCTCCGAGCGGCAACGGGAGCCCTTCTGTATCTGCCCACCTGAGGCGTGGTTTTGGTCGGATTTTTGGAAGGGCCGACGTAGACATCGGGTCGACAGGCGGATTCGATTGCAGAACTCTGCGGTTCACGCGTTTATGTCTTAATGACACGCCGCATCATCCTGAAGGGTGCCGCCGGCGAACATCTGCGCGAGGAATTGACCGCAATGGACTAGTTTTTGAGCGTCTTGATCATCTTTGAGCGCGTCTTCCGAGGTTGTCAGATCTGCTGCGCTCATCGAAGCGCGAGCCCTTACGAATGCGTCAGACCAAGCCTGTAAATTATTGAACTCGTTCCTCAACAATTCGAGGCCCTGACGGTCAGAGTCGGTCGATGCCGCAGTTGAGGCTAGGGCAATGCTGTCTGCGGCGCGACCCTGGTAGGCGGTGATTGTGTACCCCGCGGCCGTTTTGGTCACGGGATACCCATTCTGGACCGTCGCCAGCAGGGTTCCACCCCATTCTCGAATACACGCCATCGCCTCGATCGCCGCCTTTACGAAAGGGCGGGAGAATACCGGCTCGGTATCGCTGTCGCCGACTGGTCCCAAAGTATCGCCTCGAGGCAGCGTCAGAACGATGCGGTCCTCGCTAACATTCAACGATCCCTTTGTGATTCGTGCAAGCGCTTGCGCATCCACGAACACCCGCCCCTGGTTTCGAATGACATCCGCCTGTCCTTCGTAGCCTTGAACCGACAGTACTTCTCTCTCACGTTGCGTTTGCGCGATCGCTACGATCACCATGAGCAGAGCCGCCATCACCAGCCTGGGTAACATCACGCGCAGGATGGGGCGCCCGCGGAGAACATTGCGGTCCATTGCGCTGTGCCTCATTGCTCAGGCGGCTCTGCGACAATCACGTGGGACGATTGTGCTTCGCCTTCTTTCTGTGCCGCGTACTGTGCAGCCTGCGTCAGGGGAGGAAGGGAGGCTTCAACCTGCATATCCATCATCAAGTCGACTCGACGCTCCAGTTGGAAGAACTTCGTTACCGTCAGCGCTGGAAGCACCTTGTTGAACTTCTTGTAATATTTTTTCTTCAACTCCGCTAACTGCAGACTACAGTTCAACATCTGCGTGGCCATCGCTTTGGCCTCAGCATCGTTTAGGTTCGGGTACCGTTGCATGTACTCCTTGATGACAGCAACACGACGGTCATCTACCTTGGATCGCTCGTACTGGTATTCCTTATAGATTGGCCAGAAGGCGGCGCCTTCTTTTTCGTTGAAATTCATTCCGCTCGTGACAAGGGTATCCCGGTCCGCCTGCATGTTGGCCCTGACTAGAGCAATGGTGGAGTCGATCGTGGGCTCCTGAGGCTCCTGACTTTGAGCGCAGCCCAAGAGGCAAAATGCAAAAATAAAAAAAGTAACCATGACTAACGCCGGATTCTTAATCATTGACTGAGCTCCCAAGCCGCTCGCCTGTCATGCCTGGCGCTGCGGCGTTCCCTTCACGCATCTTTCGATGAAACGTTTCCTGAAACAATCGAAAGCAGTTTCACCGGACGATGTAGGCACGCCAAGCACCGAACTCCTATTCAGACCAAACCATTTCTTATCCTGCCGTTGGGGCAATCAGCTTGTACCGGCCGGATCCTAAAGTGCCCGGTAAAGGGCACCGGACCTCAGTTGGTCACGGGGCGAGGAGTCCTACCGCTGTCGGACCCACCTCCGCTCATATTTAGCGGTGTGTCCTCAGTCCTCTTCATTGCAACCATGCACATGGCGCCGATTCCCGCCCAGAACAGGGTTCGTGCGCGTCGGCAGAGCGCCAGCGTCAATCCTGATGTGCCAGTCACACCGAAGATTTTTGCAATGAGCATATTTCCGGCTTCATACGTCCCGAAGTTGCCCGGGTTGAACGCTCCCACCAGATTGATCACTTTGGTGAGGCCTTCCACCACGAAAGCTCCGCCCAGCGCGATTCTGGCGCCCATAAATCGCAGGATGACGTAAACTTCGAGCACTGCCAGCGCGTGCCAGAGAAGATTGCAGATCAGGGTTGTCCAGAACGCGGCTGGTGCTTCGTCATGAAAGGTAAGCAGGTTGTCTTCGGCCGAGTCGATGATCGACTGTTTGTCACTGACCCAATTCCGCAGGCGTGGCAATCGCCCAATCGCCCGGATCGCGTTCCCCACCAGGTGCCAGCGCCTGGTAACAGATATGCCTGCCAAGATCACAAGCGCTACGAGCGCGGCAACGAGCAGCAACGCGTATGCCCGCGACGCTGCAGAAAGCGGTGCCAGCAGTAATGTGGCTGCAATTCCGGAAACAGTGACCAGTACCGCGGTGAAGCTATGCAAGCCTCCATCAATCGCACCGGCTGACAGAGCATTCGCCAAGGGCACCGCACGACCGAGCATCGATATCCGCATCCCTTCGCCGATCACCTTTCCTGCAACCCCAAATTGTCCAATTCCGTCCGAGATCAACTGGCCGACGAAGCTGCGGGACCACGAGAGTTTACTGAGCTCGCATGTGAATGCCTGTCGCCAGGCGCAGGTCTTGATGAACTGAGAGAGGCCTCCGAGGATAATGATCAGAGCCACGCCCCAGCCGACCACCTGAAGTTGTTTCCAGACCAACCCAGGGCCAGTTCGGAAGACTAAGTAGCCCAGTAGACCGATACCAAGCACAGCTGCGAAGAATCGAAGAGAAAATCGAAAGAAAGACCGGAATCGAAGCGCAAGCCCCCCGCGCGCCAGCTTTACAATCCTTGCCCATCGCCTCGTCTTTTTATCCTGGTGCGCCTGCTGGAGGTCCCCCGGCGCGCAATCAGGTACTGAGTTCCCGGCGCTCATTTGCTCTCCCCATTTGCAGCCGATTTCACTGACTCGAAAATGAATCAACAGCAGATGGCTTGCCACTCTGGACTGCGCTGAATCTCGTTCTCTTCTACAGGTTCCAATGGCAAATTTGTGTGCAGCGTGCCCTGCCCTGCGTCAATGCCTCAATGTGGGCACCGGGAAATCCTCCGATCGAGACATTCAGCGGTTCACCTCGTCGATCGAGGGTTGCGGTTTGGCCCATGGAGTGCAAAGTCCCGAGCGTTTAGGCGCGGATGCCACCAAAGTGAGTCGAGCGGTGACGCTCCCAGGACCGGAGGTAATGATGAAAATCGGCATAGCCGCCGATCATGGCGGATACGACTTGAAGCAGAAGCTCCACATCTTGCTCGGCGCCAGAGGGCACCAGGTCGTGGACTTTGGGAACTCGTCCTACGACAGGAACGATGATTACCCAGACTTTGCCATCCCGCTTGCTCGTGCGGTTGCAGACGGAATCGTGGAACGTGGTGTGCTGTTATGTGGCAGCGGGATCGGTGCATCGATCGCTGCGAATAAAGTGGACGGAGTCCGCGCGGCCATCTGTCACGATGATTTCTCCGCTCGTCAGGGCGTAGAGGATGACGATATGAACATCCTTTGCCTCGGAGGCCTCACAACGGGTGTTGCGGTTGCGTGGAACTGCGTGAAGAGTTTCCTGACCGCGAAGTTTAGTGGGGCCGAGAGGCACTTGCGCCGCTTGGCCAAAGTCACCGCCATTGGCACGAACCCGCCCGGGTCTGGGAATCCGACGATTCCCGTCACCCGCGAAGCTTCGTTGCAACCTGTAAGCGACCATCGGACGAAAGGATCGATGTCGTCGGTGGCTGCATTGACTCCTGAAGGGCAGCCACGAAGCCTTTGACTTCATCGGGCATTAGCGATGTCCAAACGCAAGGCGTGGACGGCACAGTCATGACCGTTGCTCGAGCCGTACTCTGGGATATGGACGGGACTCTCGTCGACTCTGCCGAGTACCATTGGCGGGCGTGGCGCGATACGATGTCGGGAGAAGGCTTCCCAGTAACCGCCGGAAAATTCCTGGCCACCTTCGGTCAGCGTAACGACTCCATTCTCAGGCAATGGCTGGGTGAAAGAGCTACAGTCGAGTCAATCCAGCGGATCGGTGACGCCAAAGAAGCGCTCTATCGCGAGTACGTGCGCCAGCACGGGATCACTGTGCTTCCCGGAGCTATCAGCTGGGTGCAGCGGCTCCACCGAGAGGGCTGGAGACAAGCCATTGCGTCAGCGGCCCCACGCGCCAACATCGAAACAATTCTCGACGCCTTAGGAGCCGCAGGATTCTTCCAGGCCATCGTTTCCGCCGAAGATGTGCACCGTGGGAAGCCAGACCCGGAGGTATTCCTCCTTGCGGCCGGAAAATTGGGGGTCCCGCCCGGGCATTGTATCGTTGTGGAAGATGCGCAGCATGGCATCGAAGCCGCACGCGCCGCCGGAATGAAAAGCATCGGCGTGACTCCGAATGGCAAGCATTTGCCGGCAGATATTGTGGTGCGATCTCTCGACCTCCTGAAGGCAAACGCATTCGATTGCCTACTCGAGTGCAGTGTGTCGAGGTAATTCCACAACGCTGTCGGACCTGGGACCAGCTACCGCATTTGACCTTAGAAATAGGAGCTCACCGTTCACCAACGTTCCGAAGCTCAGCAAATTCAGGGCTGTTCCTGTTGAAGAGCACCCGCTCTGGCAGAAGGACCTAATTGGGACCGTCTTGGTGTCGCCTAACTGCTGGGTAGCTGCGGGCTTCCTCTGCAGGCTGAACCAAAAGATCAAATGCCTTCTGACCGTCGAGGCCGGATCGCATCCCTTGCTCAGGCCATAACGCCGAAACCGCAAGGCCAACGGCGATTCCGATAGACACTTCAGCGAAGCGGTGTAATGCGAGTGTCCAACCGTCGGTCACCCGAGGAACTAGCATGACGATGGCCAGGGTGATGCCTGCATAGCGGTAGGCGGAGCGCTCAATGCGCAGCGAAACACAGAAAATGCCGATGAAGAACACCAATACGCCGAAGGCGATGGCGTTGCCGGCAAACCGGGCACCGATCAGTGCCGCGATAAGCGCTCCTAAGGCTGTTCCCGCGAACCGCTGAACCGAAATCGGCAAAGAGGTTCCTAATGTCGATTGCATCACAACAATGGTTGATATGGGAGCCCAATGGGCCTCCGGGAGCCTACCAAGGCGTGCAATCAAGAGGGACGCAACCGCCGCGACGGCCGTCCGAAGTGCATGCAGTAGCGACACGGGATTGTTTCTCGTGGTGATGAATCCGGCCAGGTCGAGTCTCGGTCTTCCCGCACGCGGAATGACAGAAACGATTTTCCTCATGTGGTCACCCCGCTGTGCCGTCCAGTGGTATCACAACTGCCCCAGAAAACAACGCTGATCAATCCATTTTCCTCGAAAGAGGACGAACGGCTCTATGCCGACCTCACCGAGGGCTTGCGTGACACGTATCCTCCCTCCGCTCGGTGTTCGAGGCGATGCGAGCTGACGAAACCGACTATCGCGAGCGTTTGCTCGCCCTCTTCCGGGAGAAGTCGCGGGGCGTAGAGCCCCGTCGGTGTCAGTTCGAGTGAATTAAACCTCATCTTTCACCTCAGTAGCGTGCAGCCCAGACATGGATTGGACACCAACGCGGAAAAGGAGCGGTTCAATGGAATTCTCGCCTACTGTCATTTGCCGCTGACCTAGCGCATTCAGCCACCAACGATAGCGTTTCGCCAGCAGCGAAATGGCATGCTTTCGTTCGGCCGTGTATTGGGGCTCGGGTAGTTCTTCGTATTCGCCGCAAATAATCACGCTGATCCACTTGCTCTGATTCTGTATTTCGTCGGTCTGGACGCATACATTGGGATTCGCACGCATCCACTCTACTTTCTGCCCAAAGGTCGAGAAGACGTACACGTAACCATCTGCGTAGGCCAAATGAATCGGAACCACATACGGCCGGTTCTCATTCGAGCAACCCAGGCGGCCGAGGGAGGCATGCTCCAGAAATGCGCCACACTCTTCGCGAGTCATTTCGTTGATTTCCATAATCTTCTTTTAGTGCTCAGGATTGACCGAGAGCATTGCTGACGATCTCCTGAGCCTCACGAATGATTACATTCAGATGCGACTCGTCTGTGAAGCTCTCGGCATAGATCTTGTAGATGTTTTCCGTTCCGGACGGCCGAGCCGCGAACCACCCCGATCGCGCAACCACCTTCAGTCCGCCGATGGGAGCGTGGTTTCCGGGGGCGTTCGTCAATTTGGCAACGATGGGCTCGCCTGCTAACTCTGATTCTTTCACCGAATCAGCTGAGAGCTTCTGCAGTTTTCGTTTTTGGTCAGGCGAGGCCGCGGCATCAATTCGCGTGTAAAGAGGACTTCCGAACTCCGCGGTCAATTCACGGTAGTGCACGCCGGGATCTTTTTCCGTTCGAGCCGTGATTTCTGCAGCAAGAAGATCCATAATCGGTCCATCTTTGTCGGTGGTCCACACGGTGCTATTACGGCGGAGGAAACTCGCACCGGCGCTCTCCTCCCCACCAAAACAGACGGACCCGTCGAGCAGTCCGGGGACAAACCACTTGAAGCCCACTGGCACTTCGTACAGCTGACGACCGAGTTTCTCAACGACACGGTCTATCATGCTGCTGCTTACCAATGTCTTTCCGACTGAGGATTTGGCGCTCCACTCAGGCCGATTCGTCAGCAGGTACCGGATCGCGACCGCCAGGAAGTGATTCGGGTTCATCAAACCCGACGTCGGTGTCACAATGCCATGACGGTCGGAGTCGGGATCGTTGGCGAAAGCGATTTGATATCGATCCCTCAGGCCGACGAGTTTCGCCATGGCGTACGGGCTCGAGCAATCCATGCGAATCCTGCCGTCATGATCGAGTGGCATGAAGGAAAATGAGGGGTCTGTGGTGGGATTTACGATCGCGATGTCCAATCCATAGATCGAGTTAATCGGTTCCCAATATCGAAGCGCGGCCCCGCCCAGCGGGTCCACACCCAGCCGCAGTCGCGCGTCACGAATCGCGGCCATGTCGACAACGTTTTTTAGATCCAGCACGTAAGGGAGGACGAAGTCCGCCTGGTGCGTCGAAGCAGCTTTGATGGCCTTCTCGTACGGAGTTCGCTTTACTTCGCGATTGCCGTCTTTCAACAGAACGTTCGCGCGATCCTCGATCCAGCGCGTGACGTCGCTATCCGCCGGGCCACCGTTCGGCGGGTTGTACTTGAAGCCACCGTCTTCGGGTGGATTGTGGGAAGGTGTGATGACAATGCCGTCCGCCAGACCCATTTGTCGAGTCTGGTTGTGTAACAGAATGGCATGTGAGATGACCGGCGTTGGCGTCACCCCATCGTCCTCCTGGATGATGGTCTCAACATTGTTCGCGGCGAGAACTTCCAATGCGGTGCGCTCGGCGGGCGCGGACAAAGCGTGCGTGTCCTTGCCCAGGTACAGCGGGCCAGTGGTTCCTTGCGTTTTGCGGTAATCACAAATCGCCTGGGTAATGGCGAGAACGTGCGCTTCGGTGAAGGTGCCGTCTAGGGACGTCCCGCGGTGACCGCTGGTTCCAAACGCAACCAACTGGCTGGGATCCGCGAGGTCCGGTTTGCGGCCAAAGTAGTCCCTTTCTAACTTGGCAAGCTCGACCAGCATTTTCCTCGGAGCAGGTTTACCGGCCAGGGGTGAAATCCGGGTCCCGCCAGACCGCGTTTCTGCGTTTTTCGTTTCCAGCGGACTAGACATGCGCATGATTCTCCAACGTTGAAATCGTGGTGATCAAAGAGTGGACCAAAGCCACTCCAGTTTCTACTGACTTTCCTGTGCAGATGGTGTGCCAAATCAGTCCCAGCAAGAACGCCTTTTCTCGTTTCGCCGGCTCGTGAGTGTGCCTCTCCGAGTGCCCTGCACAGGGCAGTGACTGCATCCGGGCATGGCCTCGAGCGAGTTCAGAGTTCAAGATGGTGCGTTTGCACGAAGATGCCGCTCCGGGTGCTTTGGCAGATTGCTTGCAAATTCGAGAAAGTTCATGTGCGCACGCAAAGCCCGTCGGTGGAGTAGAGGTGCGCTGCACTTGGATCCCAGCTCTCCCCAAGCAGTCACGGACCAAGTTGCCCGCACCTCATCCGACGGTAGTTGAGACGAACGAGCGGCGTTTTGATCCAGCATGGCAGTGATCGCAGCATCTCTGAAACCGCACTCGGTATTGATTGCGACCGATTTCTCTGAGGCTTCGGAAAAGGTACTGCGCCATTCGCTGGCGCTCGCACGTTCCTATGGGTCGAGATTTTGCCTGGCGCATGTGGTGTCGTCCCTGGGTGCGCGTATGGCAGGTCCTGGGGCAATCGCTGCCTGCGAGGAGGCAGTGTTACGCGAGGCCGCGCAATTGGAAGCCTCCCTCGTTCGAAGCGGCGCTCTTGCTGGCATTCAGCACAAATTCATTGTCCGGCGCGGTGAACCGTGGCCGGAATTGCAACAGATCCTCCGGCAAGAAAGCGCGGATCTTGTGATCGTCGGCACAAATGGACGACAAGGCGTAGCCAGGCTGTTCTTTGGCTCCATCGCGGAACATATTTTGCGGCAGGCAAGTTGTCCGGTCTTAGTTTTCGGGCCACGCTCGAGAAACGACTGCTGGATCGAGAGTCCCTCGAAACATCCCACATTTCTCTTTGCGACAGATTTCGGAAAAGCTTCTCTCCAGGGACTACCCCAGGCCATTGCGCTGGCCAATCACTTCGAAGCCAGGCTGGCTTTTCTGAATGTCGTCTCAGCCAGTCCTCCCCAGCGCGGCCTGGATGCTGACATCAGGGAACCGCGAAACAGTGCGTACCAGCAAGCCGTCAGGCGTCTGACAGAACTCGCCGGTAACGCCAACCTGCACGTCACACCTGAGTGTCATGTCGTGTTCCAGTCAACAAAACCTGTGAGTGAGACGATCCTAGAAACCGCCCAAGAACTGCGGGCCGATCTCATCATTATGGCATTGCATTCTCCCGCTCGGAGCGGATTGACGTCGCGCTTAAGGTCGACGACCGGATACGATGTCGTCTGTCAGGCCATCAGTCCCGTGCTGAGTGTATATAATCCCTCAGGAACGATATCCTTCGGGCCTGCGGCTGCGGAAATCACAGCGCCGCCTCTGTCGGATGCCGATCTGATCCGCATTCGCGGGTTTGGGGTTAAATGGTAAATGAGAGCGTGACGGCCCGTCGACCAGATGAGTGACCGCGACGAACAGAAGTCCAATCGACACTCCGGACATCAGCATGCCAACCATGCTTTCCAGCGGACCCAGCAGGCGCCACTTCGACGGAAGGACCACATCCCCATATCCAACCGTGGCATAGCTGCTCTCCGAGAAGTAGAAAGCTGATTCCCAAGACGGCAGGCAAAGACCCCGATAGCAACTGGCTCACATCAAAATGACGATGCCGTGTAGAACAATGACAGCCACGGTGGTTTGCATGACGAGCGAAGCGCAGTGAAATACCCGTACGCGCTGAGTCTCCCGGGGAATGCTTCGAATCCAGAGGATGAGGGCAGCGGCGCCCCCGCACTGAAGAGAGAGCGTAAGCAGCAGGAGAATAGTCGCGGCGCCAGCCTGTTGAAGCAAGATCATCTTCCGTGATTGCTCCTGTAATAGACAGTGCTTTCGTCGCCTATTTTGTTCCTCACCCGACTGCCCTTGGGTTAGCTATGCCATGAATTCAGAGCTGGTGTTTTGGTTGAGCACAGCGGGGATCATTTAGACAGAATCGAGTGCAATCCACGGATATGGTGCTCAAGAAAAAGTAGTGCTGCACTAAGCACGATGACCTGCAGGTCACGAGCCACGTGTTCCAGTTCCTTCTCCTTCTCCTTCTCAGTTGAGCCTCCACCGTGCAATGCACGACCGAGCGTTCTCGAGGTTGGAGGTTCGTCGGAGTGCACATTGCCGGTTCATCGGACCAGCAAGCTCAGCACCACGATGACTAAGGCAGATGGGACAGACACTCCAGGCCGGCTATTCAACAACGCACAATGTTCCCGGCATGAATGCCTTTCATCGCGTTGCGCGTATCAACGACCAAAGATGCATGCTGGGCGATCCATTGGTAGTCATAATCAGAATGGTCGGTCACGATCAGTACACAGTCATAGTTGCCGACGTCCTCGACAGGCGTGCATTTCATTTGCAAATCGTAATGGCGCCCTTTGCCGATAGAGGGAAAGTATGGATCGTTGTAGCTGACTTGAGCGCCATCGTTCTGCAGCAGTTCAATAATGGTCAGGGCAGGAGACTCACGCAGGTCATCGATGTCCTTTTTGTAGGCCACGCCAAGCACCAGCACTTTGGCTCCTTTCGTCGCCTTTCCTTGGCAATTCAAAGCTCTGCTGACACTTGAAACCACGTGATAGGGCATCGCGCTGTTGATGTCTCCAGCCAGTTCGATGAATCGAGTCTGGAAATCCCACTCCTTCGCCTTCCACGACAGGTAATACGGATCGAGAGGGATGCAGTGTCCGCCGAGGCCGGGGCCGGGATAGAAGGGTTGAAAGCCGAATGGTTTGGTTGACGCGGCCTCAATGACCTCCCAAATATCTAACCCCATGCGCAGGGATAAAAGCTTCAATTCATTGACTAGCGCTATATTCACGCAGCGGTAAATGTTCTCCAGCAGCTTCGTCATCTCGGCAACGGCAGGCGAGGATACAGGAACGACCCGGTTGAAGATTGCACCATATAGCGTGGCGGCCAGTTCGGAAGCTTGAGAGTCAAATCCTCCCACCACCTTCGGGATATCTCGTCGAGCGATGCTGTCATTACCAGGGTCCTCTCGTTCAGGAGAGAAGGCGACGAAGAATTCGTTTGCTCCATCAGCGGTGTCGCCGCGAGCCGCCTTCAAACCACAGCCGTTGCTCCCTTCCAAGATGGGAATAAGAAGTTCTTCCGTGGTGCCAGGATAGGTCGTGCTCTCGAGAACCACCAATTGACCGGCGCGCAAATGCGGTGCTATGGCCTTGGCGGTGTTGGTAATAAAACTGAGATCGGGCTCTCGATATTCGTCCAAAGGCGTCGGTACACAGATGATGATGGCGTCCATTTCCCCGAGGGCCGAAAACTCAGCCGTCGCACTGAAACCTCCAGACCGTGCCACCTGGATCTCAGTTGGCGGAATTCGATAAATGTAGGACCCACCGGAGCTCAGAGTCGTCACTTTATACTGGTCGACGTCAAAACCGGTCACTCGGAACTTCGCTTCCGTGTAGAGCAAAGCAAGTGGCAGCCCCACATAGCCGAGACCGATTACACCGACTCGCGCCTGGCGAGTTTCGATTCTGGTTTTCAGCTCTGCAAATAAGCTTGAAGTGCTTGCGCAAGTACTCATATTGATCTCCTCTTCAAAACGTTCCTGCAAACGAGAGTTGGAAGTCCGAGTGCCGTTCTCTCATCCTTTCCGTATAGTTATGACTGCCACCCTCCACCGAGATTCCTGTATATGTCCACGAGTCCCAAAAGCTCATTCAATTGCGCCTGAGCCAATCCCAGTTCTGCGTTAAAAGAATTGGTTTCATTGGTGAGCACTTCCAGATAGTTGGTAGCGCCGCCCTTGTAGCGCATTTCCGAAAGTTGCGCTGCGTCCTGCGCGGCGAATACCAGTTCCTGTTGCCTCTCGCGGAACTCGCGGTTTTTTCGGTAACCCACCAGTGAGTCGGAAACGCCCCGAAATGCTTGCTGGATAGTGCGTTGATAGGTGAGCAGCATCTCCTCTTTACGAGCTTCGGTCAGGCGCACGCCGGACTTGATTCTGCCGCCGGCGAAAATGGGCTGCGCGAGTGATCCTCCGAAATTCCAGAATCCCGCAGGACCGGTGAAGAGGCTGGTTAGAGCCGAACTCAGGAACCCGCTATTGGCTGTCAACGAAATTTGTGGAAAGTATGCAGCTCTCGCCACTCCGATCTGCGCGTTGGCGGCGACTAACTCTGCCTCGGCAGCGCGGATGTCGGGACGACGCTCCAGCAAGTTCGAAGGAAGTCCCGCTGGCACCTCGGGCACATGCGGCTCTTCGGTGAGTTTCAATCCCCGTGCGATGGGTCCCGGGTTGCTTCCCAGCAGAGTACTGAGGAAATTCTCCTCTTGTTGAATTTGTCTTTCCAAATTGGGTATGCTCTCCGCCGCCGTCGCAACCAACTGTTCGGCCTGGCGTACGTCGAGCATGGTGGCGGCTCCGCCATCCGACAGTGTGCGAGTAAGTTGCAGCGACTCCTGCCGTGAGGCTAAAGTGCGGCGCGAGATCTCCAGCTGAAGGTCGTATGCGCGAAGCTGAAAATAGGAAGCCGCCACATCACTCACTAGGCCGTTGATTACCGCGCGTCGCGCCCACTCTGTAGCCAGAAGATTCGCCCGCGCTGCTTCCGTCGCACGGCGGTATTTACCCCAGAAATCGAGGTCCCAGGCCATCGAGGCGCCCACTGCGTTGACGTTGGTCTCGGTTTCAGGAGCGAACTGCGTCCTTGGCACGCGATCGTTCAAACCAGCAGCACCGGCATTGACACTCGGCAACTGGTCGGCGCGCGTGATGCCTAATTGCGCCCGTGCTTCCATGATTCTCGCGGCTGCAATGCGGAGGTCGTAATTCTGCTTCAAGGCCGTGCGTATCAGATCTTGGAGCGTCGGATCCTGGAAAACTTCCCACCATTTCTGGTCAGCCAGAGATTGCGGGGCCGGCGCCGACGATGGCTGCGTGGCATTGCCACCAGCCTGAGAAGCTTGCCGCGCGCCTTCCTCTGGAGATGCTCCGCGATACGTAACCGGAACGTCTACTTTGGGACGCTTGTAGTTCGGCCCGACAGCGCAGGCACAGGTGAACAGGGTCAGAAGTGAAAGGACAATTGCGTTTTTCACGTTAATCAGCCTCCATGGGGCGCGGCTCGGGAGCGGCAACCGGTTGCGATTTGCGATTCCAGCGCTGACTTAGGGACTCGACCAGTACATACAGCGCCGGGATGATGAAGATGGCGATCGCTGTAGCGGCCGACATTCCACCAATGACTGCGGTTCCCATGATCTGACGCGCCACGGCTCCTGCCCCGGCCGCGGTCCACAGGGGTACGCAGCCGAGAATGAATGCGAAAGAGGTCATCAGAATGGGACGTAGCCTCAGCTTGGCTCCCTCCAGGGCGGCTTCAACCAGTGGCTTGCCGTGGACTTCATGCTCTTCTTTGGCGAATTCCACGATCAAAATCGCGTTTTTGGCGGCCAGACCGATCAGCATGATCAGGCCGATCTGGGCGTAAACATCGTTCTCGATTTGCACCATGAATGGCGGCACGAACAGGCCCAGTACGGCGCGTCGTAGCCAGAGAACGGCGAATGCGCCAAATACCGCGATCGGGGTGCTTAGTAACACGCTGAACGGTAGCGACCAGCTTTCGTACAGCGCGGCCAGAATCAGGAAGACGAACAGGAAGGACATCCCGAAGATGACCCACGTGGGCACGCCCTGGCGCGCCTTCTGCTCCTGGAACGACATACCCATGTAATCGAAGCCCATTTCCGGCGGCATGGTCTGGTGGAAGACATCTTCGAGCGCCGTTGTGACTTGATCGGAACTATATCCAGGCGCAGCGATGGCATTGATCTGCGCGGACCTGTACTCGTTGTAGCGCATGGTGAATTCGGGCCCGACGCGCGATTCAAAGTTCGTTAGCGCGGAGAGAGGCACCATGTCACCTTTCTTGTTGCGCACGTAGAACTGGCCGATATCTTTTGTCGTCGCGCGATAGGGAGCCTCCGCTTCCACGTAGACCTGCCAGGTGCGTCCAAATTGATTGAAGTAGTTCACGAACAAGCCGCCCATGTAGGCCTGAACCGTCTGGTAAACATCACTGATCGGCACACCCTGCTTCAGGACTTTCTCTTTATCGACGGTCAAGAACTGCTGGGGAACTCTGGGCACGAAAGTCGTGCTTACCATCCCAAGTTCAGGACGCTTCCGTGCCGCGGCGAGGAACTTGTCCACGTTCGCAGAGAGAAAATCGATATCTTTTCCGGAGCGGTCTTCCAGAACGAATTGAGCTCCGCCGGAAGTACCGACGCCCGGGATCGGGGGTGGTGAAAATGCAAACATGGTGCCTTGCGGCATCGCCATGAGTTTCTGGTTCAATCGCGCCCAAATGACCTTGTACAACTCTTCGGTTGTTTTGCGTTCTTCCCAGGGCTTCAACTGGACAAAGTAGAAAGCGGTATAGCTGCTGCGGGTAAAACTCAGCAAACTAAAACCGATGACGCTGGTGTAATGATCGATACCCGGCGTGGAGCCGAGGATCTTTTCGACCTCTGTGGAGGCTTGTTGTGTCCGCTCCAAAGAAGCGCCTTCCGGCAACTGCATGTTCATGTACATATAGCCCTGATCTTCATCAGGGAGAAAGCTCGAAGGGAGCTTACGACCGAAGAACATCCCGCCCAAGGCAAACATCACGAGCACGACGAGTGCGAAGGCTCCTTTTCGGACGACCATTCCCGACGCCCGGACATAGGCATTCGTACCGGCGTCGAACTTACGGTTAAACCAACCGAAGAATTTGGCCAGTGGGCCACGGCTCTCTTGCTTAGGCCGCAGCAGTAGCCCAGCTAAGGCTGGACTTAGCGTAAGAGCATTGAACGCCGACAGGATTACAGAGATCGCGATCGTGATGGCGAACTGCTTGTAAAGCTGTCCCGTAATGCCAGGAATGAAAACCGTAGGGACGAATACGGCCGACAGGACCAAGGCGATTCCGATCACCGGGCCAGACAATTCCTCCATCGCCTTCCGTGCGGCATCTTTTGCCGCCAGACCTTCTTCGATGTGCCTCTGCACGCCTTCGACGACGACGATGGCATCGTCAACCACCAGACCGATAGCCAGTACGAGGCCGAACATCGAAAGCGTATTGATCGAGAAGCCGAAAGCCGGGAAGAGCATGAAGGTTCCAATCAGTGAAACCGGCACTGCCAGCAGCGGAATCAGGGTGGCTCGCCAATCTTGCAGGAACAAATACACGACCAGGATGACAAGGGCGATAGCGATCACCAGAGTCAAGATGATTTCCTTCATGCCCTCCCGGACCGCTGCCGTCTGATCGAGCGACACTACGTAGTCCACGTCATCCGGGAATCTTCCTTTCATCTGCGCCATCAGCTTCCGCAACGAGTCGACGGCCTGCACGGCGTTAGAACCGGGCAACTGGTAGACGGCAATGGTTGCCGCCGGCTTGCCGTTGAGACGGCTCACCATGCTGTAATCCTGGGCACCGAGTTCGGCATGCGCCACATCGCCGACGCGAACGATGCCGCCATCGGAATTCTCACGCACCACGACGTTCTCGAAGTCCTCTGTTGAACGCAGGCGGCCCTGCGCCAGGACGGACATGGTCAATTGCTGGCCCGACACGGCCGGCTCACCGCCAACCTGGCCCACCGGGTTGACCTTGTTCTGCGCCTGGATCGCATTGACCACATCGGTAACTGTGATTCCCAGTTTCGCCAGCTTGTCGGGCTTGATCCACACGCGCATGGCGTACTGCCCGGCACCGAAAACATCGGTCTGGCCCACCCCATACGATCTCTGGATCGGATCTTTAAGGTTGATGTGCGCGTAGTTGGCCAGGAACTTCGCATCTCTGGAACCTTTCGGTGAATACACCGAGATCAGCATGAGGGGCGAGGTCATCGACTTCTTGATGTCGATTCCATAACTGATGACCTCTTGCGGAATCTGGCCGTTCGCCAACTGCTGGCGAGACTGGGTCAGAATCTGGTCCATGTTGGGGTCGGTATCGAGCTGGAAATCCACGAACAACTGAGTGTTCGAATTGTTTGTGGCATTCGTCGAGTACATGTAATCCATCTTGTCTACGCCGTTCACCTGCTGCTCGATCGGAGTGGCCACAGCCTCCTCGAGCGTCTTCGCATCGGCGCCGACATACACGGCGCTCAAGCGAATCTCCGGTGGAGCGATGTTCGGGAATTGTGCAACAGGCAAGCCAACGATGGTTACAAGGCCCACGATGACCATCAGGATGGCAACGACCAGTGCTACGATCGGACGATTGATGAAGAACTTCGACATGATCACTGCCCTTCCTGAGTTGAATTCCCGGTTTTTTCAGCGACGACAGTTGGATCGGCCGGTTTCACCGCGACGAGAGTTCCCTCACGCACTTTGTCCTGACCTTGCACCACAACCTGCTCGCCAGCTTTCAGTCCCTCCTCGATGACCCACATCTGCCCGATCTTTTCGCCGGCTCTGACGGCGCGAATGCTGATCTTGTTATCGCTGCCCACAAGGGCGATCTGGTAACCTCCCTGCAACTGTGTCACTGCAGTTTGCGGCACAAGCAGGGCCTCTTTCTTGATGCTGGTCTGGATTCGTACCCGCCCATACTGCCCCGGGCGCAAGGCATTTCCTGGGTTTGGGAATGCCGCGACCATGCGAATCGTGCCGGTGTTCGAGTCCACTTGCCTGTCGGTCAGCAAGACTCTGCCCTTGTGCGGGTAGACGGTGCCGTCGCTCAGGATCAGTTCCGTTGAGCTATCGAACAAATCCATGGGCTGTGCGCTGGAACTGATGTGCTTGGCTTGCATGTACTGCTGCTCGCTCACGGGGAAATACACCTTGATGGGATCGACCTGCGAGACTGACGTGAGCAGAGAATTCGGGCCTACCAAGTTCCCGATCTGAACCTGGGCGATTCCGGCAATGCCGTCCACCAGGGATGTGACCTTGGCCCAGCCAAGATCAAGTTGCGCGCGTTCGACCGCCGCCTTACCGGATTCGACCGCCGCTTCAGCGGCGCGTTTGGCCTGGATCTCCGTGTCCAGTTTCTCCTTCGCTACGGCCTTCTTCTCCGCCAGAGGAGCATCGCGTTCCACATCGATCGTACTTTTCGCCAACAGTGCTTCCGCCTGCGCCAGATCTCCCTTGGTTCGGTCGAGCGTGGCTTGGAACGGCCTGGGATCGATTTCGAACAGGACCTGACCTTTTCGAACCAGCGAACCTTCCTTATAGTTTTGGCTGATGATGTAGCCAGAGACTTGGGGTCGAATGTCTGCGTTGACATACCCATCGAGTGTCGCGACCCATTCGTTATGCAAAGGAACATCTTGTTGAACCGGCACTGCCACCAACACTTCGGGTTTCGGCAATTCCACTGCGGCGTTGCTTCTGCTGCACCCCACGAGGGTCAAGCTGAGACTCATGCAGGCCACGGCCATTACGGTGTACTGACGCCAGTGGCTCGGCCGTGGCTCGGCGGACTGGTGGGTGAGGCTAAACCTCGAGGCACCTTGATGACTGGAGAACCTGTAAATAGAACTGCGAATTTCGCTAAAGATCGACATGCGATTTGCTCCTGTTATAACCACTCTTCCCACGGGACTCCGCGTTGAACCTGAGCTCAAAATCATTGCTGGCAGCACAAATGTGTCACCGGCGAATTGGGCGGTGGATCCACCCATTGCAGCTTCGGCTCTGCCAGACGGCACTTTGCACGTAACGAACAGATACTCTCGTTCGTGTGCATGACGATTGCAGGTGCTGTACCAATTTCCAGTCTTCGTAAGTTCTTGAATCCGATGTGCGCCACGCTGGGCGGAGTCCAGCCTGCCCATATCCGGGCGAGCGCACTGCTCTCATGCGGTCATTGCCATTGCCGAGCGTTCCAGTCGCCCGGACACACGTACGCCTTCTCGAGGGGATAGCGAAACCCTGATGAGAAGATCAGTTCGGGGTCAAAGATGCGGAGTGGAATGCTTAGCGCCGGCGATGGCTCTTAGAGCGTTGCGCTTTGCGAGCACCTTACGAAGTAAGGGAGATGAAGCAGGAAATGGGCACAGGTTCGCACTCACTCAAGCCGGTCCTTGATTGGTCTGGACGTTGGGCTTCTTTCTTCCACCCGACGACGCTCACCCAATCGAGCCGATTGACTCTGGCATGGGCCAAAACCTGATTCGGCCAACCCTGCCCGCTGCTTGCTAATTCACGGAAAGGCGCCGATTCGATTTCTGCTTGCGGACCAAAGGAAGGTTGAGTCGCTCGCAGATGTCCCGAGAATACGAAGTCTCGGCAAGGAATTGCGCGTCGAGTTTCTTGACAAACGAAAGCACCTCTTCCCCGGTTGCGTCGATGAACAGTATTTCCGTGAGGTCGACGACGAGTTGAAGTTTGCTATCACAGCGCATGACGAGGGCGCGCACCTGATCAGCTCCTTCGCCGATGAACCGGCCCTCGAGCCTGCAGATTAAAGCACCGTCCAATTCTTCCGTTTCGATACGTAACATAATGGGCCCCTTCTCCATCTCTTTCCGAGCCGCTAGCTCTTGGTGTAAGAATGTTGCAGCTCTCTTACCACGAACTCTGCTCGTAAGTGATTGAGGAGTGGGGCCTTCTCGACCGTACGGCGCCCTTACCAACGGGCAGTGCCAGCATGAGGGCAGGGCCGCGGGAGACTGCTAAGAAACAAGGCGGCTGATGCAGCCGCCTGGAAAAGTTGAACAGCAAGAACGGCAAACGTTTCAAAACGTAAACACCAGACCGGCGGAGGGCACCGCGGCGTGAGTGTATTTGTCGACTTTGAGGCTCGCCTGTTCGAAGTCCGGGATCTTATAGATAAAACCTCGATATTGCGCGCGCACGAGGAAGTGTCTTGACACTGGCACGTCGACGCCGCCGCCATACACAAACGCGCCACGGGTTTGCTCACTCCCGGATCCCCGACGTGGATCAAAGAACATGGCTCCGCCTCCTGCGAGCACGAATGGAGACACTCTCTTCACCGCTGGCGCCTTGAAGGAAGGAAGTTTAACGATTGCGATGCCGGTCACTGCATGGACGTTCATCGGTAGGAACGTGCTGCCGTAGCTCGATTGAAAGCTCTCGTGGTTTCTGAAGTAGTCATAGTCGCCCTCGATGGCCAGCCAGTTCTTCAGATTCAATCGATATCCGGCCATGACGCCGCCAGAGTTGGCTGGATCATTGGTGATCCCATTCTTGGTGGTCTGCTTCTGGAAGAACCCGGAACCTTGAACGGTCACTTCATGTCTGAATTCCTGAGCCCAAGATGAGACTGCAAACAGAAGAAGAATGATTGCGAATTCGGTCAACCTTTTCATGCTTTGGAATCCTCTGTAGGACCACTTCGTGAGTAGCCCGCAAGCAGAAGAAGGCAGGTTTCTGGCCGAACTGTAGCGTCTGGCCTAAATTGTTCACCGAGCACAACTTGGGAAAAAGCATGCATGTGCCCACGAGGCATCGAGTTGCCCGTATGCGGTCGGACGACCGCATGATGTCAGGCTACGTAATCGGATCGAGTGATATTCAGCCTCCGCATCTTGTTCTGCAATGTGGTTCTTTTCAGGCCCAGCCGCTCTGCTGCCCCGCCATTGCCGGCTATTTTTCCCGACGCGGTTTTGAGAGCGTCGAGGATCGCCTGGCGCTCGGCTTGCTCGAATGTCGAAGGCGATGAAACCATACTGCGCATTCCGGCTTTCCTCAATTCAGCGCGCGGTACGTTCAATTCGTCTCCCTGCGTGAGAATGACGCAGCGCTCGATGAAGTTCTCCAGTTCGCGGATATTTCCTGGCCAGTCGGCATTCACCAGAGCCTCCATCGCAGGCTTCGGCACCGAACGGATACGCTTTTGCATGCGCCGGGAGAGGCGTGAGACAAAAAAGTGGACCAGAAGCTGAATGTCTTCCCGCCTTTCGCGTAGCGGCGGAATCTCTATGGGGAAGACTCTCAGTCTGTAAAACAGATCCTCCCGGAACTGATTGTTGCGGATCATACCCTCCAGGTCCCGATGAGTCGCCGCAATAAGCCGGACATCGACCTTGATGGTTTTGGTACTGCCGAGGCGTTCGAATTCCTGCTCCTGCAGAGCCCGCAGAAGTTTCGGCTGCAGGTCCATGGTGATGTCGCCGATCTCGTCGAGAAACAGAGTGCCCTGATCCGCCAATTCAAACCGGCCGCGCTTCTGCATGAGGGCGCCCGTGAAGGCGCCCCTTTCATGACCGAATAGCTCGCTTTCGACCAGTCCGGAGGGAATGGCGGCGCAGTTCAGCCGGACAAATGTACGCCCAACACGCGGACTGAGATTGTGAATGGCTCGGGCCACCAGTTCTTTACCGGTGCCGGTCTCGCCGTGCAATAACACGGTCGAACTGGTGGGCGCCACGATCGCGACCTGGTCCAGCACCTTGCGGATTGCCGCGCTCTTGCCCACGATGTCTTCGAAGTTGTACTCGGCTTCGATTTCCGATTCGAGATAAAGCCTCTGCTCTTCGAGATCGTCCCGGGATGCCCGGAGCCGGCCATAGGCAAGTGCATTCTCGAGCAGCAAAGAGATCTGAGTACCGATTTGGGACAGCAGATCGCGGTCCGCCTCACTGAAGGCATTCGCTTTACGACTGCACATTGTCAGCAATCCCAAAGGGCCATCGCCGCCCAGCAGTGGCACAAACGCGGCCGACTGAAGCGATTCAGATCGGCACGCATCGCGGAGCGCGGAAGGTATGGCGGAGTCCGTCGGTGAATAAAACTGCGGGGTGCGGAAACGCGACCATTCGCTCCATAGCTCGTTCGGTTCCGCGATCACCACTTTCTCGAGAAACCCTTTTCCACTCGGGAATTCGAGGAACTTACGCTCGAAACAACCGGTCTCCTTATTAAAGAGCCATAACGATGTAAGATCGTTGCCCAAGTGCCGGCGCATCGACTCGGCCACGCCCTGAAACAATTCCTCCGCCTCAAGCTTGCTGACAATGTGGTTGTTAATTTCGAGCAACAGGCAGAGTCGATCTCGCTGGTTCAGGACTTCCCGGTGATAACGCTCCGCGGTGTCGCGGGCCTGTGCGCATTCGAGCGCAACGGCGACATGCGAAGCCATGGATTCCATCAGCTTCACGTCTTCGGGGTGAAATTCCTGCCCCCGCTCCTTGGTCAGCGCCAGGATTCCATATCGTTTCTGCGCCGTGGATACAGGAAACAGGTACGTGCTTCTACCCGCAGATTCCGGTGCGAAGGAGGCCAGTTCAGGATGCTTCAACATCTCCTCCGCTACATCGGGGAGGAAAATCGGTTGCTGTTTCTCAAGCGCTTCGGCGCATACGCCGACACAGGCAATGGTGGTGCCGACGCTAATAACCGGTCCGTCTGCTTCCTTATCGCCCTCGAGCAGTTGCAGGCTCTTTCCGTTGTCGTGCAATACAAACAGATCAGCGCCATGCAGCTCGGAGACGTTGGACAGAACATCGCGCAGGCTGCGCAGGACAGCCTTCATTGTGGGCTGATCTGCCAGGGCGCTGGGTGCGCCCAGCAGAGTGCGATAGCGGCCTTCGTCGACGGTCATCAGGTTTGTACTCATCTGCGGTTCTCCACTTTCATTTCCCAGTAATCTCGGCATTCCCGTCTTGTACGGATGCTGCTGACTCCCTCGACGTGTGGAAGCCTCTGCTCAATCAGGTCGGCCGGAAGTCACGGTGCCATCGTCCTGCGGCGAAGGAACTGAATTCACGAATCACTGCGCCTGTTCCTGTGGAGTTGAACTCTTCCCTGACATCAGCTCAGGAACCGTGACGAGCAGCTTGCTGATCGCTATGTCCATGGTCCGATTCATCTGGGACACAATCCCGGGCACACTTCGTTGCGAGACGGTTCCAACTTCCGAGACCGCGTTGCTCCAAACCGTGGAGCCTGTTTTTACATTGGTGATTTGTGCAGATATCGCGACTTCCACTTTCACCCCCGCGGGGTAGTCAACTTCTTCCAGCTTTTCCAGTTTTCCGCTGAGGATGTAATCATCATCAGGGCGCCCGTTATACGTCGAAACCATGGCGTATTGACCGCTGGCGCGCAGATGATCGATGACTGCGCCGGTCACAAGCTGTCGCGGATCTGCTGCCCAACGGTGATATTCGTAGAAGCCGATCTCCTCCGGAGTGGTTCGGTACACAATGGGTCCTTGCCGCAGATAATTAGGCGATTGAAACTCTCGTACAGCGATTGAAGTTCGGACGCTTTCCGGGGCGGGCGGATCCGGCGGAACTGCCAGATTGAGCGTGTAATACGCCGGGTATCTTACTCTGCCACAGCCAACCAGAGCCGGTAATAGCGTCAGCATCAATATGAACGCCGTCGGAATGCTTTTCATTTCAATTCTCCTGTATTGACCTCGCCGCTTATTTCGGAACCTGCCGCTCCTCGGGTTGCTTGGTGCGGATCAAACTCCACGGACGCTGCTTTAACGAATTCGTGAACTGATTGAGGTTGTCCGTCGCCTCGCGCAGGTTTTCCACCGTGTCGTCGATCTTGTAATCGTTGGCCCTCACGATGACCTGCATGGATTGGAGAAGTCCTTTC
>DATKAP010000118.1:0-13615 GCA_035577905.1 Binatia bacterium
TCCGTTTCAAATATAAGCTGGAAGGCTAC
Source organism: Binatia bacterium (assembly GCA_035577905.1). Classification (GTDB taxonomy): domain Bacteria; phylum Acidobacteriota; class Terriglobia; order Terriglobales; family Acidobacteriaceae; genus Sulfotelmatobacter. Next base: position 30 of record DATKAP010000118.1, read on the forward strand.
GATGGCGACTGGCAAGATGCGGGCAATCGCCGCCAAGCGTACTATACGAATCTTTCGCCTACCAGCTACCGCTTCCGCGTGATCGCCTCGAACAACAGTGGTGTGTGGAACGAGCAAGGTGCGACTCTGGAGTTCAGCATTGCGCCCGCCTACTATCAGACGAATTGGTTCCGCGCGCTGTGTGGGCTCGCGTTGGTGGCGATGTTCTGGACCGTTTATCACCTCCGCGTCAACGCTTTGAAACGCCGCCACACCGCCCTGGAGCAGCAGCAGGCGTTGTTGGAGAGGCATCAGGCAGAGATTCGCGCGCTGAACGAGCAGATGATCAAAGCACAGGAAGCGGAGCGCATGCGGATCTCCGGAGAGCTGCACGACGGTGTTCTGCAGCAGATCACTTCCCTGAGTCTGAGGCTCGCCAAGGTGAGATATCAAGTACCACCGGATTCGGAAGCTACGGCAACCGTCAATGGTGTGCAGCAACAGCTCATCCAAATCGGAACGGACATCCGTCATTTATCGCATGAGCTTCACCCGGCGCTGCTGCAAGAGTCAGGCTTGCCGGCAGCCCTGTCGGCGTATTGCGAGGAGTTCAGCAAGGTGCGCGGCCTGCCGGTTTCGTGCGAGGCGGACGAAAGTGTGCAGGAGCTGTCGCCTGGAGCGGCCTTGTGCCTCTATCGGATCGCGCAAGAAGCGCTGGGTAATGCGGCCAAGTATTCGGAGGCGAAGAAGGTTGACGTCCGGCTGACGCGATCCAACGGTACCGTTTGCCTTTCTGTGTCCGATGATGGCATTGGCTGTACTCCTGACGTACTAAGAAGATCGGGAGGGCTGGGAGTGATCAATATGCGAGAACGCGTGCTGCAACTGCGCGGAACGTTTGAGTTCAAAAGCGCACCAGGGCTTGGAACCAGGGTGAAGGCGGAAGTTCCATTTCGACCGTGAGTCTGCTGCCGGCCTGCGCCACTGTTATTCGAGGCTCGTCTCCCCTCAAGCTACTGATTCTGAATCAGGGCATATCCTGCCAACCTTCTCTACGAACTCACAATTGGCCAACATTGTGGTGCGCGCACGGAGAACCTTCCAGATGCTTGAAGACGTTGGAAACGTTCTGCAACATGCAACCACAATTACAGCCACACCTCCAGCAGCCGCACGATGCCAAACGGCGGGTATCGGAGCGAGTCCAGAAGTGGCTCTGGTATCTGTCCGTAGTTATGCCGGAGTTACAGCGGCGCGCACTCGCCAAGATGTCTGCGATGGTCGAATCCTGCACGTCAAAAGATTGCAGTAGATGCTGGGCGGTGTTTCTATGCCGTCGCAATCGCGGACCAAACTGCGTGGAAAGATGAAGCCAAGCTCTACAAATCTGAGTCCGTCGACATTTGCCTCAACTTCGACGAGCCTCGTCTCAGGTGCCCTTCGTAATTCGGAGTTGTGAACGAAAATGCGAGCCAGTTAGGACGGGGGAAATGCACTCGCCGGCACGTCTTCTTCACAAATCCCCCTTCACCCTGAAACGTCGCCCCCATTCGCCGTAGGCGTGACAACTCTTCTTCGGCCTTATCGTCGATGAACGTTACATCCCGGAGATCAACCTCCAGAATGCTGGTACGGACCAGAGCACATCTCAGATCCTCTGTCCACGGACCTGTCAGCGGCCCTGCGAGCGTAATTACGCACCGGTCATCGGAGCGAAGCACTTTAACTACGAGCATATTCCCTGGATAAGCAATTCACTAGCCGCTTTGATAATTTTTCAATTGTCGAGAAGATAAGGACTTGGCTCCCAGAACCAGAAATCTAGAAAACGAACTCCGACGACAGAATGTCATTCTGACCGGATACGACAGGGCGCTCTCAAAGCGAAATCATGCCAAAGGAGCGCCTGATATTGTGATTTGCGTTTTAGTCGGTAGCTATCGGGTGAGGTGCGACAATCGACGGACCACAACCGGTCTTCCCGGCCTGCGGGACGACAAACGTCCTCCTGGACGTGCTCTTACCGGGGTTCACACGAAGAAAGGGCGCCAAGATAATACATGCGACGCGATTCGACTTCGGGATGAGCGTCGTTCTGATCTCCTATCGCCACAAGGAATTCCCACAACTCGATGGCGCCACTATTTCAGCATGTCTAATCCCTTAACCTTCATTGCATTAGCCGAAACTCCTGCTCCTCGCACGCTTTGGTTGCGGAAATGCACCACAAGCATATGCCGGGAAAGTATCTAGATTTCGATGCCCGTGCAAATGAAGTATTTCTGCTCAGACAATGCCTGTGTCTATGTCGGGAATCGTTTCATTGCTGGGCGCACCGAAAGATGAGCGAGATTTGATTGCCAGCTCCGAAGGAGGAACCATGCCTTCCAGTTTTTGCGTCAGCATTACGAGTTCGAAGGATAACACCGCCAAAGCTACGGTCGGATTCGCCATGGCCAATGCCGCCGTTGCGGCAAAGAAGGACACGATGGTGTTTCTCAGCATCGACGGCGTCCGCCTTTCACAGAAAGGCTACGCGGAGGGCGTTCACGAGCAGGAATTCCCTCCACTGAAAGAACTGATATCGAGCTTCACCAAGGCGGGCGGCAAAATCTATGTCTGCTCGAGTTGTTTTAAGCAACGCGCTTTGGCGGAGAATAATCTGGTCGAGGGAGCGACGATCGTGTCAGGCGCGAAGCTCATTGAGTTCCTGAGCGGAGGCGCTCCTTGCATCACCTACTGAGACTGGACGGGAAGGGACCAATTTGGCCCTACAAGGCTACAAGTTCATCCCGTCGCCGAATAACGTCATCGTATCCACGAGCAGCCGGTGAAGTTGATAGGAAGTCGGGCTAGTGACGGCACGAGTTGTTACATTGGAACTGAACCATACCGGAGATATGAGAAGGATCACGATGGAAGATCGGGAATCCAAGAATGCAATGGCTTTCAATGATCTATTGTTCGCGACCGATTTTTCTGCTGCTTCCGACGCTGCACTTGAGTACGCGACATCGATCACAAAGCGCTACGATGCCCAACTCTATGTTGTGCATGTAATCGATCTTGGGCTCTTCGGCCTGAGGTTTTCCGGATCAAGCTCATCTTCGATCAAGCAGGCCCATGAGCAGGCTCGCCAGAAGATCGGATGCATGTTAGCGACACGCGGAATTCCGTCGGAGCAATATCACATTGTGGTCACCGACGGTGTATTGCCGGACGCCCTAATCGACATCATGCGGCAACATCAGATTGATTTGGCCGTTCTCGGGACCCAGGGTCGCCGCGCATTCAAGAAGTTACTGTTGGGTTCTGTTGCCGAAGAAGTGTTTCGCACAGCTCCTTGTGCAGTTCTGAACGTGGGCCCGAATACCGCGCCCGCCGACCCGGGCGTAGAACTACGACACATTTTGTATCCGGTGGAGTTTGCACCGGACCCGAGCGATGCCGCAAAGTACGCGGTGTCCATCGCAGAACGCTATGGTGGCAAGCTGACGCTAATGAATGTGATAGAAGACGTGCCTACTTCCGCCAACCAGCGAGAGGATTTTCCAGTCCCCGTCGAAAGCTGGATCGAGGAACACATCTCCAAGGGGTCCACCCTTCGCAGCCGGCTGGACTTCGAGCGAGGCTCCGGGTCGGTGGCAGAAGCAGTTCTCAACTATGCGACGACCGCCGGGGTGAACTTAATCGTGCTCGGCATACAGGCGCTGGATCCAGTCATCGCTGGGCGTCTGCCGAGGTCTGATACTGCGTACGAAATAGTCAGCCGCGCTCCCTGTCCGGTACTCACCATTCGGTGATGCAGGCGTCGGCGGCAGTCGAAGATGCAGTTGCTGAGGCAGCACGGCGCGGAGATAAGGAGATTCCACATGGCCAAGGCTGCAGTAAGTCCGAAGATCGTGCTGCGCGAAATCCTATGCGCAACCGACTTTTCTGCTCATTCAGTCAGTGTATTAGCGCACGCAGCCGCCATCGCGCGCCGCTATCGTTCGAAACTTTACGTCGCCCACGTAATTCCGACCGATATATACAGATCGGTTCCAGCCGACGTGATGCCGGAGGCACTGAAACAGACCCGAGGGTATGCGCAGGATGCGATGCGCAATCAGCTGTCGCTGGACACTCTCAACCATGTGCCGATCGAAGCTGTCATCCGAGAGGGGGCCGTCGCTTTGGAACTGCTTAAGCTGGCCGACGAACTGAAAGCCGCGGTATTGGTGATCGGCACGCGCGCGCATCACGGCCTTGAGCGCTTGCTCGAGGGTTCGGTCGCAGAGCAGGTATTCAGGCAGGCCTTCTGCCCGGTTATAGTCGTGCCGCCCGCCGCGGGGGAACAGTCCGGAATACCGATTCATACCGTCTTGTTCCCTACGAGTTTCTCTCAGAACTCTCTTCGCGCAGCTCCGTATGCGTTCTCGCTGACGCGACGGCATCGTGCCCGATTGATACTGCTGCATGTTTCGCCGGAACGCACTTCTTCTTCGGAGGATCTTGTCCGCTTGCGTGCGGCAGACGAAGAACAACTGAGGGCGCTCTTGCCAGCGAAGGGCGGTCCCACGGACGAAGCGCTTTTTTATGTGGAGTTCGGACCGGTGGCAGAGAGGATCGTGCGAGTTGCCGTAGAGAATAATGCGGACCTGATCGTATTGGGGATCGGAACTGCGGTTGCCTCGGCCGCTCACCTGGCGGAAGGTGATGCTTACAAGATCGTGGGGGCTGCTCCGTGCCCGGTCCTCACCATCCGGGGCTGATTTTCGTCCCTACCAAGAACCGCGGAACTGATCGCAGCATCCACGAATTGCATCGTCAAACTGACCGAATGAAGTCGGCCAAAGGCTCCAAGAGGCAAAAGGTCTCCAGCCAGACAATCTGAGGCTCTGCGGTCATTACTGCTTGCGACTGATTCCGCGGGCGAGTAGTCACACATTCAGGGCTGTGGTCGTGTGTTTGCAATGCTTGAATGGTAAGGAGGCGCACATGCCGCGCGGCGGGAAAAATCAACTCTCGGTCGTTTTCCACCAGAAGGTCAAGAAAACGGCCAAGGCAAACGCGAGCTTTCGCAAGGTAATTTATGGCGGCAAGTTCAGCGAACTGGCGGTCATGAGCATAGCACCGCATTCGGAACTGGGCGAGGAAGCACATAGGAACATCGACGAGATTTTTTTTGTGGTGAAGGGAAAGGGTCAGGTCATTCTAAATGGCCGGACTCACCAGATAAGACGACATGACGCGATCTTCGTGGCATCAGGAGAAGATCACAATCTGAAAAACGTCGGCCGCAAAGACCTGAAGCTGCTATGCGTTTGTTCACCTCCATCCTCGAAGACCAGCGCTGGAATTCACAAATCCGGCGAAAGAGCGCTGGAGGAACAGATGCGATATGCCTGGGAGCAATGACTCTAGTGTGGAACGTCGCCCGGGCACGTCAAAAAATTAGGATTGGGGGTCAAGAAAATGGGCGAGGATACATCGAGGAAAAAGTTGGATTTAGAACATGAAGTTCCCTCCATGCAGGAGAGCGACAGCCCGCAGGCGCCAATTAGGACCCACGGGGAAACTGAGCGTCAATCACATAGCGTCGGAGAGAATCCGCAAAATGACGGCAGTGACCCTGCAAAGCTCCGGGAACGATTGGCTCGCGTGCAAGCCGATTTCGACAATGCCCGCAAACGTTCGCTCAAAGAACAAAAGGAGTTCCAGGAATATGCTGTCTTCGACACGGCCAACGAGTTGTTACCCGTCGTTGACAGCCTCGAACAGGCGCTCCAAGTGTCGCCTTCGAATGGCGAGGACTTGCATACAGGTGTAGAGCTGATTCAAAAGCAATTGCTAGATGTGTTGTTCACAATTGGGGTACGTCCGATCCATGCGCTCGGTGAGCACTTCGATCCCAGGATTCACCATGCCGTTGCAACCGTTGATACCGACGTTGTAGAAGATCAGACGGTAGTCGGTGAGTTGCAGTGCGGCTACAAGTTCAAGAACCGTTTGCTGCGTCCGGCAAAGGTAACGGTCGCCACAAGGATCCCGCCAGAGCTCGGCTATTGATCACATCAGCCTCTTTCGAAGAAACCTGGCCTGACTTAGGCTCTTTGATGTACACGATTCTTTTCGTCACAATGGCGAAATGCAGTCTGCACTCGCTCAGCTAGGAACTCCTCACTCTCTTTGAATCGGGATCCCCAACATTTCACAGCGTTTCCGCAGGTTGCACGATGCGTTCATTGGCATACAGTCTGCTTCCATCATCGTCGACGGACTTTCGCGATGAACCTGATGGCCCGAGAGTGCGCATTCGTAATGAGAGCGTCTCGAGTTACTTTGTATGCGCTGACAGTGCTCGCGGGCAGTGGCGCATTCGCCCAGAAGGTGCATGTCCAGTTCGAAAAAGGCGTTGATTTCTCGAGATTCAAGACCTACGCGTGGCTTGAGAGCAAGCATCCGGCCGATGGTCTCTGGGCCCAACGGGTGGTGGCGATCACTGACGGGCAACTAACGAGAAAAGGACTCAAGAGGATGGATCCACTAATGATTCCGGATCTGGAAATTCGGTACAACTCCGGCATCAAGACACGAACCGTCGCTGAAGGTTGCGATTACGGATGCATGTATGCCGAATACCTATACAGCGAGATATATGGCCCACTCTGGTTTTGGCCGATGGGGTCTGGCTCTTGGGTGAGCGAGGTTGAAAAGGATGGAAGCCTGATCGTCGATTTAGTTGATGCGTCAAACAACGAGATGGTCTGGCGCGGCGTCGCCACTGCTGTGCTCTCTGACAAAACGAAGAACAATGAGCGCAAGCTGAACAAGGCGATCCGGAAGATGTTCAAAAAGTATCCGCAGACGAAGTTTCGAAGATGCAAGGGAGCAGTGCAATGAAAGTCTTACTAGCGATCGATTCTTCAGGTGCATCCCAGTATGTAATCGCGGAAGCAGTAGACCGTCCATGGCCTGCCGGCACCGTTCTTTGCGTTCAGTGCGTTGTTGATATGTGGACCTGGGACGAGTTGCCTGAGCTTGTCGAAGACACAAAGCGCGAGGCGAAGTCGCTGGTGACGGCCGGTTCATGCGAACTCACCCGCGCGGGGCATCAAGTGCTTTCGGAGATTCAGGCGGGCGTGCCCAAGAAAGCCATCCCGGAGTACGCCCGCGAATGGGGAGCGGATCTCATTATGGTCGGCTCTCACAGATCAAGCGCTGTGAGTCGCTTTTTCCTCGGCAGCGTTGCCCAGGCCGTTCTTCGTTCCGCACCTTGCTCGGTTGAGATCGTGCGACCCAGCCCCCGAGATTCCACTTCTTCCTCGGCTGGCATGAGGATCCTGGTTGGCACGGACGGCTCCAAGTGCTCCGAAAAAGCTATCCACGAAATCGCAAGTCGCCCATGGCCGGCAGAAACTTTGGTAAGGGTGATTAGCGTGCGCGAACCTCTCCTTCCTGCGGGTGAAACGCCTATGGCTTTTGACCCAGTTCTCATGGAGGAAGTTCTAGAGCGTGAACGTCGCCGCGCTGCGGATGCGCTCACAACCGCGCGACAGACATTAAGCTCCGCAGGGTTGAAGCTTTGCGACTCCGCTGAAACGCTGTTCGGTGATCCTCGAGCCGTCTTGTTGGATGAGGCAAAGTCGTGGGGAGCGGATTTAGTGGCCCTAGGTTCACATGGCCTACATGGTTTTGATCGCGTGCTTCTCGGGAGCGTCTCCGAGGCTGTGGCAATGCATGCTCCGTGCTCGGTTGAAGTCGTACGCGATAGCACGAGTGAAGACGAGTAAGTGTCCGAATGAGGCTTGCCGGGGAGAGAGTTTAGACCGAGTCAGTTTGGACCTGAGAATGCAAAGCCATCTCAGCATCGGAACTTAATTCGCCTGGAGGAAACTGAAATGAAACTGAGCAAAATCGCTGAAATTAGCGCTGCCGTCGGCGCAGCCGCCTTGGCTGGAGTAAATACGTTTCAACACGAGCGGAAACGACACGAGCACAAGAAGTCGCTATTTACGCAGGATCACCTTGCCCTGTATTCGTCGCTGATCGCCGCAGGGCTGGCTCTCTGGGAAATAAAAAAGCATCCCCGCCTGGCCGCATAAAGCCGGAGAGGAGAATGCGCAGAGCGTGCGCGTGCACTTAACAAAGCTCTTCACGACACAGGTTGGCGAAATGGCTGACGGCATCGATCTCGTTTCTGGTGGCAGCGGGATGGACAAGAGTATCTCCATTAAAGGCCGAATCACCGTGTCAAACTCGAGTGAGATGCGCACAGCGCTTGCCAGAGTACTATTCACGAAGCCCGCCAACCTGTCCGTGGATCTCTCCGCAGTCTCCTACATCGACAGCTCGGGCGTCGCCACGCTGATCGAGGCGGCCCGCATCGCCCGCAGCCAACACACGCGGATGATCCTCGACGGCATACACGATCAGCCTCGCTATTTCTTCGAGATCACGCATCTCGGTGGGCTGTTCGACATCACGGGGCAGGAAGCGCACACATGAACATGCTGGAAGCGATCGGCAACGGGGTGATCCAGGGACTCTCCTATCTCGGCGGTCTCGCGATGCAGTTCTGGTCCGAGCTGGGCGCTTCGCCCCGTGTGTTGCCCGTCGTAGGCAAGCGCGGGCGCTGGAAGGCTGCCATGCGTCAGATGGTAGCCATTGGAGTAGATGGACTGCCGCTCATCGCAATCATGTCGGTGTGTGCGGGATTCATTCTGGCAATGCAAAGCGGATCCGAACTGCGCAGGTTTGGAGCGCTGCAGTACGTCATGGACGTCGTTGGCATCGGCTTCACGCGCGAGATAGGCCCACTCTTAACAGCTCTGATTGTTTGTGGCCGATCGGGATCCGCATTTTCAGCTGAAATTGGCACCATGATGGTGACCACCGAGATCGATGCCATGAAAACAATGGCCATAGATCCAATCGAGCTTGTGCTCACTCCCAAGTACGTCGCGGCAATGATCACCATCCCCTGCTTGACCATTATGAGCAACACGTTTGGCATTCTCGCCGGTGCCGTGTTCATGTACATCACCACAAAGATCTCACTCTCGATGTACCTGCGCTATGTCTTCAACTCGATAGAGTTGCACGACGTCCTCACGGGCCTGCTAAAGAGCCTGATCTTCGCGACCATTATCGTGAATGTTGGCTGCATGGAGGGTCTGAGGGTGCGAGGCGGAGCGGATGCAGTAGGTCGGTCCGCAACGTCCGGTGTGGTCAGGTCCACATACCTCGTCATCTTAGCGGATGCGTTCTTCACTGCCATCTTCTATCTCGTGCATAAGGATTAGCGCATGGCAGAACCGATCATTTCCGTCGAAGGTCTTACGGTTGAATATGAGGGCAAGCGCGTGCTGGACAGCGTGAGTCTGGAAATTCAGCGAGGCGAAGTGATGGTACTGCTTGGCGGCAGCGGCTCCGGCAAGACCACGATGCTGCGGCACATCATCGGCCTGGAGCGTCCCACGGCCGGAACGGTTCGCGTGCGCGGAGTCGATATCAATGGTTGCTCCGCGGAAGAACTGAAAGCCATTCGGTGCGCGATGGGCGTAGCCTTCCAGGAAGCTGCACTCTTCAATTCGCTGTCCGTCGAAGACAACATCAACTTTCCGATTCGCGAATTAACAACCCTCGCCGATCCGGTCATCGAGATTATGACCTACATGAAACTCGCGGCGGTAGGTTTGGCCGAATCCGGGAACCTGATGCCTCAGGAGTTATCAGGGGGCATGAAAAAACGCGCGGCGGTGGCCCGCGCGACCGCGCTCGACCCTGAAATCCTGGTGTTCGACGAGCCATCTGCCGGCCTTGATCCAATCGTTGCGGCCGGATTGGACGAACTGATCCTGTTCCTGAAGAAGGCCTTTCAGATGACCATCCTGGTTGTAACGCACGAGTTGGCGAGTGCGTTCCGCATCGCCGATCGACTGGCGATGCTGTACCGGGGCTCACTCATTGCCGTGGGCACAAAGGATGCATTCCGGGCGAACCCACATCCGCGAATCCGGCAGTTTCTTGATCGCCAACCGGATCCTATTACCCAAAGCGCTGCCGTGCAGACACATATTCGTGAGCTGGCAGGGTTAACGGGAGCGAAAACATGAAAACAGAAGCCAAGGTCGGCGCCTTTGTCTTAGTCTGTGCGGCGATATTACTCATTACCATCTATCGCGTCAGCAGCGCCCAGATCAGGGGCGCACGTGTTTCCTACAAGACCTACCTGCGCTACGCAGGTGGATTGGAGCCGGGGGCCGACGTCCTGTTTGGCGGCATCACCGTAGGCGCGGTCACAGCCGTGCGACCCGATGCCCAGGACCCGACCCGAATTGAAATTCTGATGGACGTGAAGCTGGGCACTCCGGTAAACGCCAGATGTGTCGCGCGGCTCGGATCGGTAACACTCGTTACGAACCCGGTTATCTCGATTAGTACTGGAGCAAACGACGCACCCCGGTTGCCGCCGGGCAGCGTGATTCCCCCGGAGGAAACGATAAGTGTCGACGACGAAGAACGCAAGATCGCAGCCCTGGCTGACTCCGCCCACACGCTGATGGATGCCCTCCAGACCGACGTCAAGGACGCCCACACGTTGATCGCACACTTGAACGAGGTCACCGATAAACCCAATCAGCAGCGGCTGGCAAACGTTCTGGCGAACGCCGATGCGATGGTTGCGCGTACATCACCGAAAATCGACCAGATCAGCGACCAGCTTGTGAAGCTGACGAACGAAGCGAACGGAGTCATGGCGAAGATGGGCCCGGCTGTGGACAACATCAACGCGACTGCGTCGAACGCCAACCAAACCATCTCTTCCCTGCGCGAGCCGACGCAGGCCGATCTTGTTGAGGTTAGGAAAACATTGGCCGAACTGCAGGCGCAGATGCGGGCAAAAGATCAGGACATTACGTCTGCACTCGAGAACGTCCGTATGATTACCGACAACCTCAACGAGCTGACGGAGTCCGTAAAGGAACGGCCATGGAGCCTAGTACGGATCAGGGAACCAAAGGATCGAAAGGTTCCGCCGGTTGCGGGAGCCAAATGATGAAGTCTCTGGTGAAAATGAGCGTCTGCGCGTTAACGCTGCTCATCGCCAGTTGCGGAGGAGGTCGCCGTCCGCACTACTACGCACTTGAGATTCCTCCCGCACCGGACCGGACGTTAATCGACCCCCGCTTTCCCGGCATCTTAGCGGTCTCTCGGCTCGAAGCGCCTTCGTACCTCCGCCAAGGGAGAATCGTATACCGGGAAACTCCCGAGGAGGTTGGCTTTTACGATTATCACCGGTGGGCTGCCGAACCCGCCGAGACGGTCACGACAGCAATGATTGAGGCACTCCGTTCCTCGCGGTTGTTCTCATCCGTAAAAAGATATGACGGCCATAGTCAGCAAGATTATCTCTTGGTCGGACGCATCGAACGACTTGAAGAGATTGATTATGGTGGCCCGGTCCGAGTGGAGGCACAAATATCCGCCGAGTTGCTGAACCTGAGAACCGGCGCCATTGAGTGGACAGGCAAAGCGCCACAGGTATTGAACGTCGACAATCGTAATGTCGACTCAGTGGTCAGGGCAATGAACGGTGCCGTTCAAAACGGCATTGATCAGCTGATGGCCAGTTTGAATCAACGATTCAGTGTTTCCGGCAGTCGCTGAAATCAGGCCAACCCAGAGTTGCAAGCGATCTCTGAGCGAAGCTCGCCGAACTGGATCCAGATGCGCAGGACAAGGCAACCAGGACCTGCGACACTGAAAGTCGAGCGCCGCGGCCCCAAAGACCCCAGACCCTTCACTGAATTCTCCCCATGCTGGCCGTCTCAATCCCTCACTGTTAAAACCGAGCAGCCTGCAGCGCACACTACTTCGTACGCAGTACTCCACGGCAGGTGGGAAGCTGTACCAAAGTGGGTTGAACGATGCAAACCCAAAATGATCGCGTCGGCTTTGAAGGTGTCAGCCGCCTTCAAGATTTCTTCGCCCGGCGATCCGAACTCGACGATGAATTCAGGTGTGACTGCCAGCTTGGGGTTCTGCAACGTTAGATCCTCGAGTCGCCTGAGGCTGGTCACACGAACCTTCTCTCTCATTTGCATGACATCGCCGGCTGTGGGCAGATTCACGCCCTCCGGCATCGGGACCGCCGGTACAACATGGAGCAAAGCGAGCTTTGTTCCGAAATGGTTCGCCGACGAGATGGCGTAGGGCAACGCGCGTAACGACGGCGTGCTGAAGTCTGTCGCAAACAGAAACGGCCGAATGGCTCGAGCGCTCCCGACGGGAGAATCCTGCAAGGAGCCCGGACCAACAGTCAGAACGAGGCATCCGGCGTGACGAAAGATGTGTTCCGCCACTGAGCCAAGGAGCAGCTTCCCCATTCCTCGTCGAGCGTGTGTACCGATGACCACCAGATCTACTTGCTCTTGGCTGATCATTTTTCCCAACTCGTCCCATACATTGCCCTGACTAACGATCACCTCATGGCGTAGACCGGCCAGCGCCCCATTTTGAACAAGACGCTCCTCCAATTGACGAGCATCGCTCCAAACTATCTCGGTCGCTACATTCACTGCGTCTGGACCGACGAGAGTGAATCCCAACGAGGAGACGACATGCGCCAGGTAAAGTTTCGCCCCATAGTGACGGGCAATGGCCAGAGCATGGCGGAGGGCTTTGTCAGATGCTTCTGAGAAATCCGTTGCTATCAGGACCGACTTCAGGAGAATGTCCCCATTTGCTGCAACCAGTGACATGCGACCTCCTTCTCTGCAGCGCTGCAGTTTGCGGCCTCACTTTTCCGTACATAGTTCTAAGTGCCATCGCTACTGGTTAGTCTCCAGCGTGTTCTTGATGGCGGTCAGGCCGTTTTGAAGATGTGAAACAGACCGGCCCACCGCAGCCTTTCGAATGACCGCTCCCTTAGCACCAGTCAGACCCGCCTGTTCAGAACCCATGGCCGTGATCAGATAAAACCCGGGCTTCCCGTGGTCTTTCCCGCGAATGCAAAAAGAGAGGTCCATCGCAGTCTCGAAGTAGTGGCTCGAATAGAGCTGCTTTTCGGCGATGGCATAAGCTACCGGATCGGCAGAGTCCCCACGCATGGTCACCATTTGCACGACGCGCAGCGTCGGTTTCAATCCGAACTTAACTCTTGCCCAATAGAACGTGTCTTCGACGTTCAGCGGCTTTGCGTTGGGATAGCTGAGAAGGTACGTGTAAAAATCCGGCAGATGAGCTGGTAAGGCCTTGGCGTAAGTGAGCATATAGGCGAACTGCTCGGGCACCACGGTGGGGTCATGCTTATCGTTATAAACCCCCAGGGCCTGATTGCCCTCGCGTTGGTAGGAGAGCAGACGATCCAGCGCCGTCTTCTGTAGGAGGCGATTCACTTGCTCGTTCACGTCGTCAGCAGACCAATTGATGGATCGGTGAAACTCTTTGATGGAGCCCGCAGGCATCTGGATCTGACAATCCCCGGGCGTGCATTTTTTCAACGCCTGGATCTCATCGTTGTCGAACGAAAAATCCTTCAAGTCAGACAACTTCGGAGGATTCCCGAACACTCCGAGCGCCCAATAGGCGGGACGCTCGCGACGCCGGTCGAAATCACG
>DATKAP010000119.1:0-31855 GCA_035577905.1 Binatia bacterium
ACTCTTTCCCGATGGCCTCGCGAATTCTTCCGGAGTAGTGGGTCGCAATCTGATGGACACCGTTGGCAGCGACGCCGGCGGATATTTCCCCCAGTTGGAGAGAATGCCTGCGCACAATCACGACGGCGTTGGTGGCATGCACATGTACCTGCCGTGGTGGAAGTTCGATCGCAAGAACGAATTCCTGCGCGGCTATCACACCGAATTCGGCGGTGGACGCGGCATGCCTGGCGTCGGCGACTACGACGACCTCTGCGATTTCGTCGAAGGCTACGGCGTGTCGCTGAAGAAAGAATGCAAAAAGAAATACGGCACCTACATCGGGTTCGCCGGACGCGGCGAGATGATTCCCAACGAGAACTGCTACTGTGAAATAGACCCAGGCGTGGTCGATCAGTGGGGCATCCCAGTGCTGCGCTTTCACTGGAAGTGGGGCGACAACGAATTCAAGATGGCGAAGGATATGCAGGAGACTTATCGTGCCATCGTTGAGGCCGCAGGCGGCATTTTCCTTACCAACACCACGCCCGACGGACCGAACCCTTACGGCATCGCCGACGGCGGCGTCATCATCCACGAGGTCGGAACGGCTCGCATGGGAAACCAGCCGACAACCTCTGCTCTGAATGGATTCTGCCAGGCGCACGACGTGAAGAATCTGTTCGTTACAGATGGTGCATGCTTCGTCACCAATGCCGACAAGAATCCGACCCTGACCATCATGGCGCTTACGTGGCGCGCCTGCGATTACCTGTTGGACCAGGCGAAGAAAGGAAATCTGGGAGCCTGAGCCCATGACGATCTCACGCCGTGACATTCTCAAATCGCTCACGATGACCGCCGTTGGTGGGTCCGTGCTGCGCGTCATTCCCCTTGAAGCCGCGGAATATGCGCACCGCATGGTGAAAGCGGAGAAGGCAGCAGCAGAGACTCATGCGTACTCCCCGAAGTTTTTCTCTGCGCATGCGTTCAAAACTTTGCAGAGCCTGTGCAATACGATTATCCCGGCTGACGAAGATTCGAAAGGTGCAGTTGAAGCCGGCGCTCCCGAGTTCATCGATCTCCTCACGAGCGAGAACAAGGACTATCAGCTGACGCTAGGCGGCGGCCTGATGTGGCTCGACAACACCTGCGTCGACCGGTACGAAAAGCCGTATCTTGATTGCACGCCGGAGCAGCAGAAAGAAATTCTTGATCTGATTGCCTATCGCAAGAACTTCAAAAAGGATCCTGGGTTGGGCCAGGGGATTGAGTTCTTCAGCTTCCTTCGCAAGTTAACGGCCGATGGATTCTTTACCAGCGAAATCGGCATCGACTACCTTGGCTATGTCGGAAACACCTATCTGCAGGAGTTTCCCGGGTGTCCGCCCGTGCCGGAGCAATAGTCCGGCGCGTTCGATCGGTCGACCACAAAGGTACACGAAGAAAATTCGACGCGGGGCTCCTTCGTGAACCGCCGTCTCCTTTGTGATCATCGATTTATCATCCAAATGGATTCTCCAACGACGAACTCTGTGGCGTGAACAACTCCGCTCCATTCTCGGTGACATGCATATCGTCTTCCAGGCGAATGCCGAATTCGCCTCGAATGTAAATCCCAGGTTCGTTGCTGGTGGTAACATTCGCCTGCAGTTTCTCCGAATTCCCACGGACCAGATACGGCCACTCATGCCCGTCCAACCCCAGTCCATGGCCAAGTCGATGGGTGAAATATTTGTAGTCGGGACCATAGCCTCCATCCGTCACAACCCTGCGCGCCGCCGTATCTACCGACCCGCATTCCGCGCCCGGCTTGGCGGCTGCGAGTGCTGCTGACTGCGCCCGGTGAACGATTTCGAACACGCTCTTCATCTTGTCAGACGCTTTTCCTAACACGAATGTGCGCGTAATGTCGGACTGATATCCCTCCACCGTGCACCCGCCGTCCATCAGAACGATGGTTCCCTCATGCACCACCTGAGGCGTGACAGATCCATGCGGAAATGCCGAGGATTCCCCGACCTGCACGTCTGCGCCGCCGCTGAAACCAAGTTGTTCGTGCGCCTTCTCCACCAGGTCTTCGACCTCAGGTTGCGTCATGCCGCCTTTGATGGCGCGATATGTTGCGTCATACGCGGCGAGCGTAACCTGCGAGGCAAGCCGCATCAGAGCGATCTCATTCGGACTCTTGATCATGCGGCAGCCGGCGGTCACCGGAGTCGCGCTTACGAACCTCGCTTGGGCCGCGGCTTTCGAGATTCCTTCCGAGAAAACAAAGCGCACGGTCTCTTCAATCCCAATCGTTCCCGTCGCGATGCCGCGCTCCTGCAATCCCTGAGCAAGCCGCTGGTACGGACTCTCGTCTTCCTGCCAGATGCGCACGTCGGGACGTTCACCCTCCGGAGCATTCTTGATCTGCTCGCGCGCCCGGCCTTCTTCGAAGGCAGGACAGACGTAAAACGCATTTCCGTTGGCCGGAAGAACCAGCGCGAACGTCCGCTCGCCGCCCCACCAACGGATTCCCGCGAAATATTGCAGCGACGTTCCGGTCATCAGGACGATTGCATCGATGCCGTTTGCTTGCATCAATTGCCGCGCGCGCTGCTGACGTCGTTGCCGTTCTTCACGCGTGATTGGAGTGGCTTCGCTTTTCCGCGACTTGAGCGCGGCGATCGAAGGCGGCAAAGTGGTGTCCCGCGTTTCGCGCGCCCGGGCGAAACTCACCTGCGCTGCCGGGATGACCGCCACTGCGCCACCCACTTCCAAAAACCTTCGCCGTGAAAGCATGAACTTCCTCCCCAGTCTTTGAGCGAAATGCGATCCGCCATTATAGGGGCTGGAACAAAGCCAGGAAGGGCACGACTTCAGTCATGCCGCCAGAAGTCGTCGAGGACCTGGCTTTGGTGTCTGGGGTAAGTTCTCCGCACCCATGGAATCAGGGTTCCAGTGCGCGTCGTGCGGAGAGTGGAACGTCACGGCAGTCGACGAATCCGCAGGACGCCGCCAATCGTACGTTGAAGATTGCCAGGTCTGCTGCAAGCCGAACTTGCTGCGGATCAAGTGGGACAATTCTGCGCAGGAATTTGTGATCGCGGCTGAACTGGAATGAACGTCTTCGGGAATCAAGTCTCGGCCCTGTGATTTCGAACCTGCAGGTGGTCCAGGATGGAGGCGCTCAGATCGGAAACACCCTGCGCTTCGCGAAATACTCGCGGAGTAAGGCTTCCCGCGCTATAGTTTCCTCTCCGCCGGGTCTGGTGGCGGGGAAACGGGAGGGCCCTTCATCCTATGGCGAGTGGATACAGCGCTGGTCGGATGGTCAGTCACAACATGGTCACCACGCAGTTCGAACTCGATGGCTTTCGAGTGACGCGCACGCTGGGGGTGGTCCGGGGAATCGTGGTGCGCTCGCGTTCGATCTTTGGCACGATCGGGGCTGGACTTCAAACGCTGGTCGGCGGGAACATCACGCTGCTGACGAATCTCTGCGAGAAAACTCGGCAGGAAGCATTCGATCTCATGCTGCAGCACGCAGCCGAACTCGGCGCCAATGCCGTTGTGGGAGCCCGCTACGACGCGACCGAGGTTATGCAGGGCGTCACCGAAGTCCTGGCATACGGCACTGCAGTTTTTGTCGAACCAGCGAAGTAAGAGGCCCAAGGCAGATGCGGTTGCCACGACCCTCCTGACTGGGCACTTCGAGTGAGCCGCTTTGCAACGGAAAGTTCCGTTGGTCCTGGCCGGTGTGGGCGCTCTGGCAGCGGGTTAACGCAAAATGCCAAGTAAGTCATTACTGCTCAATATTTTACTGGTAAAATATTGAAATTGAGCACGTTAGTTAATTTGCGCTCACACTTTTTTTCTTGCTCAATTTCGCAAAATATTAAAAACATTGGAGTTGCTCGATCCGGGCGACGAGCAATCCTCGCAAAATCTTGAGCCACTTGGGTTTGCAGGCAAAATATTCTTTTCAAAGAACTTAGTTGAGACCCGAGTTCCGGTCCCGAGTCGCGAATGCGCGCTCGGTGATCCTCGGCGATGCCATGATCCTATGTTAACGCTGTGGAAGGCAAGGTCAGATGTCACATATTGCAGACATCAGGCTGTGGAAAAGTGCAGGTTTAGGGAAATGTAGGTCGGGAAGACTTCGGATGGAGACCGGGTGGTGACCTCGAGACTTCCCAGTGAAATATTCCCAGACCGTTGAAATCCCAGACCGCGGAGATGGTGGAGGAAGATCGCAGAGCGCGCAGAGAACCGCCTCTACTTCGCAATCGCGGGACTTAGCTTTTGAGAGGTAGCTTCTGAGTAATTTGTGAAGGTGGAGAATCGCACTCCAAGGTTGTACTTAGATCCTCATGTCTGCATTGCCTGATATGTCGGCTATTCGTGAAGCGCAGCAATTGCTGAGGCAGTATTTTGCTGCGACTCCGCTGGCAAGAGCAGCAAGTCTGAGTGGGCCGAAGGCAGACGTTTACTTGAAACTTGAGACCGCGTTACCCACGGGCTCTTTCAAGCCGCGGGGAGCGATGTATGCTCTCATCAAGAACTTGCAACGCGGGAAAATCGACGAAGTCACGGCGTCGAGCACGGGCAATCACGGAGCGGCGACTGCCTTTGCCGCCCAGACCCTCGGGGTGCCAGCCACGATTTTCCTGCCCGAAAATCCCAATCCGGTCAAACGCAAGAAGATTGAAGACCTCGGCGCCCGGATCGTCAGTCAGGGGAGCAGCGATCTGGCCGCGGCGTTTCGGAAGGCCAGCGAACATTCACGTCGACCGGGAGTTTACTTCCTGAACGACGCCACGGATCCGGATCTCCCGGCCGGTCCCGCGACCATTGGGGTCGAGATCCTGGGGCAATGCGAAGATTTCTCCGCCGTTTTTGTGCCCATGGGCGACACCGCTTTGATCCGCGGAGTTGGAGGAGCGATTAAGCAGCTTTCTTCTCGAACGAAAGTCATTGGTGTGCAAGCGGAGCGGGCGCCATCTTACGTTCTATCGTGGCGAGCCGGCAAGCCGGTTCCCACCGATACATGTAATACGTGTGCTGACGGGCTGGCCACGCGAACTCCGGAAGCGGCGAATGTGGCAGCCATTCGCGAAGTGGTCGACGATGTTGTCCTGGTGAGCGAGGACCAGATGATGGACGCGATCCGACATCTTTATTTGCGAGAAACCGTGCTGGCCGAACCCGCCGGGGCCGCGGCGACAGCCGCGTATCTCGCCAATCCCATCTCAGGCCGTGTAGCACTGCTTGTGAGTGGCGGAAACATCACGGATGATATTCGGAAGCGGGCGGGTGCCGCGCTCTGAATATCAGGTTCACAGTACCTCAACTGGCGTCTGTCTTTGCACCGGGAATGCGCTTCCTTAAGAGCGCAACCTGTCCGGTGTGATGGGCTTCGTGTTCGCAGACGTGGAACCACTTGCAGAGATTGTTGGTGGGTCCCCAGAACCAATCCTTCTCGACAGCGAGCAGCCATGCATCGTCGCGCTTGCGAAATTCAGCCAGGGTTTTTTCCCGAACGTCGTGCAAAATGCCTACGTAGTAATCGCGATCGTGTCCCTTGATCGTCTTCCGGCCTGCATCACCCAGATCCATGGCCGCATCCCACTTCTTCTTGACCTCGTCGGACCACGAATCCCACTTCAAGCCGTCGAACGTATTCAACTGGTAGTAGGTCTCGGTTGCCGCCAGATGCAGCATCAAGGCGCCAATCGTGTTGGCATTGGCATCGAACAGATAGTCCAGATCCGCCTGCTTCAGATTCTTCGTCGCGTTCAGAATGCCGTTGGCTTCGCGCATCCAGGTCAGCATGGAAACGAACGAGCCAATCTGCGGTGAGTAGCCTGGCAATGGGCCCAGGACATTCGGCTGAGGCGGCGCCGGGCTCGTTGCCTGTGCCTGGAGCAAATCCCGGCAGGCACCTAGCGTCGAGGCAGCCGCGAAGCCGCCCAGGAATCTTCTTCTGCTGATCCATGCGTTGAAGCGAGTCCGAGTATTCATGTGTGTACTCCCTTCGTAAAGCAGATTGGCGCCTTAACTCTCTCAGGAGAGGCGCGACTTCACGATCTCACGATGCGGCGAAACTCGGGGCTTCGCCCCTCGGGGCGTACGAAGGCGTCCGTCCCTACACACAACCAGATATTAGCGGCGGACGGGGATGCATCGGGCGTTCCCGAAAAGAGTCATTCGGGCGACCAGTATACAGCGGGAAGGGGTAAATCCCACTTCTGGCAACAGCGGCCAGAAGTGGGTACCCGATTTTCTTGAAGACCGAGTGCTAGCGGTTTTGCGCAGTGGGTTCCAGCGTGATCGACGGGATGCCGATCTGATTTCCGATCACGTCACCCGAAACAACCATCTCGACGCGACGATTGAGCTGGCGTCCCTGGGCTGTTGCATTGTCGGCGACCGGATTCGCCTTTCCTAATCCCACCGAGGAAATATTGTCGGGTTTCAGACCTTGGGAGACTAGGTATCCCCGGACCGTATGGGCGCGTTCTTCGGAGAGTTTCTGGTTGTAGTCGTCGCTGCCGATGCTGTCCGTGTGTCCCTCGACTTCCAGTTTCAGGTCGGGATAAGCGAGCACGATCCCTGAGATCTTCGCCAACTTCTCGCGAGCCTCGGGCTTGAGCGTGTACTTGTTGAAATCGAACAGAACGTCGGGCATGCTGATGATCAGGCCCCGCGCAGTGTCGCGAGTCTGCAGCACCTGGTTGAGTTGCGTTACCAGGCGTGCACGCATTGCCTCCTTCTGCCGAACAGCTTCGTCTTTTTCCTGCTGAGCCTGCTGGGTTTCGGCTTCGGCTGTGGCCAGCTGATTCTGCGCTTCCTGCATCTTGCGCTGCGCATCGTCTGCGGCCTCGCGAGCAGCTTCAGCCTGAGCCAGAGTCTGCTGTTGCTGGGCCTGCAACGCGGCCTGCTGCTGTTCAGCCTGGGCGCGCGCGGCTTCGGCATCTGCCCGACGACGGGCATCCTCATAGGCTTGAGCTTGAGCGGCATCGGCATCTTGTTTTGCAGCTTCCACGTCAGCTTGAGCTTTAGCTTGTGCCTCAGCTGCAGCACGTCGCGCCGCTTCCTCGCGATCCTGCTCCTTTTTCCGGAGCGTCAGGACGCGGGCATCTTCCGCCATTTGCGTCGCGCCACGGGCGGCGGTACCGATCGGCGTGCGTCCCTGTTTGCGCTGATAGTAGTCCTCAGCCCGCTGCAGCATGTCCTCGGCTTTCGCGATACTGCTATTCGCATACTGTTCGGCTCCGGCAGCTTTGGCAATCGCGACAGCGTTGCGCGCTTCGAGTAGATCCAATGGCACATTCGGTTGGGCCTGAGTAGAAGGCAGTTGCTCGAGGGGAACGTCGATGGTGTACTCCTTGCCTTCCAGGACGTCGAATTTGGCGTCGATCGGCTCTTCGAAGCCCTTCGTGTTCGGGAGGACAACGTTTTGAGCGACGATTACGTCACTGGGGTGCGTGACGGCAAAATAGGGTTCTGCGGTTACGATCAGTCCAAACGCCTGCAGATCGGTGGTGACCGCGATCTTGTCTTTTCCGTCGCCGTTGGGTAACACCTCGCCTAAATTGACAGCTCGCCCTTCGGGAGTGACCGCCCAGAGAACATAGGTCAGGTATTGGCCTCCGAACTTCGTGTTCGGGCGGTCCATGTGGTTCAGTTCTACGTCGACAGCAAGCCGGCCAGCCTTGCCGTCCACCTTAGCGCGGCCGGTGATCTGCGGCTCGATGTCTGTCCCCTTCATGTCCAGTGTGGTAGAGCCGCCCCGGTTTCGATAGTTCACAGCTTTGGCGCTGCGTGCATAGACATTGACCCGAAACACCGGCATTTGGGAATTCTGTTGCTCTGCGACATTCTGCCGCGATTGCGCTTCCGCCCCATTGCCCGGAGTAGGGTAGATCGGCGGAGCGGAATTGTCCTGGCCCACAAGGAACGGGGGAAGGAAAACCGCTACGGATAGAACGTATTTCATCCACTTCGTATACATGGGTCGGCCCTCGAATCCAGAAATCGTCTTACCCTAGACGTGATTGCAGCAGCGACGCTCGAAGCAGTCACTAGGGCCGAAGCTTCAAATTTCCACAGGAAAATCCGCGCCAGTGGCCGAGGTCAAGAAAAATGTGAGCGAAAGAATAGCGAAAGAACCGAGAAGGTTAACCCAATGCATTGTGGTCACTCATTTGATTCACCACAAGGCTTGGCGTTTTCCTTGGTGAGTGCACGAGTGGGACAGACAGTTGCAAGTTTCTGCTTGACAATAAACGACTTACAGCTAAGATGTGGGAGAAAGTGGTAGAAAGTGGTGGGATCGGTAGCATTGAGGATGCAAGGAGCTGAAATAGTGGAGCCGGTGGGAATCCGACCCAATGGATCGATAAACAGCTCGAATCGCGCCGTCTTGACCGAATCTTTCGCTGCTTTCTCCTCCTTAAGCGACATTACGCGCCATGTTTCGCGGCAATCATCCAACCCGGGTCGACGAGAAAGGCCGTCTCAAAATCCCGGCCGAGTTCAAGCGGGTGATCGACGAGAAATATGGGCAACAATTTTACATCACGAGTCTCGATGGGAGAGTTGCTCAAGTGTATCCCTTCGAGGAATGGGAGCGGATCGAGCAGAAGCTGGCTGGGCTCTCCAATTTCAATCCCACGAAGAAGAAGTTTCTGGATCGGACGAACTACTACGGGCAGCAGGTCGAAATGGACGGGCAGGGACGATTGTTGCTGCCGCAGCTATTGCGGGAATCGGGACAAATCAGGGGAGAGGTAGCGGTTCTGGGGAATCTGACGTACCTCGTGGTCAGGAACCTGGAGCTGTTCAAGAAAGAGATCGAAGAAGAAAAGTTCACGCCTGAGGATGAGAAGACGCTCGACGAACTGGGCATCTAGTGGGCGAGGGAAATACAGACACCCCTCAGGGGGTTGGACATGGACGTGGAAGGGAACTGGGCCGTTCCCAGGCGGATCATGTTCCGGTTCTTTTAAAAGAAGCGATCGACTTTTTAGCCGTGCGGCGTGGCGGGACCTATATCGACGCCACGGTGGGCCTTGGCGGGCACAGTTACGAAATCGCAAAACGCCTCGGCGCACCGGGACATTTGATTGGGCTCGATAAGGATCCGGCAGCGCTGGAAGTCGCGCGTAAGAAGCTCGTCGTTGGTGGTTCGTCGTTGGTCGCCGGGGAACAACCCGACTGGCCAACGGTGACGTTGCTGCATCGTTCATTCGCCGAGGTGGCCAAGGGCCAACGACCAGCGACTATCGACGGTTTGCTGGCCGACATTGGAGTCAGCAGCTTGCAGCTTGATGACGCCGCGCGGGGATTCAGTTTTCAGGCGGAAGGACCGCTCGACATGCGGATGGATCCGCACTCCGAGCATACCGCCGAACAAGTGGTAAATCACCTCGACGAGCGACAACTCGCCGACGTGATTTACGAATTCGGAGAGGAAAGGAGGTCGCGGAGAATCGCCAGAGCCATTTGCCGGTCGCGGCCGATACGCAACACCGCACATCTTGCGGAAGTGATATCAGCCGCGGCCCGGCCAATGAATCAGGCGGAACGGAGGATTCATCCCGCGACGCGAACCTTTCAGGCTCTTCGAATCTTCGTAAACCGTGAACTGGACGATCTGAAGGCGTTGCTCGCTGTCGCGCCTGAGTTGCTGAAACCGGGTGGACGGATCGTGGTCATCAGCTTTCACTCGCTGGAAGATCGGATCGTAAAGGATGCCTTCCGCGAGGGCAGTAATCAGGACAGGTACTACCGCGTCCTGACGAAGAAGCCGGTAACGGCATCGGAAGAGGAGAGCGATCGCAACCCGCGAGCCCGCAGCGCGAAATTGCGGGCAGCGGAAAGAGTTTAGCTCCGGAAAACCTGCCGGAGCCCCGGCACGCGCTGTGATGGCAGTGCCGGGCTTAAGAGATCAGGTTTAAAGCGGACACAGATCCGCGGAAGCTGATAGCTGGTTTTACGGGTTCCGTGGTAGGAATCCAATTTTTGAGGTAGTCACGATGTACACGGGCACATTGATTAGCGATTTGATGAAGACGGCTGAGCGGGTCAGCAACCTGACTGAGCAGCAGATAAAAGAGGAACTGCACGAAATCTTCACGATGCAGATCCCATTCGAAGACGGCAAGCAGGTCTACCAGGGGGCGGCATAAATGGCAGCGGCAGCGACAATTTGCGGTGCGGTTCCAGCAGCCGGGCGGCGCTCGTTGTGGACAGGCACGCCTGAGATCTACTTCGCCAAGGCTATCGACAACTCGCGTCTGGTCAAGGTGGAAGATCCGCGGCGCACCCGCGAGATGAAGCAGTTCTGCACCGCCATGGCGTTCCTGTTTTTGCTCGTCTTCACCTATGCATGGCAGCACTTCAAGGCGATTGAGTATGGATACCAGATCGAATCCGCCAAGCGCGAGCTTGTCAATCTGACGGAAATGAACCGTGCGTTGCGCCTGGAAGATGCCTCCTTGCGCGATCCGGAGCGAATCGATCTGCTGGCCCGGCGGATGGGGCTGGTTCCGCCACAGCCGGGACAGGTTATCCGCATGGAGGGAAGCGGCGTTGAAGGCCAAGGCCCGGTGATGGCCAGCAACGCGCCAGTTGTGGTGGTCGCGCAATAGCTGCAGGGAAGGTCTATCAGCCGGAGAAGGCAAGCCGAGCTTCGCTCGGCGGACAGTCGAGGCGGCTGTCCCCACATAGCGTGGTAGGGATCCTTCGACTCCGTATGCCGATTCGATTCGCTCACCGGCACAGTCCACTGAGAGTGACAGCTTCCCATGGCGACCATTGATTCGAAGATCGCAAAGAACTCCCGCCTTTACCTGCTGGGCGCCATGATGCTGTTGTGGTGCGTCGCCATCTGCGGCCGGCTGATCTACCTGCAGGTCTTCAGTTACGGAAAGTTCGTCAAGCAAGCCGGGCATCAGCAGCAGCGCGCCATTCCGTTGGCGGCCAAGAGAGGCGTAATTTACGATCGCGCCGGGCGCGAACTCGCGATGTCTGTGATGGTGGACTCGGCGTTTGCCGTCCCTACCGAGGTGAAGGATCTCCCGACGGCAATCCACCTCATTACTCGCATCACAGGCGAGGACTACAACGTTGTCCTGGCGGATTGCCGGGCGCACAAGACGTTCTGCTGGGTTGCTCGCAAAGGCGACGACGAAACCATCCAGCGCATCAACTCGCTGCAGCTCCAGGGCATCCACTTCCAGAAAGAACCGAAGCGCTTCTATCCCGCGCGCGACCTCGCCGCGCAAGTTCTCGGCTCGGTGGGGATGGAAGACACGGGCCTGAGTGGGATCGAACACGCCTACGACGAAGAGCTCCGCGGGAAGTCCGGCAAGATGTTCATCTCGGTCGACGCGCGAAAGCAGTGGTACTCGGATGTGGCGACGCAGCCTGACCCGGGAGATAACGTCGTCCTGACCATCGACAAAAACATCCAGTACATCGCCGAAAAAGAACTCGATCAGGCCATTCACGACACACAAGCGATCGCCGGCACCGTAATCGTCGAGAATCCGCACACTGGAGAGATTCTCGCACTGGCAAATCGCCCGACATTCAATCCAAATGTCAGCAAGCAGATCAAGCCCGAGACGCTCACCAACCGTGCTGTGAGCTACGTGTATGAGCCCGGTTCGGCCTTCAAGGTGGTTACGATTTCCGCGGCGCTGGAAGAGAAGCTCACGAATCCCAATGAGATTGTCGATTGCCAGATGGGCGCAATCGTCTATAACGGCATGCGCATCCGCGACTCGAAGCCGCATGGCCTGCTGCCGGTCTCGGGAGTGCTCGCTGAGTCGAGCAATGTGGGCACTATCAAGATCGCGTTGCGTCTTGGCGAGGAGCGCTACTACCGTTACATTCGCGCTTTCGGACTCGGACAGCAAAGTGGCATCGAATTGCCCGGAGAAACGCGCGGCATCACCAAGCCTCCGAGCCGATGGTCGAAGGTCTCGATTGCCGCAATCTCGATCGGACAGGAGATCGGTATTTCGCCGATCCAGCTGTCGGGCGTGGTCTCGACAATCGCGAATGATGGGATGTATGTGGCGCCGCGCATCGTGGCGGGGACGGTGCAGCCGCTGGGGGCACCGCAGACGGTTGCGTTTCATCCCGGCGCCGCGCATCGTGTGATCTCGCCTTTTACGGCCGCCGAGATGCGATCGATGATGCAGAAGGTCGTTCTCGAAGGAACCGGCCGCAAGGCGATCCTGGAAGGGTATTCTTCGGCGGGAAAGACAGGCACCGGACAGAAAGTCGATCCCGCAACCGGAGCGTATTCCAAGACGAAATACGTGGCATCGTTCGCGGGATTTGCTCCGGTGAACAGTCCGCAGGTTGTGGTCGCGGTGATTCTCGATTCAGCGGTTGGTCTGCACCAGGGCGGACAGGTTTCGGCTCCTGTTTTTCATCGAATTTCGCAGCAGGTTCTCGAATACCTCCATGTGCCGCACGATCTGCCTCTCGCGCCCAAACATCAGTTGCTGCTGGCGCAATCAAAAGTGCAAGACAAGGACCTGGCAGACGACACGCCTGATCATCCGGGCGAGCCTCTGGAGACGGCCGAAGTGAATGAGGCAGCCAAGCCTTCGATTCCGACGCAGGCTGCCACGACCGCGACTGCGGGCGGCGGTCAACCTGTAGTTCAGGCAGCGCTGCACGAATCGATGCTTGCGCCGAATCAGTCGACTCAAGCGCCGGCTCCTGGTCCAGAGCCCAGGCTCCCAACAAGCGGCACGGTCGTGCTGGATGTGGAACAAGGCGGCATCGAAGTGCCGTCGTTCGTGGGCAAGACGTTCCGTGGCGCAATCGAGGCTGCGCAAGATGCAGGTCTGGAACTCGAGGCGGTCGGGAGCGGCGTCGCTCGCCAGCAAAACCCGACAGCCGGAAGTCACGTGCCCGCCGGTTCGCGCGTTACCGTCCAGTTCGGTCGTTAGCTTTGTGACTTACTTCCGCGTCGGCAGCGGGCGTCGCCCCGCAGATAGCCGAGGCGGCTGTCGTGCAGAATTCGACTGGAGTTCCTGACCAGATTTCCACTTCCCTCCGACTTAGAATGGCAGGATGAAGCGAGTCTGTGTGTTTTGCGGCTCCAGCGGAGGGAGTCAGCGTGAATATCGCACGTGCGCCGAGGAACTCGGCAACGAACTGGCCCGGCGCAATGTCGGCCTCGTCTACGGAGGTGGGAACGTCGGTCTCATGGGCGCCATCGCCGACGCGGTGCTGAAAGCAGGCGGCGAGGCCATCGGGGTGATTCCCGAACATCTGATGACTCGGGAGATCGGACACAGTCGCCTCACCAAGCTTCACATTGTCCGCTCCATGCACGAGCGCAAGGCGCTCATGGCCGATCTCTCGGACGCGTTTATCGCACTGCCCGGCGGGTTCGGCACGCTGGAAGAATTCTTCGAAGTTCTAACCTGGAGCCAACTGGGGTTGCACGCCAAGCCCTGCGGAGTCGTCAATGTCCTTGGATACTACACACCACTGCTGACGATGCTCGATCACGCGGTCGAGCAGCGATTCCTCAAGCCTCAGAATCGGGCGCTGGTATTAGCGCGTAACAGCCCAGAAGAATTGCTGCAGGCGCTTCAGGAGTGGCGTCCAGTCCATGTTGAAAAGTGGCTCGATCGAAGCACAAGGTAGGCGAAGCCTCGGTGTTCCTCTGAGCCCTGGTGGTGAGCATTTTTCGGGGTTTGACCCGCCGAAAAACGGCGTGTTACGGTAATCAGTCCGACGTACTCGTTCACATCTCCCGGCAGACCAGCCACTGCTCGTTGATTGAGGTTGATTTTGTCTTCTGTTGAAGCGCCCGCCATCCGCAAAACTGCGCTGAACGGCGTCCATCGCCAGATGGGCGCGAAAATGGTGGAATTCAACGGCTGGGATATGCCGGTCGAATATCCAGCCGCGATCGGCGGCGGCATCATCAGCGAGCACATGGCCGTCCGCACCGGCGTCGGCATCTTTGACGTTAGCCATATGGGCGACATTCGCCTGGCGGGACCGCAGGCTCTCGCAGCCGTTCAGCATATCTCGATGAACGACGCTTCAAAGCTTGCCATCGGACAGGCGCAGTACTCGGCGCTGCTATACCCTCAGGGCACCTTCGTTGATGACGTGATTGTGCACCGTCTCGGCGAAGAAGAAGAATATCTGCTTGTCATCAACGCCGGTACGCGGGAGAAGGATTTCAACTGGGTCCGTGACAATACGCGCCAGTTCGACTGTGCGGTCGAGAACCTGTCCGACGACTTCACGCAGATCGCGATCCAGGGACCGAAAGCGGTCGATCTTCTACAAAAGCTGACGGATGCCGACCTGAGTAAAGTGAAGTTCTACTGGGTGACGCGCGGCAGACTCTGCGGGTTGCCCGACATCCTGATGGGCCGCACCGGCTACACCGCCGAAGATGGGTTCGAAATCTATATCCCGGCGGATGAAGAAACCAGCGCACGAGTGTGGAACGAAATCCTGGCCGCGGGCAAGGAGTTTGGCGTTGTCCCCTGCGGACTCGGAGCGCGCAACACGCTGCGACTGGAAGGCAAGCTTCCGCTTTATGGCCACGAGATTTCCGATACGATTAATGTCTGGGAAGCCGGCCTGGACCGCTTCTGCAAGATGGACAAGCCGGAGTTCATCGGCCGAGCTGCGCTGGAAAAAGCGAAAGCCGCGGGCGTAAAGCGTACGTTAATCGGGCTAGAGATGACTGAGCGCGGCATAGCGCGGGATGAATACAGAGTACAAGATGAATCCGGCCGCGAGGTCGGATACGTGACTAGCGGTTCGCCGGCACCGTTCCTGAAGAAGAACATCGCGCTGGCATATGTACCCGTTGAAAATGCGGGTGTCGGCACCAAGGTAAAGGTGGAAATCCGAGGTCAAGGTGTGGAAGCGGTGGTGGTTCCAACGCCCTTCTACAAGCGAAAGAGATAGCGCTGGCGTCTCGCCGGCTGTCGCCTGCAACTTGCCCGGGCACTACGAGAACGTAGCCGTAGGTTTAGCGAGCAACCAGGAGCCAGAAGCCTTATGTCCTATCCCGCAGATCGCAAGTACACCAAAGAACACGAGTGGATCCAGGTCAACGGCAACAGCGCCACCATTGGCATCACCGACTACGCGCAGGAATCGCTGGGCGACATCGTCTTCGTTGAGACACCCAAAGTAGGCGCCGAGCTCTCCGCTGGTAAGACCTTCGGGACAGTCGAATCGGTAAAGGCGGTATCCGACTTGTTTGCGCCGGCCTCAGGCACGGTCACGGAGGTCAATGCCGATCTGGCCACGTCGCCGGAGAAGGTGAATAAAGATGCGCACGGTTCCTGGATGATCAAACTCACTCTCAAGAATCCGAGTGAGCTCGAGGGTCTGCTATCAGCGGCAGATTACGAGAAGTTTGTCGCTGAAGAGGCAGGGCACTGAGAATGCCGATTGCCGGTTGTCGAGTGTCGATCGAGTGCCGAAGCCGGAAGGCCGCTCTCAATCGGCAAATACAAATCGGCATTCGAAAATCCCGGCCAGGCTTGCTCCACATTCGACACATTTCTCTCTCACAATCCAACGTACGGTCTCATACATCTATATAACTTCCTATGCGCTACTTGCCCAAATCTCCCGCTGACCGTGAGGCCATGCTGAAAGCTATCGGCCTGCGCACGGTCGATGACCTGTTTGCCCCGATCCCGGCCGAGTACCGGCTGAACCGCGACCTGAACATTCCGCGGCAGATGGCCGAATCCGAAATCGTCGATTTTTTCCGCCAGCGTTCTCGCGAAAATGGCGATGGCTACACCAGCTTTCTCGGAGCGGGTGCGTATTTCCACTATCGTCCGGTCATCATCGATAGCTTGATTTCCCGGGGCGAATTCCTCACCGCTTACACTCCGTACCAGGCCGAGATCTCGCAGGGCACGCTGCAATCGATTTTTGAATTCCAGACGATGATCTGCGAACTTACGGGCATGGAAGTCGCGAACGCCTCTATGTACGACGGTTCGACGGGCGCAGCCGAAGCGGTAATGATGGCCGTTCGCCTGACCGGCCGCCGCTCGGTCGTGGTCGCGCGGAATCTGCATCCCGAATACCGCGAAGTCCTGGCGACTTATGCCACGCACCAGGGCATGCCGCTTACGACGGCAGGATTCGGCGACGATGGGCGCATCGATCTGAAAGGACTTGAGCAGTCGATCACATCAGATACGGCCTGCGTTCTGATCCAGTCTCCTAATTTCTTCGGCACGATCGAGGACGTTGATGCCATAGCTGAGGTGGCCCACAAGCATGGGGCAATGCTGGTGGTCTCGATCGCTGAAGCCGTTTCGCTCGGAATCATTGAACCGCCTCGCCAGGCGGACATCATCGCCATGGAAGCCCAATCCTTCGGAGTGCCACTGGGCTTTGGCGGCCCGTACTGCGGCGTCATCGCCACTCGAGAGAAATATGTCCGTCAGATGCCTGGGCGCCTCGTCGGCCAGACGGTCGATAAGCAGGGGAAACGGGGATTCGTCCTCACGCTCGCCACGCGCGAGCAGCACATCCGGCGCGAGAAGGCGACCTCCAACATCTGTACGAACCAAGCGTTGGTCGCGCTGATGGTGAATATCTTTATGACTGTTTACGGCAAAGTTGGGCTGAAGGAACTGGCGAAGCAGAATCTGGCGAAGACGGCTTACGCCGCCAGCCAATTCGGGAAGCATGGCAGGATATTGTTCGCGAGTTCGCCGCGCTTCAATGAATTCGTCGTAGAAACCAGCGAGGATCCCTATGCCGTCAACAGCCGCTTGCTCGGACACAAGATTGTCGGCGGACTTCCACTACGCAAGTTCTATCCCGAACTTGGTAGTGCAGCGCTCTGGTGCTGCACGGAGATGACGACGCGGAGCGCGATCGACACCGCGGCCGGTTTAGTCGCTGAAAGTGAGCGCTCGGTGCGATCGGCGAAAGAAGAAGTCGAGGAGGTGGCGCGGTGAAGCATCCAACTCCCAAAGCCACGCGTCACGTGAATCAGAACGAAGGACTGATTTTCGAGAAGTCCTCGCCCGGGAAGGCTGCCTGGAAGTTGCCGCCACTCGACGTCCCGGAAATTGACACAGCGAAGGTTCTGGGGTCAGCCGAACGAAAAGATCTGGGGGCGATGCCTGAAGTGAGCGAGATCGAGATCATCCGTCACTTCACCCGGCTTTCCACGTGGAACTATGCAATCGATCTCGGTATGTACCCTCTCGGTTCCTGCACGATGAAGTACAACCCGCGCGTGAATGAAGCCGTAGCCCGGGTCGAAGGTATTGCCAACGGGCATCCGTATCAGCCGGAGAAGATTTCCCAGGGTGCCCTGCGCATCATCAAGACGCTCAGTGAATGTCTTATCGAGATTACCGGCATGGATGCGATTACGCTGCAACCGGCCGCTGGTGCTCATGGGGAGATGACCGGACTATTGATGGTGCGCGCATATCACGAATCCAAAGGCAATGCGCGCAAGAAGATCCTGATCCCCGATTCGGCTCATGGCACGAATCCTGCAACCGCGGCGATGGTGGGCTACGCAGTCGAAAACCTGAAATCCGATTCCCGCGGCATGGTGGACATCACGTCACTCGAAGCGCAGATGAATGATGATGTGGCCGCGCTGATGCTCACGAACCCGAATACGCTTGGCGTCTTCGAGCAAGACATTCGCAATATTGCCGACATCCTGCATGCCAAGGGTGGCCTGCTCTATATGGACGGCGCCAACATGAACGCGCTGGTGGGCAAAGTGCGTCCCGGCGATTTTGGGGTCGATGTGATGCACCTCAACCTGCATAAGACGTTCTCCACGCCGCACGGCGGCGGAGGCCCCGGCTCCGGCCCCGTTGCAATCAAGAAGATACTTGAACCATTCCTGCCGAAACCTGTGGTCGTTACGAAGCCGGATGGCACGCTGGCATTCGACTACAACCGTCCAGAGTCCGTCGGCCGTGTCCGTGCCTTTTACGGCAATTTCGGAATGTTTGTTCGCGCCCTTGCCTACATCCAGGCCAACGGCCCCGACGGCCTACGGCAAACGACAGAAGATGCCGTTCTTAACGCTAACTACATTCGCAAGGGGTTGGAAGGCACGTACGACCTGCCCTATTCGACGCCGACGATGCACGAGGTGGTCTTCAGCGACAAGCTGCAGGCGAAAAAAGGCGTGCGCACCATGGACATCGCCAAGCGGCTGATCGATTACGGGTTCCATCCATATACGACGGCCTTCCCGCTGATCGTTCCGGGTGCCTTGATGATCGAGCCCACGGAGAGCGAGTCGAAGGAAGAGATGGACCTTTTCGTCGACGCCATGAAGTCGATTGCGCAGGAGGTGGAAGAGGATACGCAGACAGTGCTCGATGCGCCTCACTCGACGCGAGTCTCCCGGCTGGATGAAACCATCGCCGCGAGAAAGCCAGTGCTGCGATGGAAACCGGCGCGGTGAGTTATTGTTAGTGCCTCAGAGTGTCGTAGTGGTCCAGGCGTTATGTCGTCTCTTGAAATGGCAGAAGTAGTTGACCACGAAGGACACGAAGGTGCACTAGGGAACTGTTGGGTGTCCCCTGCGGTGATGGCCTTTTGGTCCCTGAAAGGGCTTCTAGCTCTTCTTCGACGTGACCGCAAAGAAGGCCGCTGCTTCCTGCTCCACATTCTTGCTGCCGCACTTCGGACAGGTCGGAGTTTCCTTGTCGTGCTCATTCAGAGTCAGTACCGTTTCGAAGGGCTTGTGACAATCCAAGCAGATGTAATCGTAGACGGGCATGGGGAACCTCCCGTGAGAATAGCTTTAGCAAAATTGTACGCCCGCCGGCGGGAACTTTTAACTTCCCGGTCGTGTCCATTATGCTAGAGAGGTATGACGCTCCTGGACGCGAAAGACTTTGATCCGGAAAAAGAATCACGAAAGCGCAAACGGCTGGTACTGATCATCACGGTAATCGTGATTGTCGTATGTCTCGGCTGGTGGTTCCGCTATTGGCGCGAAGAACACATCGTGGGGAATTTTTTCGAAGCCTTGCAGAAGCAGGATTTCAAAACCGCCTACGGCATCTGGATGCATGATCCTAATTGGCCGCAACATCCCGGCCAGCATGCGAACTATGCCTTCAACGAGTTCTATCGCGATTGGGGGCCTGGCGGAGAGTGGGGAACGATCAAGACCGTCAAAGTGAACGGCGCCAGCACCTGCCCCGGGCCCAGCAGCGGAGTGCTGGTCGACGTAGTCGTGAACGACCGCACCGAACACGCCCAAGTCTGGGTGGAAAAGTCCGACCACACGCTCAGCTATCCGCCCTGCGAATTGCTCTTCCACTAGCCCGCCTCTCTGTTTTTATGCGGCAGGGCAGGAAAGATATTGGAATGCGGTCAGTTTTTGTTCACCACGACCACCCCGCCCTTCATTACAAACTTCGCGTGTTCGAGCGCTCGAACGTCCTTTGAGGGATCACCTGGCACGGCGATGATGTCAGCGAGTTTGTCCGGCTCCAAGGTTCCGATACGATCCTGCATGCCTAGCAGTTCCGCAGCATCGCGTGTCGCCGCATGAATGATGTCCATGGCGGTCATGCCTGCTTCCGCATAGGCTTCATAAACCAGCAAGCTGGCTTGCCCGCGGGTCATCCTGGGCATGGACAAGTACATGTCTGAACCAGCCGCAACGGGCACACCCATCTTGATAGCCCGCTTTAGGCGGTCTTGTTCCTGCTTGACGTAAGGCGCATATTCTTTTTCCCGCTCAGCTCGTTCGCTCTCGCTCGGTTGGCGCGTGCCGAAACTCATGTCTACAAATGTTTTGAGCGTCCCATCCGTCGGCACCAGGAAAATGTGTTTCTCGACCATCATTTTCAGTACATCGTCTGGAACGACGTAGGCGTGCTCTATGGAATCGGCTCCGGCCTGCGCCGCGATGCGGGTGGCCTTGTCGCCGATGGCGTGCGCCGCCACTTTTACCCCCGCGGTATGGGCCTCGTCTACGATCGCCTTCATTTCATCGAGGGTCACGTTCGCTGGAGAGCCATTGACAATGACCTTGATACAACGCGCACCGTCATACAGCGCTTGACGAACTGCCTGGCGCGCGCTTTCTGGCCCACGAACCGTCACGTACTCCTCTTCGATCAACTGTTGAGCCGCGGGAGTGAGTGTTCCGAACTGTCCTCCTTGGGCAGCCAGTGCGCGGGTCGAGGTGACGATGCGTGGGCCCGGCACCCAGCCGCGTTCAATGGCGCGGCGCAGCGCGACGTCTCCGTTGACCCCAGAGTTCCCAACGTCACGTACGGTCGTAATTCCTGCCTCCAGGTCTTCTCTCCCCAACTTCGCCCCGAGCAATGCGCGTTCTGCGGTACTCTCAGTCGCGACAATCCGCAACATCTCCACGTCTTGCAACGATAGGTTCGATCCGTCCATTTCTGAGAGCAAATGCGTGTGAGCGTCAATCAGGCCGGGAAGGAGAGTGGCGTCTCCCAGATCAATGACTTTTGTATTTATCGGAATGGCCAACCCGGAACCGACTGCGGCAATCTTTTCCCCTGTGACTAGCACGACAGCATCTTTCACGATGGTGTCAGTTTTGCCATCGATCAAACGCGCTGCACGTATGGCCAGGGTCTGGGTGCTTTGACGAGCGGCCTGAGAGTGAAGAGGAAGGCCTGCCACTGCAACCCACGTGAGCAATGCGGCAACCTGCAAACGACCCTTCAGCATGTTTGCTCCTTGCTAACGGACTGTTACTACGGCGATACAGGCAGCCGAGGCATGTCATCGGCCCCTGGGGCGTCTTCGCCACCTCTAGGTGGTCTGGGAGAGACTGTCCAGGGTCTTTGTGAGCGAAGCGTCATCGCCCACGTTCAGGCAGGTCTTCGACCGGTCAATCTGCCGCATCAATCCCGACAAGACCTTCCCCGGCCCGACTTCGATGAATGTATCTACCCCTTGCGCAATGAGCAGGCGCATGCATTGTTCCCACTTTACCGACCCCGTTACCTGCCGAACGAGCGTGTCCAGGGCGCGCAACGGATCCGACACCAACTCCTCATCCACGTTACACGCCACAGGATACACGGGCTTCTGCATCGCTAGCTTTTTCAGATCAAGTTCCAGGCGATCCTGGGCAGGCTTCATCAGCGAACAATGGAAGGGCGCGCTCACCGGGAGCAACTTTGCACGCTTTGCCCCACGCTCGTCTGCCAGCTTTGCAGCACGCTCGACCGCGGCCGTGTTGCCGGAGATCACAATCTGCTCCGGCGAATTGATGTTCGCGGGCGAGCAGACTTCTCCCTGCGCGGCGTCTACGCAGACCTCTGCGACTTTTTCCGGATCCATCCCGAGGATCGCCGCCATCGCTCCCACGCCGACCGGCACCGCCTCCTGCATATACTTCCCGCGATTCCGCACTGTACGCACCGCATCGGCGAAGCTGAATGTTCCTGACGCCACATGTGCCGAATACTCACCCAGGCTGTGACCGGCAACGTAGCAAGGCTTCGGAATCCGTGTCTCCAACACGCGTAGAGCCGCCACCGACGTCGTCAGAATCGCAGGCTGCGTAATTTCTGTTAGGCGAAGCTGTTCTTCTGGACCTTCGAAACAGAGTTGAGAAAGCTTGTATCCCAGAGCATCGTCGGCTTCGTGAAAAGTCTGCCGCGCCACGGGATATTTCTCGGCCAGATCTTTACCCATGCCAACAACTTGCGAGCCTTGTCCTGGAAAGATGAGAGCGATTTTTTTATCTGTCATTGAGTACCTGTGCTCATGCAGGGCGGACGCTTTCGTCCGTTCCGGCTGCCGGGGTAAAGACGAACGTCAATTTTCGCGCAGCAGCCTGAATTGCGCGCCGCGCGCGCAGCCTCGGACGAAGGCGTCCGGGGCTACGTGAACCGGAGAATTTCTAACTCGAGTGCACTGCCGACTCCACCGGCGGCCGCAGCGACGCCAGCCCGCGCTCGATCGAGTCATTAATACCGCGCTGAGAGAATTCCGCGGCGACCCTGATTGCATTCTTCATGGCATTGGCGTTCGAAGATCCATGGGTGATGATGCAGACGCCCCTCACGCCCAACAGGGGAGCGCCGCCGTATTCGGTGTGATCAAGCCGCTTTTTGAAGTCGCTGAACGCGCTGCGCGACAGCAATGCTCCCACCTGTCGCGTAATCGTTGCCTTTAGCGATTCTTTCAGTGTCGTGCGCACCAGGTTAGCCACGCCTTCAGAGATCTTCAGCGCCACATTGCCGACGAATCCATCGGCAACGATCACGTCGACTTTTCCGTTGTACAGATCGCGTCCTTCCACGTTCCCAATGAAATTCAACGGCAGCTGCTTCAGCAATTGAAACGCTTCTCTAGTCAGATCGTTGCCCTTGCCCTCTTCCTCTCCGATGGAAAGCAGCCCGACGCGCGGCCCGGGCCCATTGTCGCGTTTGCCGAACATAGCGCGAAAGTAGACATCGCCCATTACGGCAAACTGTTCGAGATTCTGGGGAGTGCAATCGACGTTTGCGCCAACATCGAGGAGCATCGCAGGATTCCCCGGTGCCGTAGGAAAAACGGCGGCGAGCGCCGGACGATCCACTCCCGGCATCCCGCCTAGAACGATCTTCGCCGTAGCCATAGCCGCGCCGGTGTTTCCTGCGGTGGCGAAGCCATTCGCCTGTCCCTCGCGCACCAGGCGCAACCCGACGCGCATGGAGTTGTCGCGCTTGGCGCGGATCGCCTCCACCTTGTCATCCATGGTGATGTATTCGCTGGCGTGGACCACCTCGATGGGCAGGCGCAGAGCAGTGAGGTGCCGTTCCAGTTCCGGTTTGACCAGATTCTCTGGACCGATCAGCAGCACGCGCACGCCGTACTGACGTGCGGCCTGTATGGCGCCCTCGACTTCCGGCTTGGGCGCGCGATCCGAACCCATCGCATCCAGTGCGATGACGCTAGGCATGGCCAGTTGAGCTAGCTCGCTTCTTCGACGTCTACGACTTCGCGTCCTTTATAGTACCCGCACTTGGGGCAGGCGCGATGAGGCATTTTCTTCTCGTGACAGTTCGGACACTCCGAGAGGCTGTGGCCTTTCAGAGCGTCATGCGCGCGCCGTGTTGAGGTGCGCTTCTGCGAATGTCTTCGTTTCGGATTAGGCATGGTGTCGATTCCTTTCGCGGCTACTAGAACCAGCCGCCCACTAGCTAAGATTCTCAGCGATCAGCTCTCAGAAAAACTCAGTTACCGATGCGATGGAAAAACTCGTCGGGCTCGGGCCGAAAGCTGAGGCCGACAGCAGACGGCCTTTTTTCAGTGTTCCAACCTGCTCCGCACATCCTTCAACGCCGACCACCGCGGATCTTCCACCTCGGTTGAGCAGGAGCACTGTTCCTGATTTAAATTCTTGCCGCACTGCGGACAAAGTCCTTTGCAGTCTTCGCGGCAGGTGACCTTCAAGGGCAACGCGAGTAAAACCTGTTCGCGCAGTACGTCTTCCAGCATAAGTCCGTCGCCCTGATAATACCCGATCTCAGCTTCCGCATCGGTCACCGAAAGCTCGTCGCGTCCCGCATCGGCGCCCAGGGGACGATACAGCAACTCAAACTCGCGCCGGATCTGCTGCGGTACCGGTTCCAGACAGCGCGCACACTGCAATTCCAGTTCGGCCGAAAGCCGACCGCGCAGCCGTATGTCCTTGATTACCTCGTGCTTGCCGTGATGTTCCTCGACCACCTCGGCCCGGCCCGAAGCCTTCAGCGGAACCTTCTGCCGGGCTTCCCCCCCCAAATCGATGACACCGGGCTCAAACTCCTCCGCAAAGTCCAGCGGATGCAGTTCCAAATCTCTGATGTCGAGGAACATGGCGAAACCTCCGCGGCATCACGCCGAACCAGCCCGCGGGAGCACGCCAGAGAGGCGTAAGTACCGCAAGGAGCAAGACTTAGAATAAAGGCCAAACTGCGGAAGTGTCAAGAAATGCACTTCGGACAGGTCGCTCAACCGAGTAGCGACAAGAAGCATTCGAGCGAAGGCGCGACCGTTCGCGATTGGCGTCACGGTTATTCGTCTCATACCGGTCCACACACGCAAAGGCAGCCGCGTCCTAAGCTTTCATCATCCAAGGCGCATGACTGTCAGCAACAACAACCCCAAACTCGGTTGGAAGCATTTCCTCCATGAGCACTCGCTCAGCATGGCCGCAGGGTTGATTCTCGCGGTCTGGGTTGTCCTATACGCCCGAGCCAATCCCGAGACCCACTGGGGTTCGTTCTTCGGGAATGCCATTGCCGACTGGACCGGACTTCTGGTGACGGTGCTCGCGACGAAGTATTTCTACGAGATCGGCTCCGCCGAGAGCCGCAGGCCTCCCCACCGTTTACTAAAACCGATTGTCAGATTGCTCAGCCGCCATTCCCTGACGATGTTTCTTCTCGTCACCGGTGCAGGATGGATCTGGCTCTTCGCGGCGAGCAGCCCAGTGTCGAAGTGGGGACAAGTCGTGGGCAACATCGTCTCTGAATGGACTCAGATTTTGGGAATGGTCGTTTTAACAAAGCGTTTGCTGGAAACTCACTCGAAAGAAAGCCGCCGGTGATTGATGGGCAACCGGCAGGCTGAGAACAGCTATTCCTTCACCAGCCACTCGATGGCCTCTTCCCGCGTCTCAAAGGTTGGAAAATCACGCCGGGAGAAACTCTTGAAGTTTTCGTAGAACACATGCGGCAGGCTGTCGGTTCCTACCCAGGCCGACTTTTTCACATAAGGACGATCGAAAGTCAGCACCTCTTTGATCTTGGTCGCGACTTCCTTGTCGATCTTGGCGTCGCTGAAATCGGCCAATGTCAGCACCGTCCCGGGTTCATGGCGGGCAACCTCGGCTCGAACCTGATCCAGTAGCACGAGCATATCTTTTCCCTGACAATGGCTGAAGTCGATGAGAAAGATCGCCTGGCCTTTGTGATCTACAAAGCGCAAACGATTTTTGACATCGTCGTCAGAGATCATGCAAGCAAGCCCTCAACCACTCCGTAAGCCCCGTCCAGCGCGGCGTCCAGAGCCGCTGCGTCTTTCCCGCCGGCCTCTGCGAGGTCGGGTCGTCCGCCGCCCTTTCCTCCCACCTTCTGCGCTACGGCGCCGACTACTTTGCCCGCCTGCACGCGAGAAGTCAAATCCTTTGTGACCCCTACGATCAGGGAGACGTTTCCATTCGACGCCGATCCCAGAACCACAACGCCCGACCCAATCTTCTCGCGCAGTTGATCGACGAGCGTCCGCATCTGCGCACGCTCCAAGTTGTCCACGCGATGCGCCAGCACCTTCACGCCTTTGACCTCTTTCACCTTCTCGGTGATGTTTGCGGTCGAAGACGACGCCGACCTCATGCGTGCCTGATCCAATTCACGCGCGAGCCGCTTGATCTCCGCATCTTTTTTCTCGAGCTCGAGCTTCAACGCCTCGGCCGGCGTCGCAGCTTCGGCGTGCGTCGCCAGAACCGAGACCACATTCTCAAGCTGATGATCCCTGCGGAAGTGGTGCAGCGACCCCTCGCCTGTAATCGCCTCGACGCGGCGAACTCCGGAGGAGACGCTGCTTTCCTTGAGAATCTTGATCAGGCCGATCTCGCCGGTTGCTGCCGTGTGCGTGCCTCCGCAGAGTTCCATCGAAAAGTCAGCAATTCGGATCACGCGGACCCGGTCTCCGTACTTCTCCCCGAACAGCGCCATGGCGTGATACTCATTGATAGCGACATCAATCGGCACGTTCTCGACGACTTCCACTTTGCGGTTGCGCAAGACCTCCTTATTGATGATTTCTTCGATGTCTTGCAGTTCCTCGTCTTCAACGGCCGTGAAGTGCGAGAAATCAAAGCGCAGATGCCCCGGCGCTACCAGGGATCCCGCCTGCTTCACATGCTTTCCGAGCACTTCGCGCAACCCAGCATGCAGCAAATGCGTCGCCGTGTGATTCCGCATCGTGGCTTCGCGGACGTCGGTGTTCACCACCGCGTCGACCTTGTCGCCCACACGAATCTGCGTCTTTGCAAACACCTGATGCGCGCGCACTCCTTGAATCGGGTAATAGCATCCCTTCACTTCCGCCACGACGGTATTGTGATCGTCCGAATAAAACCATCCCCGATCGCCGACCTGTCCACCGGCCTCGGCATAAAACGGCGTGTGATCGAGTATGATTTCGCCGTCGTACCCAGCTTCGAGTTGCTGCACGCCCTGCCCATTGTGAATGATCGCCAGCACTTCGCAGCCATCCGATCGTGTCTGGCGATAACCTTCAAACTCCGACTTTGGGAGCGACTGGTACGCCGGATTCGCCGTCTGCTTCGCCGCTCCTTTCCAGGATGCTTTGGCCCGCTGCCGCTGCTCTTCCATTGCACGATCAAAGCCTGCACGATCGAATGCAATTCCTTGATCTCGCGCCGCATCCTGCATGAAGTCGAGTGGCATACCGAAGGTGTCGTACAGTTTGAACGCGTCTTCGCCCGCCAGTTGTTCCGGCGAGTGCTTGAGCAGTACCTCCAGCTTCTCGAGTCCGACTTCCATGGTATGAGCGAATCGAGTTTCCTCGGCGAGCACCGCCTTGGAAACCCGCTCCGCCGTCTCAGTCAATTCCGGATACGCATCCCGCATCAGATCGCGAACGGCGAAAACCATCTGATGAAGGAACGGCTTCGTCTGTCCCAGCAGACGCCCGTGCGTAATGGCGCGGCGGATGATCTTTCGCAGGACGTAACCGCGGCCTTCGTTGGAAGGCGAGACTCCATCCGAAATCAGGAATGTCGCTGCGCGTGAGTGGTCGGCGATGACTCGTAACGATGCGGCAGACTTATGGGTGGGAGAGCCGGCCGAGCTTTGCTCGGCATGGACAGGCGAGGTGCCCGTCCCCACGTGGCCCTTGCTGACTCCGGTCAGCTCCGCCGCCCTCTTAATCAGCGGCGTAAACAAATCGGTGTCGTAATTCGAAATCACTCCCTGCAGCACCGCTGCCACCCGCTCCAGGCCCATGCCGGTGTCTATCGACGGTTTCGGTAGTGGCGTTAGTTTCCCCGACGCATCCCGGTCAAACTGCATGAACACCAGGTTCCAAATCTCCACGTATCGCCCGCAATCACACCCGAATGTGCAATCGGTATGTCCCTGGTCCGACGCAATCGCGCCCATGTCGTAGTGAATCTCGCTGCAGGGACCGCACGGACCGGTATCGCCCATCTGCCAGAAGTTGTCCTTCAGGCCCATCTCATAGATGCGGTCCCTCGGAACTCCTTGCTCGGCCCACAAGTCGTACGCCTCAGCATCGCGGGCAAGCCCGCCCTCACCGTTAAAAACGGTCACATACAACCTGTTTTTCTCAACTCCGTACCACGCGGGCGAGGTGACGAGTTCCCAGGCGTAGGCAATCGCATCCTTCTTGAAATAGTCCCCGAAAGAAAAATTTCCCAACATCTCGAAAAACGTGTGATGGCGGTTGGTGAAGCCAACATTTTCCAAATCATTGTGCTTCCCGCCCGCGCGCACGCACTTCTGCGAGGTCGTGGCCCGCGCGTAATCGCGCTTCTCGAGCCCCAGAAACACGTCCTTGAACTGGTTCATCCCGGCATTGCTAAAGAGCAGCGTGGGATCATTCGCCGGGACGAGCGACGATGAGTGCACTTCCTTGTGCCCCTTTTGCACAAAGAAGTCGAGGAATTTCCTGCGGATTTCAAAGCCTGTCAGCATGAAGGTTTAATTTTAAACGAAGTGGGCGGGTGTCCTGTTTCTGGATGCTCACTGGAAGTGGGGATTTGGGAGCGCCATCAAGGGGCACAGAGGCCAGGATTCCGTATCTGCCTCTGTGCCTTCCATGGTGAGTGTTTCTAGTCGGCGCTACTTCATGGAATCTGCCGTCTTCTCGGTCCCTTTCTTTACATCGTGCCCCACGTCTTTGACGCCCTTCTTCACGCTACTCCCCGTCTTTGAGGCAGCTTTCTCCGTATCTTTGCCGGCAGTCTTGGCACCCTTCTCGGTATCCTTCTCCGCGGCCTTCGCGCCTTTCTCAGTGTCCTTAGCAACGGTCTTCGTGCCTTTTTCGGTATCCTTTGCGGCGACCTTCGTGTCTTTTCCGGTGTCTTTGGCCATTTTCTCGGAGGTGTGCGCCGTCTTCTTCGCGGCATGCTCAGTATCCTTTCCCGCGGTCTTGGCGCCCTTTTCCGTATCTTTGGTTGCGGTCTTCGCCGTATCCTTCATCTCGGCGCCGGCATTCTGCGCAACGGCCAAAGTTGCGCACATCAGAGTCAATACGACCATCACCACCCACTTCATAGGCTTCATGAGAATTCTCCTTCACCGTCGAGTTCTTGCGGTGCTGTGAGTATGCTCCCAGAGGCAGCGCGAATCAAATCTGCGGAGCACTGACACCGGCTGAGAGTGTAATTGACCGAAGTGTTCAATTCCCGGCTTCGTCTTCCAGCGCGGTCAGGGTCTCATCGTCAACATCCCACTTCTTCAAGATCGCGAAGATGGTCTTGGTCCCGAACCCGGCCCGCAACAGCTGCCGGAAAATCCGCGCGGCCTGTTTCTGATCCTCCGGTTTCTCCATGCGCTTTTTGCGGAGATAGTCCCGCGCCTGCCTCTCTTCATTTACACCCTCATAGGCGGAATCGACCGCCTTCTCGATGACGGAAGCATGCACGCCCCGCGTTTTTAACTCGGTGATCACCCGCCCGCGCCCAAATTTCTGATTGTCCCGCCGCATCGAGGAATAGTAAGCGGCGTAGTTCGAGTCGTTCAGATATCCCTGATCCTTCAGGCGGCGAATGACTAGCTCCACGAGAGTTTCCGCATATTCCGATTGCGGATCCTCCACCCGCGCCCGCATGAGTCGCTTCAATTCGGCAACGGTGCGCATGCGCCGTGCCAATGCCGCGACGGCATAGTCATACAACTCATCCTCGGTATACTGCTTTCGCTTTGGCCTGGAGAACGACATAATCCGTAACCATAGCGCAAGTGATCAGCAGGCCGCGAGCCTGGCTACTCTCGTTCGGCATATTGCGGGTGCTGTGCCGGTGCGCGCCGCCGCACC
The DNA here is from genome assembly GCA_035577905.1 of Binatia bacterium. Lineage (GTDB taxonomy): Bacteria > Acidobacteriota > Terriglobia > Terriglobales > Acidobacteriaceae > Sulfotelmatobacter. Next base: position 29,056 of record DATKAP010000119.1, read on the forward strand.
TCACGCGCCATCTTGCGGAGCCAGGACAATTCTGTGCGGATCTGCTGAATCGTCAGACTCAACATCCACACTGCCTCGTGGAACCGATGTCCAACCTCCGCCCGGACGGCCCGCAGAGTTGCGGCCTCGCGCTCCAGGTCCTGCTGCAGGAATTTCTCGCGTCGCCGTACCTGCCTTTCGAACACACCCGGCCGCGCCTGCCACGAGAGCGCAATCCAGGTGAGAAAGGGCGGCCGCTCCCGTTGCGAAGCCCACTCCTCCCGCTCGAGGGCATCGGCCAACGCGGCACGCCCCGCGGATGTAATAGAAAAGACGCTGCGCTCAGGCCCAGCCACTGGCTCAGCACTGCTTGCGCTTCGGATCAATCCTGACCGTGACAGCTTCTCCAGTGAGTAATACACCTGCGGCCGGGAGATCCCCGCCCAGTCGCGAACCTGCCTGCGCTCGAGCTCGAGATTGGCCTGATATCCGTGCATCGGCCGCTCGGCCAAAAGACTGAGCAGGACGAGGTCCGGAGTCGTCAATTCGCGCTTCTTAGCTTCGGGCATCCTGCGCCTTTCGCCGGCGGCTCCAGTACCACCACCGGCGTAGTTCGGCGGGAAGCCGGGGGTTGCGCGCCTGTGCCACGGCGGCCCGAAAAACATCGAGGCAGCAAATGTCCTGAGCTTTTCCCGTAACCTCGCAAAGCTGCTCGTACAATTTCTCCGGACTGCGCCGCGAGAGCTGCGCCACGCTATGAATGCCCAGCATCTTGAAATCCCGCAGCATCGCTGGTCCTACGGAAGCCAGGTCCTCCAAACGGCGCTCTTGAACGGCCATAGAAATCCTCCTTGACACGACTGAGGGAGTCTAGTACGCTCCACTAGTCTAATTTAGACTACATGGCTTTGGCAAGAGGGAAATGCAGGCGCATTGCGACCTTAGTCCTGGCAGGCCGTCCTGCTTCCCCGATGTCCTGATTGCATGCAGAGGAGAAACACACGATGAATGTGAAGAAAGTTACGCCCGTCCTGTTCGCGCAAGAAATCGAGCCGTGCATCAAGTTCTGGGTCGAGCGCTTCGGCTTCCAGAAGATCGTTGAAGTCCCAGATGGCGACAAACTGGCCTTCGCCATGTTGCAAAAGGGCAACGTCGAACTGATGTATCAGAGCTACGCCAGTGCCGACAAAGATGTCGGCACTACGATCTCCGAGGCGGTCCGCAAAGGGCCTACTTTCCTGTACGTGGAAGTAGACAATCTGGACGAAACGATCAACGCCGTAAACGGGGCGGAAGTGGTAATGCCCAAGCGAAAAACCTTCTACGGATCCACGGAAATCGGCGTAAAAGATCCGGCCGGCCATTTTGTTACCTTTGCAGAGTTTGCGGCCGCGAACCAGAAACAGTGAGTGCGTCCAGAAGAAAAGGGGCGCGATCCGGATCGCGCCCCAACCTTACGAAAACCTCGAACTCAGCTTTACCTTCCGCCAAACCCCGCGGTCTGCATCGACTGCCGCGAAATATCGGCTGTCGAAGCGATACCCTGCATGCGCAGCTTGAAGTCGTCGGCGTTGGAAGCGTTCTCGAGAGCCGTTTCGTAATTCACCAGCCCTGCCTGGAACAGATCCCACAGGGACTGGTCAAACGTCTGCATGCCGTACTGCGAAGTACCGGCGGCGATCGCGTCGCGAATCGAGCGGGTCTTCTCGGGCACGAGCACGCACTCGCGGATGAACGCGGTATTGATCATTACTTCCACGGCAGGCACACGCCCCTCAGCATCGCAACGTCGCACCAGTCGTTGGCTGATAATCGCCCGAAGAACGGCCGCCAGTTGCATACGAATCTGCTTCTGCTCCGGCGGGGGAAAGATCGAGATTACACGGTTAACGGTTTCCACGGCATCCAGAGTGTGCAGAGTCGAGAACACCATGTGACCGGTTTCCGCGGCATGCAGCGCAGTCTGGATCGTCTCCAGGTCTCGCATTTCGCCGACCAGAATCACGTCTGGATCCTGACGCAGAGAAGCTCGCAGCGCCGCTCCGAATGAAGGCGTGTCCACGCCTACTTCGCGTTGGTTCACATATCCCTTCTTGTCGCGGTGCAGGAATTCGATTGGGTCCTCGATGGTGACGATATGTTCCGCTCGCGAAGAGTTGACGCGATCGACCATGGCGGCCAGAGTCGTCGACTTACCCGAGCCGGTTACGCCCGTCACAAGCACGAGCCCGCGGGGCATATCGCATATCTGCTCCACCACCTTCGGCAGGAATAGCTCATCCAGAGCCCGGATCTTGGTCGGAATGACGCGCAGTACGAGTCCCACGTTGCCGCGCTGCTGGAAGATGTTCACACGGAAGCGGCCGAGTCCGGCGACGCCGTAGGCCATATCGATTTCCGTGGTCTCCTTGAATTTTTGCTTCTGCCGCGCCGACATCATGCTGAAAGCCATGGTTAACATGTCTTCCGCGCTGATGCGGGGCTGGTCGGTCAATGGGATCAGTTCGCCGTCGATGCGCAGGTGCGGATAGTTGCCGACCTTCAGGTGCAAGTCCGAGGCCCGCCGCTCCATGGCGATGCGCAGCAGATCATCAATATTCATTCGACACTTCCCCCAGGGAACCTCCCGTATCATGAACCGAAAAGTCACCTGGCCCAAGATGACTGAAGTAATAAGACTCATGGCATCGAGTTGCGTGGACTTTGGCCGATTTTCCCTATATGAAGCTACGGAAACACGTGGTTCTCAGCATTAGCGCGCTGAAGGCTCGGTTTCAGTACTTTCTCCGAAAAGTGGAGAAGGGGCTGGAGATTACGGTCA
>DATKAP010000120.1:0-39642 GCA_035577905.1 Binatia bacterium
CCCCAGACAACGCCGACTTCGACGAGACCACAGAAATCGACTTGCCCTACAACGCCTGGGTACCCCAAAAAACCGAACGCCAGATCATGGAAGAAAAACACCGCGCCCAGAAACTGCAGGACTGGCAAGCCCAGCAAGCCCAGATCCGAGCCAACCTGGAACGCGCCAGAATCCCGACGCACCAGGAAACAACCCACGTAGCGACAACCGCGAAGCCGAAGGCAAGCCCCAATGCAGGGGCGGACGCCGTCGTCCGCCCCGCGAGCGAAGCGAGCGTCCCCGCGCCACCAAGTGCAGCGACAGCCGCCCCCCTCTGCCCCAGTCGCGAAGCGACCGCACCCGATCCAATCAACCCTCCCCATGCTGCACCGCCCACCACAGTCCCTCCCCACAATTTCAAACAAACTCCCCCGGCCATCGCGAATCCAACCGGATCTCGCATCCAGACTCGCAAGCCCCCGCAACCAGCAACCGCCACTCTGAATGAGCGAAAGAACGCAGCTCATTCCCGCCCAGATCGCATCCGAGCGGCGACAAAACATGGGTAAAGGAGAAAGCAGGCGGCGCTTGCTGAAACGATGGTCCTTGATGGGTGGGACTTACTTCGGGGATAAATTGGAAATCCCCAAACTAAACGTCGTAAAACAGGGACGTTTAGTTTGGGGCAGCCCTATGGAGCTTTCGGTTTGTATAAAGCTGAAACTCTAGTGGCCGTCCATATGGCTGAAGGAGTTCATCAGGTTTATGGTGTTGTTCGTCATGATGGAATTGTGCACCGCCAGGCTATTGCTGATTGCCTGCTGCCGGCGGTAGTCGGCCGCGGGATCGGATGGTTGCGAAGCGACCGATCCGTAGCTCGATCCTGGACCTTGACCGCCCGCCACCTGCAGGGACTCCTGTTGCCGGGTGGCGGCCACGACCGGCTGGATGAACTCGAGCACCGGGGGCAACACCGCCGCCCAGCTCTGGCGATACTTGTTCTGTGCGGCCGGCGTCAGCCGGGGCCACGTCACGTTCACGTTGTAAAACATCATCGGCGCATTGGCCAGAAAGGTACGATCCTCCTGAGGCAGTTTGGGGTACACGTTGACCAGGTATCCGCGCCAGATCTGGCGCATCGGTTCATCGACCTGAATCAGGTCAACGCCGCGTGCCGCGGCTGCCATGAAGTCAATCAGTTCCAGCGCGCAGTCTGCCTGCATTTGCGTGAGTCGCTGACCACCGCTGGTGACCAGGACTTTCCGATTGCCCGTCTGAGCATCCATAACACATGCGCTTTGCGCACTCAACAGCCCAGGAATGAAAACCACGCTCAGGATGAGAAGGGTAACTGCGTGCTTTTTCATATCGCCCTCTTCTGGTGGTGTCTTTTGAGCCCGAAAAACTTAACCTCTGTGCACCACGCGGGTCATCTTGCGCCGCAGTTCGCAATATGTCCATGGAGGCGACGTGAATTCGTCTGAAGACTGGATGAATCGATATGAATTTGTCTGAAGCCGTGCAACCAGCCCGCCCGGCGCTCTCCGGCCGAAACAGGGCTCGAATGGGCCGGCTCAGCTCATTCTCAGCTCGCCTTACAGGCGGCGCCGCCGGACCAGAGCATGTTCATGATGCACGCGGTTTGTCCGCCGACGCGGATGGGCGGCATCGCCTTCGATCCCTTGTCATGCAGATATTCGATCAGGCCATCGCCGGATTCGCCCATTTGCGGGAACATGATGCCGCGGTCATCGTGCTCGTCCATGCCGGCGGCATGAATGAACTCGTGCACTACGATCACTTCCTTCTGTTTCTTCGTCCCACTCACCTTCCCCGGAAGAAAGGTCACGGCAAAAAAGATCTCTTTCGGAGACTGCTCATAATAGTAGGCGCGAGTCTTGCCATGAAGGCGCGCGGGGCTGAAGTCGGCGCCCGGGTTGACGGTTGTTCCCTGATAGGTGTATTCCGTGTGCCCGTTCGCGAGCACCAGAACGATATTCGCCGATTTCTCGTCTTTGGCCTTGACCAGGGTCACTCCGAAAGAGAGCCGATTGAACGCTTCGATGGACGCATTGACCGCATCCGTCCACGTGTTGGCCTTGTTAAATACGCTCAGCTGCCCACCCTCTCGAATATTCTTGATCCACGGAATCGCCAAAACCAGGTCTCCTTCAATGTAGTTATTCGTATGGGCATCCTACCTCAGTTTCGCGGGGGAATTGTCAATTCTGCTCTACGCGGACGCGGAGTCAAGCCCCTCGGGGCGCGTCAGTCAGGTTTTTCGAGAACGCATAGTAATACCAGCGAGTGCTGTACTCGTTGCCGCTTACGGGGTAATTTTCGGGAAGGATTTGCAGACATTTGAAACCGAGACAAGTGAGTTCGGCAACGACGCGGGAGGGAATCCCGCCATACATCCGCAGGCCGCCGTGAGAAGGGTCCACAATGTAGCCCTCCCCTTGCCAGAAAGCGGCGGTGGGCAGCCGGCGACGAGCACGCGGGATCGCCTTCACGAATGACCTTGCGACACCGAGCATGACCCGTCCGCACGTGAGTGCCGCCAGGGTCAGACTGAATAGGAGTCCTTCACTTTGCGATACTTTGCGCGCGAGCCTTCGCAAACGATCCCGGTCCCACCGCCAATCAAGGAACAGGCCTCGTGGGTTATGCGACGAGAAGACATAGATGCCACCAGCTTTGAGAACCCGGTGACACTCGCGCAAACAGTTTTCTCGTTTTTCATACGGCACCAGGCAGTCCAGTCCGTTGTACGAGAAAACGACGGAATCGAATGAGGCATCGGGGAACTGCGAAAGATCGGAGGCATCCGCGACGTTGAATTGCAAATGGGGAAACTTGCTGCGGCAAGCACGAATCATCTCTTCGGAATAGTCGATGCCGACATAGCGTGAAGCGATTGCGGAAAGGCAGGGCGTGGTGCGCCCTCCGCCGACACCGAGGTCGAGGATGGCCATCCCGGAATGGAGATAAGCATCGAACAGGTGTTGCTCACAGGCGCTGAGAGAATCCATACCTGCATACTGAGCAACGGTTTCCGGCTGGCTGTAGACCTTAAGATGAGCAGCTTGATCGGGTGCGGACATATTGAGATTCAAACCAACGTTGGCTCAACAAGCATTCCCTCTGGAATGACGGCTGCCTGGAAGTCGCTCATGCGGCGAAACACCTGGACGAATGCATCAATCACGGTCTCCCCAACTGCTGATCCTGGAGAGTACACGAACAACATTGTAACGTTTCGGATCAATGACCCTGCGATACGGCGTGATCAGATGGACAACTGTGCCGCCAAAACCTTCTTTAAACCACGCTGGACCGGAGGTCGCCCCCGGGGTATAGCCTCCAAAGTCATATTCGGTGCAGCCGTGAGATTTTGCCCACAGAAGCGCGTGCCATTGCAGAATATGGCCGATCGTCACGTGCTCCTCTCTAACATTCGCTCCCCAGACGAACCAGCATCTTCGTCCGCACCGGGCAATAACTGCTCCGCCATGAACGGCATCCCTCACTCTGCCAATCAGGAGCGCCCCCCTCGATTCTGAAGCCATCAGCCAATGAATGATGCGACGCACCTCTTCGATCGCATCGGGCGTGAATCCCTTCCAGATTGCCATGCGCTCGTACACGCGCAAAAACTCATCGATTTCAGCATCGGTAGAGGCTGTGCTGACAGTAGTTCCGAATCGTTCGGCACGGCGGACTTCATACCGTGAGATCTTACGAAAATTCGCAAAGATCTCATCCTCATCCGCCTTGAGATCGACACGCAGCGAGGCTCGCTGGTTTCCTATGCGGTTCCACTTGGACTGGTTCGAAAGACTTGGATGATCGCCATCGGTCTGCCAGATCCACTCCGGCATGACATCCAGGTAAGCGAAACGTTCCTGTCGCATATCTTCAGCGAGTTGTTCTACCACAGCTTCCCAGAGTTGATGATCATCACAGACCGGACCTCGATTGGCGATCAGCGCGCGAATCCAGGGAAACCTGCGACCAAGTGGCGTCTGCACTCCGAATGTACCCAGCCAATGAATCTTGCCATCTTTGCGAAGCAGCACGACTTTCGATCGTGAACCTGCCCATTGGGGAAACTGAAATGGGTGTCCGGTGTCCTGGCTGTCCAGGAAGTCATGGACCTCTCTTGAGAGGTCGGGTGACAGTTCGTCGGTTGGAATTGATTCCAGAGTCATTTTTGAATTCAGTCAAATTCTATTTCAGTTGTCATGCAGTGCCCACTCCAGCCTGCGTGTGGCGTGTAGGGCGGCGGTTCGACTGCTGGACACAACGACCTCTCAGCGCCTTCGCATTTCTACAGCCGCCATACCAGCCTGTGGCGGGCGCCAGCAAACTCACCTCTTCTTGACCCCTAAGTGCTCCAGAGCAACGACTCGTTCGCACGATGCTATTTACACTGTGAACGGAATGATGACACCAGAGGACCGTCAGGTCATGCTGGAACTCTGTCGGCGGATCGGCAAAGAAACTGATCCCGGACGGCTTGCTGTCTGGTTGGTCGACCTGCACAGAATACTCCAGCAAAGAATTGATGAAGTTCTAGGCAGGCGAGAGGCCGCGCATCCCGGGGTACGTTAGTTCCCTGAAGGAGTTGACGAAAAAGTGCGACTGTTGACGCCTGTGGAGCTTGGTGCAGAAATGTCTACCGACGATCCTCGATGCCCGTACTGTGTCGAGAATGGCGCTTTCAGGATACTGACACGCATTGGCGATATTCTCGAATGCCAGAGTTGCGGACATGCCTCGCGGTCGCACTGCCCCGATTTCATTTGTCACTGCCGGAACTGTGAGAAGATCGCTCGCCGGTACTTGACTCGAGCGCGTTCGGCATCGTGATGGAGCCCGGGCTGCCTTGAAGTTTACTTTCCTAACCATGACCGGAAGCGCCCGCGAACTACGGTTTTCCCTCTAGCCTTGTGAATGCGGTCCCTTTGCGGTCATGGGCGATCTTGCGCTCTACGCTATTCTGCCTGATGCGGTTGCGCTCGGTCCCCCAACGGTTTATCAGCCGATGTGATTTCAGCCTTCGACTTCTCCTCGTTTCAGGTGTCCAGCGTATGGAACTATTGAGCGAGCCAGTGAAAGATGAGCCTAGCGAACGTGAAATAGTGATGCGATACAAAGTCCTAATTGCGGATGACAACGCGTTTGTGCGAACCGCGTTGCATAAAATTTTCGAACGGGAACGCGATTTTCACGTCTGCGCAGTGGTGGAAAATGGACGCGAGGCTATTGAGGAAGCTTGCCGGGTTCATCCTGACCTGATTGTGCTGGACCTTGCGATGCCGGTAATGAATGGACTGGAGGCAGCGCGCGTGCTGAGACAATCGATGCCGGATGTGCCGCTCATCATCTACAGCGCAAGCCCCGAGCAGGTTTCTCAACAAGTTGCAGAATCCATCGGGATCTCGGGCCTGATCTCGAAATCGGATCGGGTGTCGGTGCTGATTAATGCAGCTAGGGGCATGCTTCGCCGCGAAGCCGCTTGATGCTTCGCCGCCACGGATCGTCACCGAGGGTATCATGGAAAACCATCGCGCCGAGGAACTACGACTCGAACTCGACGGACTGCTTCGCAAGCAGCACGAAATCCTAGAGTCGAGAATGTTGGGCACAGCGAGTGATGACGATCTCCTCGAGTATGAGATACGGCAGGAGATTATTCACGAACTCTGTAACATCCTCTCGCATTCCAGGGCGGCCTAGGGTTCGTTTGTGTGCGGGTGGATAGACAGGCCTAATGGACCCGCTGGCCCTTGTCCGGGTGATTCAATATCGTGTTTACCAGGTCGGCGAGTTGGTCTGCCGTAAATCGATTACCTTCGATATTGGCTACCAGCTTACCTTGCCGATCGATGATGGCCGTATGCAGCGAATGGCTCATTAAACCTTCCTCGGGGAAGTAATCCATGCCGAACATGCTGGTTACACGTTGGACACCAGGCCCGTCGCCAGTCAGGAAGTGCCACGTCCTGGGATCGGCTTTCCAATTCTCGGCATAACGCGCCAATTGATCGGGATGATCACGCTGCGGGTCGAAGGTCACGGTCAGCAGCACCAGATCGCGGCCTAGCTGTTGGTTGAATCGGTGTTGCAGGACACCAAAATTGTTGGCGCTGCGATAGCAGAAGTTGGGCAGCGCACAGCTGGTGTAAATGAAGTTGAGTGCCACAACCTTTCCTGCATATTGGGAGAGAGAGATACGGTGGCGCACCTGATCGATAAGCGTGAAATCTGGCACGGTTGCTCCAATGGCGAGCGTCTTGGCGGAAGCATCCGGATTGGTGATGCGATTCAGCAGTTTCAGGCGGCGGGCGGTGAGAGGATCCTGTTCGACGCTGTCGTAAGGATGGATTTGTATGTACTCTGCATAAGTTGAACCGGCCTCTACGCTCAATGTGAAACCGATGACCATGCCGGGGACAAGGCCATCAAGTTCCTTGGCCTGGCGAACTTCAAAGGGCATGGTCATGGGCTGCATGAATCCGGGAATGCTGTCGCACGATACCAGCAGGGTTTTGTGCGCGGGGTCCACTTGCAGGACCATGCCGCCGGCGGCGTATTGCTGTCTGGCGAAGCAGGTCGAGGACAGCAAGACTGTAACGAGGATCCAGCACTTCATCGTTCGATCCCTTCCGCTCGGCTAATTCACAGTTGCGGGTGCCGCGCCCGGCTGCTTGGCAACCACAGGTGCATTCCGTTTCGAGCCGCCGAGGCGATACGGTTTGCGGTCGAGCTTGGCGTACTGTTGAGCGAATTCCGTAATCTCAAGGAACTGATTCTTCTCTATGTTCGAGAAATGCTGGCGCGTATTGCTAGTGGGCCACCAGACTTCCATATCAAGAATCCGCGCGTTCTTTCCAAGCCCGATGTGTTGTTGCAACGGAGACGCACCGAACGATCCGCCACTTCCGACCGTATGATAAATGGATCTGGTTCCCTGCCCCTTATTCTCGACAGTAATCTTGATTCGAGCACCGATGGCCGCACGATTGGTTTTGGTGCCCACGAGCTTCATGCTGATCCAATCGTTTGCGTGGCCGGGGTTCTCAAAGACCCGGAGTGCGTGACTATCGCCGGGCGTGGCGCCTCCGACTTCAAAGATGATGTCCTCGTCGCCGCGATTGTCCAAGTCCGCGAATGCCACCGCATGCCCCCTATGCCATTCCCCGGTGCCGGAAGAAGTTGTGACATCGATGAATTGCTTTCCATCCTGGTTGTGAAGCAGCACGCTGGGTTTTTCGGTTACGTAGGAGGGGGTCCCTGTGCCAAGAAAGATGTCGGGGAATCCATCATTATCGATATCGCCAAAATTGGCGCCCATAGGCATGTAGACCTTGTCGAGATGAACTTCCTGGGTAACATCGCGAAAAGTACCGTTGCCCAAGTTTTTGTAGAGTCTCAGAGTCGCTGCGTTATGAGGCAGACCCATATAAGTGCGGGCTGTTTCGTCCAAGGACAGAAAGTAGCTGGTGGCGAAGAGGTCGGGCAAACCGTCGTTGTCGTAGTCGAAAAACCAAGTCGCGAATCCACGCCCCGGACCCGGCACCCCGGCGACCTGAGTTACGTCGGTGAAAGTATTGTTGTGATTATTGTGGAAGAGGACATTCCCTCCGCTGAAGTTGGAGACGTAAAGATCAGGAAAACCGTCGTTGTCGTAATCGCCTGCGGTCACACCTTTGGTGAACATCACGCGATTGATTCCGGCGGAAGCAGAGATATCCTGAAAGGTGCCATCCCCCTTGTTCAGGAAAAGCTGGGCGGGCTGTCCCTCATTGCCCACGAAAAGATCCAGCAAGCCATCATTATTTATATCGACCCAAACCGCAGCCTGTGTGCTGGTGGGTTCGGCGAGGCCGCTGGCAGCGGTCACGTCGGTGAAAGTTCCGTCGCAATTGTTTCGCAACAGAGATTTCCGTTGCGGAACTTCCCAGGCTCCGCGCAAGATCAGAATGTCGAGGCAGCCGTCGTTGTTGTAATCGGTCTGCAGCATGTTAAGGCCGCCCATCTGATCTGATAATCCGGCCCTGGCGGCTTGCTCGGTAAATGTCCCGTCTCCGTTGTTGTGAAAAAAGTGCATCGGACCGCAGCTATCGAAGCTGGACGTGACTACGTCGAACCGGCCGATGTTTTCGAAGTCGTCCACAATGACGCCCCCCGCCATGGAAAAGGATGTGAGCCCTGCTTCAGCAGCCACATCGTGGAATCGCCCGATGTCTTCGGAAGACTCAAACGCTTTCGGCGGAATGAGATACTTTGCCGGAACCTGATCAGGGTAGCCGCCGATCGTCATGTAAGCGACATTGAGCAACCACTTCACTTCCAGATCATCCGGTTGTTGCTCCAAGTCTTTGAGAAAGTACGCAATGGCCTTCCTGGAGTCCTCCTTCTTTGCATACACGTTGCCGGGTCTCATGGGAAGAAGACACCGATCGCCGGGCGTGCGGTACACACCGTTTTCCATCTCCGACTTGTGCAGATACGCTACGCCCAGCGACTCGTCCATCTGGCCCTGGGCGGCAGTCTCTTTTGTGGTCGCGATCTCATACGCTTTCTCGTACTGCGGAATCGCGTGCTCCATGTCGCCCAGATAGGAATAGATTTCTCCGAACGAGTAATACGTATTCAGCAAGTCAAGGGAGTTGAAGGACTCGCGTTCTTTCGAGTTCGCGGGAGAGAAGAACCGTTCCATCGCGTCCTTTTCGTGAGCGAGCGATTGCTTACGGATCTCACAGATCTTCTTCGGATCGCGGTCCCAGCCGGCAGGCTTAGCGAAGTTGTAGAGTCCGACTTCAGCCTCCACCAGACCGCCGAGTCCCCAGCTTTGCTTCACGCTGCCGATGGAGTCAACGATGGCGCTTCCGGTTCCCCCGATCTTTGTTGTCGTACCTGAGTCGGGCTCCGTCTCAAATTTCAAGATGGCGAATCCGAGCGGACTCTTCACGATGGGGCTGATCTGACCCGGAGCAAGCCCGGCGAGCGCATCGCGCAGCTCGGGTCGAAGCGTCGGGATGGCTACATTGCCGAGCGAGCCGCCATCGGCGGCAGTCGAATCGATCGATTCTTTCCGGGCCACCTCGGCAAAGTTCTCTCCTTTATTCAAGCGGGCAAGAATCTGCTGCGCCTGGTCGAGGGAACCCACAACGATGATTCGCAGAAATGCAGTCGCTGGATTTTTCTCGCCTACTGTTTGGGAAGCCTGGGACAACAGGGGTGGGCACAAAAGAGCTGACGATAGCAGCACCTGCGCAAATGTGCACACCTTCGACGCCAAGACGGAACCCCAGACGTAACACGGTCGAGACTGGCTGGAATTGTCCCCTAAGAGTCGCAGCCATGACGATATTCTGAATCCACTAGTTGGTGCTTGTCTGGCCAGAAGGCTGAGACTTCAAGGAAAAATCGCGCTCCAGAAAAGTGTATCAGGCTCCACACTCCATTCTTGTCACCTTGAGGAGTCATCTGACGAAAACTGCACCGGTAGAGACAACTCCTGACTGCCTCCGTGGCCCGCTCTTGTGTCTAGTTCAAGGCGGCGCGGGACGTAGTTCCTCGGGATGGTCCCGGAGATCTGGCAGCGGCGTGAGTGGAGTGGCGTCGGGAAAGCCGTGAAGGCTCGCGCAGAGATCCGCACTGGCCAAGCCAGGAAGAAAAGGATTCAGCGACAGCTCAGGATTTCGGAATTCGCTGGAATGGGGACGATCACCATCACGACGGTGCCCTGTTCGCTGGAGCGAATCTCCAAGGTGCCGCCGAGAAGACGCAGTCGTTCCTGCATACCGCGAACGCCGACCCCGGCAGGCATTTCTCCTTCTGCCCTTTTCGGGATCCCATGCCCGGTATCGCGAATCTCCATGTGCAGGCGATGGCTGTCGCGTCTTATGGAAATCGAGCAGAAATTGCTGCCCGAGTGACGGTAGACGTTCGTAAGGCATTCCTGGACGACGCGGAAGAGACAGATTTCGATCTCGGCGGGCAGGCGGCCAAGATCAGAATCGATCTGTAGATCCACTTCGATTTGACTGCGGTGGGCGAAGCCGTCAATGTACCAGCGAATAGCGGAAGACAGTCCAGCCACATCAAGGAGTGGCGGATGGAGAAGATGCGAGATGGTGCGGATTTCGCGGCTGACCTGATCAACCATGACTCCGCAGTCGGCGAGCAGGTCCGCGGCCGGAGAAGGCACGCCAGGATTTTCGTTGCTCAGCCGGGAAAGATTCATGGCAAGGGCAGTGAGCAACTGGCCAACACTGTCGTGCAGTTCGCGGGCGATCTTTTTGCGCTCCTCGTCCTGCAGGGACTGGATGCGAGATGCCAGCTCGGCGTATGACTTCTCAGAGGTCAGATTGCTGATCAGGACGCCGATCACCGATTTATCGCGAGACAAGGCCGTGAGCGATAAGCGGGCGGGAATGACACGTTCATCGAAGCGGCGGATGCGGAGTTCGCATTCTTGGGAACCATCCTGGAACTCCTCCAACAACTTTTGGAAGACAGGACGGTCACCCGCAGCGATGAGTTCATCAAAGCGGCGTCCTACAACGGCCTCGCCGGTCGAGCCCAACAACTCCACCAAGCTCGGATTGCAGTAGATGATGTGCCCGGGGGAATTGAGCATGGCTGCACCCTGCTGCATGCGCTGCACGAGGGAACTGTAGGGCAGGTCCGCACTCTGCAGGGTGTAGACCGCATGGCCATCTCGCTCCTCGACTACGAACGCATCCACACCGCCCATGCGGATGGCATCGATGATCTGACTGCGATCATCCAGGGCGAACTCATTCAAAGGAATTAAGGTGTTATTCCCCATGTGACCCCACCGTTAAACGTGCCATTGGCGACATTATCTCTCAAAATTCCATGAATGCAACCGTACCGTTAATTCTTGGCGGGGCGTAGTTGCAGCCCGACCAGGGCTCGCTCCCCATCCCGGAGATCGCCTACGATTTTGCGGATCGGCTGTGGCAACTTGCGCACCAGCGTTGGTATGGCGAGGATCTGATCGCCAGCGGCAAGTTGCGGGTGCTTCATGAGATCGATGACCTCAATGCTGTATCGGCCGGCCAGATGCTCTTCGCAAAGGCGTTTGAGGTTGGCAAACGCGGCCACCGAGCGCGGCGTTTGGCCGGCAACGTAGAGGCGCAGATCCCATTTTTCGGCATCATCCGGCGACTGGTGGCGCGCCAGTTCCTCGAGAGAGAGTGGAGTTTTTGCAGAGGCCTTCTTCATTTCGAGTTCAGCTTTCTCCGCGGTCGTGCGTCGCCATTGGCTTCATCGGCACCACGGCTGATGGCCATGGCGTGCTGCTCGTTTTCTAATCGCTGTCTGCGGTTCACTTCCTCGGAAGCCAGGAGCACGCTCTCTGTCTCCTCGCTTTCAAATTCCTTGCGCAGGGCAATGATTTTCGCTTCCAGCGCCTCTCGCTTGCGCTGCCGCTCGCGCTCCTTGCGCTCGGCTTCCTGCCGTACGGCCAGTACAGACGCGCGTTCCCGGGCCTCGAGGGACATGCGTGATGAGCCTGTGAGCACCCCTTCCGGGCCTACATAGACGTCGAGCAGTTCGACGCCATGATCGGTAAGAAGGAATTCGCGCAACTGATTGGAATGCCTCATACCGCGGGATTTCAGCACGTAGAGGGCACGGTTGCGTTCGCCACCGAGTTCGACATCTCGCAAGAGAAGCCAGCTGTCGACAATCGACGAGATGTCGACCGCGGTGTGCTCCAGCGTATCGCCTCCTGAGGTCAGGTTGATCAGCATCGCCGTAACGCCGCGAGCCTTCAGGAAATCGATCAGGCGGATGATCATCAGATTGGCGTCACGCCCGGAACCAGCCGTCATGAGGGCACCGATCGGGTCGGCTACTACGATGTCGGGCTTAAACTGCTGCACCATTTTGTGGATCAAAGCCAGATGCATCTCCAGCCCATACAATGTCGCACGGCTGGAGTGAATGTTCAGCAAGCCTTTCTTGACGAACTTTCCCAGATCCAGTCCGATGGATCGCATGTTTCGGATCAACTGCCCCGGCGATTCCTCAAAAGCAAAATACAGGCAACGCTCACCGCGTTCGCAAGCGGCGTTAACGAAGTGCGTGGCGAGACTGGTCTTGCCTGTTCCCGCGGTGCCAGAGACGAGAATCGTGCTGCCACGGTAAAAGCCTGCGCCACCGAGCATCGTGTCGAGCCGCGGGATGCCGCTCGAGATGCGTTCGTCGCTAACCGTGTGCTGCAGACCGAGCGACGTGATCGGCAGAACGCTAAAACCTTCTTCATCGATAAGGAAGGGATATTCGTTCGTGCCATGAGTCGTGCCCCGGTACTTCACGATGCGCATGCGGCGGGTGGAAATCTGATCATTCACGCGATGATCGAGCAAGATGACGCAATCAGAGACGTACTCTTCGAGACCACGACGCGTCAGCGTGCCGTCTCCGCGCTCACCAGTAATGATTGCCGTTACGCCTTTGTCTTTGAGCCAGCGAAAAAGGCGGCGCAGCTCGGCGCGGAGAATGCCTTCATTCTGCAGGCCGGAAAAGAGCGCTTCGATGGTGTCGAGGACGACGCGCTTGGCGCCAATGGAGTCGATGGCGGCGTTCAAGCGAATGAAGAGTCCTTCGAGATCGTATTCGCCGGTCTCCTCGATTTCATTCCTCTCGACGCGGACGAAGTCGAGAGCCAGCTTTTTCTGCCTGACGAGTTTGTTCAGATCAAAGCCGAGCGAGCGTACGTTCTGGGTCAGGTCCTCCACTGTCTCTTCGAAGGCGATGAATACGCCGGGCTCGCGGAACTCGATGGCGCCGCGGATGAGAAATTCCATTGCAAGCAGGGTCTTTCCGCATCCGGCGCTGCCGCAGACCAGTGTCGGCCGGCCGCGCGGAAGCCCGCCGTTCGTGACTTCATCGAGACCGGGGATGCCCGTCGGGGCTTTGGGCAAAGACTGGTCTGCGGTGCTGATTTGTGAGGTTGCGATTGTTGACATCGAATGGCGTTTTTTAAGCGAAATTATACCTATGCGAAAGCGGCACTCGTACGCGTGCATTCTCCGCTAGAAACGGATAATGAACTACGATTTACGTATCTTTACCTAGGGTGGAATGAGTGGGCTATCAGGGATTCCCTGTATTTACCGCACAGTTACCCGGTGCCCGGCGGCAAGCGATGATGGCTGGCGCGCGAGTTGAACCTTATGCGGCTGCCTCTCCGACCTCCAATTCCGCGCGTGGCCACTGTGCGAGCGCAGCGCCTGCTTCGTAGGTACTTTCCAGAAAATCAAGGATTGCGTGCTCCGGATTGGGAGCGCGACGCACATCGTCGTACCTCAGCAAGAACTCTTTTAGCTCGGCGTGGTAGAAAGCGGATTCCGGACGCACCTTCTCGCCGGCGAAACCTGCGGGTTCCGGGGCCATGTATGAATAAAAGGCCGGGGCGTCAATTCCTGACCCCGGCCACCATCCGGCACTAATCACTTCGTGGGAATAGGCTTCACGCGTAATGGGATCGGCACCCGGGCGCTCGGGAGCGCGGCGCCCGGAGAAGCGGGTGACGGCCAGATCGAAGCTTCCCCAAAAGAAATGTACGGGACTGCTCTTTCCCAAGAAGCGTGCGCGAAACTTTTTGAACACCGCGTCACAGCTCAGAAGAATGCGCCAGCAGCGAAAGGCGGCGTCGGCATCATAGGCCTTGTAAAGCTGATCCTCGGCAAAAGGAACGGGATTGGGTACTTCGACCGGTTTGGGATAGATCGATACATCAATGCCCATGCTGTGCAGCACCGACATAAATTCCCGGTAGAACTCCGCGACGGTCCTAGGTTCGAGCGGCAGAGTCTTTTGCAGGCCATCGCAGCGATTCACTAGTAGTTTGTGGTCGATAAAGTCGAACTGGATTTCAAAAGCATCTTTGCCGTATGGAATCGGGGAGGTCGTCAGGCCGCGAGCCGTAACGTAGAGTGGCACGTTCCACCAGTGGTTCGTCTTCGGCGTCAGGGCAAGGCGAACTTTACCCACGATTTGAGTCCACATGTGGAGATTGTGGTAAGTCGGCCCCCAGTCGTTGAGCGGGAGGGCTGGCCATATTTCAGACGATGCGATAGAGACGGTAAGGGGGGTGGTCATGGCAGGCACTCCTTAGCGAGAGGATCTGCCTAATCTAGCATCATGGCCTAAGCGCGACCAAGTTATCCCGGGCCGAGACACGTTCCTATTGCGAGCGATGCTTCCCGCGGAGGCGGGACTGCTGGATGGCCCTCTCGTGTGAGCCTCATCACGGCGTTTTCAGCTACTTGCGATGATTATTTCGTTGGGTGGATTGTGTCGCTTCCCTTGGCACCTGTCTCATGCGGAAGCACCGTCAGTTCTAATGATTGGACCTCCTGAGCCTTCGGGTGCGGAACTAATTTGTAGCCGAGGCTTCGCTTTCTCCCTGATCGTGTTTGCAGCGCTGTGGTTAGTTCTTTTCGTGTCCATGGCATTCGACATGGTCGATTTTGGCGTGGCGGTTTTACTTTTCTTTGCTTCGGCAATCGCGATGCTAGCGGCCGGACTCATGAATCATCAGTCCACAAAGCTGAAGCAGAACAGGCGCGATGCTTACGCCCGGCTCGTATTCAACGCAGCAAGAAGTGGAGAAATTCAAAGATTTGCTGTATTCCTTCGGCCTTTCTACTTAACCGGCAAAGTAGTTGAGACCGAGTCGTCCTTAGACGGGGACAGCAAGTCGCGCTACGAACTTGAGCACACAATTGTTGAGGCTCTTACGGAGGTGATGCCAATCATCGCATTGGGCAGACCCGGTGAAGCGATCGGAGTTGGTCGAATATTGACTGACGAAACGGACTGGAAGACTGCTGCGGCAGAACTGATGCTTGACGCATCGTTGATCATCTGTATCCCATCCGCACATCCTGGAAGCGCTTGGGAGTTCGAGCAACTCATACGGAATGGGTATCTTCGGAAAACGGTGTTTCTTATGCCACGCGCTCTGGAGTCATTTTCCTCGCTCCAGGAACAAAGAAGGGACTGGGATCTCGTCGCAGAGCAGATGGGGCATTATGGAATAATGGTGCCACATTACAGAGAAATCTCGCCCAAAAACAGAACGGCAGTCAGCTACGGACTGGCTAACTTTGGCCTCATACTCCATGACCTGCGCGCAGGACAATTGCGAGTTTTCCAGGAGATGGAAGCGGCAGCCCTATTGTTCGCAGTCAACCCTGAAGGTGGCCTCACCCAAGAGTGCGTCGACCTGCGCTATCCCGACACATTCCGAGACGCCATTCAGCAGTTGACGAGCAGTGTGAGCCTTGCGTAGATCGATGATCAAATTGGAGCGCCGTCTAGCCCAGTAACACGGTGGGGCTGTGCTACGTCTTGCGCGGATGGGTTGCATCCATTTACGAGGCACGTACATGCTGTTGTTCGAGCAACGTTTTGACGATTTTTTCGCATTCAGCATCAAGCGGACCTTGACCCACCGGCTTGCAGGCGCGACTGTACCAGTAAGCGGCGTTATCCTGATCGCCTTCCTTGCGATGGAGATAGGCGTGAACCCACGATCCGTCGGGGCCCTCGTCTTGTTGGGCGGACTCGTGCGCCCGCGTCCAATCGTTCTTGGCATCCCACCATAATCCAGCGAGGGCGGGAGTTAGTCCGTCTGGCGGCTGGCTCGCGGTGAGAGATCGGCGAAAATCGTCAAAAGTCATGAGGCATTAACTCCGAAAAGAAATCGGAGCCCTGATGATACAGGGCAATTGTTGGTTCCGAATTGGCGCCTGCGTGCACTACACTCTTCGAGGACTTCGAAGCTTACGGTGCACAATGAGGACATCCATGCGCATGTCGCGAACTGCTTTGATCATCTCGGCCATCCTTATTATTTATGTTAGCGGCGTTCAAGGCCAAACCAACGGCCGAGGCGCTGACTGGCACGCGCGGCTCAATGACGAACTGCCGCTGCTTGGCCATCGCAATTGGATTGCGGTGGTGGACTCCGCTTATCCGCTCCAGACGAGTGCTGGGATCGAAACAGTCGAAACCGGCAGCGATCACCTCGACGTGGTGAAGACGGTCCTGGATCAAGTCGGCAACGCGAAGCATGTGCGGCCGGTGATCTTTACTGACGCCGAGTTAGCAGCGGTACCGGAGAGCGACGCCACCGGAGTGACGGCTTACCGTGAAGCACTGGGCAAGGTCTTAGGTGCCAGGGAAACGCAATCTCTGCCACATGAGGAGATCATTGCGAAACTCGACGAAGCCGGTAAGACATTCCACATCCTGGTGCTCAAGACCAATTTGACAATCCCCTACACGTCGGTGTTCATTCGACTGGATTGTGGTTACTGGAGCGCCGAGCAGGAGAAACGTTTGCGGGAGAAGATGCGGAAATGAAATGTTTCCGTCACAGAAGTCAACGAGTGCTGGGGCGATGTTGCGAACCACAAACAGGCGGCAACCGAGGTGCGGCGGACGACATTCCAAGCAACCGTCGGAGTTGCGGTAACGGACTTCTGCTGGTTTGCCGTTTTCGTGCTGCGCAAAGCCGACCAGCGTCAACGCGGCGACGCAATTCCGAAAGTTTGCAACTGCAATAGTCGACGGCTCACGCGCTCGTCCCAGCGAACGCTTGTAGAGCTTCGCTCCTGCTGGGACAGAGCTCCAAAATCTTGCCCGCGTCGGTGATCTTCAAAACGGTCTTGACGTGTCCCTCGGCGCCTGTAACACGCAGCTTTCCTCCGGCTTCTTTGATCCTGCCAGAGCACATGACGAGAGTACCGATTCCGCTGCTGTCGAGATGACTGACGCGTGAGAGATCAAAAACGATCTTTCTTTCTCCTTGCTCCAGAAGCTCCCCGGTAAGCCACTCGATCTGGCGGCACTCGGGCCCATAGACCATTTTCCCTGCAATTTCCACGAGCACCACGTCAGGTTCGATGCGCGTTCGTTCCAGATCGAGCTCTCGTAGCCGAGTTCCGGGCCCAGCAGCCAACTCATCGAGGGGGGCGAGGAACCGGTACCCTCGACCCTCAAAGGTCTCTATGTAACGCGGCCGTTCCGCGGTATCACCAAGGGCCTGGCGCAGTTTGCTGAGCGCGGTGTTCAGCCCATTGTCAAAATCGACAAATGTATCAGCGGGCCAAAGTCTCTGGCGCAAGCTTTCGCGAGAGACCAATCTGCCCGCCTGTTCCAAGAGGGAGGCCAGGATTTCAAATGGTTTTCGTTGCAGATGAATTCGTCTGCCGTTCTTACTCAGCTCGCCAGTCTGCAAACAGACTTCGAACGGACCGAACCTATATTGAGGCAGATCTCGACGTTGAAGGGACATGACTCGCCACAGCCGAGTGTTGGCTCTAGTGTATATAGCCCGTCAAATCCGGAACTGGGAGGGGCGTATAAATCCGGATAAGTTGTTCCTGGTCAACTGATTAGCAGTTAAGGAAGAGTAAAGATTCAATTAGGCTACAGTCCATTGCCGGTGGCTTCTGACGGGAAGCAGAATGCACGTATTAAAGGAGTTGCGATATGTCAGACAAACAGTTTGCAGAGCGCAGCGCAGAATTTGCTCGGAATCTTAGAACGAAGATTGCCGGGTTAGCCGGTTCTGTCTGGACATTCGCCAAGTCTTCCCAACCGATCTATGTGGCCGTTCTTTTAATGGTCTGCTATGCGGTGTGGGAGGCGCGAACTCCAGTCACTATGATCGCGCCGTTTCAGACTGCAAACGACAAGCCGCCGTTCAGCGGGGACATTGTCGCCGATTCGGTGCAGGACGCCTTAAAGTCAATCCACAATGAAATCGAGGCCGAAAAACAGGACATGAGCCTGAGATCGTCGGAGACCGGTCTGCCCGACCTGCGAAACATGCTGATACCAACTTTATGGCGGGTGCAGGCCCCGCCTCGGTTTACGGTTGAGGTCAAAGGAGTGTCTTACGGGCGAATTCTTTCTCTCGCGCGAGAGATCCTCGGCACTGAGACGACAATCTCGGGAGACGTGGTCATGACAGGAGAGAAATTGATTCTCATCGCACGGTCTAGTGATGGCGGACCGTGGGAGTCAACCGCGCAGCCGTCAAGCCCGGAGGGCTTGAAGCAGGCCAGCCGAGAGTTGGCGGTGAAGATCGTGATGACGCAGGATCCAACCCTCGCGGGAGTGGCTCTTCTTAAGCAGGGGGAAGTCGAGGACGGGCTGGAAGAACTGATGCGGGCGCGAAATCTCAAACCGGCGGATTCGCGTTCGAACTTGAATCTGTGCGTGGGATTCGCCTCGACCCGCCGCTATGACGATGCCATTCAGTGCTACGCGCAAGTACTTGCGACGCGACCCGATTCGCTCAACGACATTAAGGAGCGCCTGGCGCAAGCCTACTACCTGAAAGGGCTCCGGGATAACGCTATCCGGTTGTACGAAGAGTTGTACAGCGACGGCGATCGCAAGGCCTTGCTGGGGCTGGGGGAAGCCAAAGACTACAACGGTGATCCCCAATTCGCCGTCAGGGCATACGATAAGTTCCTGGCAACGGAATCGGAGGATCGGAATAAGGCTATCGCACACGTGAAAAAGGGTCTGGCCCTTGCGCATCTCGGCAGGCATAATGACGCTCTCGACGAATACAGGGAAGCGCTGAAATATGCTCCGGGAGATGTCTTGATTCTCGTGCACGAAGCACTCGAACGAGCTGACACAACGGATGTAGATTGTGGCATCGCTCAGTTGAGGAGCGTCGTGGACGAAAACGAAGACTCAGACTCCCTTCCTTTTGCCCGAGTTCAGCTCGGTGTTTTGCTGGAAAAGAAGGGCGATTGGCAGGGTGCCATAGAGCAATACGAACTGGCGGCTCAAGCCCAACCGAATTATGTCGAGGCTCACTACAAACTGGCGGCCGCATTGGTGCACGAAAATCAGGGGACAAGAGCTTTAGATCAATACGACAAGGCCGCGAAACTCAGTGCCTCTGATGTGGAAAGAGGCAATTCGGCCATATTCGCCAATCAGTGGCTGGCGAATGGACTGCGGGATGTACACAATTACGCTGAAGCAGCATCCGCGTACCGTAAAGCCATCCAGTTGAAGTCAGACGATAGCGCCGCCCATTGCCAGCTGAGCCTCATTCTCACCAGGCAAGGCCATCTTTCTGAGGCCATCCGGGAGTATGGCGCGGCGTTGGTCCCGGCAAAGATGCAACAACTCAATGATGACGGGTGTTTGTCGATGGCTGACCATGTGCTCGATGAAGCTGTCGCGAGCCCTGGAAATGGTCACGCACAAGCCAAGGACGAGCTTGCCAAAGCCCGGCAAAAGAACCACAGCAACGACAAAGAGCCCGTGTTAGCTAGAGTCGAAAACGCACAGCGACATGGAATCTAAGTGCGATCATGACGGGTGACGCGGGGACAACCTGGGATGCAGGTATTTCTCCCCTCAACTGCAAAATCCTGGGATGGCACCCCGTTTAGTCAACAAGACAGCAAGGTATGGTAAAGAAGACTCACACGCTGACGGGATTGGTGGTTCTGTTCTTGTTAGTAGTTGCAGGGACGGTGCTGGGCTCGAATCGGCATCGCCAGAAGGCCGGGCAGCCGGGCGAGTTTGATTACTATGTGCTGGCGCTGTCGTGGTCGCCGGAGTTTTGTCACAGCCATCCTGAAAAGCCGGAGTGCGCATCGGGACGGTTTGGATTTGTGGTACATGGATTGTGGCCGCAGTATCAAGATGGCTATCCGGAGAACTGTTCAACGGCACCTGGATTACGGGATCCGTCACAGATGACAGACATCATGCCGGATGAGTCGCTGGTGGCCCATGAGTGGAAGACCCATGGGACGTGCAGCGGGCTCGATGCAGACGCGTATTTCAAACTGGTGCGGCAGGCGTTTGAGTCGGTGAAGATACCGCCACAACTGTCGAGTCCCCAAGGGATGTTCTCGATTACTCCACCGGAATTGAAGGAAGGATTCATCGCGGCGAATCCGCAGTTGAAAGCCGGCGACCTGGCTATCAGCTGTGGGAACAACTATCTGACGGGCATTTCGGTATGTCTCGACAGGAAACTGCAACCGCGTGCATGCGAAGGACTGCGCGACTGCCGTGCCAATGTAATTAAGGTCGCTCCAGTACACAGGTCAGAGTAGAGTGCCGGGATGCGTGGGGGATTGGATCTCACTCGCCGCTGCCGGAACCTCAAGCGATGGTCCGAGCGGTTATTCGGTGGGGATTAAGAGCTCGCGGCTGACGCAGCTTCTGGGCGCACGCGACTGATGCGACTCGCGGCGCGATTCATCTGGGCGCATCTGGAGCAGCCACACCGCAGATAGGGGTCTTCCGGTGCTGTCACGTGGCCGCAGCCAACGCAGACGAACGATTGATCGGATCGCCGGAACATCGGGCGAAAATCGCCACCCAGCACACAATAGGGGCAGCGTACGGTCTCTTGAGACATTCTCTCCTCTACTCCTCGCGAATCCTAGCCGCGCGCAAATGCGTGTGTCGGCGCGAACCCTTGCGAGTGTGCCTTCAGGGGGGCACGGCGGTGGCCTTCGGCCACGTGCACGCAATTTCGCTTAGTAAGACCAAGTTACTTTAGAGGAATTACGCCACGAAAGGAATGGCCCATTCGTATAAGAGCATGGCCCGTTAGTGACTAAGAGGGTGCAGCCCGTACGAAACGTTGAGTTCGCGCCCGCAAACTCCGCTCATGGTGACGAGCGTCTGCCCGTTGACCTTCATATTGCGACCATCCTGGCCGACCAACTCTTTACGAATGCTCGGAAACGGTCCAGCGCTTTGGGAAAATTGTCTCCCGAAGCAGCAAAGCCCAGACGGAAATGCGAAGGCGAATCGAAACAGTCACCGGGAGCGAACAGGATTCCGCGCTCGGCGGCGGCCCGGCAGAACGGGCGGGCGTTCTCTCCGCTCACAAGCCAGGGAAACGCGGTCATCCCGCCCTGCGGTGGAATCCAGCCGAGTGCGTCGCGATGTTCCGCCATAAAGTGATCGATAAGCTTGAGGTTTCGGGTAGCGACATCCTGCGTTTTGCCGAGCACGACATCCCGTTTGCGGATTCCGATTTCCGCAAGAATCTCTCCCGTGGTGCTGTTGGTGATGGTGAAATAGGCGCGCGCGGTCCAGTATTGCCTGCGCCGGTTGGCGTCATGCTCGATGATCCATCCGGTACGCACCCCGGGAAGCGACAGCGCCTTCGACAGGTCGCCAATGACGGTGGCGTGCGGGAGGCGCGCGGCGGATTTCCTTTGCCCAGCGTGATAGATGGGATGGTAAACCTCATCGCATACCAACTGGATTCCGCGGGCTGCGGCGAAATCGTGCAGGGCTTCCATCTCATCGTCACCGATGGTCACACCCGTAGGATGGTGCGGGCTGTTGATCAGAATGAGCTTGGTCTTTGCGTCGGCGAGACGCTTGATCTCGTCGGGATCGATGCGGAAACCGTTCTCCGGCCGCAAGCGGTACAAGCGGGTTGCGAGACCAAGAGATTCGGGAACGGCTGAGAATGTAGCGAATCCCGGTAGCGGAAGGATGACATTAGCCCCGGGTTCGGCGGCCTGCCACATCACGACCAATAGCGCCTCGGCAGCTCCGGTTACCACTTGGACAGTGTCTACCGGCACACCCTGCATCTCCGCGATAGCCTCGCGCAGACTGTCAGCGCCGGCGACGCGACTGTAGACCAGCTTGTGGTTCAGGAAACGGTGGCGCGTCTGGTCGTCGGCGAGGGCGAGGATTTCGTTTACTGTCCAGGTCGGTCCGGTACTCGCAGCGAGGTCGAACTCTACGTCGTGTTCGTACTGGTCGAGCCAGTCATCGAGCAGGAAAGGTTTCAGTTGCATGCGAGCTCCCTCGAAGAAAGATCGGATCGCGTTATTGATTCCTGGAGTTGGTGGTCGGATTTATTTAGTTTCGGGATGAGACTCCATGTGATTTCAAACGTGAGGTGCAGTCATTGTGGTTGTGACGCCACTCAAGTGAAGCCTCAGCGAGGCGTTATCCTCATGATGCTGAAACGCCCACTCGATGCTCCAATAGCACGAGTGGGCGTCGGCTTTTTTCCCAGCGCAGAGTCTTCCTCTGGTCGGGACTTGAATTGTGCCTCGCCATTCTTCGGATCAGAAGCTATAAACTTCCTCCACCGAAGTCATCGAAGAATCCATCGGGGTCGTTCATAAAGTACAGTCCGATGTAACCGCCGCGTGGGTTGAAGAATGCCTGATCGCTGATATTCAGGACGAACATGCCCACATCAGTACCGTTCTTCAGGACGTGTACCTCGCCATTCGAGAACACTTTGGCGCCGAATTTGTCTCCTGGGCTGAAGGTTACCGGGATGGTGGTCGGATAAGAGATCCAGGCATAGCCGGGCAGCTGAGTGCCGAGCGTCACGAACTTTTTCTTGTGGTTGTAATTCACCTCGATGTAGCCACGCTTATAGTTGATCGTTCCGTTCGGGGCTTTTTGCACTTTGAGCAGAAGATCGTTGTTGGTGCTGTACTTGTCGATCTTGGTGAGGGTGACGAACGCCTCCTGGCTGGTTCCGAACGAATCGTGGTTCCAATAGATCGTTCCGCCTTCCCATGGCCATACCTGGTTGTTCTGGATGACGAAGGCCCTCACACCGGTCGTGCCGCTCCAGTTGGCTCCAAGTGCGCCGTTGGCGCGGTTGAAGTCGTCGAGGACGGGATTTCCGACCGGCACGGGGGTGGCGCCCAAGATGCTGATGTCCCAACTGGTTGAAAGTGGCCCTGTCCAATAAGCGTATCCTGCCCAACTGCCGTCGACCGATTGGTTGTTGACCAGCCAGTCGTTGTAGTCTTCCCACCAGTTGCAGGGCATGCTGCCGGGTGGATTCCCAGGCAGATTGGCGGGCGCCCCGCAGTTTGTGTAAAGACTCGTGATGTAAGTTGTGTCGCGCAGACCGATCGTCGCTTCGAGCCCCTTGTAAACACCCCACATAGCATAAGGATGGCCGAAGTTGCCGTACCACGTGTTGTTCGCGGTCGCCAGCCAGTTGTTGTTGAGGAATCCCAAAGCATTTATAACTTGCGTGTTGGTCAGGTCGTAGCCCACGAACTTGAGGCCAAGGAGTAATGCACCCGTGTCGGAGTCTTCGCAAATCAGATAATCGGGCTGGTAGCATCCAGCGCCACCCTGTCCAGAAGCCTGAGCCACAGCCAACCACGATTTCAGATGATCTTTCACTGTAGCCGGAGTACTGGCTCCCAGCGTTTGGTCGTAAAGTAAAGCCAGTACTGCCCATTGTGTAGTGGAAGTGTCAGAGTCGCCGTTTCCTGGAATGTAGTAACGCCAGCCGCCATCACGATTGCCATTGATCGCGCTGCTCTGGCTGGCCGAAAACTCGTTGGTGATGCCTTGGGCGATCTGGCCCCAAGTCATTCCGGCGAGCGGCCCCGTGACAGTCGCGATGTCACCCGCATGTCCTGCACCGTAAAGAGCAATCGCCGGGGCGACGAGTCCTGTGGTGTAGGTCGACTCGCCAGCACCGTACCAGTAGACGCCGATGCAAGATCCAGTGCCACCAGGACAGATATTGACGCCGTCATTGCGGCTACTGACCGTCATCGTGCTTGCGTTGGCGAGAAGATAAGCGATGCCGCTGTCCACAATCGTTTGATAGGCCGAAGCATTACTTCCCCAATTGCCCTTTTGACTGAGGAAAGCCAACAGCGCCGCACCCGTGGAGGCTTGTTCGTAGCCCCCATAGGCCCAAGAGCCATTGGGCAACTGGGTGGCCGCCAAGTTGGCAAGTCCTTGGTTGATCGCGTTCATCTTCTGGGCTTCGGTTGCTGCCATGGCAAACGCTGTGAACACTCCGCACACGAGAAAAATCACCAGCGCTGCGCGTAGAAATTCTTTCATACAGTCACCTCGTCCTTTAGTTTCTCGGATAGCCCGAGTTAGGAAGGTCCGCGCACTTTTCCATGCGGCCAAAGGGTGAGCCGCCGGATTTGCGGCACAAGGCGACGCCTTCACAACTTGTCGTTGTGGCGGACGTGAATAAGTGTTGAGGAGTAAGAGTCTCTGGGCAACGGACCAACCTTCCTGGGGGAAGGGATTCTGCCAAGACCGAAGGAGAGTCGAATTGCGGACGAAACGTAACTCGACCTTTGCAAGATTGCAGTGATGCAACTCACGCATGGGTGTGACGCCAGCAGGTGTCTTCGCCGTTACCGGGACATGCGTGCGGTTTTGCTGAGATGCACGCCTACCGGCCACGAAGTTGCCGGCTTGCGCTGTGCTACGGAGTTTGCCTTAATGACAATAACGAGCTAGCGTCTCGCGTGCCGCCGAATTTTTCTTTTTTTGCATCAGAGGAAACACTGTCAGGCGCATCTCAACACCATGAAAACGTTAATGGGAACTTTACTGATAGTGGGTGCACTGCTGGTTCCATCCGCCATGCAGGCCGGAAACGATGTCATGG
The DNA here is from genome assembly GCA_035577905.1 of Binatia bacterium. Taxonomy (GTDB): domain Bacteria; phylum Acidobacteriota; class Terriglobia; order Terriglobales; family Acidobacteriaceae; genus Sulfotelmatobacter. Next base: position 24,467 of record DATKAP010000120.1, read on the forward strand.
GAGAGGTCGAGTTTGAGGGCAAGTCGAAGGTGGAGAAGACTTCCGGGGTCTGGGTGGATGGGCAGTACGTGGGCTATCTGAAAGAGCTGAAGGGATCGAAGAAGGTGCTGCTGCTGCCGGGAGAGCACGTGATCACCGTGCGGCAGGACGGATACCGCGATTTCGTGGGGCGCTTGGACATCCGGCCGGGCGAAAAGCGCGTGGTGCGCGTGGTGATGGAGAAGGGGCCGATGGGAGCGATGCCTGCGGTAACCTCGGAGGTCAAGATTACGGTTAATCCTACGCGGGCGGCTGTGTTCGTCGATGGATTATTCGTGGGCCACGCAGCCGAGCTTCAGGGCATGGGCAGAGGATTGTTGGTTACTCCCGGCCCACATACGATCAAGATCGCGCTTCCGGGATTTCAGACATTCGAGACGCAGATCAGTCCGGCGGCACGTCAGAAGGTCGAAGTCAAAACCGTCCTGCTCAAGAGTGCGGCGAACAATCATGATCCGCTGATTAACGGCAATGGGGATGGGAACAAGAGAACTTCGCCACCGCCTCCCGACCAGACGATTCCGCCGCCGAGGCCGCAGTAATCGATTCTTAGTAGTGAGCAGTTGCGGGTTGCTGGCTAGAATGGCGCGTCGCCATGAAGATTGTCGATTTCTGCATCATGGGCGTCCTGCTGCTAAACGTAGCGGCGATGGGGGTGGAGGCATTGGCCGCCCAGAGTAAGTAGTTTTCTTCATGCCTCGTTTTCGGCGATTTCCATTCCAATGCTTGCACAGCGACTGTCCTCTGCGATCTCTGCGTGCAAGATTTTCACCTAGAAGCAGCCGGGACAAACCGCGGAGACCGCTGAGAACTTCAGTGTGGAACGGGGTTAAAAGCAGATTCCACCGGAAATGATATGCCGGTCGCGGCGACTTGCCCTTTCGTGCTGCTACTGACGACCGGACAACCAGCGAGGACACGAAGGAGAATTTTCGTTTTCCCAAGCTCGCCGATGACTGGAGCGTGCAACTCAGGAAAGTGGACGGCCGATTTCCCAGTGATGGCCGAAGGGATCCACAACGCGGCCAATTCGCCAGTCATGCTCTTCGCTCACGGGATAGACTTCCTTGGCGCCGGCTTTGATGGCACGGGCGAAGACAGCATCCGGGTCGGCTACGGTGAGGATGATTCGAATGGTGATACCTCCCAGAGATTCAGGACTGAAGTTATAGTGCTCGGGCGACTCGTCGCTCAACCAGAATTCGGCGCCATCGATCGACAGCCTGGCAACTACGCTCTCGCCTTCCATGCGGAACAACTCTTTAGCGCCGAACGCCGATTTGTAGAAATCGACTGCGCGTGCGCCACCGCGGACGCAAAGCCAAGGAACGATCGTCGTAATGGTACGCGCTGGCTTACGCCGAGTTCGGGATGCGGCCTTCACTCTGCTGTTTCCTTTCTTCGCTCTCTTATTCGCCGGCATAGGCTCGCTGAATTCCTCCCAGATCAATCTTATCCATTTGCAACATGGCTTTCAGAACGCGCTGGGAGCGGGTGGGATCGGGATCGGAGAGCATCTGGCCGAGTCCTTTCGGGATGATCTGCCAGGAAAGGCCAAATTTGTCGATTAGCCAGCCGCATCGCCCGGGTTTGCCGCCGCCCTCAGATAGTTTGCGCCACAACTCGTCGACTTCCTCCTGAGTTTCGCAGTCAACGTACAAGGAGATGGCGGACGTGAACTGATAGGTGGAGCCGCCGTTCAGTGCCATGAAGTGCTGGCCTTCCAGTTCGAAAGACACTGACATCACGCCGTTCGAGCCCGGCGGGGCGGCTGGGGAACGGGCAATGTGCCCGGCTTTGGAGTTCTTGAAGATCGAGATGTAGAAGTTCATGGCCGCTTCGGCCTGCGTGTCGTACCAGAGGAAGGGGGTGATCTTTGACATGAGTGATCCTTGGTGGGTGGAAGGAATTATATGAGCACGAATTTGGAGCGGAGTAAATGGGCTATCCCTAAACAAGACGTGCAGATTTTCCTACGGTCGTGAACCTATTCTCATCAAGGAGATGCGCGATATGGCGGACGTCGCGGGAAGCTCTGGTGCTACGACGTGCGGCATTCTCTGCCTGCACCGGCGCCACGTTTGTGTTGGTAGCGTGGGAAGGGTCAGGTTGTTGTCGGACGTGAGTGCTTTTTCCTGAATTTGTGCAAAGGCAGGCCAGCAAGGCCAATCGCAAATAGTGCAAGTGTAGAAGGTTCGGGGACCGGGGTGCCGCTACTCACGAATGACGCGTTATCCGGATAGTAAAGCCCATTATGGAAAGAGTACGACATGGTGAGAATACCAGGCCTGGTGGTCACGTTTAACGTATTACAACAGAAAGTACAACCCGGGTCAGAGCACTTTTGGAAAACGATCAGACCAATCGATGCTTGGACAGAAACCGCAAAATCGCTGCCGTTCGCGGGGAAGGTAAATACCCCGGCGCCAAAGTCCGCTGCCTCGATAAACAGGTTCGAGTCGTCGTAGCTGTTCTTTCCTATGGTTCCAAAGACGCTGTCAAAGTAGATTGTGGTGCTGCCGCCACCGCTCGAGCCAGGAGCAAGTCCGTCAGCGCCCGGGAACCACCAATAAGGCGTTCCGCCGAGAACTGTGAGATTGAGTCCGCCACCCTTCAGTGTACCTCGGGCGTTGTCACCGAAGCCCTGATTCGGGAAGAAAATCAAGCTTGCGCTAACATTGTTCACGTTCCGTACAGAATCCGCAAAGCAGTGCAGAGAGATTAGAACGAACATGGCGCAGGAGAAACGGAAACAGCGGGTCATAGGGTAGCTCCGGACGATTAGAAACTCGCGAAAGACGCCATTAAGGCAACGTGCAAGGTACGAAACACCCAGATTACGTATTGTCAATTGGCTTTTTGGTGGCTCCGGGGAACCGCCAGAAACTCCCGTTTTCTCAGTGGCAAGGTGGACTTTTCCCGGGTCGGCAAGGGATTTTCCACTTGACGGTGCCGACTTTGGCTGGGTAAAAGCATCAGTGGCTAAATACAACTCTGATTGAGGTTTCCGATGAAATCACTGCTTTTCTGGCTGGTGTCGATCGCCTGTACGGCCTCATTTGCGACGGCACAGGGTGAAGGCGGTGGCTTGGCCTATCCAAGGGCCAAGACCGTCGACCAGGTCGACGACTACCACGGGACTAAGGTGACGGATCCCTACCGCTGGCTCGAGGACACGGACTCCGCCGACACAAAGACGTGGGTGGAAGAGGAAAACAAGCTGACGTTTGGATACCTTGATCAGATTCCCTACCGCAAGGCGATCCGTGATCGCATGACGAAGCTGTGGAACTTCGAACGCTTCACTGTGCCCCGACAGCAGGGTGGGCGATATTTCTACCAGCACAACAATGGACTGCAGAACCAGAACGTGCTGCTCGTGGCCGAATCGCTCAATGCTGAACCGCGAACCCTGCTTGATCCCAATACGCTGTCTTCCGATGGAACCGTAGCTTTGGCGGGCACGGCTTACACCGAGGACGGCAAGCTCCTAGCCTACGGAACGGCAGCCTCGGGGTCGGACTGGGAAGAGTGGCACGTGCGGGATGTGGATACGGGCAAAGACTTGCCGGATGTGATCAAGTGGGTGAAGTTTTCTGGGGCTTCGTGGTCGAAAGATGGCAAGGGTTTCTACTACAGCCGTTTTGACGAGCCCAAGGGCACCGCGCTGCGCGATACAAATTATTTTCAGAAGCTGTACTACCACAAGCTGGGCACGCCGCAATCCGAAGACAGACTGATCTATGAGCGTCCGGACAACAAGGAAATGGGCTTCGGCGGACAAGTTACCGATGATGGACACTACCTGGTGATTTTTGTGTCGCAGGGGACGTCGCCGAAGAATCGGCTGTACTACAAGGATCTGACCGAGCCGGATTCACCAGTGGTCAGGCTGCTCGATGAGTTCGACGCTTCCTATCAATTGGTCGACAACGACGGGCCGGTGTTCTGGATCAAAACCGATCTTGACGCGCCGCGCGGGAAATTGATCGCGATCGATACGCGCCATCCGGAAAGGGCGAACTGGAAAACCGTCGTGGAGCAAAGCGCTGAAAAGCTGGAGGATGCAAACGTTGTCGACAATCTGTTCCTGCTAGGGTATCTGAAAGATGCCAAGACCGAGGTACGGGTTCACGGATTGGATGGGAAATTCCTGCGCAATGTAGACCTGCCAGGCATTGGGACGGCCGCAGGATTCGGCGGCAAGAGAAAAGATAAGGAAACGTTTTACTCCTTCACCAGCTTCACCTCGCCGACGACGATTTATCGCTACGATCCGCAGACCGGAAAAAGTTCGGTCTTCAAAAAACCGAAAGTGGACTTCGACGCCGAGAAGTACGAAACGAAGCAGGTCTTCTACAACAGCAAAGATGGAACGCGCGTTCCGATGTTCCTGACTTATAAGAAAGGATTGAAGCTGGATGGGCAGAATCCAACTTTGCTCTATGCCTACGGCGGATTCGATATCTCCCTCACGCCTGGCTTTTCGATTCCCACCGTCGTCTGGTTGGAGATGGGAGGCATCTACGCGCAGCCGAACCTGCGCGGAGGCGGCGAGTATGGGGAGGACTGGCATCTGGCGGGAACGAAGGCGAAGAAGCAGAACGTGTTCGACGACTTCATTGCGGCGGCAGAGTGGCTGATCTCTAACAAGTACACTTCGAGGCCGAAGTTGGCGATACGTGGCGGCAGCAATGGCGGGTTGCTGATTGGCGCCATGCTGACGCAGCGTCCCGACTTGTTTGGAGCGACGCTGCCGCTGGTCGGTGTCATGGATATGCTGCGCTTCCAGAAATTCACCATTGGATGGGCGTGGACTTCCGACTACGGGTCATCGGACAACGCTGAGGATTTCAAGGCGCTGTATGCGTATTCTCCGCTACACAATCTGAAGCCGGGGACGAAGTATCCTCCGACCATGATTGCAACGGCGGATCATGACGACCGTGTCGTGCCCGGACACAGCTTCAAATTTGCAGCAACGATGCAGGCGGACCAGGCGGGGACGGCTCCGGTGCTGATCCGAATTGAGACCAAGGCAGGCCATGGGGCGGGAAAACCGATTTCGAAGATTATCGACCAGACGGCAGATGAGTGGTCGTTCGTGGCTTACAACTTGGGGATGAACGTGGAACTGCAGTAGTGTGTGGGATAACTCTCGCGTCTCCGAGCGGGGTGGAAGCTGTGCTGGCCCAACCTTCGATTCATGTTCGGATTTGTGCACCAGTGTCCTGAAACGGACATCAGAGAAGCCGCGTCACGACCCTAAGCACCTTTAAACTCCATGGCTTAGGATTGGTATCTGCGATGCTGCAAGCTCTGTAAGGCTGGGGTTCAACATGTCATTCTTTCGCGATCTGAAGGTGGCGTTTCACTCTTTCTGGCGTACTCGAGGGATGGCGCTGACCGTCGTTCTGACGCTGGCTCTCGGTATCGGCGCCAACGCGGCTATTTTCACGCTCGTGCGCGGCGTCCTGCTCAAACCCCTGGTGAACCGGGACGAGGACCAGCTAATTTACATCCGGCAGAGCGCACCGGGAATACGTGTCGACAACGAACTGTTCAGTGTGCCGGAGATCCAGGATCTCCGTGCCAGCGTCAAAAGCCTGAGTGCGATTGGAGACTTCTCCACCATCGGCTTCACAATGATCGGGTTGGGCGAGCCTCGTGAAGTGAAGGCCGGCGTGGTCGGCGGATCCTACTTCGATGTGATGGGCCTTCATCCCGTGCTGGGCCGGCTGATTGGGCCGCAGGACGACGGACCGAACGCTGCCGGCGCGGTCGTTTTGACGTATCGCTTCTGGTCGACGACATTCAAGAAAGATCCTTCGGTCCTCGGAAAGACGGTTCGCCTGGGGAGCTTTGACGATCGCGCGGCAACCGTAATTGGCGTGCTCGAGCCTTGCGTTCCCTATCCGGAAGATACTGAAATCATTGCGAATGTTGTGACCAGCCAGCACCACTTGTCGGCGACAATGGTCACTGGCCGTATCCATCGCATGACGGAGATATTCGGCCGGCTCGCTCCGGGCGCGACGCTCGAGCAGGCCGGCGCCGAACTGCGCTCGGTTTATTCCACCATCAAGAAAGACCACCCGGAGGCCTATCCCGCAAAAGGTGACTACCGTATTGATGCAAAGCTGTTCCGCGACCAGATCACGGTTGGCGCGCGGACGATCCTGCTGGTGCTGCTCGGAGCGGCGGCTTTAGTTTTTGTCATCGCCTGTTCCAATGTCGCCAATCTGATTCTGGCTCGGACAGTCCGACGCGAAGGGGAGTTGGCGGTTCGCGCTGCACTGGGAGCGAGCCCGGGTGTGCTGCGCCGTATGCTGCTGGCGGAAAGTCTGCTGCTCTGCGGCGTGGGTGCGGCCCTGGGGGTCATGAGCGCTCAACCGCTGGTCGCAGTACTGGCGCGTTACGCATCGCGATTCTCGGTGCGCGCGCTTGATCTTAGAGTGGATTCGAGTTTGCTTTGGGTCGGCGCAGCGCTGGCCCTGGTCGCGGCGGTGGTGCTGGCATTTGTCCCGCGCCTGCCATCGGCCGATGCTGCCCAGGGACTGAACCTTTCGAGCGGAAGCATCCGGATCATCGGCAGCACAAGCCGCCGGCAACGCATCTTCGCCGTGACCCAAATTGCGGCTTCGTTTGTACTGCTTGCGGGGGCAAGTACCGTAATCACTACGTTGATCGAGTTGCAGCGGATACAGACTGGCATGGATACACGCCACGTACTGGCGATCGACGTTCCTCCGATGACGTACGGCAAAACGCCGCTGCAGGTGGTTCAGTTCTACAAAGAATCGATGCGGCGAATAGACGCGCTGCCGGGTGTGAACCGGAGCGCGTTCGGAATGGCTGTGCCCTGGCGCGAGGCTAACGGCCTGGGCCTGCAGTTCGCCGCCGACGGTCATCCGCATGTCCCGGGCGAAGATCCTCGTGCGCAGATGCGCGTCATTTCTCCGGGATTCTTTGCGGCACTCGGGGTTCCGATCATTGCCGGGCGCGACTTCGACGAGCGTGACAAAGACACGAAAGATCCGGTTGTGATCGTCAGCGAAACGCTGGCGCAACGCATGTTCCCGAATCAGGACCCGATCAATCGGCATGTGTATTGGTCCGATCCCGTGATTCAATTTGTTCCCGGAATCAGCACCGCGCCGCATCGCATCATTGGCGTCACAGCTGATATCGACGATCTGCATATCGCTCCGGAGCCAACTCTCACCATCTACAGCACCTTCGAGGAAGGTCCGATCTTTGGCGGCAGACTGTTCGTCCACACCAGCGCCAATCCTTATGCGCTGGTCACACCGGTAACGCAGACGATCCGCGCCATGTCTGTGGATCAACCAGTGGAACATGCCGCGACCCTGGAAGATGTTCGAGCCGAGGTGCTCACGCCGGACCGCCTGAACTCGGTGGTGTTCGGCGTGTTTGCCGCGGTCGCGCTGGCGATTGCGGTCGTGGGCGTCGCGGCTGTACTGACGTTCTCGGTCACTTCGCGCACGCGGGAGTTCGGTATCCGGCTGGCGCTGGGATCGAAGCCGAAAGATCTGCTTCGCGGCGTGGTTGCAGAAGGCGCGATGATGGCGGCCGCGGGCGTCGCAACTGGCGCAGCATTCGGCCTTGTCGCGGCGCGCCTGGCGGGGAGATATTTCCTCGACGTGAGAATGCCCGGAGCCTTGCCGGTGTCGCTGTCAGCGATCGTGCTGATGGCGGTCGCGGTAGTCGCTTCGATGCTGCCGGCGGCACGCGCCGCGCGAGTGGACGTTATGCAGGCCCTGCGTTCCGAGTAATCGCGTAATTCACGGATGTCTCTGTTTCATACACGCGATATAGACTCGCGATGATCACTACAGCGACAGCAAAAATACCAGCACTGCCTTTTGATCGGCCGGCTTTAGTTTGAAGAACCGCTCGCTGATGTCTTCGGCTTCGTGTTTATGACGGCGTATGGCGTCATCGAGTTGCACCGAGTTGCCGTCGTGCATCAGGCGGGAGCGCAGTCTGAGCCCCCATAGGGGAGCAGTTCTGATCTTGTTGCGGGCACATAGTGTGTCACGCAAGAGCTTGGGATGTTTCTCGCCCTCCGCGACGGCGGTCTGGAAGCTTTCGCTGCACTCGTCTTCGGGGTTTGTGGCTCCGCCTTTTGTCTCTCCAGCCTCACTTTCTTGACGGAAGCGCTTTTCGACGCGCTGGCGTCCGAAGTGTTCAATGAGTGCAACTGCGATTCCGTCTCCCGTCCCTACATCGTGCAGGAGGAAGTCACTGTAGGGGTGAATCGTGCGGTTCTCGAGGACGTCCGGATGCAGTCCGGGTCCTGCCGGGCTCGCCGGGCTCTTCCCAGTCACGATGGTTTCTACGTGGCAGGTGGCGCAACCGATTTTCGTGAATAACTCCGCCCCGCGCGTCGCGTCCGGCTTGGCAGCAACTGTCTCGTCCCGGGCGGGCGCTTTCAGCGAGCGCATAAAACTGGCGAAGTGGTCTATGTCTTCGAGGTTGTTGTCGTTGGGGTCAGGCAAGCTGTTGGGCTCGGTAATTTTTGTCGGATCATTGTTCGGGATGGTGGTCGCCACCGGCGGGTTGCAGGTCGTGGTGACTTCGGTCTTCTGTAGCCCGTTCGTAATTCCCATCTCGTTCAGGTAGGCATCGGCGGCGAATGCCAGCAAGCTGGCGTGTTGATCCTTCCAGCCGAAGCGTCCGATGCGGTCGACCCCCTCGCTTTCGGGGACCGGGACCTTCACAGCTTGGCCGCAGATTTTGCCGTGCGATGCGCGACATTGCTCCCTGCGGATCTTCAACAGGGTCTGATCGGAGATCGCTTCCACGTAGCCGTCGCCCAGCGTGCTGGTTACCAGCCTCGTCGTCCTGATGGTCTCGGTTTCGGGGACATGCTCCTGGATTTCGGCACAGATCGCGCGATCGTTGACCAGTGTTCGATCCCGAATCACTTCGGTGCCACGGTTGATGGGAATCTCCGGGTTCTGAAAGAAACCATGTGCGTCGAGATGTCCGACGCGCAACTCACTCACCTGGCTGCCGGCCCCGGTCACAGGAGTCTGGTGACATTCACGACAAGACTGCGCATTGTAGAGCGGGCCCAGGCCGTCAGGGGCGATGTGCTCGACTTCTTCAAAGAATTTCTGGTCGGCGGTGCGCCGGCTGGGATCAGAGAAACCATTGCTCTGGTCGTCGAACCCCGTAACGGCTTCGGGCGACGACGGAGTGGGCTGTTGAGGCGATGCTTGTCCGGAACAACTGGATTCGCGGACGAGCAGGGTGGCAGTGGTTATAACCAGCAGCAGAATCAAGGGCTTCACCGAACGCCCCTTTCTCAGCCAGAGGTCTCAGGTCACAACAAAATATTGATATTACTGGCGGGCGTCAACATTAGTATTGGCCGCGAGTTATCGATCGTGCCAGTGGAACAGTTTATGTGTGATCCTCCACTCGCCATTCCCTTTGAGCAGAGTGAATACGTCTGAAGCGCGGGCGTTGGCCCCCGCCAGTTTCCCCGACCAATGCTCTACCTCGAGATGAACGACCGCGATAGTCTCGATAATCTCGATACGGGCGAAACGAGGATTGATATTCGGTGCCGGACCGTTTTCGTCGATCCAGTGGAAAACATGTTCCACCGAACCGGTATACTCCACTCCCTGACAGTAGCCGGAGATTGTCGCGGAAGGATGAAATGCGGGGCGCATAAGATTACCGTCACCTGCGCGTGCACCGGCAATGTAGCGGTGCATGGTGCGAGTGATCGCGTCATGCTCGACGAGGTACGCGTTAGCGGCCTGTTGCGTGGCGGGGGGATTCTCGGGATCGTGCACGGAAATGGGACCTGACCACTTCGTTCGTAAGCGGCTCCAAGCCTCGATCTCATGCTTGAACGCGAAGACGGTATCCTGTTTCTCGTGTCCGCGGCGGTGGACAGGAAGGCCTTCGCTCGCCTCCCACCGCCGAACCGTGCGTTCGCTTCGCTCCAGATAGGCGGCGATCTGCTTCCACGATTCCAGAGTTTTTTGAGGAGTATTCCGCTCTGGCATCACAGAACCCCCGCAAGACTATACCAGAGACTATGCCGCCACGCTGCGCTCGGCTGCGTGCCAGTGAAAGGCCTTCTGAATGATCTTCCACCCGCCCGACGTCTTCAGAAGCGTAAACAGGTCCGACATGCGGACGCCCGAGCCAGCCAGGTTGCCCGACCATCCAGCCACCTCAAGACGAACCACGGCGATCGAGTCGAGGATGTCCACACTTACAATCCGCGGCTCGATGTTGGGAGCAGGACCATTCTTGTCAATCCAATCGAACAGGAACTTCGTTCCCACGGCAAGATCGTCGCCGGCAAAGCCGAAGAATGAAGCATCCGGATGAAAAGCGGGACGCATGATCTCGCTCTTGCCCTGTTTGCTTCCGTCGATGTACTTCTGCATTGTCTGTACGATTTTGTCGTATTCGGTGAGATATTCGCTCTTGGTCATCCCGGGACTGTAGGCTTGGGGATTTGAGGGCGTCAACAGCCAAACATGGACAAAGTCGGTCGCGAAGATGCGAGCCTTCGTCGTCCGTGGGAGCGCTTTCGTGATAACATTTCTCCCATTTTGAGCCGCGATTCGTTCTTTCTGTGGCGGTCATAGATTTCCTCCCGGAGTGCACTACGATGAACTCTCCTTCGATGCTCTTTTCGCGTGTGACTCAGTTACTGTTGACGATATTGCTGGCTGGCACCCTGGCCCACTTGAGCGCGCAGGAGGCGCTGCCGAACCATCTTTCCAAGCGCGTGGTTGGCGACTACGGATATTGGAGCAAATATCAGACGCCGGCGTACGGGGCGGGACAGATTCCTTATCACAAGTTGACCCACATCAATCATGCGGGAATGTCGTTTGATGCCTACGGCAACTTGTCGGTGCCCGACGGATTCCTCGAGCCGGGGTTGAATCATCACGCGCATGCCGCGGGCGTGAAGGTGATGCTGTTGCTGGGCGGCGATTTCGTTGGACTGGAGGCATCCGGTGCAATGCAAACCCTGGTCGATAACATTGCCGCATTCGAGAAGCAGTATGGATATGACGGGGTGGATGTCGACTGGGAGTATCCCGAGACGACCGCGGATCGGAAGCTTCTGGTGGCGTTGATGGCAGAGTTACGGAAGTCCAATCCGCAGTATGTCTTGTCGATCGATGCGGCGCCGTGGGGAGGATACGGGTACGACCTCAAGCACCTGAAGGTGTCGCTCGACTACGTCAACATCATGATGTATGACTGCGCGGGGCCATGGACGGCATACGGGCAGCTAAACTCGCCGATCTTCTGGGATTCGAAAGATCCGGCGCCGTGGGAGTGCCAGCCGGGCGGGAGCGTGCGCGATGCGGCCAATATCTTCTTGAGGCAGGTGCCGGCTAAGAAACTCAACATGGGCACACCGTTTTACGGGTATCACTACCACAACATTCACGAAGAGTTTGGACTCTGCCCGAACTCGGCGTGGACGCCCGACGAAGCGTGCGACAACACAGTGCAGTCTGGGAATTACGGCACGGACTTCAAACCGCTCATCAACCAGCGTGGCTGGCAGACTTTCTACGACCCGGTAGCAATGGTTCCTTACATGCTGCGGGCCAACGGCGGGAATGGGTACATCACCTACGATGATGCCTTCTCGACATACTTTCGCGTGTTCTACGCGGACTGGCAGCGCGGGCTGGGGGGAACATTCATGTGGTCGCTCGACGCGGACTATGACGGGCACTCCCAGGATTTGATGGACGCGATGTATAACGCGTCGCTGGGCGGCCGGTAATCCGCCGACGCAGTGCCGTGACTACCACGCCGTCCCGTAGTATCTCTTGAGCCAGGCACTCAAGCCGGGCAATCCGGGGAAAAGAGATCGCTCCGATAGGTTGTTCTGGTCGAGCATGTCCCGAGCCTCAGACTTCATGGATGCCTCGATCACAATTCGCAACACAAGGTCCGGATACGTCTTCGAGTGCGTCTGCAGGAAGTTGGTGTGCGAAGCTGTCCCGCTGTTCATCACTGAAAGTAATCCCGACTGAGCGGCGATACGCATGTCCAAAGATGGTGGCTCCCAGAGCAGCATCAGATCTCCGTCACGCGCGCTCGCATCCAGCACATCCAGGTCGGCGAAGCTCTGTTCCAGCAAATGTGTGTCGTAGACCCATGAAATCCCTTTCAAACTGGCCAATGTGGGATGGTTGAGCTCATTGATCTGCCGCAAAATCCCTGCGTGGAGACACCAAATTACACCGTCAACGCTTCTGTATTTTTCGTCTCCGCAGGCAAAGTGCGCCGCGACCAGCGGCGAGGCGGACCAGTCCAGAACACGGGTCGGGAGTCCGTTGTGCTGGCCGACGGCGAGTATGTACCATTCCGACTGTTTGTCGAAGACCCCGGCGCTGGCGTACTTCCGAAAGCTCCTGAGAAGAGAGCGCTCCACAATATCGGGTCGCGTCGTCGATATCTTGGGCAACCGCTGAACGCTGGTTTGAAGTTCCCAGGCAGCATTATCGACCCCACGAAAGACGTAGGGCGAGCGCAGATGATTGCCTTCATCCGCGTGAAACTGGACCAGATTCCGGGAATGCAAGGTCGACATCAGGTCGGCCCAAGCGGAAACACGGATCTCACGCCCCGGAAGTGACATTTGTCCTCCTGCAAATTATCTGCGCACATCGATACATGTTATCCGGAATCTGCTCGGGTTTCCCAAAGTGGGCATCGGCAAATCCTGAGATCCCAATCACAGTCTCGTGGAGTTTGACCCTGTCCATCCAACGTGTTATAAATGCCCGTTTTGCGCTAGGAAGCCGGGACTGGAGGAATTCTCTAGCATCGCTTTGTCGGCTGGTGCAGTCTAACCGGGCGCAAACTCCGACGCGGCCAAGCTCAACACTCCTTAGGTCTTGCGGTGGAAGCGTGATCGGACCAGTTCCACTGGATGCAAGCGGCCCATGAGGCGCGTTTCCGGATCGAATGTACCCAAGTCCGTTGTCTAGCAATACCGTTCTAATACGGAGGACTCATATGCGTACCTGTCTTGCCACTGCTGCGCTTTCTTTCCGCCGCATGGCGATGAAACTATCGGCTGCAGTCGCGTTGCTGACTATAGGCGCGGCCGCAGCGTTGGCTCAACCAGCCGCGGAAGCGGCCGGCGGAGAAGCTGCCTTAAGGCTGCCCAAGCTCGATCTGGTCACCTTCTTCAACGGCGCCATCGATGGTCACAAACTGCTGCTGATCGGAATTCTTTTCTGCCTGTTCGGGCTGGGATTCGGCATGGCGATTTACATGCGGCTAAAGAATCTGCCGGTGCATCGTGCCATGCGGGAAATCTCGGAACTGATCTACGAAACTTGCAAGACCTATCTGTTCACTCAGGGAAGATTCATATTGCTGTTGTGGGCCTTCATTGCGGTCATCATTCTTCTCTACTTCGGCCTGTTGCAGCACATGGAAGCGATGCGGGTTGCCATCATCCTGGCGTTCAGCCTGGTGGGCATCGCGGGCAGCTATGGTGTGGCGTGGTTCGGCATTCGCGTGAACACGTTTGCGAATTCGCGAACGGCCTTCGCTTCCCTTCCCGGCAAGCCCTATCCCGTGTACCAGATTCCGCTCGAGGCCGGCATGAGCATCGGCATGATGCTGATTTCGGTGGAATTGCTGATCATGCTCTTCATCCTCCTGTTCGTACCGGGAGATTATGCCGGGCCGTGCTTCATCGGATTCGCGATTGGCGAGTCCTTGGGCGCGGCGGCGCTGCGTATCGCGGGTGGCATCTTCACCAAGATTGCCGATATCGGCTCGGACCTGATGAAGATCGTCTTCAAGATCAAGGAAGACGATGCGCGCAACCCGGGCGTGATCGCCGACTGCACCGGTGACAACGCCGGCGACTCGGTTGGGCCTTCCGCTGACGGATTCGAAACCTACGGTGTCACGGGCGTGGCGCTGATCACGTTCATTCTGTTAGCGATCAAGAGCCCTGATCCAATGATTCAGGCGAAGGTTCAAGTCCAGCTTCTGGTGTGGATCTTTGTGATGCGTGTGATGATGCTGGTTTCGAGTTCTTTGTCGTACTTTCTGAATGGCGCCATCGCGAAGGCGAAATACGGATCGGCCAACGAAATGAATTTTGAGGCTCCATTAACCTCACTGGTATGGATTACCTCGATTGTCTCGATCGGACTCACCTACCTGATTTCTTACTTCGTTATCCCTACGCTTGGCTCCGACGAGTCGCAGTGGTGGAAACTTTCGACCATCATTTCTTGCGGGACGCTGGCGGGCGCGTTGATTCCGGAACTGGTGAAAGCGTTTACTTCGGTTGAGTCGCGGCACGTAAAGGAAGTGGTCACCTCCGCGCAGGAAGGCGGAGCATCGCTGGGAATCCTGTCGGGATTCGTAGCAGGCAACTTCTCGGGCTATTACCTGGGTCTCGCCATGATGATGCTGATGGCGATTGCCTTTTACATGAGCACGATGGGACTTGCGGTGGCAGCGGGAATGCTGGCACCAGCCGTGTTCGCATTCGGACTGGTGGCGTTCGGATTCCTGGGCATGGGTCCAGTGACGATCGCGGTCGACTCGTACGGTCCGGTGACCGACAACGCGCAGTCGGTGTATGAACTGTCGCTGATCGAAGCGGTACCCAACGTGCAAACGGAGGTCAAGAAAGAATTCAACATAGACGTGAACTTCGATCGGGCCAAGCATCTGCTCGAGGCCAACGATGGTGCGGGTAACACGTTCAAGGCAACGGCGAAGCCAGTTCTGATCGGCACGGCGGTCGTCGGCGCGACCACGATGATTTTCTCGATCATCATGGCGCTGACCAACGGGCTCACCGACGCTGCCGGGGTGGCCAAGCTCTCGCTGCTGTATGCGCCCTTCTTTCTTGGGCTGATCACTGGCGGAGCGATGATCTACTGGTTCACCGGGGCTTCCACGCAGGCTGTGACCACGGGCGCCTACCGGGCCGTCGAGTTCATCAAGGCGAACATCAAACTGGAAGGAGTAGAGAAGGCATCCGTCGCGGACAGCAAGAAGGTGGTCGCAATCTGCACGCAGTATGCGCAGAAGGGGATGTTAAACATCTTCATTGCGGTGTTCTTCGG
>DATKAP010000121.1:0-131652 GCA_035577905.1 Binatia bacterium
CCGGGGATCCACTGGATGAGTGGATTGATGATAGAGCTCAGGTCGGCGCCGGGCGGGTTGAGGAGCAGGTAAGACTGATTCCGGTTGGGAGTCTGCGACCAGATGATGCGACCAGGGGCGGAGGTGGTACTGTCCCACACCACGGTGGAGCCGTTCAGGCCGCCGACCACGAAGTTGGTTCCCAATCCGTAGACGGTAAAGAGTTCTCCCAACTGCGCCCAGCCGGGGGTGTTGTTGGCACAGTATGTCTGGTCGGGGACCGAGCCTCCCCCGTTGCAGTAGAGTTCGTAAGCGTACGCCACAGGGTTTCTGGTTGGATCAGCATTGGCACCTGTGGTTCCTGGTCCGGTGTAGGTGTTCCATGCCTGATCGTCGGGCATCCAGTCCAGTTCCCCGGGCCAGTTGGCTGCCACATAACTACCTGAGTCCGGATCGATCAGCATATTGCCGCGGTCGGTAGTTCCGGAGTCGGGGAAACTGCCAGCCACGATAATCAGTCTGGCGACCCTTTGTGCCACCAACTGCATTCCGGTCAACGGAGAAGTCGAGTCCGGGCCACTCTGCAGCAATTGCATGAGTGGGTAGTAATATCCTCCCGAGAGGATGTAGACGCTGTTGTTGGGAGCGGCGGCTAGTGCTTGCCGGTAGACGGTGACGGCGTCGGGATAGTTGGCACGGGTATCGGACGGGTTGCCGAAACGTGCGGCGACCTCTTGCGTGTAATAGCTGGCATAGGAGGCGTAATCGTTGGGGATATTGGAGTGATTGGCCCCGATGGGAACGTTGGGATGCCCGTAATAGGTAGCGATGGCGTGCGCGACCGGCGCGCTGTAGTCATTGGTGGAAGAGATGATGACGGCAAGGACATTCACCTGACCTTGGGCAGAGAGCGCCCACATCATGGCCTGGTCCCCGGCGTCATCGGCGTTGTGAGCCATGTCAGAATCGATGATCACATTCACTGGCGCCACCGGTGGGGGCAGTGTCTGTGCATTCGAAGATATGGCCGAGCTTATGACGAGTAGAAACGTAATTAGCAGATGCTTTTGCATTGTCCGTGATGAAAACAAGCAAGCAATTGCGTCATGCCATAGAGATTTATGGAGTCTGGAGGATGACATGGCTACAACCTCCTTGGAGATAGATTTATTGGAAACACGAATATCGATCATGCGTCGATGTCGGGATACACCAGGTCATTACATGCAACCATGACGTCGGGGCGGACGCCTCAGAAGATGTCCGAGAAACCCTACACTGACCACGGGTTGACAGTTTTTGGGGGAGGGCTTTGTGTGTCAGTTTGTTCAGCCGTTCAGTTCCGCAGCACCTCGATTGCACTAATTGTTGGATACTGACTGACGGGGGCCTGAAACGCGATCGTCAGAGTTCCGTTCGTCACTGTAGCTGTGGTGGAGCGAACAATACCAACATTGCCGCCGCCCGCAGCTGCATACACGTCGAAATTTGACAGGAACGTGTTTCCTTGCACCAGGACATTAAACACTCGGCAACCAGCGACGAAACATCCGCTGTAGATTTCAGCGAAATACAGATTCACCGTATAGGTACCGTTAGGTACATTGGTGAATGTGTAGTTCCAATCGCCAGCATAATAATGCTCGTCTTGATACAGCCGTGGATCACCGGTGCTGGCTGTAATCGTCGCCGTTGTGGAGTAAACATAACCGAAGTTGTATCCAAAATCAGCTTGCCAAACGTGGCTGTTCGTATCAGTTATTGCTGGGCCTCCCGAATTCACTCGCAAGGCGAAATTGCTGGCGACGAGGCTGAAGTTGTCTGTCAGAATGCTGCCGGCAGTTACAGTAACCGACTGACTGGCGTTCTGATAACCCGAGTCAGATGCGGTTAGCGTATACGTACCGGGTTGAACATTGGTGAAGGAGTAACTTCCGCTGCTATTCGTTACGGCAGAGAGACTACCTAGGCTCACCGTGGCGCCTGCAATTGGGACCGAAGTTGTGGCATCCTCGACAGTACCGGAGACGCTACCGTATTGCGCCAAAGATGATCCCGGCACAATCTCGATTGCACTAATTGTGGGGAATTGGCTCGTGGGAGCCTGAAATGCAATCGTTAGCGTTCCGTTCGTTACGGTGGCGGTCGTAGAACGGACAATACCGATATTGCCACCGCCGGCGGCTGCATAAACGTCGAAGTTCGAGAGGAATGTGTTTCCCTGAACCAAGACATCGAACACCCTGCAACCGGCGAAGAAGCATCCACTGTAGATTTCGGCAAAATACAAATTCACCGTGTAGGTTCCATCGGGCACATTGGTAAACGTGTAATTCCAGTTGCCCTGATAGTAGTGCTCGTCTTGGAACAGCCGTGGATCACCGGTATTCGCAGTGATCAATGCCGATGTGGAAAAGGCATAACCACCATTGGACCCGAAATCAGCCTGCCAAACGTTACCGGTTGTGTCCGTGATGCTCGGTCCACCGGCGTTGACGCGCAGCGTGTAATTATTGACGGCCAGGCTGAAATTCGCCGTTGTCGTTGAACCGGAAGAAACAGTAACAACCTGGCTGCCCGACTGGTAGCCGGGGTAAGAAGCTGTCACGGTATAGGAGCCAGTCGGAACATTGGGAAACAAGTAGTTCCCGTTGGTGTCGGTGATCACCGATGTGCTGGCCACTGTGACGGTGGCGCCAACTATTGGTGTGCTACCTCCTGCCTGCGTAACTGTTCCCGAGACTGTGCCGACTCCGCCGCCACCGCCGCCACCCGTTGTAGGTGGTGCCCACTGGATGAGCGGGTTGATGATCGGGCTCAGGTCCGCGCTGGGATCACTCAGGAGCAAGTAGGACTGGTGCCGGTTAGGACTCTGCGACCAGATGATGCGACCAGGTTCGGAAGTGCTGCTGTTCCACACGACGGTAGAGCCGTTCAGTCCCCCGACCACAAAGTTGCTTCCCAGTCCAAAGACAGTAAAGAGTTCTCCCAATTGCGCCCATCCTGGCGTGTTATTGGCACAGTATGTTTGGTCGGGCACAGACCCTCCCCCGCTGCAGTAGAGCTCGTATGCGTACGCTACTGGATTCTTGGTGGGATCGGCACTAGCTCCTGTGGTTCCAGGACCTGTAAAAGTGTTCCAGGCCTGATCATCTGGCATCCAGTCCAGCTCTCCTGGCCAATTTGCTACGACATAGCTGCCCGAATCTGGGTCAGTCAGCATGTTGCCGCGGTCAGTCGTCCCCGAATCGGGAAAACTGCCAGCGACAATAATGAGTCTCGCCACCTTTTGTGCCACGAGTTGCAATCCGGTCAGAGGTGAGATCGAGTCCGGGCCACTCTGCAGGAGTTGCATCATTGGATAGTAAAAGCCTCCCGAGAGGATATAAACGCTATTGTTGGGTGCCGCTGCCAGTGCTTGCCGGTATACCGTCACAGCATCAGGATAGTTGAATCGGGTGTCGGAAGGGTTCCCGAACCGAGCGGCAACCTGCTGCGTGTAATAGCTCGCATAAGCCGCGTAGTCATTGGGAATGCTGGAGTGATTCGCCCCAATGGGTACGTTGGGATGTCCATAATACGTTGCAATGGCATGCGCCACCGGCGCGCTGTAGTCATTAGTGGACGAGATAATGACAGCCAGCACATTGACCTTCTTTTGGCCCGCTAGTGCCCACAACATTGCTTGGTCGCCGGCATCATCCGCGTTGTGTGACAAGTCAGAATCGATAATCACATTGACCGGCTGCGATGGTGGCGGCAGTGTCTGAGCGCTCACAATGCTCGCAAAAGGTAGCATAGCCAGAACTGCGAGCAGAAAATACTTGCCGCCTGGCGGCAAGAAACTCGGTGTAGAGTTCGCCACTGCACGAAAGCTAGAGAACCGCATAGAAGCTCCTGGAAGTGAATTAGGCAAATCTCGGTTGGGGAAACATGTAAACAGAACCTACAGCACGCAAGCGTCCGAAGTGCCCTTTGCAGTCCGAGAAACGTAACGGAGCGCTTGTGAGAAACAGTCGACCAAAGGGAACTTGATGTAAACGGGTACGTTATGCAGCCTCGAATGAGGTGGCGATCAACCCTAATGTGCTGGCGCATTGTTACAAAAGCGCTAGACTAGGTCGCCACCGGTCATTCGTCGGCCGCTTTGTAAGTGACAATAGCTGCACCTACACGGTAATCACCTGTCCCGTTAAAAGTGCCGGTATACTCAAATGTACCAAGAGATCTAGTGGTGCGATAGGCGATCCGCGATCCTCCGATTGGTTCCTGCTCGACCAGTTTCCAAGACGAAGTATCGGTAAATGTCATCACATTGGGGTATGCTTGCTCAGTCCATCCAACGAGAAGCTCGGTGGCCTTGGTGGTTATCTCTGTTATCCCCGAGGTGAATGTCTTGCCGCTGTTGTAGCCGTTGTCCTGGACGCTAGTGCGATCTACCAGGGGCTGTTGCGGCGCTAGCCCAGCAACCTCGATCAGAACAACCTGGAAGTGCGTCGATTCATTCGCATTTAGGGTAACGGTGCGTGTCTTGCCTGCTGCTGCCGAGGAGTAGAAATGTACACTCTGTACCTCACCAAAAAGGTAACGCAAGTCTTGCACATATGTATTTGTATCCGGCTTGTGATCATCGGTCACTTTCGTAACCGCAACCGCAGGGGTTCCTGACGCCAACGCAAATACGACAATTGCGCTCGAGGGAGAGGTCGGGTTGTGAAATGAGCACTGGTAACTAGGTGAATAATTGACCCAATCTTGACATTTAGCGGATTGCACCACAACAGGCTCTCGCGCGAGAAGGGGATGAGTGAAAAGCATGATCGTCAACATCGAAAGATACGGTGCCATCCCACTCATCCTTCAACAACTCCAGTATTCAGTTTGCAGAACAGTAAAGCACAGCGGTGTTTAACAGCACTGGGGAAGGGGTTTGCCTAATCAGCGATGAAGTTCTGGATAACAGATGGATCGAGCATGGCTCGGACCATCGACTTCAGGGCGCTTCGATCGGCTACTTGTAAAGTGTTAATAAGGTACCGATCTTGCACAGGAAGTGTTTCCATGCTGATGGTCGGTGCCTCAGCACTTTTCCCGTTCGACTTGACGATCGCCTGAGCGCATTCCAGGAACCCGTTCTGATATACCTGACTTGCGATCCGGCAGCCTATCAATTTGGCCGAGGCTGCACACGCGATATGGCCCGGAGCGAAGCTGTGTGTGGCTACCTGGAACATTCGCAGATCGGGGCTTGAATCGCCAACCGCGTACGTTTCAGCATTCTCGAGACCGGTTAGACTGAGGAGTTCCGTCAGGCCGCGTCCCTTGTCGGTCTCACTGGCAAGAATCGCGGTGTCCGAAAATGTCGGATGGATACTGAGATCTTCCAGTCCGAGTTCCATCAACAGATCCTGAACCATGATCTTGGGCAGCGGCACTGACCGACCTTTTTCATACGTGTATGCCTTAATCGAATATTGATAATCATCGTTGAGGTATACGCCGGAGATTTGGCGCAAGGCCCGTCGAGCGTGCTCCAGCTTTTCCAGAGATTCATCCGACAGCAGTAGTTTCTCCCGCCCAGAAATGCCATCCCAGACGTGAGCTCCGTATTCCGAAACGCCGCCCGCGAATCCGTAAGCTTGGCAGTACTCCTTCATTTCAGGAACACTTCTGGCAGTGTTCAACGCGATCGCGAATCCATTTTGATGCAACAACGAAATCGCCTGAATCCCGGCGAAGGTCGTCGAGGGGTATCCAAATACCTGCTGATCAATAACACCGTCCACGTCCAGAACCGCTAGCGGGGAACTCCAACGGATCTGCGCAGGTTTGTGACAGAGTCTTGCGCAGAAGCGGGCTGTGTGCACGACAAGGAAATTCCATGTATCGATGTATTTCTGATTGAACTCCTCGTGCCGTGCTCGCATCCGCGGATCGTTCAGGTTCTCCAGCGCACGGTCGAGCGACCAGGACCCGGCGAGAATCTTCTGAAGCATAATCCGGGCGTACACATTCTGATCCCCGCTCTCGGCCGCGTAGGTTCGGAGGAGTTCCTCCTCTTCCGCAGGTGAAAGCTTCCAGTGCAGGATCGCTTCCGCCAGATCGTAGGCCGGATCCGTCAGATTAAGCTGATGCTTGCCCATGCCATGTTGCTCGAAATCGCTCTTCAGCATGGACCCAGACGACGCGATCCACTCCAGGCTCCGCATTCTGGCATCAATCAGAGTTGGCTCGTGCGACTGCATCGCTGCCAACTCCCGCTTCATGCGAGCTCTCTTAAGGAATCCGCCTGCTTTGCCGTATGCAATGCTCAAGCGCCCCGCCAGTTCTTCGATCCCGCGTGCAGCCTGACTATCACGCAACACGTCCGTACGCGACTCGGAGCTTAGCCGAAGTTCGCGGGTCCTCGTCGCGGTGTAATTCGCGAGTGTTCGGACCACTTCATCGCGCGAGATCTTCCCTTCGTCATTCACCCATTTGCTGTAAAGAATACCGTCTCTCAGTCCGATGATCGGCGGCACAAACTTCGCTAGCTTTTGTCCTCCTACGAAAGCGTGATAACCCAGCCAGCCCCATCCGACGCTCTTCGCAATCACTTGCTGGGTGATCGTTTCGCCAGGCCGGGATAGGCGGACGGAGTACACCCACTTCAGACGCGTGTGGTATTTGTCTTCAGAGATTTCGTTCAGCCGAGCATTGGCGCCTTCAGCACCGGTTTCGTCAATCTCCGCCTGCCAGCCCTGCGACTCGAAGTAATCTTTGAGCACTTGCGGCCCAGTAGCCGAGATGAGCTTGTGCTTGTACCACTCGCCGTGTTCCAAGGTGAGAATGCGGCAGGCGACGATTGGCGCGGAATCGGCGTGACTCTTCCAGTTGCGGCCATTCCGGTGCACTGGGAAGAGCAAAACGACATTTTTCATCGAAATGCCCTGCTTCGTGAGCAATGCAATTCCTTTGCCCAGCGTTGCTCCGGTTGCGATCGGCTCATCAATCAACAGAGCGAGGCAATTCTGAGCTGCTTTCCGCGCGGTGATTTCCTTCTCTCTAGGCGAGATCCCAGCCTTTGGTCGCAATGTTACAAACTCAACGTTCGTGTAGCCTCGCGACTCAAGGTAGGACCGCAGCAAGACGGCGAAATATGATCCGGCAGTGCGAAGACCGGTTACTAGAACCGCCCGCTTGCGGTCAGGGAAAGCGGCAACAAACTTTGCGCCGAGACTTAAGACATCAAAATGCGTCAGGTCTTGCGACCGGAATGCGGCTGGAATTCTGGGATGCCGCGCGGCAAGCGCCACCGGTATCCTTTTGTGAAGCAGACTTCGAAGCTGGGAAATCGCTTTGGTGGCGTCCGGTCCGCCCGCATCCTGCAACAGAATGCTTCGTACCACTGCAATCACCGCGAGTTCTAACTCTGCCCTCCACGACGACAAGCCTCGCGCTGAAACTGCCGAAGAGGCGCCCGCAGCGTGGAGAGTTGCCTGCGCAGCCTTCGTGAGTGGCGATAGGGCAGGGAAGACGCCAAGGACCTTTGAGAAGTTGTAGCGGCGGCCTAGTAGATGGTCATCGGTCGTGTCAATGATCGTACAGGCAAGGAGGTACACATTTCGCGCGATTTCGTCGCGGCGCCAGTCAGCTTCAGCAGCGTGAAACCGAGTCAATTCTTCGTCGAGATGCCGAACCACTTCTCCAATGCTCGGATAAGCATTGAGGCACCAAGTATACGAATTGTAGAAATCATGTTCCTCGGCAAGGGGCGTGCAGGGCGCATCGTTCAGCCTTGCCAAGGATAAAAGGGCCACTTCAGTTGTCATAGTCATAGGTCTCAGTCCAGGACTTGGAATTGTCTTAGGGGATACTGCGCACTCCAATTAAGTTGTTCCGCACGAGTTGGCTGCTAATCCGGTAGACGCAGAGTGGGAGAAGTGCTGTTTGAGTCTCAGGAAGGGCTGCTCCACAAGATAGTACGATGCAAGTGCGCACAATCCGACGAGAATCAGGTTCAACGGAAATGTGCACACCAATGCCGATGAACTACGGTTTAAGAACAATTGTTGCCAGATATAGAGCGAGTAACTGAGTACGCCGATGAATACAAGCGGTCTCCATTCCAGGATGCGTCCAACCCGGCCTGACTCAAAGGTCATGCAGCGATCAATGCAGATCGCGATACCGACGTTCATGATGGATTCGCCGAAGGCCATGTAGATTCTGGGCCAATCCTGCAGCAGATTTGCCAATACCGCGGCCACTGCAATTACCGCAAAATTGCGGGGTTCCAACAATCGCTTATACCAGGTTTGTGCGTGGAGCCAATCACGCGTTCCGGCAAGGAAGCATCCAATCGCCAGTGCGTCGGCAACGGTCGGAAACATGTGCCCGATGCCCTGCCTCAAAGAAGGCGTAAGACAGTACGCCGTCAGCCGCAGGAACGGAGACATGATCGACACGGCTGCCGCAACCTGAAAAGCCCGCCTGCGACTGCAAAACGCGACTACGGCAGGCCAGAGTAAATAAAATTGCTCTTCCACGGCCAATGACCACAAGTGGCCGACGTGCCAGGAATGGTCGAAATGAAAATTCATCAAATATGTAAACGCGAACCAAAGATCACGCGGCCGCAGCTGAATGACTCCTCCCAGACTGAGAGCACAAACCACAAGTAGAAACGTGTAGAAGGCCGGAAAAATCCTGAGCACACGCCGCGTATAGAAGTCTTTCAGCGAGATTCGTGCTGTCCTTTCCATCTCCTTTAACAATAAGCTTGTGATTAGGAATCCAGAAATGATGAAAAAGACGCGCACTCCAAAGTTCGCATACAAGCCGAACAGAGGAACAGCCGGGAAATTGAGAGTTCCATTTGAGTGTCCGAGCAAAACGAGCAGAATGGACAGTGCTCTGAGTCCATCTAGAGTCGGAAAACGCCCTGCAGAACCCGGCGACTTCCGCGCAGCAAGCAGGACCGTATCGCTGGCACGTTGCTGATCCGCCATGCTCGGGCGAGTAACAGCCAAGCCGATGTTTGCCATAATGAAGGGGAAATCCCCGGGACAGAGAAAGAAGATTCCGCCTGGGTAGAAAGCGCGAGATGTCAGTGATACATCAGACGCAGGCTCGGTGTCTCGTGCCCCACACATTATTGTAGGGTTGAGACTCGTACCTTAACTTATCGTAGCAATATTACTGCACAGTCGCCGTCAGACCAGTTGGTGGAACGGGGGGAGGGCTTGTTGTTCCACCGGTTGCGGCAATGGCACCAATATCCCATGCCCCAGAAGCAGAATAGGTGAGTCCCATATAGTCAATCGTGCCAGCCGGATTTCCACCCATGGTGCTTGTAAGATTTGCGCCAGCGCCTCGCGCCGGACTGGACGATTGCAGGCTGAAGTTGCTTCCGTTACTCACGAACTTTGGATCCTGATTGAGAACGGGATTGTTGCGCGTGATGCTACCGGAGAAAGCTGCGGCACCGGATGGGTTGTAGAACAGATCGTTTGCCGAGGTCCACGAACCACCACCTGATTCCATCGTATACATAGTCTGGTTGGGTAGTCCGTAGCAGATATTGTTCGTCGTTTGAATCTGCGTCGATGAATTGGGAGAGCTTGCGTACATACAAGCGTTACCAACGGATGATCCGGGAGAAGTTACCTGATAAAGCGTGTTGTTATACACAAATACGTGCCCCGCCCCGGTTTGAAAGAAAATTGCGCCCGTTGTACCGGCAGCGGAGGAACCGCCGCTGAACAGGTTATTGTAGATGTAAACATAGTCTACGGGGCTTCCATCTCCGATATAGATAAAATCGCCCTGCGTGCCGTCGTGGAAGTAATTGTCGTGGATGTAGATGTGATTCGTATTAAAGCCCGATGGCATCGCGCTCTCGCGCGATAGGAAGATCGTGCCACCGTGGTTGTCATTGGAGTAAGGTGTGCTGAATTCGTTCCAGCCGACATCTATATCATGGGTCGTCAGTAGCGCATTGCTAACGGGATAACCAGTTTGCGACTTGATGTAGATGTTGTGAGCATAAGAATCATACCCGTTGTTGTAGTAATAGTTCCCAAAGATTGATCCGTACTGCGAGGCCCCTACAAAAGTGAAGCCGCTTTGCAACTGGCTGGTCGGCCGAAAGTTAGTAATGTTGTTTCCGACAATTCGATTGTACTGCCCATACATATCCAGCGCGTCTTGCGCCTGATTAATCCCGCTTCCATTGATGTTCAGCTTGCTCCATGTGAAATAGTTGTCTGGCAGGCCACCGCCAGGGCCGCCGGCATCGTAATTTTGGTATACGAACCCATGATCGCAATTAGCCAAGCTCATGTTCGCGAGTTCGCCGGGATACGCAATCAGTGCCTTTTGGTGGGCTGCGCTTCCAAAGGGTCCATAGAGCTCTACCAGCGCGCCCGCGTTTCCATCGTAGGGATCGACCGTGGAATAGGTTCCACCGCGTATGTACATGATGTATTGGGTGTCGCCTAAACCGTTCGCCGGATTAAATTTGTAGACGTGTGCGAACGGTCCGTCGCTGCCCGAATGTCCGCTCCGTGTGGAGTACGACCCATTATAGGAGTCGTTTCCATCGGACGCTGAGACGAAATATATATTTCCCGATGCAATAGTGAAAGGCAAGACGTTGGAACTTTGTCCGCCCACGTTCACGGCCAGTCCTTCAGTACAAGTCGCACTCATGGAAGAGTCAAGCCAAAATGTAATCCTGGCGAGTCCACGGGGCACCTGAGGATTGGTAGTTACACTCCATTCCGCCACGCTCGTTGAGTCGCTGCTCGACAACGTCTGTCCACACGCATTAACACTGCCGCTGCTTCCGAGATTTGCTCCCCAAACTGTTACGGCTGCGCCTTTGCTGCCGGATCCTTCCCACCCTGTCTTGGGTCCCCAAGTCAAATCTGAGAAGAGAAGTACAGGTTGGTTCTGGGCAAAAACTGTGGAAGCCCACAACAGCGAAATCGAAAGTGTCCATCGGAATCTCATCATTTTCATCGCTCTTGGCCGTTTTTTTCGGGCTGGGTGCAATCGATGGTAAACCGCAGAGGATTGCTCATTGCTATTGTTACCGCAATAACTGTACGGCTCAAGTCTCAGATGGACACAGCCCAGAACGCGGAAGGACATTGTCCCTACACGTCTTACCCCACGTTAACTGTTGCAAAAAGCTACACTCGGTCAACCCTAGCATGTGAGACTTGTTCTACGATGAGAAGGAACGTCGTCTCGGCGCGGACCCGATAGGGGAACTGCACTCGACACCGAAATCAGTCCTCGCCTCCGCAGAAGATCGCCGTACAACTGGCTGAGCCGCTGGGCCATGTGATGGACCGTAAATTTCGATTCCACCAGGTGGCGTCCTTCCTGCCCCATCTGCCGCGAACGCTCATGGTTACCCAAGAGACTGATGACGCGAGCGGCGAGGGCAGATGAATCTTCGCTGGGCACCAGATAGCCGCTTTCGCCATCGACGACGACCTCAGGGTTTCCGCCTACGCGTGTTGCCACGCACGGCAGGCGACATGCCATTGCTTCCAATAACGCATTGGACATTCCTTCGCTTCGCGATGGAAGGCAGAAGATGTCAGACTGTTTCAGAAGCGAGAACACATCACTGCGAGTTCCCAGAAACCTGAAGTTGCGCTGAAGGCCCATGCTTTTTATGGCCGCTTGCACTGCCTCCCAATATGCGGGCTCCTGAATGGCACCCCCGATGATGGCGAAAATCGTATCGGGTATCTTCCGAACCACTTGGGCTGCAGCCTGAACCAGTATGTCGATACCTTTAACCTGTCGAATGTTGGCGACCGTAGAAATGACCTGCTGTCCATCGTCTGCACCAAAGCACAACCTGCGATCCGCCGATGCCGCGGCATCAATGGCGTCAAGATCGACTCCGTTGTAGACCGTGACCACCTTGCCTGCAGGGATACGATCCCGAACAATGCAGAACTCTCTTACCGTGTCGGACACAGCTTGAACTTGATCAAACAAACGATTGGCAAGCCGATACGAAAGCGAATGTTTTCGCGAGCGCAGTATTCCCATGTCGCGTCGGCTCGAAATAACCACAGGGCAGCCGCTCAGCCTTGCAACCATTCCGCCCCAAAGATCCGAAGCGGGAAAGAATGTGTGCAAGATTTCCACTCGCTCTCGGCGAAGGAGCGACGCAAAATCTTTCGCGCATCCCAAAGCTTTCCTTCTGTAGATGCTCGTTAGTGGAAATATATGGACCGGGCAAGGGAATTTCTGAGTTACCCCTTCTCCTGCCCAAAAGGTGGCGACCATGCAGTGAAATCCATACTGCGGCAAAGAGGAGCAAAGCTTGTGCACCACTCCCTCAGCCCCGCCTTCTGTACAGTGAAGACGGTCGATCAGAAATAGGACCTTAAGTTGTCGTCCAATTGTCCGATCCTCGTGCCCGAGCTGGTTTTCAGAAAGCGTCATAGTCGAAATGAGAAGGAACCTGGAGCGGCACAGTCCCAACGAACGTCGGAAGCACTCGGTTCGTCAGCGAAGCTTCCCACCGGCGGAGTCTCCAAGTACGGCATTTCCTGCGCGACGGCCGTAATGTTCGCTGCGCCCTCCTCGGCACCGCGTTTCTCGATTTCATGTGCGCTGTACACCAGGCCGGCAATGACCCACATGTACCCGTTGACTTGTAGGTAGGTCCACCGGTCTCCGAACAGGTTGGCTGTTATGGCGCATACGAGCCAGCCAATCATGCCGAGACCCAAAGACTTGAAGAACGGATCGCGAGCGTGGCGGAACAGACGATATCCCTCGCCAAAAGTCCTCGCTAGCAACCACAAGAAGACGAGGAGTCCTGCGATTCCGGTTTCGACCAGCACCTTGAGGAAATAATTGTGCGTGTCAGAGTAGTAACCCTTGGTCCAATAAGGAACCCTTCGCAAATTCATGTACTCATACGTATCAAACCCAGTTCCCAGAAAAGCATGCTCATTGAATACTTCTATTGTGTCCGACCAGATTGAGAAGCGCGCATTGGCCGAACCGTCGAATTGACCACTCTGTTCGTTGTAAGTCATACCAACTCGCTGCTCCACTGCGGGGGGAACAAGAGTTGTCCATGTGAACAGGAACACCACAAGTAAAAGCAATATCTTCCGTTGTTTGAGGAGACCGATCACCAGACAGCCAACCAGGAATGCGGCATAGCCTCCGCGGGAGAGGCTGTACATAAGGCAGATCGCCGAGAAGGCCGCCAAGCTGTAGTATCCGGCAAGCACCCATTTCCTTCTTTCAAAGGCAGCCAAAGCCAGTAAGAAGGCGCCTGCTTGCGAAGCAAAGGCGGCTAAGCCGTTAGCTCCGGCATAGCCCATGCTGCCGCCTTCTCCGTGAAGGTCGTCGGAGTAACTGGAGAAATCCCTGTCGGACACTTCGTTCCAGAAGCTCTTGTCGAGTTCCAGCGTCGCCAAGCACATGACCAGCACCATCGCCTGTATCTCTCGCTTGGTCTGTACCACTGAGGCCACCAGCAGCAGCAGGGCAGGCATCATCATGTACTCTTGCCAGACGCTGAATCGGGGATCGCCGGGGAACGGCAGCGTTTTCTTGAGATACAGCGAACCCAGACAAAGCGAAATGAAGGTGAAGAGAGCAAACACAGCGAGGAGTTTTCTCCACGGTGTTTTTGGGAATATGGGGCGCCCCAACCGCCATTGCCCAATTGCCACACCAAGGAGCATGATGCCGAACAGGCTCGCCCCGAGCGGCAGATCGTTTACCCGGTACCTTATTGTTTGCAGTGGGATTAGAGGCAGTAAGTAGAAAAGCCCGATGATCGGACGCCAAAATATCGTCAGCAGGAGCACAATGATTGCTGCGAAATACAGCCCATACGGAAGATAGGATTCGAGTCCGAAGTTCATAATGCTGTTGTGGCGACCTGCGCGCGCTGCTCGGAACTAGGTGTCCCCCTTCGCACGAGCGCCGCCTTCCAGTCGTGTAAGGAATTGCGCACAACTCGAATCGTCTGAGCGAGACGACTTTTGGCTCGACAGTCAAAGAAAGTCAAATCGTGCAGTTGCGTCGCCTGGGTCGCCCAGAGCTGTTTGTAAGGTTCATCTCCGCGCAGAAAATCAAACTCCCTGTAACCGTTACGAATGGCCCACTCGATGACCGAGCTGATCAGCAAGGTTCCGACGCCGAACCGGCTGTATGCAGGATCGGCCCCGGACTGGTAGTACGAAAACTTTCTGCCCGTGGAAAATCCATAAAGCGCCGCGATGCGCTTACCCGAGAGTTCCAAGAAGAAAATCCGCGCCTCACCTTCCGCGACCAGGGCCTGTACTGCATCCCGATGGAATGGGGTAACTTTGGGATCAAGAAAAGTACTATGGCGGCCGCGTCGCTCCGATCGGAGTTGGTGCAACCGGAGCAAATCGTCCATGGCGGTCTCCACTCTTGATACATCTTCGATCGTGACAAAGTTGAGCTGCCCCTCGCGCTCCAAACTACGGGTCTGATATCTAAGGTTTTTTCGGAGTCTCGGCCGAAGACTGCTCCAGTACTCTTCCGTTGCGCCTGGCAAATGAAAATACGGGCAGGAAGACGACACAGTTCGGTGGATCGTCATTTGCGCGGCCTCCATCATTTTCTCGAACTGCATGAATGCATCTGAGTCCGAGGACGAACTAGTGAATTCGATGAAGTCCCATTCCCTCCGATGATCCACGATGAAGTGCTGGATAGACTGCAGCGCTTGCGACGCAAACGCCTTTTCAACGAGAAAACCGAGGTGATCCGAACCGACAAGCCGGTCACCGATCAGCCCGAGTCTCCGAAGGGGTAGAGGCCTCCAGGACGTAGCGATGTAAAGCGGTGCCAACGCGACTAAATGGCCGTTCGTTGCACGCACCATGACGAGAAACAGCCTGAATTTCCGTCCGAAGTGCGCCCACCATTGCGACAGCCATTCAAAGCTCAGGAAGACGTCGTTGCATTCTGTACTACGGAATAAGTTCTTCCACTCGGAAGCTAGGCTCCACAATTCCGCTTCCTTCCGGATCACATGCGTTGAAAGATCGGAATCTTTAGGAATCTGATGGGTCGCAATCATATTCGTGAATTCAATCTTGCGCGATGATAGATTGGCGCCGACGCGAGGGCACTAGCTCTTCATACACGCGACATGTTTCAGAAGCTATCTCAGCCCAGGATGGAGTGAGAGACTGTGTATCCTGCAAGCCGCGTGCGAGTCGTGCACGCAAATGGGAGTCGGACGTAAGCCTGATGAGCATCGAGGCCCATCCTGCAACGTCACCGCACGGCGCGAGTAAAGCATTCTTCTCATGTTCCAGCAGTTGTCGAAAAGCGGTTAAGTCCGTGGCGATGATCGCTTTGCCATAACCAATTCCCGTCATCAACGCCCCGCTGGTAGTTACTTCGGAATATGGATAGACGAGAATGTCGGCACTTCGATAGTAGCGGGCAAGTTCCTGTACGGAGACGAAACGGAAATCAAAATGCACCGTTGATCCGAGGTCCAGCGCAACTATGTCTTGCTCGATCTGTCGGAGGAGGCTCTCCTCTCCGGTTCCCACGATCTTCAATTGCGCTTGCAGGCCTGCGTTTCGGGCGGCCTTCCAAGCCTGCAGCAAGAATGGAATTCCTTTGTACGGCCGGATAATACCTTGGCTCAATACCACGCACTCTCTGTCTTGTGTCTGGGTCAGAGGGGCCGAGACCTCTTGAATTTTATTCGCGAACAGTTCGCCGTGAGGAATTACCGAGATTCGGTCTTTGTCTATCTTGAATTCAGCCACAAGCCTGTTTCTTGCGTGTTCATCGTGGCAAATGATTCGATCCGCCAGGTGATAGATCGTCGCATACGCCTGGCGGTGACGTTCACGGGTCTCGTGTGGCAATAAGTTATGCATTGTGTACACAAGCTTGCTGCCAAAGAGTCGTGCTAGCCTTAGAAACCATGTTTCGAACGGCAAATTGTAGTTCATCAGGGGAATGAATTCGACGTGAAGTACGTCGGGTGGCGACAACGTGAAATGGACTGCGAGCCTGACTAGATTAAAGATATATTCGACGAGCTTTCCTACACGTCGAAGCTTTCTTACTGAACTGGGCAGGCGTCCTGCAATATCCAATAAGCCCCTCCGCCGGCGAAGACCTGTTCTTTCAAAGAAGGTCCGATCGTGACTATAGGTCGTGACGCAGAGAGACACTTCAATGCCATCCTGCTCTTGTAGCGCGGCGCAAAGATGGCCCGTGTAGTACGGCACAGCAGGCAGCAAATCGAGCAGACAAACACGTAATTTCCGAGACGGCTTAACACTTCCGTCGCGATAGCCTACGACTGAATGAGGATATATACCTGATAATCCCACTGGAATTGTGCTCGTATTGTGGTTCTAGGGTTTAACTCTGTGAACTTTCACGGGACGCAGAGCGCTTGGGTGTGTGACGTCTTTGCTGTCCGATGGAGTCCTCTTCGAGGTCGGAGGACCACCGTGCAGATTGGTGTGTCTTCGACTTCGATAGCGCGCGCGAGGCCCACCAGAACGTCGTGTATTCAAACATCATCGACGAAAACTGACCCAACAGTCCGGTTACATTACCCTCACTGACATTAAGGCGGGGAATGGACAACGGATCGCCCTCGGCTGTCCAAGCCCCTTTGCGGGTTGTGACTGCCTTGCTATAACCAGCATCGGAAACCCATTGCCTCGTATGCAGGGAGCAGTCTCCGTTTGGGTAAGCGAAGGTCACGCAGGGTTCGCCAAGCTCCGCTTCAATTGTGCTCTTTGACTGGTAGAGTTCCTTTGCCGCAGATTTTGGTGAGATCGTAGTCAGGAGTTGATGTGTGTACGTGTGAGACCCAAAGCTGACTCCTTCGGCCCGCATCTTCCTGATGTCGTCCCATGTCAGCAACTGATCGGCTCCAGAAGCATCACTCCAATTCCGATTGGACGTTTTACGGAGAGACTCTAGATAAGCATCACGGCACGTGGCAGGTTGTTGTTTCAAGTTCTCTATCACTTCTTCTATCTTGGTCTGGCTCGCACCATTAATCCTTAACAATGCTGAAACCTGCTCGGGCCAAAAAGGAGCATTCTGTCCAACGAGTCCCGGGCAAATGAATACGCTGAAAGGTAAGCCGTAGTCCCGAGCGATTGGAAATGCGCTGTGAAAATTGTCTTGCCAGCCGTCATCGAAGGTAACAGCAACCCGCAATTTGGTCGATCTGACACCCGGAACTGCCCCGTCGAGACAGACCGGATCGCACTGCTGCACAAGATACTTCAAGAGTTGGTGAAATGTTTCTTCTCGAATGACTATTCCAGGTAAGCTATTGCTTCTCTTATACGATTCGTCATCGAGTACACGGTGAAAGGTTAAGACGACGATTGCACCACGCTCGAGCAGTTTTCTCCTTGCCCGGCGTAGATACCCAAACAAGAAGAGCGTGGTTACGTATGCAAGGCGGACCAGAGTGCGTAGTCCACTTAACGCGTTGCCTGCATGTACCAACGGCCCATGTTGTGTCCTGGAAAACATGAATCAGTGAGCGTTCAGGTCGCTGCTGAGCCTGGAGGAAAGGTTGTTTTGTATCCATCGAAGAATCCATTTCACACTGCTACGGGTGCGTTCATCTAAGAAACAGAGACAACCAAGGTATACTCCGAATACAACTACCGACCTGACGAGCAGATCCCCCAACGCGGTCGGGACAGTGATTTGTGATCCCGCCAGCCAGGCCAGAACTCCGGACATCAGATATTTTGCGAACAACAGCAGATCCGAATGTAGCGGCAGGACCCGATTCGATGCCGTTGCCAGCATCGCGATGCAGGCCAAATAGCTGAGCAGAGTTGCGACGGCCCCACCCATCAGGCCCATTCGAGGGAGAAGAAGGCAATTAAGTCCTACATTGAGCGCAGCGGCAATGACGAGCATTCCCGACATCTGCACGGTTCGCTTATGGATCAACAAGCCGGCAGCAACGAATACATTTGCTCCATAAACCAGAAGTCCGGCGAGGATAACTGGGATTAAGCGGTCGGCACCCGCATATTTCTCAGAAGCCAGAAAAATCACGATCGAATGACCCGCGGCAGACATCGCCGCCAAGACGCCGACTCCTGCAAGCACAAAAATATTGAACGCTGTTGTGAGAAATGCGGAAGTCTTTTCAGCTCCGTCAGAGTTCCAGATCCTCATGTAAATCGGGATAAGAGCGAGACCCAGCGGAGCGACCAAGAATTCGTTCACATTGTTGGCTAGACCGTAGGCTACTGAGTAAAATCCCAAAGCGTCAGCGCCGACGTAATGTCGTACCAAGAAACGGTCGGCTGAAACCAGGACAGCGTAGGCCAGTTCGTACAGGACGAGGGGAGTTCCATATCCTATCGCAGCACGAAATAGATCCAGCGTGAAAAATCTCGGTGCCAAGACTCCCCGCGACAATAGCCAAATAGTCAGCCCAAGCACAAGGCCAGTCTCGACAAACAACGTTCCGGTGAAATAGGTGCGAGCTGAGTGGCCTATGAATGGCAACAGACTGCATACAGCAGCAACCGTCGTAGCCCTGGTGCATACAGTCAAAACATTGAAGGTCTTGGTCCGTTGTTCGATGCGCAAAAAGCCCCAGAACACTGACCCCATTGCCCGCAGCAGAACGAGTCCCAGGATCAGATACACGAGACCGGATAGAGGGCCCAGTGTCGACGTCTTCGGTATAAAGGAAGCCAAGAGCGCAGCTGCCAGGACAACACAGCATGTGGTTCCTAGAATGCCAAAGAACAGCGTGGAGTAGTAGCTGCGCGCTGCGGCGGGGTCTGCGGCAAACTTCTCGCGGTTGTAGAAGCGGAGGGACGCGTTCTGCAATCCAAGTTTCGAAGCAATGGTCAGCACCAGCAGCAATCTCTGACCGAGGTCCATGACGCCGTATTCCGCAATGGGCAGAACGCGCGTGAAAATCGGGAACGAAATGAGTCCAAGGGCCGCGTTGCACAGCAGTCCTGCCATGTAATGAGAGGACTCTCGCGCAAGCGTTTTCAGTTCACCTCCCAGAAGGCGCCCGACTGCGGGCCTTACCGTTTCTTTTTCCGGTGCGCCTTGATCTTCCAGGATCACCAGAGTGCCGCCGGTTTCCAGCTCGGGAGTTTCAGAAATTGATGCCATGCAAATCAACGCGATGTTGTCGCAGAAACCTATTTCTGCTGTTGTCTGTGCTCTTTAAGCGGGTTTGTTGCGAGCGTCTCTATCTCGTCAACTTTGCAAATGCCGACGACGTTGCAGGTGGGGAAGTCTTGTGGTTTCGGAAATGAACCAGACCGGAGGCGAAGCCCAGGCCGTAGGAACAATGAAACGTGGCAAACACTGCAGGCAGGTAGGCAAGGATTATCCAATCGCCTCCGCTTGCAGCCGAGAAGGAAGCCACGAGCGTCGCGAATAAATAGAGGCCCGCCATTGTGAGCCATACAAGCCCGGCGGCTACAAAATGCCCGTCTAAGTGCATTACTTTCGAAATTGCCATGGTACCAAGGAGTACGACGTTGCTGATCAACCATAGTACCGGCACCAGGTGCCGCCAGGAGGACGGCAATCGGTGTTTACGAATTACAGCTACTTTCCAGAACCCATATTGAAAATACTGACGAAAGAGTTTCGACAAATCCGCGCGGGGCGAATACCAGGAGATGATGGAGGGATCCTGCCAGATCTTTCCTCCACTCTTTGTCAGGCGAAGGTTCAACTCATCGTCCTGATTGCGGACCAGGGTCTCATCGAAAAGTCCCAGGTTCTGCAATGTGGCCTTTCGCCAACAGCCGTAAGGAATTGTATCGACCCATCCGCGATAGCTAACGTCGTGAAATTTCGCGCCTCCGGTCGAAAAGCGTGAGTGGAACGCAGTTGCAACTGCTTGCCCGAGAATGCTCTCCGTCTGAGTTCTGGCGGGTCCGCCCACATTGTCCGCGCCCGTGGTGTCCAATGCCCTTACGCACATCCGGCAATAGTCCGGTGCATATCGCGTGTGGCCATCCATTCGGATAATTACTTCACCTCTGGCCATCGCTATCGCAGAGTTCAGGCCTGCAGAGACGATCAGTTTCGGGTTGTCGATGAAACGCAGCCGGGAATCACGGGCACAATATGCTCTTAAAATATCTCGCGTCTGGTCAGTGCTCATTCCGTCTGCGAAGATCGCTTCCCATGAATCTTCGAGATCCTGATTGAGAATCGACTCCAACAAGCTTCGAACGCTGTTTCCTTCGTTGCGGCACGCGACTACGATCGAAATGCGGACAGATTCTGCCTCAGGTATTGTATTCATATTCGACATTGTCTCTTTTCTTCCGCTGTTCGCTACTGTTTGTGATTTCCGAGTAGAGCTGGAGATATTGTCTGGCCATGGAATCGGCCGAGAATTGCTCGATTGTACGGGCCTGCCCCTTTGCCCCGAGGCAACGAGCTCGCTCCGGATCGTCCAGCAACTGGAGCACCGCCGACGAAAGCCCCGCTACATCGCCAGGCTCAATTAGCACACCGGTTTCGTCCTGATCGATTAACTGGGGGACCGCACCGACACGCGTTGCGATCACTGGCTTTCCAGCCGCCATCGCCTCGAGGACGCACATCGGCATGGCTTCGCATAGGGATGGGAGCACGAGCAAGTCAATTGACGCGTAGATTTGTGGCATGTCCTCGCGCAGGCCCGTGAAGAGGACGCGATCCGCGACTCCTAGTCGCTCCGCCAACGATTCCAATTCTTGACGCAAAGGACCATCACCTACCAGCACGAATCGGCTATTGGGGTGACGGCTGAAAACTCGCGGCGCTGCGCGCAGCAGTATGTCTGCGCCTTTTCCCGGGACCAGGCGACCGACGAATCCCACTAAGGACTCATTAGCTTTGCTGGAGCCACTCTTGAGGCTAGGCTGCGCCTCTCGGAATCGCTCTACGTCAACCCCATTGGCGATGGCTTGCAGCTTATCCTCCGGGAGGCCGGAGTTTCTCAGAGCTCCAGCCACCGCTTCCGACAGAACCACAACGCGATCGAAAGTGCGTAGGAAGAAGCGATCCAGCGCAGCATACGCCTGCATGCTCCATGCCGGATGAGGCCAGTTATGGCAAGTTGCGATCAGCCCAACTCGACGGCTCCAAGAAGCGAAGTTCCCGTAGATATCTGCCTTGTATCCATGGGTGTGCAGAACATCCACCTGGTACTCGGTCATTAGTCTTCGAATCGCGACAACGGCTCGCCAGTCGAGGCGGCCAGAACAATGGACAATCTCGACTTCAAGGCCCCGTGCTCTGGCCTGGTCACCGACTTCAGTGTGATTGAAACGCACATCGCAGAGGACCGCCACTGCGCAGCGACATCCTTGCTTCGCAAGGGCGACAGCGAGGTTAACCAACATATTCTCCACTCCGAAATAACCTTCGCTGCTAATCAAAAGTAGAACGCTGGGCTGGCTTGGCACGCAAGAATCCTTTTTTAACTTTTCCTTTTACTCGGAATGTCTGACTTATCTTCGAGACAAAGCGGACTTTTAACAGGACTGATTTGTTGTCTAGGATCGCGTACTGTTCGAAAACTTCCGTGGTTCTGGGGCAGTGTTCTTCTCGCAATAGTCCGACAAATAACGGTAGTAAGGATTGCAGTCAACCGTAGCACCGTTCAGTACCACGCCGGACAGACGATTGCCCAATAATTCAAATGCCCTTATCGCGAGTTCGCGCGGAGTGCTGTGTGTTCTCACCACAAGGAGAACGGCATCTGCCGTTTGCATTAACTGTGTAACGTCTGCAGCCGGCAGCACCGGAGGAGAATCGATAACGATCCAGTCAAACTGTCTTTTTGCCCATTCCAAGAACTGCTTCGGCCCCGTTCCGCTGATCAAGCGGGATGGTTCTGCAGGCGGATTTGCAACCATCGCAACATGGAAGGACAATTCTTCTACAACATGTATAGCTTCGGCGGGAGCCACAGCACCGGAGAGAGCATCTTCTACTCCAGGGGCAATATTCTCTCCACCGAGCAACGCATGAACGGAGGGTTTTCGGATGTCGCCCTCCAGAAGCAACGTGGGACGCCCTGTATCTGCCAAGCAGCAACACAGGTTTAGGCTGGTAAGAGTCTTACCGTCTTTTGGCGCGGGACTCGTCATCAACAGAACCGCTCCCTGCGGAAATTTTTGTTCCAAATTTCTCCGAAGAAAGCGAAACTGCTCGGCTGCTAGCCCATGCGGATCGGTTTGAAAGACCAAGCGCGAATCCTTGCGATCTCCAACTCTTAGCCTTCGGAACCCGTTAGGTGAAATTGAAGATTCGGGACTCGCGTCGACAGACGGTGGGCAAAACAGGGGAGGCACTTCGTGTAGCAGTTCTCGCTCCTCCTCGCCAAGGGTGAAGGCCGCTTGAAATATCGGGTCCACGATTCCCGGTTCGGAGTGGACGGGCATCGAATCCAGTTCCTCTGCGAGTTTCTCAAACGTGGGATCCTGATTGCACCCGGAACCGGTCGTTTCGTATTCTTTCTGTCGAAGTGCTTCGTAAACCTTGCTCATAGTTTGAATGGCCTATTCGGATGTTTTGCTTTGTTACAGCGAGAAACGCATCTGCCAGACTACCCACACAGTAAATACGCATAACACCAGTGCTGTCAGTACTGCGACTGTCCCCATTCGCGTACTTCTAAGCCGATTGTCGGGAGTTTCAATATATGGAATCAGGCCCACGATCCGGGTACCGGCTGGAACTAGGGTCTTCAGTTCAACTTCTGTCGTAATCTTTCCGCCTAACATTTCTTTGCCAATCAGCAAAATGCAGGGGAGCACAGCCGAAAGGAAAGTAGCGAGTAGCAATAGGAGCTTGCGTCTTGGCTTAATCGGTTTCTCGGGAACTTGAGCTGGATCCAGAACCGTGAACCTTTCCGCCTTCTGTTTCTGTTCCAGACTAGCTGCCATTTCGATATTAAAGCTTTTGTCCAACAGGGCCTGGTAGTGCTGTTTCGAAACATCGTAGTTGCGCGTCAGTTCCACCAATTGCTGCTCGCGTAATGGAGCGGCATCAACTTTGGCCTGGTACGATGCGATCTGGGCTTGCATCTGTGCCTGCTCCGTTTTCATCCTCTTGAGTTCTTTATCAATCAGTTCCAGTCGTACCTTGGTGGCAGATAATTCCGTAGTCGGAGTGTCACCTACAACGGCTGTATCAAGAGGGAGCGAACTCAGTTCAGTGTCTACTTCTTGAAGCCGATGCTTGAGTTTGACTACGTCAGGGTAGCGATCCGAGTACGCGTTAGACAAGCGTCGCAATTCATCTTCAACCTGCCGTTTTTCCGCCTCCAGACGATCACGTTTGCTGAGAGTCAGGTCAGGTGCGCCCGGTGTCGCGGTTGCGGCCGGTACTCTCGTGAGGAGCAGCTTTTCCTGCTCGAGACGGTTGCTCGAATCGAGGCTCGCTTGTAAAGCAGAACGCACGCTTGTAATAGCCGACAGATTCGAAGCGGTCTGGTCGGGAGTTTCGCCGAGGTGACTCATCTTGAACACCCTCAACTTGTCCTCTTGTTCCTCGAGATTCGTTTTAGCTGTCTGTAACTCTGCCGATATGAAAGTCTGCGTTCCCTCGACCTGTTGTTCACGGCTGTTAATATTCCAGCGTATAAAACTGCTCGCCAACTCATTGGCCACGCTCGCAAC
This sequence comes from Binatia bacterium, assembly GCA_035577905.1. GTDB lineage: Bacteria > Acidobacteriota > Terriglobia > Terriglobales > Acidobacteriaceae > Sulfotelmatobacter. Next base: position 23,673 of record DATKAP010000121.1, read on the forward strand.
GACGGCGGGATTGGAACCTTGGAACGTGATGGTGAAGGTACTCAATTGCGGTCCGTTTCCTTGCCGAACCTGAATCCGGATGTTTTCCCGCATCTGTTGGATCAGTTCCTCCTCAGATAGCTTTCCTTTAAGTTCGGAGTACAGGCGGAACTTTTCCATGATTTCCTGCAGACGAGGCCTGCTCAGGATCTGCTGAGTCAAAGTATTTAAGCGCTCTCCCGGGTCGGAATTCACGGCGGCGGTTACATATCGCTCTGGCACTTGCTGCGGGTCGACCAATATCGTGGTGGTGGTTTCATACTCATTCGGCAACCGTGCAATTACGACTGTTAGTGTGAGCAGACAGGTAAAAGATCCGACTAATACATATGTCCAGTGGCGGCGTATAACGTGCCAGTACCCAAGATATTTCGCGAGAGATTGTTGAAGGTGTTCAGTGCTCATGATTGTATGATCTTCCCGAAGATGTGGCCAGGCTACCTGCCGAGTGGTCTTATGAAATCCAATGAGAATGAGATCCACACCCGGTCCGCCGAAGCGCTGTTGTTGGTACCAACCGGACGCTGCTCGTCTCTGGCGTAGCCGCCATTGACTTGATAGTTTCTTCCCACGTAGTAAGTGAATTGAACAAGGCCAGAATATGTTCGGATCGTCTGCGTTTCAGTAATCGGAACGCTCTCCGAATATACAAATCCCGGTCCAAACGCGAAGTTACGCCCGAGCTGTTTCAGAACATTGCCGCCTACGCTGGTCAGAGTGACGGCGGACGACAGACCCCCGCTACTATTGATCTGTCTGTTGAAAGATGCCCACGTGCTCGTTGTGTGGCCCTGCCAACTGAGAACTGCTCCGGTCGCGGGCGACCACAAACGTCTCTGGAAGGGAGTCGGCGGGAGAGGAATGCCTTGCGGAACCGCCGTGACTGACAACTCAGGCCCTGCGAATAACGAGAGACTCGCGTTCGGCCTGATATTTACTCCGTAAAGAAACAGGAGGCTACCAGTGTCTGTACGCCCAACCGAGTTGTCCAGGTCGAACCTTTGGGCGCGGATCGTAATGCCGCCCCAGTTACGTGCGGTGAGATGACGATTGTAGAAGGCCTCAGCCGAGTATACCTGTCCGTCGTATAGTGGTCCGGCGAGTGGAGAATTTGCCCCATTCGGAAACCATGTGTAGGAATGTGTTGCCCGCACACCTGCAAATGAATTTGCATTGAGCTGAGCCGACAGTTCTGCTAACGCTGTGTTCGACCGAAATTGCTCATACGTAAAGATCGAGCTATTCGGCTGTTGCACTGCTCCAATACCGCCTCCCGATGTATCCGTTCCTGAATTCAATCCGGACCATAAACCAGTGGTGTTCAAGAAGCTGTCACTCAGGCGCAACGCAGTGAATTGCGTCATCCTGTACGACAAATCCGCTGTGCCAGTTTGTGTTGCTCGATTCCGGTCGCTTAGCGTACGGTTCACGACGAAACCTGCCATGGCATCGAGATCATAGGTCAGTCGTGGCGCCGAATGGACCAGCGCCAAGTGTGGCAAGAATTCGTAGCTAAGATCGTCCACAGGATTGCTGTTTGTCAGTTCTGCGTTGTCCGTGTACATCTGAGTAATTGAAATCCCGCCAGTTAGGTAATTCGGGCCAGCGCCTTCAAGAGGACGTCCACGTGGAATATCTTGTCCAAGCATCGTCGGAGGAGCTGGCGTCTCCCCTACGCTCTGCTGAGCAGGAGGCTCACTTGCTTGCGCACTGCATCCAGCCACTGATGCCAAGACCACAACGAGAATCAACCAGGGTTTCATGGAAACACCTCAGGAGCTACGTCTGGGAAGCCGTCAACTATCAGCTGACAGCCCCTATGCGCGATCCTACGTGGGTTATTTTCAGGAGCGTCCTCAAAATCAGCCCAATGTCAAAGAGCAGCGAAGACCGATTCACATATTCCCTGGCGAGCAAGAGTTTGTCAGGCAGGATGAATCGAATGTATGCATCTGATGGATCTTCGAACCTCGCAAGGACTTCCGATTCGTTGTGATACTTGAGGGATGCGAGATCGGTGATGCCTGGGCGGATTTGAAGGATGACTCGGTAGTCCTGCTCGAACTGCCGGACAAATTCGGGCATCTCAGGTCGAGGCCCGACAAGGCTCATGTCGCCCTTTAAGACGTTTAGCAGTTGTGGCAGTTCGTCAACCTTTAGTTTGCGAATGATCGCGCCGATTGGTGTGATCCTCGAATCGCGATCGCAAGTGATCGCTCCTCCCCTGAGTTGCGCATCCACCACCATCGTTCGGAACTTGTAGATGGTGAACGGCCGAAAGTCACGGCCCATTCGTTGTTGACGAAAAATAACTGGTCTCCCCGACGTGAGCCGGATCAGCAGCGCGGCAATACCGAAAACCGGTGTCAGCAGAATGAGCCCGGCGGCCGAGGCGATGATGTCAAAACAACGTTTCATCGTCGATGGCTCTCGATAATGTCTTGTACCGCATCGATGACGTCTTGCTGGTCCGCCGGCTTCATTCTCGTGTATAGAGGGAGAGAAATGATTCGTTCGAAAGCTTGTGTCGCACAGGGAAAATCTCGTGCATCGTAATGCAGAGTATCGCGGTAGAACGGATGCAGATGCAACGGAATGAAGTGGACACTGGTCCCGATATTGGCGCGCTTCAGCTCTTCAATGAATCGGTCACGAGTGATCGCCACACGGTCTAGGTTAAGTTGAACAACATACAGATGCCATGCATGTTCCACCGCATCATCCACGTAGGGGGTTGTAAGTGCGTCGACGTGATCGAAAGCGTGGTCAAACTCGTGAGCCATCTGCTTGCGAGTTTCGTAAAACCTGATGCACTTCTTCAGTTGCTCCACTCCGAGCGCTGCCGCAATATCTGTCAGGTTGTACTTGTATCCGGGAAAGAGGATGTCATAGCGCCACGATCCTTCCGCAGTATAGCGTTTCCAGGCGTCCTTGCTTATTCCATGCAGGCTCATGATGCGCATGCGTTCGGCATACTCATCATTGTCCGTCGTGATCATTCCGCCTTCGCCGGTTGTAATGGTCTTCGTTGCGTAGAAGGAGAAGCAGGTGATATCGCCGATCGTGCCTACCATCTGGTTGCGGTACCGCGCAGGGAGTGCATGCGCTGCATCTTCGATAATGGCAAGATTGTGACGTTGGGCGATGTCACGGATGACGTCCATCTGGCACGGTTGCCCGGCGAAGTGAACGGGGATGATCGCGCGTGTGCGAGACGTGATCGCCCTCTCTATGCGATCCGGATCGATGTTGAGAGTTCTCGGGCAACAGTCCACTAGTACTGGCCGTGCTCGCAGATAGAAGACGACCTCGGCCGTAGCAGCGAAAGTCAGAGTCGGAACGATGACCTCATCTCCCTCGTTGATCCCGATTGCATCAAGCGCCAGATGTAGGGCAGACGTGCACGAATTCACCGCGATCGCATGACGCGCTCCCACAAATTCGGCGAACTGTCGTTCAAATTCCCTGACTTTCGGCCCAGTCGTTAGCCACCCGGAACGCAGAGTCTGTTCGACGGAACTGATTTCGGCGTCGTCGATGTCGGGAAGATGAAACGGTAAGAACTCAGCTCTCACAACTTGTCTCCTGGTTCGATAAGAAACACTGTAAGGAAATATGGGTGTGGCAGCCGGAATTACACCGCGCGGGCCCGCGCAGGCGCCGGTTCCCTCATCGGAGCCACTAGATAGGCGCGCTCCATGCCGCGCCGTAAAGCAAAATCATGTCGGTCGACATCGCATTGCGCGACCAAGCCTTGACTGGGCGTATATTCGGGGACGATGTCTTGCAGTTTCGACACCAGACCTCCAACGTTCTTGGCGGTCGCCAAGGCAGAAAGTTCATCCACCCACTCGCGCACTTGCCGAAAGTCGATGAATCCTCCATCCAGCACACGGATCTTCTCGTGCGCCGTTGGTTTCGTGTCTTCCGCAGCCAGGCACAATTCCTCAAAGAGCTTCTCGCCGGGGCGAAGACCTGTGTACACGAGGTGGATGTCAGTCTCGGGCTGCAAACCGGAGAGGCGAATTAGGTTGGTCGCCAGATCGCGAATCCGCACAGGCTCGCCCATATCGAGAACAAATATCTCGCCGCCCCTTCCCATGGTGGAAGCCTGCAGCACTAGCTGAACCGCTTCCGGAATCGTCATGAAATAGCGAGTCACATCGGAGTGAGTAATCGTCACCGGCCCGCCTTCAGCAATTTGCTGCTCAAAGATCGGTAGTACGCTTCCATTGCTGCCTAGCACGTTGCCGAAGCGAACCGCCACGAATCTCGTTTGCTGTTGCTGCAGGGCCAGGATAATGAGTTCGCAGATCCGCTTCGTCACGCCCATAACGCTGGTCGGATTCACTGCTTTATCAGTCGAGATGGCAACGAAGTCCTCAACTGCGAACTGCCGTGCAACCAGGGCCACGTTATAGGTACCAAGCACGTTGTTGATCACTGCCTGGAAACAGTTCTGCTCCATCATGGGGACGTGTTTGTACGCCGCTGCATGAAAAACCGAGTGCGGACGATGCAGCGCAAATAACTCACGCAGCAATCCCACGTCGAGGATGTCTCCAACCACCGTCACGTAGTCAATCTCGGGGAATTTTCGCGCGAACTCCATCGCGAGTTTGAATTGATCGTTCTCGGACCGATCCAGAAGAATAAGCCGTGCTGGACGGAAACTCGCAACCTGACGTGCCAATTCTGACCCGATCGAGCCCGCCGCTCCAGTGATAAGAACTACTCTGTCCTGCAACTTTTCCCGGATGGCCTGCACATCCAGCGACACCGGTGGACGACCTAGAAGATCTTCCGCGTTTATGTTCCGCAGAAGCCCGAGCACATTGTGGCCGTTGATCCGGTTACCCAAGGTCGGCAGTATTTTGAACTCAACCCGTGAGGACCGGCAGTTCTCAATAATCCGTTGCACTTGCTTATTGTTTGGAGAGGGTAGCGCGATCAGCACACATTTGATGTCATGTCGGGCAATGACGCTGGCCAGTGACTCCGTTGTGCCCACTACCTTGACGCCGTGGATCTTGATACCTACCTTGCTGATGTCGTCGTCCACGATCGCCACGGGATTGCATCCGCCATCGGCACTCTGCCGCAAGTCGCGTACCAAGCTGGCTCCTTCCGGGCCAGCTCCCACAACCAGCGTGTTCTTCTCTCCCGCGTGCCGCTCAACCGCCTCGGTGTAGGCACGCAGCGCGAACCGTGCTCCGCCCACCACGAGGATGGTCAGCAGGCAATCGATTCCGATGATCGACCTCGGAAATCCCTCATTTCGAAAAATCGTCAGCAGCAGAACCGAAAGGATGGCCGACGCGGTGAAAGCTGCCTTCGTGATGTCCAAAAGGTCACTGATTCCTACATATCGCCACCACCCGCGGATGAGGCCAAAGCAGTAAAAAGCTGCCAGCTTGACGGCGATGACAATTACGAACGACTCGCCGAACATCTCTCTGGCATCCTTCGGCAGTGTAAATTCGAACCGCAATTGGAAGCTGGCATAGTAGGCAAACGCAACCAGCGCAATCTGCGAGATCACAATCAGGAGCTTCCGGCCAAAGACCGCAGTTCGACCGTGAAGGGACTTCTTGGCAATTTCCGTACTTGGAGCGAACATGAATCCCCCTGGGAGAGAGAGAAAGGCTCTGTGAGTGGTTGGGGTTGGCTACTGCCCGGCAAGACCGACGAATAAATTGGGGGAGGAGGGAAACCTGGGGAGTCCGTCAGTAGTCGGAAGTATGCTTAGCTTGTTCCTTGCCGCCTTGAACCTAAGGAGCAAGAACTTACACGATTCTTGATTTCCGCTTCAGACTTCGAAGACTGCTGTTGGAGGAGAGAGCCTGCGGTGGCGCGTTCCAGTAAGGTTGTCAAATCCTGTAGGGACTTAACCACAATTTGCTGTCCCTCGGTAAGCCCATTTTCATTCGCCGACGAAGGCGAGAGCGAAGTTACCCGCAAGCGCAAGTCTCTGGCAACTTCATCAATAATGTTTTCGGTCACGGTTTTTGACTGGTGAGCGTAGGCCTGGATCAGCGCATTTTCACAGACTATATTGATCAATCGCGGAATACCCTTGGTATAGCTGTGAATCGGGGCGACCGTGGTGGGAGGGAAGATCAGCACCGCTTCGAACGCCATGCCCGCTCTCTTCAGCCTCTGCCAAATATATGCGCGGGTTTCAACTTCCCCGAGTGGCTCCAGAGTGCAACGCAGTGTGATTCTCTGTTTCAATTGTCGAAGCTGAGGAGAATCCAATTTCTGGTCTAACTCCGGTTGCCCAACTAGCACAATCTGAATCAGCTTCTGCTGCGCCGTTTCAAGATTTGTCAGCAGCCGGATCTCCTCCAGCAGTTCGACATCCATATTCTGGGCTTCATCGACGATGAGGACTGTCGTTTGGTTCTTCTGCTGACGCGCGATCAGGTAGTTATAGAGTTGCAGAAGTAGTATGCCCTTGTTGTCTGCGCTGGCGGGACTCATTCCCAGGTCCCCAATGACATAATGGAGGAACTCCTTGGGCCTCAGCCGCGGGTTGAATACGTTCGCCGATGCCACTCCCCGCGTCCGCAGTAGTTCCATCAGACAGCGCACCATCAGGGTCTTGCCAGTACCTACTTCCCCGGTAAGGACCATGAACCCTTTGCGCCGCATCACGCCATGCACGATGGATGCGAGCGCCTCGTTGTGACGAGGCGTTTGGAACAAGAAGTACGGGTCCGGGGAAATCTCGAAGGGGCTGCGAGTGAGCCCAAAAAACTTCCTATACATATTTTGACCAGAATCGACTTTCTCTCATCAATCGTTCAGGGAACAACCACCGTGTCTCCCGACTGCAGTTCGATATTCTGCTCGGGGTGCAAGCCCTTGATAACGTCCTTATAGTTGACAGGGATTCGGATTTGTTTGCCATTCGCATCTTTGTGCAAAACGTAGATATCTTTCTGTTTGGCGAAGTCGCGAAATCCGCCGGCGGTCGCGATTGAATCTACGACCGTCATCGGCTTGGCCAGGGGGAAAGATCCCGGGTGGCTCACCATCCCGAGCACGTTGATCTTTTGACTGTGAATCTCCTGGACGACGACTGTAACCGAGGGATCGGCGACATAATCTTTCAGCCGTTTCGTGATCTCCGCCTCCAATTGTTTCGGAGCGAGCCCGCTCGCCTGCAACTCACCAATCAGGGGCAACGAGATGCGTCCATCCGAGCGCACCGGGACGACTTTCGATATCTCTGATTCTTTCCAGACGTTGATGGCCAGAACGTCCCCCGGCCCGATCACGAATTCGTCCAAAACTGTGGCGCTCTGCCCGGGAGTTGTTCTGACAGTATCTGGGTTTGATGCGGCGTTGGATGGCGAGACAGCCGTTTTCGTCTGAGCTCGAAGAGTCAGCGCGGAACTCGAAACCAGTATGGCAACGGTGAATGAAAGCACAATGCGAATCATGGCGTGGCTCACCTCCTACGCGAATGCGACGGCAGCCCGCTCCGACTCGTTCGATCCCGTTTGGGCAAGCCGAGAATCCTTGCGGTCGGCAGCTATTACATCCGACGCGTCCACCTCAACAACAATCGAACGCATGATCATTTCGACGGAAAGCACCACTCGAAACTGCCCCTGATGCCGCAGCAGGATTCCTCGCAGTCCCTGTAAAGGCCCGCGGCGGATCTCCACCCTCGACCCCACGCTCAAGTAGCGGTAGGGTTGGGCAAGCACTCCTGACGCTAACGCGGTGCGAAGAGTCTCTATCTCCGAGTCCGGTAAGGCCGCAGGCGCACCTTGGAACGTTACCAACTGAACCAGCCCTGGTACCTGCAGGACGCGCAACTTGTTGCGCAATTCCATGCGGACGAAGACGTAGCTGGGAAATAGTGGCAACTGGACAAGGTGTCGACCGTTGTTCCATCGGCGGACGGTTTCGTAGAGAGGCAGAAAGCATTCAACATCTCTCTGCCGCAGATGCTCCGCGACCGTCTTCTCGTGCCGCGATGCAGTGTACGCTGCATACCAAAAGATTTGCGACTCCGGATTTCCTGACTGTTGCTCACCGAACGCCATGCCTGAGATTGATTTATTCATGTCCACTAGATACAGCTCCGCCCCGTCACTTCGACATCTACAATCAAATTAACTGCAATAAACACAGCGCCTTAGAGCGAATCCGCGAGAATCTGAGAACCCGGTGCCGTCACTTGACTCGCTAACTCTCTAAACACTGTGCCACGGCAACGGGCCGCGCTGAACGATGCAACAGCGAGCTCGGTCCCATTTCCGCTAGCACGGCGAATCCATCCGGCTCGACGCGAACCACTCGACCTCGCGTCTTCAATCGCGCTCCAGGTCCGGCAGCCAGCAATCGGGGGAGGGAGAATTCCATTTGCAGGACGCTGCCAATCGCCAATGTTTCGGGGGAAAGTACAAATGCTCCCGAGAGGCTGCAGTCACGCGTCTGGCCCTTGCCATGGTGAACACGAGAATCTTCAGTCTCCCAAGAGAACGTCACGGATGCCGCCACTCGATATCGGTTGTGCTGCCTTTGATTCACAAGTGCTCAAGTGCCCGTCAACCGCTCTGTGACAAAGTACCTTGCGCACCGGTCCGCCTCAAGACTCACAAAGTGGGGCCATCGACCTTCCTCTGCTGTTCATCTCGGGGGCACGTGTTGTGCGTACCCACGAGACGATTTCTGAGTGACCTATCGTACCTTTCGCCATCCACTAAAGTAGATCACCATGGTCACCAGGGTCACCATGATGCTTGGGAGTCGAGAAGAAGATGGCGCGGCAACTGTTCAATTCCTCAACACGTTCTCACTCGTGTTACGAAAGTGTGTGACTGCCGTCACATACACATCTGAGCAAAGTTGCTAGAATCCTGATCGTTGCATGAGCAAGACGTGCGACCGTCTGTACGCGCTGTAAATTGTGAGTAAACTTCTGTGTCCTGTACTTGCGACGATGAGTCGCAATTGCTAGCATCAACGTACTTCGCGAGCCCTTCCCCCAAAATTAGGACGCTGCTACAGGAAGGGTTTGCATCATGAGTTCGTCCGTACTAAACCCCGAAGTCATCGGTGTACTTGTAGCGGATTCGAATCAAACGCAATCACAGCTACTCTGTGGAGCGCTGCGCCGGCAGGGAGCATTCAAAGTCGCAAATTGTCGTGCGGACTTGTCCGAGTGTTTGTCGGTTCTCGAAACGGATCCGGCAGATGTGCTCCTGATTGCCGACGGCCTCACCGATGACCGTGATCGGCTCTATGAATTGCTTCGTGGCGTGCACGCCAGTTTTCCCGGCCTCGCCATTGTGCTTCTGCTCGATAACTACGATCGTGAGCTGGTCGTCAATTCCCTGCGCGCGGGAACCCGCGGCTTGTTCTGTCTCGCGTCCATGCCATTCAAATCTCTGTGCCGCTGCATCACCAGCGTTCATCAGGGGCAGTATTGGACCAACACCGAACAAATGCGCTACATCATCGACGCTCTCTCCATCGGTCCGTCGGTTCGCTTGATCAACTCGCGCGGCCAGGTGGTGTTGACTCCCCGCGAGGAGCAAACTGTCAATCTGGTGACGGAGGGCTTGAACAATCGGGAAATCGCCCGGGAATTGAACCTGAAGGAGAATACGGTCAAGAAATCACTGTTGCGGATTTATGACAAGCTTGGCGTCTCAAATCGAGTCGAACTAGTCCTCTATGCTTTGAGCCATTGGCAGACGCGGACCTCCGAACCTGTGCAAGAAGGACAGCCAGTGTAGGACTGGGTCAGGCGAAAGAGTGGCAAGAGAGAAGCAGTCAATCTCAATCCAGTTCTCGTTTCAGCACGCGCAGGGCGGAGAGAGCATCCTCGATCGACCGCAGTTCCTCTTCCGACACTTGGTGATCTTGCTTGAGTTGCTCCATACGAGCATTGATGGCACCGTGCGCCGGCCGGATAAGACAGGCAGACGGCTTCGATCCGTCTCCAGAACGGCTTCTTTGTAGAAGCGTTGCCAATCATATAACGGACCCAACGCCGCACCCCAGTTCGCCTGAACCTTATCACAGAGGCTGGTAGCTGAACCGCGCCAATGTACGACACAGCGTCCGGTGCTTTCTGGGGCCCTTCAGTGCGCCTCCCCGATCTTGCGCTAGAATTGACGGTATTCATCTAGCAGGATCCGGCAGTTTCGGAGCGCATTTATGCCGAAGGCGCCAAAGAAGAAGCCCCGCAGCAAGAAGGAACCAAGGTCAAGCACAGTAGCAGTACCTCCGGTACCGGCTACATTTCCCATCGTAGCCATTGGAGCTTCTGCCGGAGGCCTCGAAGCTTTCAGCAATTTGCTTCGCGCCCTTCCCCCCGAGCCTGGCCTGGCTTTGGTCTTTATCCCGCATCTGGACCCCACACACGAAAGTGCAATGGTCGAACTCCTGTCACGTACGACTCGTCTGCCCGTCGTGCAGGCGGCCGAGGGAATGCGTGTCCTGGTCAATTCGGTTTACGTTCTTCCTCCCAATTCCGATATGACGATCTCCAACGGAATTCTGCATCTTGTCGGTCGCGAAGTGCGTGGCCACCATATGCCGATCGATACTTTCTTTCGATCGCTTGCCGATGATCAGGCTTCCAATGCGATCGGCGTGATCCTGTCAGGTACCGCCAACGATGGCACCCTCGGCCTCGCGGCAATCCGAGACGGCGCTGGCGTTACCTTCGCGCAAGATACGACTTCTGCCAAATATGATGGCATGCCCAACAGCGCCATCTCCGCAGGAGTTGTCGATTACGTTCTTCCACCCGGTCGTATCGCCCAGGAACTGATTCGCATTCGGAAGGAGCCGTCAGGCCACGCGTCGCCAGCGGAGGCCGTTGACGGCGAGGAGTTCGACGGTACAACACGGCTGATGAGAGATATCTTTCGTTTGTTGAAAAGCTTCAGCAAGGTTGATTTCGTCGATTACAAAGTCGCGACCATCCGCCGGCGCATCCTGCGCCGCATGAATCTCAACCGTATCAACCAACTCCGCGATTACGTCAAGCTCCTCAATCGTAACCCACAGGAAGTCGAAGCCTTGTACCGCGATGTGCTGATCAATGTCACCAGCTTTTTCCGCAACCCTGAAGTCTTCGACAGTCTCCACGAGGTCGTTTATCCGAAGATTCTAGTCGATCGATTGCCTTCTGACCCGGTGCGCGTTTGGGTGCCCGGATGTTCCACCGGAGAGGAGACATACTCCCATGCCATCTCCTTGGTCGAAACACTCTCCGATTTACGGGTTGAAGTACCGATTCAGATTTTTGGAACAGATCTCAGCGAAAATGCTATTCAGAAGGCGCGAGCCGGATTTTACAAAGAGAGTATCGTCAACGAAGTTTCGGAAGTTCGCCTCCGCCGCTTCTTCCACAAGGTTCCAGGCGGATATCAGATTGCAAAATCCATACGCGACATGTGCGTGTTCGCGCGGCAAAACGTCTTCAGCGACCCTCCCTTCTCCCGCATGGATCTGATCAGCTGCCGCAATGTGCTGATCTACCTCAGCCCCATTTTGCAGAAGAAAGTTATTCCCATCTTTCACTATGCCTTGAAGCCGAGTGGCTTCCTACTAGTGGGGAACACGGAGGGCCTGCTCGGAGCGGGAGCCGAAATCTTCGGTCTGGTGGACCGCAGGGCAAAGATCTATCAGAAGAAAGCTGTTCCCTCACCGGTCACATTTGGTCTCACCCTGATCGCTCAAGAAGGCACGGACGGACGCCAGGAAGAACCGCACGTTCCAGGCAAGGAGAACGAACTCGCTAAAACACCCGCCGACGTGCAGCGCGAGGCCGATCGCCTCCTACTGCAAAAGTATGTTCCGTCCGCCGTGGTGGTGAATGATGAACTCGAGATTTTGCAAAGCCGTGGACGTACCAGCCGCTACCTCGAACTCCCCACTGGCAGGGCCAGCCTTAATCTCCTCAAGATGGCGCGCTCCGGATTGCTTTACGAACTGCGTTCACTCATCGAGAAAGCCCGCCGCAATTCTGTCGTCGTTTCCAAAGACGGCATTACCGTCGAAGACGCGAATGAGAGGTTCAAGGTTAGCGTGGAGGTTGTTCCCTTTCGCACTCCCGCCCGCGACCAGCGTCATTTCCTGATCCTCTTCGAGGAGAAGGGAGTGATGCGGCCTCCGGAGCCAAAGCCCACTTCCCGAAAATCTGCCAGGGAGGTCGACGACGCAAAGGATGTCCAGATCGGCCAATTGAAGCAGGAACTGGCGAGCACGAAGGAATATCTGCAGGCCATCATTGAAGCCCAGGAAGCCACGAACGAAGAGCTTCAGTCCGCCAACGAAGAGATCCAGTCAGGTAACGAAGAACTCCAGAGTACCAATGAGGAATTGCAAACTTCCAAGGAGGAACTCGAATCCGCTAACGAAGAACTGAACACAGTCAACGAGGAGATTCAGCATCGCAACCAGCAGTTGACGCAACTTACAAACGATCTCGTCAATATTCTTAACAGCGCAACCATTCCCATCATCATGCTGGGCGAAGACCTGCACATCCGTCGGTTTACACCCGAAGCTGAGCGAGTGTTTGGCTTTACCAGTCAGGATATGGGCAAGGCGCTCACGCACTTGTCTCTGAATGTCGAAGTTCCTCAACTCGAGCGTTGGATGCTCGATGTCATGCGCGACGTCACCATGAGGACCGAGCAGGTGCGCACCCGCGATAACAAGGTTTTTAAGCTTCGCATCACGCCTTACCGAACGCTGGATAATAAGATTGATGGCGTGGTCGTTACCCTCATGGACATCAGTGATCTGGTGAAGCCAGGGAATGGCAAAAATGTGATTAATACCTGAGACGAGGATACAAACGGATTCGAGTTGCGGAAAGCTCCTAGAACGCCTCTCCGAATTCCTGCAGTTCGGACCTCAGATGTTCCAATCCGAGTACGACAGTCTGCCTGTCCTGCTTGTTTAGCCTCACTTTTCCCATGAGCTTCACGACTGTGTCGTAGGCGCGTCGAGCCGCCCGGCAGTTGCGGTGTTTCCTTATCGGGTCGTCTGTCTGCCTGGCGACGCCTAGAAAGGTGAACGCTGTCTGCAGATCGATTTTGAGAAACTCAACGCTGGCACGATTCATCCTCTCGCGTGACGCTAGAATTTGGTCGAAGGTCACCTTGGGTGCCGCATGACCACCCGTTTGCTGCTTTTTCGAAGTCACGGCTCTCTGATATCTCTTGACCGCGAAAGGTTGTAACAATTCAGGCCACTTGCGGCCTGGCAACTTCAGAATCGGTGTCCAGCCCTTACCAGGAAGTCTCGCAAGGGATAAACAACCATAGGCTGTTTGGCGGAGTGTGTTTTGCTCCTAATAATTGTCTAAAGTCGCTAGCTGGCTTTCCAATAATCCACCGGAGCCGCCACCCGATCCAACTCATCGCGGACCAGGGAGCTCTCGTTGCTCCTATCGTCAGCTAATAGATTCGAGACAGATATGTCCCCGAAGTGGTGTGAGTTCAACTGGCCCTGCAATTCGTAAATACTGCTCTGCAGCAATTCCACTGACTGACGTACTTCCGACCGCAAGGCAAGCATCTGGTTGCGCAGTCGCATCATTCTCGCGAGATTGCGCTTCATATTGTCCATGTAAGCGGCATACTCATTACTTGCGTCTTTTCTTGATAAACGGAACACATCACGAATCGGACTTGCATTTACCCAGGCATCCAGCTCCGCCTTCGTAGCGACGACGGAACCCCAGGGTTTTCCCGCCGGACGCCGCACCGGCAGTCCGAGCTGCAGTTCGTACCGCTGCACCGTACGCACGCCCTTACCCAGATAATTTGCGATTTCTTTCCAGCCGCTGAGGAATTGCGGCAGTTCAATTCTTATCGGGCGATCTCTCATGGTAGAACTTCTCCTGGATCAGCACTTCTGCCCGACTGCGTTTGTCTGATTTTAGCACTGCGAGCTGGGATTGACATGCAAAATTGGCCCAGGACCCCTGGCGTAGTTTGGCGCGCCCGTTGGGTATAGGTGCCTGATAGCCTGTTTCTAGAAGTATTCCCCATGACAATTTCATATTTCCAGGGCCCTATACCTACTGACTCAGCAAGACATTCCACCCAACAAAGCGAGCGAGGTCATCTCAGGCAGGCTATCAAGGAATTCCTGACCGCAACTTCCTTGAGTTCCCCGCAGGACGGAGTCTGCCCCAATTGCGGGCGAACCATGCAACATGTAGACGTTATGCTTTCACTCTACGGAGCCGATACCGAGTGGAAACTTCAGCTACCGGTCTGTATCTGCTCCAGTTCATCGGATCTTTCCCAACGCACGGGAGGCGGCTCGACGACCGATATCCCTTCGACTCCTGAAGTTGATCCCAAACCCCCCACTTGTGAAAGCTGATCTGGCATTGGCGCAATTTGGCGCAGGCGCAGCTCCCGCCCTTGTTGTACTTTCAGGCAACGACAGACGATGAACCAGTCACCTTCAGATGGGGGAATGTCCACTTGGCGCTTAACGGATGTGCATCTTCCGCATCGCTGGATTCACTCGAGGGGGTTCGCCAAATGACAGACATGGGTTCAATGGACTCGAATTGGAGGCAATCCAAGCGGCCGATCTCGGTTCGTTGCCCCTACTGCATCGAGGGCAGGGAATTTAAGATGATGTTCAATCGCGACTCGGAGGAGTGTTTCTGGTGTTCAAACTGCGGGCATCTCGCCATGCCAAAGCACCCGAACTTCAAATGCCCCTGTACTAAATGCATCGCGATAAACCTGCGAAGTCGTGTTCGGCCTTGCTAATTGTTCCCACTTCGTTTTATTCTAAGCAATATCCCACCAGGAGTAGTTTCATGCGGTTCCCTGAAGTTCCTCCCACGCGCACTGATCGCTGGAAAGATGTCTATGAAGGAGCTGTCGCCGACTCGGAGTATTCACTGAGTCTCGACCGTATCGCCGATGCACGCAACGCCATCCTCGATCGCGCAGAGGAGATCCTTACACTTTCCTCGACTGAGGAACGTCGCGCGTTGAACCAGGCTCTGCGAACCTTGCGATTGTTAGAAGAATCAGCAAATCGCAACGGCAAAGCTGCTTGAAACGCCGGCCTTCCTCTGTTTGTTTCGCGGTGGTGCGGAAGTCCGATTGCACGTTACTCGTGTTTTCGGATGTGCCAAAGCAACATCGAAACCGCCATCCAGGCTACGGTTCCACCGAGCATCACCACGCATGGCTTGCAGTCTGTAACGAGTTGTGAGATCAGCAGCGCGAACACAAGCAGCCCGACGCGCCCATCGCTGCTCCCACCTCCAGCCCCCTTCGCAAGTGGGTTCTACATCCGGTGTACAGATAAAACTGCAGAGTTTTTCCATAGATCCCTGTATTGGTCCGTCAAGTACTACCGAAGGACAATCCCTGTGTGTGTATCGGAGTGGCGAACTGGCCGCGTCCATTCTGGAAAGCCAGGAATTGACTAAGTTCATCTGGAGGTAGACCATGCGAAAACTTCTCCTCGTATTTTCCGTTTTGCTCCTCGGCCTCTCCTGGTCTGTAGCGCAGAACGCAACGGGATCTCAGAGTTCCGACGCCGCAGCCCAATCTAGTTCGGCTTCAGGCTCCACGAGTAACGGAGGGCAAACCTCCCGCGCTGGTGGGGGTCATATGACCGTCGAAGGATGCCTCAGTGGCTCCAACGGTAACTTCACGCTCACCGACAAGAATGGAACGTCCTATCAACTGACTGGCGACCCCGCGAAATTGAGCGAGCACGTCGGCCATGAAGTCAAAGTCACCGGCAGCTCTGCTTCGGCCGAAGCAGGAGCTTCCGGTTCGGCAGAGTCATCCGCCGCAGGCAGTGCAGGCGAGACACTGCATGTAACTTCACTGAAGCATATCTCGAAAACCTGCAAGTCTGGCAACGCTGGCATGTCGCACTAGATTCGCTGTAGACGAGAAGGCCCAGCAGATGCTGGGCCTTTCTTTTGCTGCCAATTCCGATCATCACAAGGGGCGAGTCGACGGATCTTGAGTTTTGATCGCTGGTGGCCGGCGGTGCCGACGTTGACTGCGCATCCGCTCGCTTCCGATTCTCCCACCCTGAGCCGCCGGGTGAATTTGCGGTACCACTGACGGAAGACCAGTATGGTTCGACCAGTTTCTAGAGTCGAATGATCAAGAGGATAGATTCTGCGTGAAAACAGAAGTCTCCAAGCGATCTAAGAAGGACCGACAAGAGCAGCCACCGGCTGAGCAACCCGTTCTTCCAGCGGTGATCCTTGAGCAAGCCGCCGAAGAGGTCGTGACTCTCCATGCATCTATCAAAGTCGGAACCGTGGCGCAAATTGTGATCGCTCTCATCGCGATCATCGGGCTCCTCTATTTGCTGAAGCTCGTTTGGGTCACAATCCTTGTTTCGGTTCTTCTAGCGTACGTGCTTGAGCCGGCGGTCGCCGTCCTCGTTCGTTGGCATTGTCCCCGTTGGGTTAGCGCCATGGTCATAACCACGATGACCGTGATCCTCGTTCTCGGGCTCGTTTATTTCTCTTACAACCGTGCCGTCGACTTCTTCAGCAACCTGCCCCGCTACTCCGCCGAACTCCGGAAGAGCATAGGGGGTGTTCGCGCCCGCGCCGACAAGATTCTCAATCAGGCCACCTCTGTCGTAGAGCCTCCCAAACAGCAGCAGAAGCCTATACCGGTGCGTATCGAGCAGGCGCAGGGCATAACTCAAATTCTCTCCGAAACCAGCAGCACCATCTTTGACGTTTTGATGGCCATCAGCTTTGTTCCGTTCCTTGTGTATTTCATGCTGGCGTCCAAGGAGCACGTCTATGCAAGCACGGTTCGTCTCTTTCCCAAGGAGCACCGTCTCGAAGCCCACCGCACCGTCGGAACTATCTCTACCATGATTCGCGGCTACGTTCTCGCTAACGTCATCATTGGCCTCGCCGGCTCATTCGTCTGTGGCATCGTGTTCTGGTATCTGGGTATCCAGTATTTCTATTTCATGAGTCTCATCAGCGGATTCGTCACTCTGGTTCCATATGTGGGCATCTTCCTCGCACTGCTCCCTCCGCTGGCCGGTGGAATCGGAACTTTGCACCTGGGCGGGATGATCACGGTAATCGTGACCGTCATTGCTATCCATCTTGTTACGATGAATCTCATATACCCTCGTGTGATCGGACCGCGTCTCCAACTCAATGCGCTCGCTGTGAGTTTGTCCCTGCTATTTTGGGCATGGATCTGGGGAGCCCTCGGTTTGCTGCTGGCGATTCCCATCCTGGGAGTCGTAAAGATCCTTTGCGATCATGTTGAGCCATTGCAACCGCTTGGTTCCTGGCTGGGAATCTGACGTAGCGAGGCTTCACGAGGAAAAGATTGGCAAGTCTAAAGCAACCTGCGGCTGACCCCTCGTCTTCACCCTGACGTTTCCCGCCGTGGCAACTTGCAGCCGCCGCCGTAAGGATCAGCGTCAGTGTGGTGCAGTAATGGAGCCTATGGAAAAGGCACAGGATTGCCGATTGTAAATCCAGCCCCATTTACGAAGTTGGAACTCAGATGAACATTGCCGACGTTCTGCGCTTCCTGTCGGATGGCAAAGGGCATGAATACCGGGCTGCCAAAGATGGCAACGTCGCTCTCAAACTCCGTCATGATTTGATAAGGCGAGTGAAAATACAAACCAATGTCGTTCACCACGTTTGTTTTGTTCAGGCTCCCGATCTGGTCTGAATTCGTGCCGTCAGGAAGAGAAGATCCGGGTGCGTGCGGGTAAAACCAATCGCAAGCGCCTGCCGCAGCCGTGCAACTTCCCTGCGGTCCATCCATATGGCTTGAGTCATAGTCGTGCGCATCTTGCCAGTGGTGCCACATCTCATGTATCAACACGGCCGAGCGTTCGGCCAGCATCTCCGCATTCGGGTTGCCCGGGCTAGGAGTCGGTACTCCGGGGAAATTGAAGATCGGGCAATCAAGGTCGGTATGATCCCCCGCGTCGCTCTGGGCCTCGACGCCAGCCCCGTGATCCTGAATGAAGCGCAGATAGACGTCATCATGGTATGGCGTCGAGACAGCTCGTGACTCGAGCATGTAGTCACCCCTCTGGTGAAAAATGCCAGCAACGGTCGGCGAGCCTCCGATCAGCGCGATCGCGTTCATGACCTTTGCAAACGGTAAGCCCTCATTGCAATCGTCCGAAATTCCCGCAGGGTTCCAGGAATCATCTGTCACACCCCAGCCTTGCCAGAGCTGCCTGATCAAATCTTGATCGCACGATGGCCACGCCTTTGTGAATGAAACTTCGGTGGTGGTCGCTCCATCCGTGCAGGCATGAACCAGAATGACAGCCGACACGAGGACCATCGCGGCCGCCACTGCCCCCAATACAAACCTCGGGAATCCCTTTGTATTTTTCATTTCGCTTCACCTCGAGAGGGTCCAGCAGTCGGAGTGGCAGACACTCTCTCATGGGGCCCCTTCTCCGGTTTCCTCCGCGCAACTTGTTTCGGCTGAGGAGGGCGTTCCTCCGGATGCTCTGTGTAAAAACGTGCTAGCCGCGCTGCGAACTCCTTGCGGTCCGTATCCGGGGCAAGTCTGGGAAGCCCCACAAACTTTGCCTCCTCCGGCCTGGCGTGCTGTCGAGCTGTCGCGACGGCCTCCGCGGAGTCGCCGTTGTTATACAGGTAGGCATTCATCGCGCTCAGCCGCACCGATCGCGAAGCATGATCGCTGATCGTTTTCACCACCACGACCTTTGCCGCCGGTGAGTTGATATACGCAATCATGTTTATGGCCGCCGCCTTTAACCCCGCGCAGGCATCGAAAACGGACATTTTCGGCGCGGTCGAGACCGGGTGAATGGTTGTGCGCTCCTCGAACACCGGACACTCACGTGAATTCAGATAGTCCTGCAGCGGACGCAATGCCCTCTCGTTTTTCATCTCTCCGAGTATTGACAAGTAAATCAATTGACGGCCATAGGAGCCCAGGTTGCGGAAAGATAGTTTTGCGGCCACGGCATCCACCACTGTCGATTCGGATTTGACCAGGGAGATTTGTTCTTTTACGTCGCTGATCTGAGAGCTTGGCATCGTGGAAATCCAGTCTACAAATTTATCCACGGTGGAAACTTCTAGATGCACCGGAGTTTGCTTGGGCAATTGAACGAATGAAATCGTCGGTAGTTTGCCCTTGTCTTTTTTCGCACAGCCAACCGTAAGGCACAACATTCCGACCAGGCATAACTGAACGGAGCGATCGATCAAGTATTTCATTACATCTCCAGGCTGAGATGAATGTTAGACAGAAGGACTTTGTGAGGGGCCGACGGGCGCATCATTATAGCTCACTAGATGTGACAAATCGAACGGATCGAAAGCCTAGCACGCCCGTTTGGATGTTTGCTCCTTTCATCACTCGTGCGCGACAGAGCCCACGAAATCAGTGTCAAGCATTTGCAGTTCTGCAACACCCACGCTGTTTTCACTTTTGACAGCCGGATGTGGCGCCAGGGAATCTTGTGATGCAGAGAAGAGACTTGGTTCAGTTTGGGTGCAGGTTGGAGTAATCATGTATTCATCCAACCCAGGACCGATAACACACTCCCTATCCATCTCCCAACAAGCGTCAAAAAGTTTGGTCGCGATTTCGGGTGGCTATAATGCCGCGCGGAGGAGCTATGAAGAAATCGCGAAGAAGATTCTTGACTGTCATGTCCGCCGGCGTAATTGGCGCCGCCGCGGGGCGTAACAATTACGCGCAGGCGCCCGGACCCCAGCAGCAAACGACACCTGGTGCACCTCCGACTACCGGCACCCGGTCCCTAGTCGGTCCAGAGATCTCGCCGACAACCCTAAAGGAAGCCGAAAAGTTGGTGCAATTCAGTATGGCGGACGGCGAAGTCGAGGTTGCGGCCTCGACTTGGCGACGAGGCATGGCCCACCTCTATGAGCGCCGGACCGGGCCACGAAAGGTGGAACTGCAGGACACGCTTGCTCCGGCGACGAAGTGGGATCCGATGCTGCCGAATGTAAAGAGGGTGGAGATAGTTGATCGCTTCATCCGCAGCACTTCCGACCCGGGACCGCTGCCCGCGAGCGACGCAAATATTGCTTATGCGCCGGTAACCAAACTCTCGCGGTGGATCGAGCAACGCCGGCTCACCTCGACACGACTCACGCAAATTTACCTTGGGCGCATGCAGCAGTTCGATCACAAGTTGAGATGCGTGATCACGTTGACCACCGATCGTGCCATGACGCAAGCGAAGCGGGCCGACGAAGAGATAGCAGCAGGGAAGTATCGTGGCCCGCTGCACGGCATTCCGTGGGGAGGTAAAGACCTGCTCGATACCGCGGGTATTCCGACGACTTACGGCGCCGAGCCGTATCGTGACCGTGTGCCGAATGAAGACGCGGCAGTGGTCAAGTGGCTTGATGAAGCGGGAGCTGTGCTGGTCGCTAAACTCAGCCTGGGTGCACTGGCGTCGAACGACATCTGGTTCGGCGGGCAGACCATGAATCCGTGGTTGCTGGAAGAAGGCTCTTCGGGATCAAGTGCCGGGCCGGGTGCTGCCACTGCGGCAGGACTGGTCGGATTCTCGATCGGCAGCGAAACCGGAGGCAGCATCATAAGTCCGGCGATGCGATGTGGCGTAACCGGACTACGACCAACCTTCGGGCGCGTGCCTCGCACAGGCGCCATGACGCTGTGCTGGAGTTTGGACAAGCTGGGGCCGATGACGCGTTCGGTCGAAGATGCATTGCTGGTGTTGCAGGCAATCTCTGGTCATGATGCCGGCGACATGGGGAGTGTGCCCAGCCACATGGACTTCGATGCCAATGCCAGTGTCAAAGGTCTGCGCGTCGGCTACCTTCCGGCCTGGATGCAGGACAAGTCCGCCACTGAAGTCGATCGCGCGGCACTCAAGGCGGTGGAAGAAGCGGGGATGCAGCTGGTGGAAGTCTCGATCCCGGACTGGCCATACCACACGCTCAATATTATTCTTTTCGCGGAATCTGGGGCATCGTTTGAAGAGTTGACCCTCAGCGGGCGCCTCCGCGAACTGAGAGTTCAGACCCCTGATTTCTGGCCAAATGTTCTTCGCCAGTCGCGCTTCTTATCAGCCGTTGATCTTGTACAGGCGGATCGGTTCCGGCGCAAGGTTGCGCTCGAGATGGCACGCGTCTTCTCGGAGGTCGATCTTCTGCTGGTGCCTTCGTTGCGCGACGAGATGCTCGTGATCACCAATGCCACTGGGCACCCATCGTTAACCTTACGGGCCGGTTTTGTGGAAGTGTCGGAGGCGAGGAGTGATTGGGCGCCGGATCCGCAGAATCCGTTGCCAAAGTTTTCCCCGCCGCGACGGGTGCCGCACGGCGTAACGCTGATCGGGCAGTTGTTCGATGAGGGGACGATAGGAAGCGCGGGGATGGCGCTGGAGAGAATCTTTGGCGTTCTCGATGAGAGGCCCCCCGGCTTTTAGTGGGTCTGCTATCGCTGTTCTCGCAACAGTTCGGGTTGAGGTCGCGAGCTCCGTTGGACTGGTTCGGGATGATATCGCACTTGGGCTAACCAAACCCGTCTAGACCTCCATGTGTATATTGTATATTTTGATGGTTGACGACAGGAACTTGTAAGGTTCATCGCCTGACAGCTAGACGCAACGCGGTCTGAAAAAATGTAGGGGGTCGGAATGGGCAACAAAATATCGAGACGGGACATGCTGAAAAACGTAGGCGTGGCGGGCGCCGCTGGAGCCTTGTTGACAGGTCCCGGCTCGGCCCTGCTCGCGGCACGTTCGCGGGGTTCCGCGCAGGAGCCGCAGCCAGATCCGCAACTCGCACAGTCCTCGGTGGAACTGCTTAAACAGCACGAGGACTACACCACCGTCGTGGAAGCAGGAGAGATGGTGGTGCACTTCGACCGGCGTTACGGCTCGATCTCAAGCATTACGCGAAAGAACGATGCCCTGCAGACCAACTACATCGGGAACGAGATCAATACCCCGGGAGTGGATCCCTCCGATTCCCGCTGGACCGGCGATGTCGTGTCGACGGTCTGGGAACTCTCCAGCGACGATTGGGGGCCGCGCGCACGCCTCGGTCAAAACGACGTGTTTCGCATGTCGGGCAAATGGAGAAGGGAGTTGACGGGTAAGTCAAACGATACGCGGCGCGTCCGCTTTGGCGACAATGCCCTCAACGTCACCTATGAGGGCGTGTCCTCAAATGAGCACGGAATCCGCAGCTATTCTCTGAGCATGAATTACACGGCGGGACCAGGTAGCTCACTGCTCTGGGACATTGAGATCGAAAACGCCACCGGCAAGACGTTGGAAATCGGCGAACTGGGACTGCCTCTCATGGTGAATGACGACTATGAGGAACTCTATATTCAGCACGGCTCAGAAACCAAGCTGAGCACCGTAAACAACGTTGATTTTGGAAAAACGCCCCTGCGTCAGAAGCTGATCCACGAGCAAAAGATTCTGGCCCATTCCTTCATAGCGGGCCACAGTTCCTACGTCTTGCTGCAGCGGCCGTTGGGGGATGCGCCTTTTCTTCTGGTTCACCCCACCATGGATACGAGTTTCGAGTGCGTTTACAAGGAACCGGATTCCCCATTTGCGGCGCACGTCCTGGGAGGACAAGGCCCTGACATTCTTGCCATTCATTCCTGGGCGACAAAAAATCTGCGCAGGTGGACGTCGAATCCATGGGTCAATGGCCACACTTCGCTGATTTTGCAGCCCAGCGAAAAAAGAAAATTCCAGGTTCGGTTTGCCCTCATACCCAGCTACGAGGCGATTCGTGACGAATTGTACGCAGCGGGGAATCTTGGAATCCGCGTTCTGCCGTCGATGGTGGTTCAGGAGGATACCGACGTCCTGGTGGAGGTGAAGACCAAGCCGGAGATCGATCGCATCGACTTGCTGTCGGACAATATCAAGATCAAAGAGAAGAAGAGGACTGCCGACAAGGTCCTGCTCACGCTATCTTTCAAGGGCAGAGGCCAGAAGAGCCTTAAGCTGAACTACGGCGACAACCGCTGGACGAACCTTCACTTCTATTGCATTGAGGATATCGAAAGACTGCTCAATGCTCGCGGCAGTTTCGTCGTGGATCGCCAGTTCTACGATAATCCGCAGGATCCCTACCATCGGCATCACGGTTTCGTTCCTTTCGACTACCGCATCGGCAGCATTTTTCTGGATTCTGATGAGGTCTGGGAGGTCGGTGGCAGCGACGAATCGGGCTTCTCCGAGCCACTCTTTTTGGCGGAGAAGAATGTCTACCTGCCGTCCAAAAAAGAGGTTGATGTGCTTGAAACCTACGTCGCTGATTGCCTCTTCAAACACATCCAGAATCCCGAGACGTATGAGGTCCGCGCTTCGCTGTATTGGAAAAACCGCTATCCTTCGAACGGATGGGGTGCATGGACAAAAGAACGCTCCGAGGCCACATTCCGCTCTTACAACTATGTTCACCCGGCCAACATTTATCACGCGCTCTATCGCATCGGTAAAAACTACGGGCTGCTGACACGCAAGACTCCCGACGAGTATTTGCGCATGTCGTACCGCACCTGCATGAAGTGGTTTGCGACCGGACCCTGGCGCCATGTAGGTCTGATGGAGGGGTCGAATGCCATCCATATCCTGCATGACATTCAGAAAGAGGGTTGGAAGGAAGAATACGATAATCTGCGACGGCAGATGTCGGAATGCAATGATGAGTTCCTGCGCGATCCCTATCCTTACAGTTCAGAACTTGTGATCGACCAGACCGCGCATGAGCAGGTTTATTTCTTTACACGTTTTTTCGGAAATCAAGCCAAAAATGAGAAGACGATCCAGGTCCTCAAAGCGCTGCGCGGGGGCAACCAGCCAGTGTGGTTCCGATACGGCAACGACAAGCGCAGAGATGTGTGCTGCTGGTACAACGCGTCCTTGAATGGTCTTGCTCTCCTGAAGGCTTACGAAGATCACGGAGATCGAGACGCGCTGATCAAGGGATACGCGGGCGTCATGAGCGTGATGGCAAATGTTCTTCCCGACGGAATGGGCTACAATTTTTTCATCTGCACGGCGGGCGTTTATGATCACGAACCGCCGAGAACATTCGAAAGCGGCTCAGGACTATGGGGGTTCTTGAAGTCTTCCAAATCGTACGTTGTGAAGGACCCTTCATTCGGTGAGGTCGGCTTTGGCTGCAAAGTCGCAGCCACGGATCGCGAGCTGACGGTTCTTCCAAAAGACGGCCTGCAAAAGAGGCTGCGCTTCGTCGAATCCGCAATTGATGTGGAGGTGATGCCGGGGCAAATCAAGAGAGCGGTACTCAGCCGCGGAAAGCCAAAACTCTTACTCGAACTCTCGGATCCCTCCGGTCTGGCAAAGAAGGCCAGTGTCTCGATCGACGGATTACCCGCGGGGAACTATAGGCTCTCGCATGGAAAATCTTCGCGCCGTGTCACGGTCAACGGGACTTTCAGTATCGATGTGCCGGTGGGCGAGGCACGCCAGATTGAAATCGAACAGGTGTGAAGGCAGATTTCCATGCGGTTTCACCTCGCGTCGCAGGGATTCGGGCTCACGGGATGGCTGTAAGGCTAGCGCGGATTCGTCGTCATCGAGGCACGGTGTCCCGTGATCGTCTCCCAATAATCAATCCACTGACGGCGAATGCCCTTGGCCTCCTCGATTAGTTTAGGGCTGGGGACTTTCCCATGCTCGACCATGAGGACGATTCCAGTGTTGAATTTCCGCTGTGAGTGATCCACGTCGGGCGAACGCGGCCCTTCTATCGCAACTACGTCCTGGATGGTCACCTTGGTTCGATTGGCCTTAAAGATCGGGTGCCCATTCGTGTCTTTACCGGCAGGCACGAGGTTTCTGAGAATGAAAAAGTCCGGCACCTCGGCAGCGGAGATCAAGCCCATCAGGTACAGATCAAGATAGGAGTAGCCTGTCGCCGGCACGTAATAATCGTCGTCGAGCTGCGTGAACGTGCCATCGAGATTATCTTGCCAGACGCCCCCTCCCATCGCGGACGCCTCGGTAGGCCGCTGATAAGGAAACGCAGCCGGAGCCTGCAATCCCCGCGCCCAGTGGACGGGCCCGAGCGGAATGGTTTCGCCCATCACTTTCGCGGAAACAAATGCCGCCCAGCGGTGGCCCATCTCATGTCCGATCTGTGACATGGCGTAGTTGTACGGAAGTGGTTGATGGTCCGGAGAGCGCTCCTCGAGTTGATGGGAGTAAAAAGTGATGTCGTGATCGCCCCCGACGGGTGCCGTTTCGGGCGGTCGCTCCTGCATTTGATTCGAGTTGACGTACACAGGCTGAACGTACTCCCACTGAAACTTGCCCTTGGTGCAGTAGTTCTCGAGATCGTGCTGGGGAGCAGCAATGCCGGTGACGTTGCCGCCCACCGGCCCATCGCTTGGAGTGCCTGCCTCCTGATTGTCGATGCGGAAATCGGAGTAGTACGCGAGAAAATCGAACTTGTCGCCGAGTGTTTTTAAGACTGTGCAAGAAAGATCTTGGGGCTTCGGGAGGCTTAAATAGTGGAATGCTTCGTATACCACGCCGAAAGGACCATCCTTGCGTGTTAGGGATGAAAGGGGGACTTCGGGGCTTCGAATTCCCGACAACGGAACGACATGCGGCAACAAGTGCGTACCGGGATCGGTCTTTCGAGGCGCATTGGCCTCGGCGTAGACCACGATCTGCCCGACTCCACGCAGTGCCGGTGGCAATACTCCCTGCAGAGTGATTGTGTTGCCGTTGACTTTGACCTTTCGCGAGACCCCGGGTCCGAATGCGCTGTACCTCGTGGGCCGATGGCGCCACGCAACTCCTCGCACTGTCCAGGCAAACGTTGGATGGGCAGCTTCGGCAGTCGTAGGAAGTGGCTGATGCGCATCCACGACAAAGCGGTATGAGATTCCGTCTAAGGCGGGATCACCCGCGGAAAGGATGGGCCCACGCGTTTCGAACGTGACTTTCAACACGATGCCGTCTTCAACAGACAGCTTGAGACTTCTGATATCCAGATGCGCAGGTGCGTCTGGTTGGGGCTCGTTGTTGATGGTGGCTAGCGGCTTATCTTCATCGGATAATTCAGGGTAGATACCAACGATGGCATCCTTCGCCGAAAGCTCCTTGTAAGACATTTCAATCGCGCCGTCGCGGTGCAAGACCGCCTGAAAGCGATTCACCGTTTTGAACCAGGTGAAATCCTGAATATTTCCAAATGGCTCCGTCAGATACCAGGTGATGACCACGCGATCTACCAACTCTTTCACGTAGCGAGAGCCGGATGTCCGCGGCTTGAAGAACACGCAGATGGCAGGGGCGCTATCGATGAGGGTGCCGGCCGCCTCTGCCAATGGATCGAAGCGACCGATGGACACTCCTCCTGCGGGAGAGGCAGCCGCGGGCCCACTATCCTCCGTCTCTCGCTGGCCAAAGCTGATCGATCCAGTTGTGCCCACGCCAAGTGTGTTCCAGCTCTTCCCGGAGAACGGGAACTTAAACTGATGGAGCGTAAGTTCAGTGGTGGTTAGTTCGGCGCCGAAGTCGGAATCCCATTGCATTGGCCCGCTCTCAACACGGTAGCGCTGACCCTCCGGGATGAAATGCAGTGTGTGGTTGGCGAGGTCGAAGAGGTTCGCTGTCCCGAGAGCGCCGTCATCGAGTTCAAAGACGATCAGGTCGCCGTGGATCGACACCTTGCCAATAGAATGGCCCGGTTCGACCTCGTCCTCCTGAGCGTACGACTGGGCGCTGACGACGAGCAATGCGCACGCGAGCAGAACTATCCAATGCGAAAAGCCACCAAGGATTCTCACACCCCTCCCGCTTTCGGCACTGATCACTGCCACAGCACAACCGGCAATTTGTCGAGATCGAAGTACATCCGGTAGTAGTAGTCGCCAATGACCGAATAGAACGGCCGGAACTTGGCCATTACGTTGCTGCCGTCAGGCGGAGCGAAGCGGAAAACGCCAGGGCCTTCTTCGTTGTCGGCAACCAGATATTTATTCAGGTCGTCCTCGTTTTCTGGCAACTTGAAGATGGGCTCGTGGATCATGCCATCCTGCACCAATACGACCGGTCCACGAACTACAGCAGCGCGATGCGGATGTTGCGGGTCCACGGCTTGCCAGCGCATCCGCAGCGGAATGGTGATCTGTACCTTATCGCCAGAGTTCCAGGCACGGTCTACCGTGGCCCAGGTGCCGGGTTGGCAAGCGGTTTGATACGGCGCGCCATTCACTTTCACCGATGCACCCTGCGCCCACTCAGGAATCCGCATTCTCAAGGGGAATTTCATGCCGCGATCCATCTGCAGGGCCAGGGTGCTGGTTTCATCCTCCGGATATCGTGTGTCCTGCGTTAGCTTCACAGTTCCATCGCCTCGCTTCCAGGTGACCTCTGAGGGAACATACAGAGTGACGTACAGGCTGGAATCATCCCTGTAGTAGATGAGATTGTGAAAATCGACGGCATCCTGTATGTAGGTTCCCGAGCAACAAGTGTAAGGATTGCGGCTGAATATCTTGACGCCGCCTCCGACCCGATAGTCCGCATAATAAAAATGCCGGCCGTTGCCGTTAATCTGCAGCGCTGCTCCGATCCCGTTATAAAGCAGCCGCTCGGCCCAGTCGCCATACCGCGCCTTTCCCGTGAATTGCATCAGGTAGCGCGACATCTTGAATCCGGCCCACGATCCGCAGGGAGTTTCGAAGCTGTTGAGCTGATAGTCGAGCGCCCTGCCCAGGCTTCCCGGGGGCATGATTCTTTCGACGGGTCCATAACCTCCGGTGGCGTAGCACTGGGTGTTCTGCAAAAAGTCGTAGGCATTTTCAACCACGCGCAAATGCGCGGGGTCGCCAGTGACCGCATAGCGCATGGACGCGCTGCTGAACGAGTTCACATGGCTGTAGGCATGGACGCCGCTGGCATCCGTCGGCGACGAAGTGTTGGCGAATTTGTTCCAGTAAGAGTGATACAGCCAAACCTCGGCGAATTCCTTGAACTGCTGGTTTCCGGTAAGTTGATAAGCGCGATAAAGATTCTCCGGCTGTGTATACCATTCGAGCGGCTTCCCCGAGTGCATCTCCCAAGGCTTCGGTGCAGCCGGCTGCCGGGTGCGGTCGAACGTCTTGCCGGCATAGGCTGTCACCCTTTCGAGCAGAGGCATGGCACTGCTGTCGCCTGCGTAGTGATGCATGTCGACGAGTCCACAAACCAGTTTCTCGTAGGGATAGACGTTCATCCTGCAATTGCCGTCAGGGCCCACTGTCTTGGAAAACTCAGCCAGAAGATATGTGGCCTTGTCGCGCATCGCCTGGTCGCTGTTTGCACGATACATACGCGACATTCCACTTAACCACTGGCCGAAGACCGTGGAGCTGTCTTCGTCGCACCATCCTCCAAGCGGCTTGCCCGGCGCTGGAAAACCTGCTTTGGCGCGAAATCCTTGCAAAATGTCATCATTCGACACGTTGAAGTAGAACTCGCGCGCGTGCAGATACTGATCGTTCCAGCGACAGTCATGTAGGCGGACGCCCTCATAGTCAAATGAGCTGATCTTCATGACGCGCGGATCGATGTCGGAAGCTGATGTAGTGGCTCGTGCGCCAACGCTGGCAAGCACGCCCGCAGCTGCTAGTCCCTTAAGAAAATCACGGCGCTCCATCTGTGCCTCCCGGTCTTCAACGCTCAATTGATGAATGTTCGTCTGCCCAGCGCAGAACTGTATATTGTATTCCGTCTTGCTGGGTAGATTTAATTGTTCTTGAACATCGCGCATGAACAGCAAATCTCACGCCGTTACTTCACGCAACGTGCTTTCTATCTCTGCTCGTGCACAACAGACGGATCGGAATCAAAGGAAGGAAAGGCTGATCGAGAGGAACTTGTGAACATTGCTCCGAAAGCCGTAAAGATGTCTAAAACACGCCACGGACGCATGGACAAGGAAGAGTACAATCGGGCAGTTTAGCTCAACCGAGAGGTGGCCATTCCAAGCCTCGACACTCCCGCTCCGGGGACGCTTAGGAGTTCCCCTTGTTTTGCTGCTGGTGATTCCCCTCCTGGGAGTGGCAATGGCTGTTTGCGATCATGTCGAGCCGTTACGACCGCCATGGCACTAGATTTGACGTACCGGAGGCTCTGCGAAGAAGAGGGCAGCAAAGATAAAAGCAACTTTACGGCTTCACACCTCATCTTCAAGTTGACGTTTCTTTGACTTGGCGAGATGCGGTGCGTCGCTGCCGTTTTCAAGTCACAGGACGAACGGGAAGTGGTTCGGGCCCAGCCAAGGAAACAATGGTCATTCAAACGGAACCCATCGTGTGGCCTGGCCGACCGTATCCGCTCGGGGCCACTTGGGACGGCGAAGGCGTCAACTTCGCACTCTTCTCCGAACACGCGACCGCCGTCGATCTCTGCCTTTTCGATCGGGCCGGCCGACGGGAATTGCATCGCGTTCGTATCAAGGAACAGACCGATCAGGTCTGGCACTGTTACTTGCCCGAAGCTCGCCCCGGACTTATCTATGGCTACCGCGTCCATGGCCCCTACGAGCCCAACAATGGACACCGTTTCAATCCCCATAAACTCTTGCTCGACGCCTACGCCAAACAAATCGTCGGCGACCTGAAATGGAGCGACTCGCACTTCGGCTACCGCATCGGCGGCAAGAATGCTGATCTCTCCATGGACCGCCGCGACAGTGCTGCGGGCATGCTCAAGGCGATAGTCGTCGATTCGGCTTTCACCTGGGGTATGGACCGTCCCCCGCGGACTCCCTGGCACAAGAGCATCATCTACGAAATGCACGTCCGTGGATTTACCATTCAACATCCGAAAGTCCCCACATCCTTGCGGGGAACCTATGCCGGGTTGGCGACGGCCCCCGTCATCGACCATCTCCTTAAGTTGGGCGTCACGGCCATCGAACTCATGCCCGTCCACTACTTTGTCGACGACCGCCAACTGATTGAACGTGGGCTACGAAATTATTGGGGATACAACACCATTGGTTTCTTTGCGCCAATGTCGCGCTATCTGTCGACGAATTCCATCAACGAATTCAAGACTATGGTCAAGACCATGCACTCGGCGGGCATCGAGGTGATACTTGATGTCGTCTACAACCACACCGCCGAGGGCAATCAGCTTGGTCCAACGCTTTCGTTCCGCGGCATCGATAATTCCGTCTACTACCGCATATCCCCCGACGACCCGCGGTACTACATCGACTATACCGGCACCGGCAACACGTTGAACATGCGTCACCCACGTGTGCTTCAACTCATCATGGACAGCCTCCGTTACTGGGTGCTGGACATGCACGTCGACGGCTTCCGCTTCGATCTCGCCGCAACTCTCGCGCGGGAGTTACACGAGGTTGATCGTCTGGGTGCATTCCTCGACATCATCCATCAGGATCCCGTGCTCTCGCAGGTGAAGCTGATCGCCGAACCGTGGGATCTCGGCGAAGGGGGATATCAGGTCGGAAAATTCCCCGTAGGCTGGGCCGAGTGGAACGATCGCTATCGCGACGCCGTCCGCTCCTACTGGAAAGGCGACGGTGGCCAAATCGGCGAACTCGCTTACCGCATCACCGGCTCGAGCGACCTCTACGCCCGCAGCGGCCGCCGCCCCTATGCCAGCGTCAATTTCGTCACCGCACACGATGGATTCACCCTTGAAGACCTGGTGAGCTACAACCAGAAGCACAACGAAGCCAACGGCGAAAACAACCGCGACGGAACCGACAACAACCGAAGCTGGAATTGCGGCGTCGAAGGGCCCAGCGACGATCCTGAGGTCAACGCGCTTCGTGCCCGCCAGAAGCGCAACTTCCTCGCAACCCAGTTTCTATCCCAGGGCGTTCCCATGCTCCTGCACGGCGACGAACTCAATCGCACTCAAGTGGGCAACAACAACGCCTATTGCCAGGACAACGAAATCAGTTGGGTGAACTGGGACCAACTCCAGAATGAAGAGGAACTGCTCGCGTTCACTCGAAGGTTGATCTCGATTCGCCGGACCCACCCCGTCTTCCGCCGGCGTAATTTCTTTCAGGGACGTGCCATCAAAGGTGCCGGTATCAAAGACATCCTCTGGCTTCATCCAGATGGCCGCGAGATGACTGATGAAGAATGGAACCAGGAACACGCCCGCACGCTCGGCCTGTTCCTTTCCGGTTCCGCCGTTGACGAAATCGATGAACGCGGTCAACTCATCACTGACGAAAACTTCGTCCTGCTGTTGAATGCCAACCATGAGAGAGTCCCATTCTCCATGCCTTCCGTCGCGTCCGGCATGACATGGGTTAGCCTCATCGACACCTTTTGCGACTGCTCTCAAGCCCCGGGTACGACACACGAGGCTATGACCAACTATCCCCTGCAGCCTCGCTCTTTGGCGCTCCTTATAGAACGCCAGCGTGATCAGATTCGTCAGGATCACAGTAATGGACCGTAGGCATTCCATGCCCTTTGGCGCTGAAGTCCTCGCCGATGGCAGCGTGCGCTTCCGCTTGTGGGCGCCCAACGCCAAGAAGGTCGACCTTTGTCTTGAAAACAAAGAACGCGGGACGCATCCTCTATTACCGCTCGAACATGGATGGTTCGAACGGATCGCGCCCGAAGCCCACGCGGGCTCGCTCTATCGTTTTCAAATCGACAACAAGACCGAAGTCCTCGACCCCGCTTCCAGATTTCAGCCTCAGGATGTTCATGGGCCCAGCGCAGTGGTCGATCCCTCTGTCTTCCAATGGAATGACGAAAACTGGCGCGGCCGTCCGTGGGAAGAGGCTGCCATTTATGAATTGCACGTTGGCACTTTCACGCCCGAGGGGACATTCCAGGGCGTAGAACGAAAGCTGGATTATCTTCGCGACCTCGGTGTGACGGCGATTGAACTCATGCCCCTCGCTGATTTCCCCGGCGAGCGAAACTGGGGCTATGACGGCGTCCTCCCCTTTGCTCCCGACAACTCCTACGGCAGGCCCGAAGATCTCAAACAACTCGTGCAGTCAGTCCACGCCAGGGGCCTGATGGTCTTTCTCGACGTCGTATACAACCACTTTGGTCCCGAGGGAAATTATCTGCATGTCTACGCGCCGCAGTTCTTCACCGGGCGGCACCACACACCCTGGGGAGAGGCAATCAACTTCGACGGGCCTGACAGCCGCACCGTCCGCGATTTCTTTATCCACAACGCCCTTTACTGGCTCGAGGAGTTTCACTTCGACGGTCTTCGCTTTGACGCGGTTCACGCGATCGTCGATGACTCCCAGCCCGACATTCTTACCGAACTCGCGCAGACCATCCGCGAGCGGTTCGGCACTGACCGGTTCGTGCATCTCATAGTTGAAAGCGTCGACAACGCAGTTCGTTATCTCAGCCGCGAGTCTAGTGGTGCGGTATGCCTGTACAACGCGCAATGGAACGATGACATTCACCACGCGCTGCACGTTCTGCTCACCGGAGAATCCGACGGCTACTACGCCGACTATTTCCCCGACCCGATGCCGCACCTGTGTCGCTGTCTGGCTGAAGGCTTCTCCTACCAGGGCGACTACTCCGAGTTCCACGGTGAAAAGCGCGGAGAGCGCAGTCTCCACTTGCCCCCCACCGCCTTCGTTTCTTTCCTGCAGAATCACGATCAGGTTGGCAATCGCGCCTTCGGTGAGCGCATCAATCAACTGGCCAGTCCGCACTCTGTAAAGCTGGCAATGGAAATCCTGCTGCTCGCGCCGCAGGTGCCACTGCTCTTTATGGGGGAGGAGTTCGCTGCCTCCGCGCCGTTCCTTTTCTTCTGCGATTTCAGTGGAGACCTGGCGACCGCCGTGACGGAGGGAAGAAGACGCGAGTTCGCCCGTTTCGCCAGATTCAGCTCTCCCGAGGTGCGACTTTCAATTCCCGACCCGAACGACGAAAATACCTTCCTAAAATCAAAGCTCGATTGGGCATTACTGCAAGACAAGGCCCATGAAGACTGGTTTCATCTCTACCGCGAACTCCTCTCCATCCGGCAGAACAAGATCGTTCCGCACCTGAGCGGTTCGTCTGCTACCCGCTGCGATTTCTCCACGGGAGGCAAGCGCTGGGTCTCTGTTGACTGGATTTTCGACCGAACCACTCTGCGACTTCGTGCCAACCTTGGCAATGAGCCGCAAAGGATCTCTCTACCAAGTACAGGGGCGCTCCTCTACTCCAGCACTCGGGAAGGTGCCGCCGCGTTCCAGCAGGGTACGCTGGGCCCGTGCTCGGTCGCTTGGTCTTTGGACACTGCAAATTGATTCTGTGGACGCCTAAATTTGGCCAATTCCATCAGGTTTTCCACCGGGAGTATTCCGCAAAATCCTGTATGGAGCGGCACCTCCCTTAAGAGTTATCGTCAGCCAGGTTATTTGTCCCGGGGGTTCTGCAAAACGTGTATCCTGACGATGAAACGGCTCGACCAAATTCCGACGGCAACGTACCGCCTGCAGCTCAATCCTCAATTCACCTTTCGTGATGCGTCAAGAGTTGTTCCTTATCTGAGGGCGCTCGGCATCAGTCATATTTATGCATCACCTTACCTGCGCGCCAGACCCGGAAGCCTGCACGGCTACGACATCATCGATCACAATTCGTTGAATCCCGAACTTGGATCCCCGGAAGATTACGAGACACTGGTCTCCGTGTTGCACAGCCACGGCATGCGCCAGATTCTCGACATCGTCCCCAACCATATGGGCGTCATGGGCAGTGACAACGCCTGGTGGCTTGATGTTCTCGAGAATGGAGAAGCTTCCGATTATGCCGATTTCTTCGACATCGATTGGGATCCGATCAAGGATGAACTGCAGGGCAAGGTGCTGATCCCGGTTTTGGCGGAACAGTACGGCAATGTCCTCGAGAAAGGAGACCTGAAACTGACCTTCGATGCCGAACATGGCGAGTTCAACATCTTCTATTACCAGCATCGTTTCCCCATTGATCCCAAGGAGTATCCCGCCATCCTGATTTTTCGAATTGAGCGCTTCCGGGAAAAGCTGGGGCCAACCCACGAGGATGTCCTCGAATTGCAGAGCATTATCACGGCATTCAGTCATCTACCCGATCGGCGCGGTGCCAGTGCAGAACAGAAAACGGAACGAAATCGCGAGAAGGAAGTCCAGAAGCGTCGCTTCGCGGCCCTCTGCGCTCGCTCGCCGCAGGTCAGGGAATTCGTCGCACAGAACGTAGTCACCATCAACGGCAATCCCCAGGATCCCCGGAGCTTCGATACTCTCCACGAACTCATTAAAGCGCAAACCTATCGCTTCGCGCAGTGGCGCGTCGCCGCCGATGACATCAACTATCGCCGTTTTTTCGACATCAATGACCTCGCCGCCTTGCGCAACGAAAACAACAGAGTCTTCGACGAAAGTCACAAGCTGATTTTGCAACTTGTGGCGGCAGGAAAGCTCGACGGCGTTCGTGTGGACCATCCGGATGGCCTCTACGATCCCGCGAGATATTTCGATAAACTGCGAGATCGCCTCCAGTCGGAGATCGAGCGCCAAGACCGTGACCCCTACCTGGTGGCCGAAAAAATCCTTACGGGCAAGGAGCGTCTTCGCAAGAATTGGCCCATCGACGGCACCACTGGCTACGAATTCGGTAAGCTGGTAAACGGACTTTTCATTGACAAATCCTCCGCCCAGATCATGGAGCGCATCTATCGTTCCTTTACGGGCATCAAGTCGGAATTCGCCGATATCGTCTACTACTGCAAGAGACAAATCCTGAAAGTGGTTCTTGGCAGCGAACTCAATGTCCTTGCCAATCTACTGAGCCGCATCGCGCTTGCGAGCCGCTACACTTGTGATTTCACATTCAATGCCCTGCGCAGCGCGCTCAG
Organism: Binatia bacterium; assembly: GCA_035577905.1. Lineage (GTDB taxonomy): Bacteria > Acidobacteriota > Terriglobia > Terriglobales > Acidobacteriaceae > Sulfotelmatobacter. The sequence goes on from DATKAP010000121.1 coordinate 58,605, forward strand.
CGAGGTGATTGCGAGTTTTCCGGTTTATCGCACCTACGTAAATGGTTCTGAGGTTTCAGAGGAAGATCGTCGCTCTGTGCAGCAAGCTGTCGTCGCCGGCAAGAAGAGAAGCAACGCCGCCGACCTGAGCGTCTTCGACTTCATCCAACGCATTCTGCTAGTCGATGTCTACGGCAGCGAGGCCGGGTGGTATAGGCAGGCCGTCCTTCGTTTCTCAATGAAGTTCCAGCAGGTAACGGCCGCGGTGATGGCGAAGGGACTAGAAGATACAGCCTTTTATCGCTACAACCGGCTCATCTCACTTAACGAAGTTGGTGGTGATCCCAGCCAGTTTGGGACCACCGTGGAAGAGTTCCATCATGCTAATCAGGCGCGCTTCTCGTGCTGGCCGGATTCCATGCTCGTCAGTTCGACCCACGATTCAAAACGATCTGAAGATGTTCGCGCTCGTATCGACGTCCTCTCCGAGATGCCTTTCGTCTGGCTCCTTCACCTGCGTCGCTGGCGCGACTGGAATCGCGGCAGGAAGCGCCTGATTGACGATCAACCCGCGCCCACACGAAACGACGAGTATCTTCTTTACCAGACGCTTATTGGAACCTGGCCAACGTACCCGTTAGACGACGCCGATTGGAAGGCATACACAGCACGGATAGAGCAATACATGCGGAAGTCTGTACGCGAAGCCAAAGAGCACACGAGCTGGGCGAACACGAATTCAGAATATGAAAGTGCGCTGACCGACTTCACTCGGGCTATCCTCGCTCGTTCCTCTCAGAATCGTTTCATCGCAGGCTTCGAGGCGTTCGCCCGTCGCATCGCGCGGATCGGACTTTTCAATAGCCTCTCGCAGACCCTCCTGAAACTCACATCGCCCGGAGTCCCCGACATCTACCAGGGAAACGAACTGCTGGAATTCTGCCTCGTTGATCCGGACAATCGCCGCTCGGTTGACTACGAGCGCAGGGGACAGATCTTGGAGATGCTCCGGCGTGATGGCGACAATCCCCATAGTCTATCTTCGCGTGTGGGAGACTTACTCTCGACCTGCGAGGGCAGCGGGGCAAAAATGTATCTGACGTGGAAAGCTCTAACCTTCCGCCGCCAAAGTCATGCACTCTTTCAACGCGGGGCCTACGTTCCTCTGAAGGCCCAGGGCGAAATGGCAGATCATGTAGTTGCCTTCGCACGACTGCATGAAGGACGAAGTGTCGTGGTTGTGGCCCCGCGTCTCTGCGCCAAGTTGATGGGTGAGGATCATGAGACCGTTTGTGAAGAGGCGATCTGGAGAGACTCTACTCTGGAACTTCCGAGTGATGAAGTGTGGTGTTATCACAATCTCTTCACTGGCGAATGTCTGCCCTTGAAGGCCGAGAGCTCACCCGGCGTCCGCCTCTCCGAACTGTTTCGTACCTTCCCTGTAGCACTCCTTGTCAGCGAGGCGCAAATCTCAGATCAAACCTGCGGCCCGAGACCCAAGACGGGATGCTAGAAGCCCCATGTATACTCTCCTTCTCAAGGAGACCTTATGCAAAGCCGCGTAACCGGTACGACCATGCCGGTCTTGGAATTCATCCTCGAGCCCAATGAGTCCATCATCTCCGAAGCCGGAGAACTCTCTTGGATGGGTGCCTCCATTCAGATGACTACCCACACGCAGTTCGGGGGTGGAGGCGGCTTGTTGGGCGTGATCAAGCGCGTTGCCGGGGGCGGGTCAATTTTCATGACCGAGTATCGCGCTATGGGTTTCCCCGGCGAACTTGCTTTCGCGACCAAGCTGCCCGGACACATCGTGCCCGTTGAGGTCGCGCCGGGTCACGAGTACATGATTCAACGCCACGGATTCCTCTGTGCCACGCCGCAAATTCAGATCGGAGTGGGTTTCCAGCAGTCGCTCGGTGCTGGGATTTTCGGCGGTGAGGGTTTCCTTCTTCAGCGACTCAGCGGGCAGGGAATTGCTTGGCTTGAGCTATCCGGTGAACTGGTCGTCCGCGATCTGCAGCCCGGTGAAAATCTTCGGGTCCATCCTGGGCACGTAGGCGCATTTCAGGCAAGCGTGTCATTCCAAATCACGACCATCCCAGGCATTCAGAACATGATCTTCGGCGGAGATGGCATATTTCTTGCCTCCCTGACCGGCCCCGGAAGAGTCTGGCTGCAAACGCTCCCCATCGCGAAACTTGCTCATGCGATTGAAAGGTACCTTCCGCGCGAAGCTCCGCGCCAGGCGGCCGAAGGCGGCGTAGTCGGAGGTATTGTCGGTTCGATCCTCGACAACATGCGGTGAGGTAACGTTAATTCGTGCTTTTGTGGGGGTGATTAGGAACGCTTTTTCCCCGAGAGCCACCCCAATACTCGGCTGGCAAATGCATCCGAGAAGCCGAAACGTGCTTTGGCCCTCGAATAAAGATCCACTGCTTTCTTATCGAGCCAGATCATAGCGGCTTTGGCGGGGCTGTCTTGTGGGCGAGCGAAGTAATCGGTTGATCGTACGTTGAACCTGTCATCCTTCTCCACAGTGTAGTAGTACAACGCCAAGCTCTTGCGCGATTGCCCCTCAGGGCACTTCAACGGATCGGGAAAACCATGCAGTGACCTCTCGTCCGTTGTGAAGACGAGCGCATGATTCAGCAGCGGTGGGTACTTAGCAGCACAACGTGCTATTCCGCCACCGGCTGCCCGTTCCCACAACTCGATCGATCCGCCCCAAGACTCGTTCCACTCCGGATTCAAATAAAGGATTAAGTTCACTCGCCGGTGCCAGTGGGCATGGAAATGATGTTTCGAAAAATCCGTATGTACATTGAGGTACCCGCCAGGTCCTGACTGATGAAGCCCTCCGCCTTCAAGCATGGGGTCGGCTACGAGCTCTGGAATTCCCGTTAGGTATGAAACCCACTCCACAAATTGCGGCGAATTCAATTCGTCGGTCACAGCTCCGATCATTGCCGGGAAGAGTTCGCGACGTGGCAAGCCAAACTTGTTCTCGTTGGCGTGTTTGTACCTGGTCCACTCGTCGCTTTCTGGCGGAGGAAACTCGCGTGACATTTCCAGCGCGGTCTCTGGTTCAATGAAATCAGTCAGCAGAATGTGCGGGCAAGGCTGGTTGCGTCGGTATTGTTCCGCCAACTCAGACACACGTGGGGTCCAGCGCTGGAAGGGAAATAGTCGTATCGGTGCCGCAGCGATGCGGGCAGTTGACATCAGGTGAAACCCCTAGGCCTTTTGAGCGATTGTACCCGATTCAGCAGACGAACACGCAGAGGCGATGTTCAGGCAGGAGTGATATAGCCGTCGTATTTCCATTACGGCGCCCTGCAGACACGCACCGCAGAATTCTGGTAAGGGCAATCCAACCCCACCGGCGCTGCCTGCTGCAGAACCACCCAGCTCACGCCGTAATCTCGCTTCAGCCGTGTGAAGTCGGCGACGCCAAGGCGGCTCCAGGGACTTTGAGCGTTCACTTCTGCGAGCCAACGCTCCGCCAGCGGTGGGAACATGCTTACAACTCCGTTGTCCTTGATCGCATCGGCGAGGCGGCTCCTTTGCGCGAGGCAACGGAATCCAATTTCGTCTTCCCCTTCGATGTGCATATAGTTGGGATCTATCGCGAAAACAGCGTCCGGCGGGGTGTTCTGGCGTGTCCAGAGAAAAGCTTGCGCCCATGGATTCTTCGGCGCACGGCCGGGCCACTCCACGGTCGCGCTGGCCGGAAACAGCGCACGCTGCGCAATGTACATCCCAGCACTCAGCGGTACGAACAAAGCCAGCCAGCGCCAAACCCGGTTCTTCAACCCGAACTCGCCCAACATCCCGCCGATGATGACGAACATTACTATATAAAGGAGGTGTAAGCTCCTGAGCGGCTGCAGTCTTGCCAGGCTCTCAAATCGCGCCGGCAGGTCCACCACAAGCGCCGCCACGATAAACACAACGTCATAAATGATGAAAGCGCGACACAGACGCAGGACATAGTTCCACACCTTGGCCCGCGCGATCCCGGTAAACCAGGCGAACAATGCAATCGGCGCCACCAGGCCGATGAGTTCGTACCAGGCCCAATGTTGTATGTAGTGGTAAGCGTGCAACTGGGCTGCTCCGTGATAGGCGGGTGTGGACTGCGTGAGCGGAATCGCCGGTAGCACGCTGGCAGCAACGGTCGCGGCGGCAACCTTCTTTGGTTCTGGCCAGAGGCGCGATTCATATCGCCTCATGAAAATCAGCAACAGGCAGAAGGAGAACGCATACGTCCACATCAGTGGATGCACACTGGCAGCAAGCAGAATCCAAAGCAGAGCGCGAATGTACTTCGATTCCAGTGTGCGTGCCACGGCGAAAATCACCGCAAAGGCCGCCAGATTTCGTGGATTCAGATACTGATCCATGACGTATAGGGCAGTTCCGGCGACCGGAATAGAGAGCAGCGTGGCGATCAGCGAAACCGACCCAAACCGCGCCCGCGTACTCGAAAAGCACAGGCTGCTGAGTTGCCAGCATGCCAGCAGTACCAGGAAGATCGACGCGAGATGCCATGTCAGCAGCCCCACTTCGAATGGCACATGAGTGACCCGAATGGAGAGCGCCACGAGGTTTGGAAACATCGTCATGCTGGCATGCGACTGAAAGAACTCTTGCCCCACGGGAAACAGGGAATGATTCAGGATGCGTTCCACGCCGGGCAGATAAATCTCTGCATCTTCGGCGTAGGGATGATATCCGTGAATGAACAGCGTGGCGACGCTCAGCAGGAACAATGCAAGGGTGGTGTGGTATTTTTTCAATTCGGTTCGTTTACCTATGCTGCAGCAGTGAATCTCGTGAAACTTACAAACAGACTAGTATAAGCACTGCACCCCCTAAAAGCGCCCCCGGTGACTCGCCATTGCCGCCATCTTCATGGAGGATTTAACATCTAACTACTGACGATGGGTACCTGCCCCACTCCAGTCACCAGGCCACGCCGCATCAACCAGCGGCGAATCACAATCGGTCTCAGTGAGATCCTGAATTTCGTCTACGATTCTTTCTGCAGCAATAAAATGCAGTTCTCTCTTACGGCGCTGGCCATGGCTGTTGCAACGGCGTCGGTCATTCTGGTTGCCACGATCGGACTGACCGGAAAGCAATACATTCTTCGCCAGTTGCAATCGATCGGTACAAATATGGTTTCCGCCAGCTATCAGGGCGGGTCGAATCATATTGACCAGACGCCTGATCCGATGACTATTGACGACGTGCGTGCGGTGCGCGAGCAGGTTAGCAGCGTGGTGGCTGCCTCGCCGACGGTCCCGCTGGTGGACCGCATCAGCGTGGGGGGCGGGAAGCAGACGGACATTCTTGTCCTCGGTGTTGATCCGGAGTACCGGAGAGTTCGCAACCTCAAAGTCCTGGCCGGTCGCTTCTTCGACATCGAGGACTCCTCCGGCCACAACAAAGTGGGTGTCATCACGGAAGATCTGGCGCGAAAGATGTACGGCTCCTCAGCCCCGGCGGTGGGACACATCATCAAGCTCAGCGGCGGACTTCCTTTTACGGTGGTTGGAGTATTCAAAGAGAGCGTAGATACCTTTGGTCAGTCGGAAATTCAAGAAGACACGATGCTCATCCCGTATACGGTGAGCCGCTTCTTCACGCCAACAAACACAGTGTCAGAGATTTATTTCTCGGTAGCGACGCCCCAGGATGTGGTGCCGGCTACGGCGGCGATCAAGCACGTGCTCGAGTCGCGGCATCGCGCCGAATCCGTCTACAATGTGCAGAACCTTACGCAGCTTCTGACCGTCGCCGGCAGGATCGCCGATGCTCTGACGGTCATACTCATGCTGGTAGCCTTCGTTACACTGCTGGTGAGCGGCATCGGCATCATGAACATCATGCTGGCAACGGTGACGTCGCGCATCCGCGAGATTGGGATCCGGAAGGCGATCGGGGCGACGACAAGGGAGATTAGGTTCCAGTTCCTCGCGGAAGCCATCGTGATTTCGATAACCGGTGGTATTGGGGGGATTATCGTGGGACTAGCCATTCCTTATTCGGTGCGATTCTTCACGGACTATCGCCTCCCAATCTCAGGACTATCAGCGATCATCGCAATCATTGTTTCTTCGGTTGTGGGGATTATTTTCGGGACCGTTCCTGCAACCCGCGCCTCACAGCTGGATCCTGTCGAAAGCCTGCGCTACGAATGACACGCCGACCGCTTTTAGGCGGCGATCTCCAGGCACATTCGGTTCTTGCCATTACGCTTGACGGAATACATCACCTCATCTGTTCGCTGGACCATGGCTTGTACAGACTCGGGTGCGTTGAGGAAGGTGACTGCACCTACGCTGAACGTCACCGGCCAACCTTGGTGGCGCATTGTGTTGGCCAGGGCCTCGAGGACTTTTCCTAACAGCTTGGTCGCGGCTTCTTTGCAGGTGTTGGGCAAGAACAGGGCAAACTCGTCTCCTCCAAGCCGCGCCACCATGTCGGTGCGCCGAATATGATTCTGAATTCCTCTGGCAACCGCCGCTAAAACGCTGTCGCCGGTCGCATGGCCATTGCGGTCGTTAATCTCCTTGAAACGGTCGAGATCCAAGTACGCCAAGGTCATCGGTTGACTCGAACGGCGGGCACGATTGATTTCGTCAGCTGCGAACTCGAAGAACGCGGCACGAGTGGCAGCGCGGGTTAGGCTGTCTATACGTGCCAGCTCCCGTTCGCGGATGTGGAGACCTTTCATGTCCGCGATGATGAACGTGATCAGGACAAAAAATACGGTCCAGACCACTGCATTCCAGTAAGCAATCTGGCCATGCAAAACATACGTGGGCGAGCTGCTATTCACGCCAGCAATGATGACGCCCGAGCCCAGAGAGGCCAGCAGTCCTGCGCGGCGGCTGACGAACCAAGTAAAGAACGCAACCGGCAAGAGGAAGAAGACCGAGAACTCCAGCAGTTGGGTGGTTGCCAAAGAGTCTCCCAAGCCGACCAACGCCATGGCGAAAAGACCCAACGCCAGCAGTGCAGGCTTACTTCGCTTGTGGAAAAAATCTGCCATGTCCCCATTCCGTTGGCGATGATTACTAACAGCAATTCCCAAATGATCTCGACCCTTGGGAATTTTGACGTGGGATCGATCTCAATGTCGCATATAAAACCTTAACGAAATCATAGATATTTTCTTAGGTAGAGCAAAACTATCTCGCCCTTCGGACAGCGAAGTGGCAAATCATCCAGCTCTTCCGAAGCGATCTGCAACCTGTCCACGCGATCCCGCGATGGGAGGTCTTCCCTGGGACATAAGAAGGGGCGGGTGTCGTTGTGGTTTACTCGCCAAACCATCGCTCGTGCCCCAGTGGGGGGAGGGAGCAAGGAGAGACAGGAACGCGGAACCACCAATAACTCCAACCACGACTGCCAAGGACGCAATGACCGGAATCTTGATAAGGGGGGACAACAACATCTTCGCACCCACGGAAACCAGTACGACAGCAAGGCCGATATGCAAAAGCTTGAGACGAACCAGAAAGTCGGCCAGCAGCGAATAAAGCGCACGCATGCCAAGAACGGCGAAGATATTCGATGTGAACACAATAAACTGATCGGAAGTGATTGCAAAGACAGCTGGAATCGAATCCAGCGCGAATACGACATCGCTGATCTAGACCAGTACCAGGGACAGAAGCAGTGGAGTTGCCAGCAGCCGGCCATCACGGCGGACAACAAACGCCCCATGTTCCGTGGGCGTGGCCGGAATAATCCGACGCAGCATGCGGAACACGGGATTACTTTCAGGCCGAACTTCTGCGCGGCGCAGAAGCTTGATTCCAGTGAGCACAAGTAGCGCCCCAAACAGGTACGCGACCCAATGGAAACTGTTCAGCAGGGACCCACCCACCGAAATGAACAAGGCTCGGAGGAGGACAGCACCGATCACGCCCCAAAACAACACCCTGTGCTGTTGAACGAGGGGGATTCTGAAGTATGAAAAGACCACAGCAAAAACGAACAGGTTGTCGACAGCAAGTACTTTCTCCACCATGTAGCCGGTCAGAAATTCGAGTCCCCGCTCCGATCCGAACTGCCAATAGATTACGGCGTCGAAGACAAGAGCGATGGCGATCCAGACGCAACTCCAGGTGAGTGCCTCGCGCATGCAGACTACGTGTGCTTTACGATGAAACAGGAACAGGTCAAGCGCCAGCAGGCCTAAAGTCGCAAGTCCAAACAGCAGCCAGAGAGATGTATTCGCAATTGAAGTCATCACGCTGCCTGAAAGGTACTAAGTCTTATTGGTTCTGGGTAGAACGGAAACGGGCACAGCCTTGTGGCCGATGAGGAGAACGCAGGGAACACTCTGTGCGCACGTTCCGCCAGGCTTGCCGGCTCTTTGCTAAAGCCGCAGGCAGCCTCCGCCGTCCGCGGGCTATCAGACGGCGCGCCCAGTTGTACTCGCGAGACAGAATGACCAATCCTGCGATTAGCAGCGGTATCCCAGGCAGAAGTGGCAACACCAGGCCGATCGCGCCGAGCAGTAACAGGATCGAGCCGAGTATGAGGACAGGGAATTTCATCTTGTTTGATAAGACGGCGAAGAGGAGCCTCGAGATCCCTAGATAAGTGTGATGAAACCATTAAGTTTCCTTTAACAGTTGGGGGAGTTGAGCCGCGCGGGGCTCGGCGTCGGCTGAATCCAAATTCGGAATCAGCCGAGTTCGCCACACTTCTTTAACCGAGCAGCCCGGTTACAGCCTTCCGTTTAGCTTTGTCCTGCCAGACTCGTCTGAAGTTCTAGGTTGTCCATGCGTGCTTTGCCTTTCTCGTACTTAAGAATGGTGTCGAGTTTAGTGTGCAAAGCGTCGGCGTGAGAGTAAACGTCGCGGACTGCCTTGCCATAGTCACTCCAGTAGACGTTCCGTCGGTTCTCATTCACCAAGTCGATGGCGTCGGTCAGATTGCTGGCGACCGACACGAGATGAGGCCGAGCGTTTTCGACGGCCAGGGTCTGAGTCTGATTAGCCATTGGCTTCATGGCCTCCAACTCCGCAAGGGACCGACCCATTTCATTCACGTGGTCCCTAAGTACGCTCAGCCTGGCGGCGTGGCTTTGCCAGCTCAGTTGCTTGTTAGGCGTAAAGGAATTGAGAATGTCAGCCTGATCGCGCGCTTGAAATGCGGCGCGCTTGAGCTCTACCAATTCCTTCGCCACTCGGGTATGGCCTTGCGTTGCCAACTCGGCGGCTGAGGCCGAGCCCGCCAGAGCGACAACGACAAAAGCGGCCATAGTAGAAGACATGATTGAAAATCTGCTCATAAGAATCACTTCCTCCTCAGTTGTAACGGTTGTACAACGGTGCTGTTTTCAGGCATCTCCAGCGCAGTTGTAGTGTGAGATGCGGAGATGGAAGTTAACAAAAGTACAAAATACAGAGCGAGTAATTAACTTTTGTCTATCAAACAAATGGCAGAATCTATTAGTCTTCGAGCTCAAACAAGCTTCGCCCAATATTTTGGATTCTCGTGATGACTCCTCCACCGAGAGATTTGTCCTTATAATTGGGTTGCAAGACTTAAATGTTTATTAATTCAGGGTTTCTGACATGGAATGGTTGAATTACCATCATCTGCGCTATTTATATGCTGTGGGGCGTACGGGCAGCATCACCAAAGCCAGCCGGGAACTGCACGTGTCTTCCCCGGCAATCAGTTCCCAACTGCGTGACCTCGAGGACCACCTTGGAGAAAAGCTGTTTGCTAGGTCTGGACGCAACCTGGTCTTGACCGAGATTGGGCGCATCGCCTTCGGCTACGCGGAAGAAATCTTCTCGCTCGGTCAGGAATTGATGAGTACGATTAAGGAGAGACCCACCGGCCGTCCTTTGCGACTCGTCATAGGGGTAGTTGACGTACTGCCGAAAATGATCGCGCAGTGGCTGATCGATCCTGCCTTTCGCTTGCGCGAACCGATTCGCATCATTTGCCGGGAGGGGAATTCGGATCAGCTGTTGTCGCAACTCGCAATCCACGAACTGGACGTCGTGTTATCGGATGTACCCCTCAACCCTGGCGTCAAGATCCGAGCGTACAACCACCTTTTGGGCGAGTGTGGCACCATGTTCGCCGCCACTTCGAAATTGGCCCGGACTTTGAAAAAGGACTTTCCGCAGTCGCTGCATCAGGTTCCCATGCTGCTGCCGGGCGAAAACGCGGCGATTCGAAGGAGCCTGGATTTCTGGTTCGAATCAAACGGAATTCGCCCCGTGGTCGCCGGAGAGTTTCAAGACTACGCACTGCTGCGAGCCTTCGGACAGGCGGGCAGAGGTGTATTTCCTATCCCGTCGGTGCTTACCGATCAGGTTCTCCGGCAAGACAGCCTTCAGCCGATTGGCCACACGGACGACGTGCGGAACCAGTTTTACGCAATCTCGGTGGAGAGAAGGCTGAAGCATCCAGCAGTGATCGCGATCTGCGATGCGGCTCGGAAACAATTGTTTGGGAAATCGGTTGCTGCTGCCTGAACCGAGCCAGGGTTGTAGCGCCTTCCGCAGGATCACTTGCTCTTCTGCGAAGGCATAGGTAACGACATTACCGAAGTCGAGGTCTGGATTGACCCCAAAGCAGAAAACCGGGCTGGTTGGCCCGGCTTTCCTGTTGTGGAACTGGTTCGTCGGTCTTGTTTCGATCGGCTAGCCAGAATGTCGAGAAACGTCACCGCGTCTTACCGCTCAGGCTGCCCGAGTGAAATAGCACAGCGATTCAGCACCAGACTTCATGTCCTTCGGCTCAAAATTCCCCGCTGTGATCTCTTGCTGAAAACACTCAAACTGCTTTACATCACCATGGCCAAGTTCTCCAGTTCATGCTGGAGAACCGGCAGGGCACAACCGGCCATTTCAACGCGGCCTGCGGCGTCGAGCGCTGCCGCGGGCGAAACGCCATATCCGCGGCCCATCAGAAATACTCGCAGGAGTTCGGCGGCCTCGTAGGAATCGAGCATACCACCCTGGAGTAGATCGTTCCGGAGCGCGGATAGCTCCGTCATCGTGAATCTGTCTTTGTCGTTGTTCACCGTCTTATAGTTCGTCATGGCCGTCATCACCTCCGACTCCGACCGTTACCGCATTAGACTCATCGGCATCTGTTGAAGTTGCATGCAATTGGCATGCCGTAATTTCCCTACACTTTGGGATACGTTCCCCAGATTGCCCTAGTTCTAATAACCCTTGTGGATATCGGAAGTTGCGGGGAGCCCTGTAGGGCCCAGCGAGCGGAGGGGTGCCCTTCGTACTCAGCGGTAATCTCCAAAATGACACAATGTGTCGATTCAGGATGCCCAACGACGATCATGGCAGTGGTGGAAACTGGGCAGGGGACAGTCGCCCGGCAATACGGGTCAGCGCGCGCTGATTTTGCCGTTTGCGGCCAGTCCATCGAGCCAGCGGCGGGCGGTCGCGGCGTCGCGACGATCGGAGTGATCGCGAAGAAACTCGCGCAATGTTTGCGCTGCATCTTCGTAACGGCCTACGGCTGAAAGGGATTGCGCGACAAGGAGTTGGATTTCCGGGGCTTTGCCATGGGATGACACCAGCGCGGTTTGGGACATTTCAAGTGCCTGGTCGTACCGAGCTTGCCGGTAGTAAGCCTCGGCGAGGGTCCAGCGCGCATCCCAGGAGAGATCCCGATTGAACTGCAGCGCTTTCTCGAGAGGGCCGATGGCAGTTTCGTACTTTCCTTCATCGCACAGCGCCATGCCCAGGGCAGCCAAGGCGTTCGCATGAGTTGGATCCACCTGCGTGGCCTTTTCCAAAACCTCCCGTGCCTTGGCCCAATCGCGCTGCTTCAGAAAGACAACGCCCTGCAGGTAGAGGACGTCGGGGTGGCCGGGAGCGAGGCTGATGGCTTTGCTGGCTTGTTTTTGCGCTTCGCCGAGGTTGTCCTTACTCAGGGCCTGGAGGCCCTCGTCAACAGCTTTCTTCGCCTTCGGTGCGAGTATGGGACGGCCCGGCGCCCCATTCGAGTTCACTGACAACGCGCTCAAGTACACGTCGACTTGCGTCTTGCCAGCCGTGCCGACTGAGAAGTCCTTTTGCACGCTGGCATACCCCGCCGCCGCTACTACGGCCGTAAAGTCGCCGAGGTCGTTAACCACCAGTTCGGCACGTCCGCGTTCAGTTTCAGCCTGTCCGGCAGGAATGGTGCCAGCTCGAAACAATTTGACCATGGCACCGGCACGGATCGGATTGCCAGAGGCATCGTGCACCACTATTGTGACAGCTGTACCTTTACCATAGAACTCGGTTGCGGCGCTGCCTGCATCTTGCGCCTGTGTTTGACAGACGCACAGCGTGACTAGGAACCATAGGCGCAGATCCGCGGCTGGGCGAAAGCAGGAATTTCCCGTGGAAGAAAGTGGGGACTGCTGATGGCATGTTTGCAGGGCGCGCATGACCGCTCCTGACAATCGGCGAGAGACTAGATCAAGCTAAGGCGGGCGTCAAGCAAATACATGGGCCCTACAACCAGATGCGACTTGAATCGGTGGGCTGAGGTTGATTGTACCGTTCCTATAATTCAGAGATAATCGTCCGACCAGGAATAGCGATGAGCATCGATCTGAAATGGCAGGAGTTGTCGACGGAGGAGCTGCTGCGCGAGTGCAGTTCGAAGTCGTCGCGGGTTGAGTTTTGGGTTGAATTCATCCGCCGCGCGGGCATCGGAAAGATGGTGGAGGTGGGTGTTTTCGAAGGTGATTTTGCGTCCGTAGTTTTGCGGAGGTGTCCTGGCATCGAGACTTACTACATGCTCGACCCCTGGAGGCACCTCCCCAATTGGAACAAACCGGCAAATCAAGAGGATGATGTTTTCAACCGGCTTTACGAATCCGCAAAGAGAAAGACTGACTTTGCAGCGGATCGTCGCGTGGTCTTGCGTGGCATGACGACGGAAGTGATTGATGAGATTCCAGACGCGAGTTTGGACTTTGCGTATGTGGACGGAGATCACACCCTGAAAGGGATTACTATTGATTTAATTCGCGTGTACGCCAAAGTGAGCGCGGGCGGGTTCATCGGGGGCGATGATTTCACGCCCACCATCTGGCAGCACAGCAGTAGATACGAACCGACCTTGGTATATCCGTTCGCTGTATATTTTGCGGAAGCAGCAGGGGCAACGATCTATGCCTTGCCAAACTGCCAATTCTGCATAGAAAAGAGCACGACAGCGGTGTTCAAGTTCGTCGATCTCACCGGGCGGTATACAGAACGAAGTCTCCAACATCAGTTGAGTCCGGAAAGAGTATTGAAGCTCTGGGCTCGCGAGAAATTCCCAACCATGGCGGGACTCGTTGGCAAGATTAGGAATTCGATGGTTCGGGCGAAATGATTACATACGCAAATTTTGAACGGCCTCTCTTCTGAATGTGTGGCATTTTCGGTATTGCAGCTGAAAAAGCTGAAATTCCAGAAGGCCTACTGGCGCGTGGCACACAATCGCTGGCGCATCGCGGCCCGGACGATTCAGGCACAATCTTTCTGCGCGATGGCGCGAATCAGATTGGGCTCGGAAACCGCAGGCTTGCGATTCTTGACCTGTCCTCCCTTGGTCATCAGCCCATGCAGGACGCCGCGACCGGAAACTGGATCGTCTACAACGGAGAAATCTACAATTTTCGACAAGTCCGCGGTGAACTCGAGGAAGACGGCGTCCGCTTTGTCACGCACTGCGATACGGAAGTTCTCCTAAAGGCTTACGTTCAGTGGGGCGAGGCTTGCCTTCCGAGATTCCGAGGTATGTTCGCTTTTGCACTGTGGGACGCGACGAGGCACCATCTGTTCCTGGCTCGCGATCCCATGGGAATCAAGCCCCTTTATTACGCCCAAAGTGGGCGATACTTCTGCTTCGCTTCGGAGGTGCGTAGTCTGCTGGGGACGGGACTTATGCCTGGCCGACTGCACGCTGCTGGTCTCACAAACTTTCTCACATTCGGCTCGGCATACGACCCGCTGACTTTGGTGGAAGACGTTCAGGCACTTCCGGCGGGGCACTGCCTCACCTGGAACAACGGGGCGGTTGTGCAGTCGCGCTATTGGGATCTGATTGAGGCTCCTTCGTCCGACCTGCCAGCCATACTAGCTGCCAAGGACAAGACCGTTGTAGCTGCTCAACTGCGGGAGCTTCTCGAAGAAGCCGTCAGCATGCAGTTGGTCAGCGATGTGCCTGTGGGAGTCTTCCTTTCCGGGGGCATTGACTCGAGCGCTCTGGTGAGCATCATAAGTGGAGAAGGAGTGACGCCCAGCACTTTTTCAATCGTATTCAAGGAATCAGAGTTTTCTGAGGCGCAGCACTCCCGCGCGGTGGCGCAAGCATTCCACACGGACCATCACGAAATTGAGGTTTCCCAGTCGGATGTCCTGGCGGCAATCCCGGACGCGCTTGCTGCAATGGACTTGCCGACCATGGACGGCATCAATACCTATTTCGTGTCCCGCGAAACCAGGAAGGCTGGAGTAAAAGTTGCGCTCTCGGGGCTCGGGGGCGACGAGGTTTTCGCTGGATATGCATCCTTCCGCACGGTTCCTCGATTCGAAAGCACCGCCCGCAAATGGGGGTGGGTTCCCGAGTCTGGACGTGCCGCAATCGCATCCACTTTTTCTGCGCTTGCACCCGAAACTGATCGGAACCGCAAACTCGCCTTGCTAATGTCTGACGGCAGCAAAGGAATTCATCCTTACTTCGTCTCGCGCATGCTGTTCACCCCTGAACAGCAGAGAGTTCTGGCGTTGGTCCACGACGATTCGGTCCTGCAGACGGCCATGGCTCCTGTGCAGGAGATTCTGGAGAGCTCACGTCCCCTGGACCCTATTAATCGTGTTTCCTATCTCGAGTCGCGCTGTTATATGCTCAATACACTGTTGCGCGATTCCGATTTTATGAGCATGTCGCAGGGGCTGGAACTGCGCGTTCCCCTCATCGACCATCAATTGGCACAAAACGTCATGGCTCTTCCGGGGAAGTGGAAGCTGAACGGAACGCCAAAAAAGCTGCTGGTTGAGTCTCTCCGCCGGCCGCTGCCCAAGGATATAGTCGATCGCCCAAAACGTGGATTTACTCTTCCGTTTGAACACTGGATGCGACAAGAACTGAAATCGGAAATTGAGCCGGTATTGCGCTCGTCACGAATCGAGAAAGGCCCGCTCGGTGGTGTCCTTCGAGGAGATGCGGTGCAGAACGTATGGCAGGCCTTTCTTCGTCGAAGGGTGTCCTGGTCTCGGCCGTGGTCCCTGTACGTCCTGCAGCGATGGTGCGAAAGACACCTTAGCTAGTTGGTCCCATGCCCAAGGTTGAGGAACTTACCAATTCGACTTCCGTTCACGCCAGTTTGAAACTACCGGTCAGTGTCATTGTGGCGACACGAAATGAGGAGAAAAATCTTCCGCGTTGTCTAGACGCTCTGCGCGAAGCGGGCGAAGTCTATGTGATCGATTCCGCGAGCACGGATGCAACTCCGGAGATCGCCCGGTCTTATGGCGCCAATGTTGTTCAGTTTCAGTACCGCGGCGGCTGGCCGAAGAAACGGCAATGGGCGATTGAGAATCTGCCTCTTGCCTTTGATTGGGTTCTTCTGGTGGACGCCGACGAAGCGTTGACCGCAGAGCTTGCTGAGGAGATTCGTCAGGCCATCCAGAACCCCGATATTAACGGCTATTACATTTCATTGAGGATGTATTTCCTGGGTCGGCTGCTGCGCCACGGGGATGCAGGGTTCCGGAAGTTAGCCTTGTTCCGCAGAGGAAAAGGTAGATATGAGTGCCGGTTGAGAGACCAAGATCCGTCCATGGCAGACATGGAGATCCACGAGCACGTGGTTGTAGAAGGCGCAACCGCACGGCTAAAGAATCCGTTGCAGCATCACAACGTCGAATCGCTCTCCCGCTACATCCGAAAACATGATGAGTACTCGAATTGGGAAGCGAAAGTCTGGGTTGAAGGAGACGCCAGGGACCTAACGCCCGCATTTTTCGGAACGCAGGCGCAACGTCGGCGATGGCTGAAAACAAAGTTTCTTGGTCTTCCCGGAGCACCGCTCTGGTTCTTTCTATTTAAGTACTTGCTCAACCGGGGATTTCTCGACGGGATTCCGGGGTTGATTTACTGCGGTCTTCAGGCCGTGCAAGTGTTTCACGTCAAGGCTAAAATCTACGAGATACGGCGAGCCAGGACCCAAACGAGGACAAATCAGGGATGACTCCCCTGCTGGAAAATGAGGTTGCGGTCTGGCGAGGCGATGCAGTGGAATACTCCGCCCGGCCTCCGTTCAGCCCGTTCTTGTCCTATCCCGAGTACGGCCTCGGCGATAGTAGCTCGTGCTCTAATTCCGCATACGACGCTGTGCGAGGCTGTTTTCAGCTTGCGGAGCTCGACGCCAGCCGCTTCGGTACGTCCGCATGGAATCCACTCGGGGATCTGATTCACGAGGGCGAGACCGTCTTACTGAAACCAAACATGGTGCACGAGCGGCATCCGCGGGACCCTCAGGGTTGGAAGTACGTGATTACACATGGCAGTGTGATTCGTGCCGTCTCGGATTACGTTTGGAAGGCCATAGGACCAGCCGGCAAAATCATAGTCGCTGACGCGCCACAAGCGGATGCGTCGTTCAAGGAGATGGTGCGTCTTCTCGGTCTCGATGCAACTCGAGATTTTTATGATCGCCGCGGTCTGCGATTTGAGCTTTTCGACCTGCGCCAGGAAGAGTGGACGGCGCGCAGCGACGTAATTGTCGAGCGCCGCAAACTTCCGCCGAATCCGTATGGATCGGTGGCCTTCGATCTCGGAAACGACAGCGAATTCGAAGGACATCCGGGAGCTGGGAGTTATTACGGTGCGGACTATGACGCCGGCGTAGTGAACCGACATCATAGCGGAGGTCGTCACGAGTATCTGATCGCAGGGTGTGCCATCCGATGTGACGTGGTCTTTAGTCTCCCCAAGTGGAAGACGCACAAAAAAGCAGGCATAACCGCGAGTCTTAAGAATCTTGTGGGCGTAAATGCCGACAAGAATTGGCTGCCCCACCATACCGAAGGCATTCCTTCTCGCGGGGGAGACGAGCACCCTAATCCAGACTTAAAGCACCAGGCCGAGCGGAAACTCGCAGCCGCTGTTCGCAGTTTCGCGCATCGGGTGCCGGTTATAGGTCCGTGGGTTCACCGCATTGTCCGAAACGTGGGAAAGCCGGTGTTCGGGGACACGGAAATGGTAATCCGCAGTGGAAACTGGTACGGGAACGACACAATCTGGCGAATGTGCCTCGACCTCAACAAGATTGTGCTCTACGGTAATGCCGATGGGACTTTACGAGCCCCGTTGCCCCAGAATCGCAAGCGTCATTTTGTTCTCGTTGACGGAATTCTGGCAGGTCAGGGACGAGGTCCCTTGAATCCGGATCCCGTACCGGCGGGTACGTTATTGTTTGGCGTTCATCCGCCGAGCGTCGACGCGGTCTGCGCGTATCTGATGGGATTCGATCCAGACAAGATTCCGGTCGTAGCGCGCGCATTTCAGTGCAGGGAGTTTCCACTGGCAGACCATGGCTGGCGCGAAATTGTCGTTAGAAGCAACCGCGATCCCTGGAATCGACGACTGATGGACATTACAGCCTCAGACAGTCTCGATTTTGAGCCACATTTCGGTTGGAAACAACACATTGAACGATCCGTCGCTCCCCAACTTTCTGGAAACGAGTTCCTTGAGGTAGCCCGCCGAGCATGAGCGAATCCGTTCTCATCGAGCACGTCTATCCGCGATTGCCGGTTTTCCTGCAGAACGCGGCATGTTGGTATTACGGACAGAAGGAAGCGCGTGTTCGCTCGGGAGTTGAATTCGAACGATACCTGCAAGATTTGCTCGAGACCGAAAAGTGGAGTGCGTCAGAAATCGAGGCTTACCAGAACGAAAAACTATGCGGCCTGGTCCGCCATGCTTATGAAAATGTGCCCTACTATCGGGAGCGATGGAAGAGTCTCAAGCTAACTCCGGCCGACATCAAATCGCGTGAGGACTTGCCAAAGCTACCCATCCTTACCAAAGAGGATGTGCGCCAGAATCTCGACCGGTTGATTTCGGAAACAGCCAACAGGCACGCATTGGTGTTTCGCCACACCAGCGGAACGACAGGCAAGGCCCTTCACTTCTACACGACGAAAGCCGCGATTGCCTTTCAGTGGGCAGTCTGGTGGCGTCATCGCGCGCGCTTTGGCGTGCAGCCAGGTGCCTGGCACGCGAACTTTACCGGCAAGCGAGTGGTCCCGCTCGATCAGAGGACGCCGCCGTTTTGGCGCTGGAACCGGCCCATGCATCAGGCGCTGCTGACCATGCATCATCTGAGCGCTGAGAGGATTCCCCACATCATTCAATTCCTAAATTCGCATCAATTCGACTTTTATTCTGGCTATCCATCGATCATCCACATGCTCGCTCTCCACGCACGGGCAGCGGGGTTCCGACTGAATTCACCTCCGCGTGCAGTGTTTACCGGTGCCGAGAATATGCTTGATTTCCAGCGGCGCGATATTCAGGAGTTTACCGGCGCCGTTCTGACTGATCAGTATGGGTGCTCCGAAGGATGCGGGAATGCGTCGCAGTGTCAAGAGTTCGTTTACCATGAAGATTCTGAGTTCGGAGTTTTGGAACCAGTCGAGTTGCAGGCCGGCAATCCGGCGCGCTCCATTGTGTGCACCGGCTTAGCGTGTGATGCTTTCCCGTTCATTCGGTATGAAGTGGGTGATGCGGGAGAGCCTTCGGAAAAGGGCGAGGCCTGTCGTTGCGGGCGTAAGTCCCGGGTATGGATCCGCATTGAGGGGCGCAAGGACGACTATGTCATTACGCCCGAAGGTCTCCACATCATGCGCTTTGACTATGTCTTTAAAGACGCAATGAATGTGGAGGAAGTTCAGGTTGTCCAGGAGAGACTGGGGGAAGTTGTGCTCCGTATTGTGCGCCGGCCCGGATTTAAGGTGGATGACGAATCTGAGATTGCATGCGAAGTAGGCCGATGGATCAGCCCTACGCTTAGAGTCCGGTTCGAATACGTGAGTGAGATTGAACGTGAGACGAACGGAAAGTTCCGAGCAGTCCTGTCGCGCTTATCTCGGGATTTGAAGACAGAGCATTCATTCCAAAGTTGCTGATGAAACAAATTCTCCAGGACGCGCGCACCGGAACCATCCGCGTAGAGGAAGTCCCAGCGCCTCAAGTGTTGCCGGGCTGCGTGCTGGTCCGGGTTGCGGCTTCCGTGGTGTCGGCCGGGACCGAGCGCGCATCTTCGGAATTCGCTCGTAAGAATTTGCTGCAAAAGGCAAAATCTCGCCCGGACCTCGTCCGTGACGTGATTAGCAAAGTGCATCGCGATGGGCTTATCTCTGCGATTCAGGCCGTCCGTAACCGTCTGGACCAGCCACAGAACCCTGGTTACAGCAGCGCCGGGATCGTCATAAGGGTGGGCGAGGGCGTGACCGACATTCAGCCGGGGGATCGTGTGGCTTGTGCGGGAGCAGGCTTCGCGGTGCATGCCGAATTTGCCTCCATCCCACGGTTGCTTGTTGCCCGCATTCCGGTACGGAGCACTGGTGAAGAGGTTCCTCTCGAGGAAGCTGCGTTTGCCACCCTTGGTGCTGTTGCTCTCCACGGAATTCGCACGGCGGAAGCGAAACTTGGAGATCTGGTGGCCGTGGTTGGTCTCGGTCTTTTGGGACAGCTTACGCTGCAGTTGCTCAGGGCTGCTGGATGTCGCGTCGTGGGAATGGATATCGATCCGTCGCGTGCGGACCTCGCGCGACAAATGGGTGCCGAGGCCATTGCCTCGTCGGCCGATGTCTTTCGAGAGGTGTGCATGGATATCTCTCACGGTGTGGGCGTGGACTCAGTTCTGATTGCAGCTGAAACATCGAGCAGCGATCCTGTGAATCTTGCCGGAGTTGTCGCCCGGGACCGCGCCATCGTTGTAGCAGTTGGAACAGTGGGGATGGACATCGAACGCAAGGCCTACTACGAAAAGGAGATCGATTTCCGGGTTTCGCGTTCTTACGGTCCCGGCCGTTACGATGCGGCCTACGAGCAAAAAGGCCGGGATTACCCGATCGGATACGTGCGTTGGACCGAACACCGCAACATGGAGGCGTTCATCCGGTTACTCGCGGTGGGTGGAATCAACCTGAGTTCGCTGATCACGCACCGTTTTCCGATAGAGGACGCTTCAGGAGCATACGATCTTATCAGCGGCAAAGGCCGTGAGCCGTTTCTCGGAGTCGTTATCCAATACCCTGGGAGCGGAGGCAAGTCGCGCAGCATGACGTTTTCGGCGGCAACCTCTCTCTCGAACTTACAAGTGGCCAATGTGAGTGTAGGTTTGCTTGGGGCCGGCGGATTCGCGTCCTCCACTTTGATTCCGGCGATGAAATCATCATCGAGTACATTACTTGTATCAGTGTGTGCCGCTACTGGATCGCATGCTAAGCACGCGGCCACAAAGTTCGGGTTCCGGAGTTCCACGACTGACGAATCGGAAGTGATTCGAAGTCCCGAGATCAACGCTTTGGTCATCGCGACCCGGCATCACTTGCATGCCAGACAAGTCCTGGCGGCCTTGAGGGCAGGGAAGAGCGTATTCTGCGAGAAGCCGCTCTGTCTGTCGGAAGACGAGTTGAAGGAGATTTGTCGCGGTTATCTCGGGCATTCGAGTTCGGAACGCCCCGCTATGATGGTGGGCTTCAATCGCCGATTCGCCCCCATGGTTCAGCGATTGAGGAAGTTTTTGGAATCAATTTCGGAGCCCCTCGCACTTCACTATCGAGTCAATGCGGGATATCTTCCTCTCGATCATTGGTTGAATGACCGAGAGCAGGGGGGAGGCCGCATTCTGGGTGAGGCATGTCATTTTGTCGATTTGTTGATGTTCCTGGCCGGCTCCTCGATTGTCGAAGTTGCAGCCAGGCCAGTAGGAAGCTCTCCTCGATACAGTGCTGATAATGTGCTGATCTCGTTACGTTTTGCAAATGGTTCTGAAGGAACCATCAGCTATCTTTCGAATGGCGACCGTTCGTTTTCGAAGGAGCGCATTGAGATCTTTGGTGGTGGCAGCACGGCGGTGCTCGACGATTTTCGTCGTCTGGAATTGATACGCAATGGACGCAAGGAAATCATTCATTCGCGCTGGCGTCAGGATAAGGGGCATCGCGCCGAGTGGGTGGAATTCTGCCGGTTCTTGCAGAAGGGCACCGATCCGCCCATTCCTTTTGAGGACATCATATGTTCCACTCTGGCGACGTTGCGGATTGATGAATCGTTGGCAAATGGGCGGCAGATCGATGTGGATACCGCCGGATTCCTCGAGTTATTGCGAACTTCGGAACTGAATGCTAGTCCAACAAGCTGATCCCACGTCTCATGTAACCCAACAGGAGATTACGCTAGTTCATGCTCATTCTGGGCCTCAATATGTTCCATGCTGACGCTTCAGCTGCGATCGTGGCGGATGGAGAAGTGAAATTTGCCATCGCCGAGGAGCGACTCAACCGCCACAAGCATTTTGGCGGGTTTCCTGCTCTAGCAGTCAGAGCATGCCTCGATGCAGTCGGCGCGAAGATCTCCGATGTGGAGCATGTGGCCGTTGGACAGGACAGTGATGCCAATCTTGTCAAGAAAGTGCAATATGCGCTGGCGAATCCCGCGAAGATTCTGAACTTCATCCGCCTGCGCCGGCGCAAGGAAGCCATGCGCGATGTCCGCTCGCTCATAGCGAAGGCCATCAACGTCGGCTCCAGCACGTTGCGCTTTCAGGAACATCATCTCGAGCATCACATTGCACACATTGCTAGCGCATACTATTGCTCGCCGTGGGAAAAAGCAGCAGGCTTCAGTTACGACGGTTCCGGTGACTTTGTCTCAACGATGATCGCTCGCTGCGAAGGCAACGAAATACAAGTCCTCGATCGAGTATTTCTTCCGCACTCTCTTGGAAGCTTTTACACGATGATCTGCGAATTCATCGGGTACACAAAGTACGGCGATGAAGGCAAGGTCATGGGACTGGCCCCCTATGGGAAGAACACGTACTGCGGCGAGATTGAAAAGATCTTGGCTGCCTGGAACGATGGATTTCAGCTTGACCTCAGTTACTTCAAGCCGCTCGGTAGCAACCAAGGGATGCAAGTCTTGCCGGATGGCACTGTCCGGCTGGCTCGACATTTCTCTGGTCGGATGGGGAAGCTTTTTGGAGAGCCTCGTAAGCCATATTCAGAAATTACGCAGCGCGACATGGACCTCGCATATGCCATGCAGCATCGCTTCGAGCAGATCTTCTTTCATCTTCTCAATCGCCTCCACAAACAGGTGCCACTTGACGATTTGGTGATGGCTGGAGGATGCGCCCTGAATAGTGTTGCGAACGGCAAGTTGTTCGACACAACTCCTTTTCGCCACACCTACATCCAGCCTGCTGCTGGCGATGAAGGGCTCGCCATCGGTGCTGCACTGCACACGTATCATTCGACGCTCAAGCAGTCCCGTCAGCACGAACTGAAGAATGCTTATCTTGGACCCGAATTTTCTGATTCACGAATTCAGTCCGCGCTACAAAGCGCCAGCCTCGAATACCGAAAGCTCGATCGTGTGGACCTACTGGAGTCTGTTGCAGAGCAGGTGGCGGCGGGCAAGGTCGTTGGCTGGTTTCAGGGCCGGATGGAATGGGGCCCGCGTGCACTGGGGAACCGTTCAATCATTGCACATCCTGGACTGCCCAACATGAAAGACGTTCTGAACGCTCGTATCAAGCACCGGGAGTGGTTCCGGCCCTTTGCGCCGTCGATCCTGGCTGACTACCAACATGAATACTTTGAGCACGATCACCCGTCGCCCTTCATGCTGCATGTTTACAAGATCCGTCCCGAAAAGCGGAAAGTCCTCTGCGCGGTCAACCACGTGGACGATACGGGCCGCCTGCAGACTGTGACTCGCGAAGAAAACCCTCTCTATTATGACCTGATCTCAGCATTTCACCGCAAGACAGGCATCCCTGTGATCCTGAATACCAGCTTCAATGAAAACGAGCCGATTGTTTGCACTCCGGAAGAGGCGATCGATTGCTTTCAGCGCACTCGCATGGATGTGCTCGCAATTGGGCCGTTCGTAGTGAGGAAGCGGCCTTGTGATGGCGAGAATTTGACTGCAGTGGATTTCAAGACGCAGAACGCCTGCTGATTGGAGGCCCTTCAGTGCACAAAGAATCCGGTTATCGCCAGGATTATTCCGATGACTCCCAAGACAACTCCGAGGAGCCAGAAAAATCTGCGTCCCGAAAGCAGAGTAATTGATGTGATCACGAGGCCTATTTCCAGGAAGACCTCGGCAAGATCGTAGCGGTCTGCGCGATGTCGCTCCGTCCCGACCTCCGCTTCCATTTCCCTAGCCTTATCCTCGATTTCCTTTTGTTCGTCTTTGTACCGTGATGCCTCCTCAGAATACTTTTCTCTTACTTTGGCAAGTGCCGCAGCATCGATGGTGGGCTGAACGGAACTAACATCTGCAGCGATCTCGTCCTCGTGTCTCCGAATGTTTTTCGCCTGATAGTACGCCCATTGATCGGAAGCCTTTGCCTGCAGAACAACCTCTTCGGTATGGGCGCGGTGCCCGAGCAGCGTCACGACCGCGACCAGTACAGCCAGAATGGCCATGGTCACTGAAACAGGCGCCAGCGCAGGATTCTCCTTGGCATGCTCGGCATGTTCCTTTAACTCGTTCAGTTCTTCTGACATGTTACTCCCCCATAACTTTCACAATCACCCTCTTGTCGCGTTGACCGTCAAACTCCGCGTAGAAGATTCTTTGCCATGTCCCCAGATCCAATCTGCCGGCTGTGATCGGAACGATCACCTCGTGATGGATTAGTAATGCCTTCAAATGAGAGTCGCCATTGTCTTCGCCAGTTTCGTGATGCTTGTAGTCTTTGCGGAAGGGCGCCAAATGCTCCAACCAATGGTCGATATCTTCGATCAATCCGCTCTCGTTGTCGTTCACATATACACCGGCGGTGATGTGCATGGCCGATATCAGTACCATGCCTTCCTGCACACCGCTTTTGTGCACAATCTGCTCGACCTGCGGCGTAATGTGAACATACGCGCGGTGTGTCTTCGTATGAAACTTCAGATACTCAGTGAGCGTCCTCATTGTCTAGTGCTAATCAACGCAGTACGGCAGCAATCCTGCCACTGGCAATCACGTCGGCGACTCGCGCAACATCTGTATACATGACGCGATCGTTATCGATCGGCGGGCATGCTGAGCGTATCGCTTCGTGCGCTGCCTGTCCGCGCTTAGATGTCTTCAGTGGCGCCAAAAGGTCGAGCGCCTGGGCAGCCGCCATTGCCTCGATCGCCAGCACACTCGTTGTATTCTCGACCACTCGCCTCAGTTTGAGAGCAGCAGTCATTCCCATAGAAACGTAGTCTTCCTTGTTTCCGGATGTGGTTATCGAGTCGACAGATGCGGGATGCGCCAGCACCTTGTTTTCGCTCACCAGCGCGGCTGCTGTGACCTGTGGCAACATGAATCCGGAATTAAGACCCGCCCCGGGTGCCAGGAATGGCGGCAGGCCTTCGCTCAGGGCAGGATTCACCAGCCTTTCGATTCGGCGCTCGCTGATCCCCGCCAGTGCACTCAGAGCAATTGCAAGAAAATCCAGCGCAAACGCCAGCGGTTCTCCGTGAAAGTTTCCCCCTGAGATCACGTCGCCCTCAGCGTTGGTGGGATTCGTGAGGAACACCAGTGGATTGTCAACGGCTGCGTTAATCTCGATCTCAAAAACGGATCGGCAGTGGGCGAGGGTATCGCGGACGGCTCCATGCACTTGTGGGATGCAGCGAAGAGAATACGCATCCTGGACGCGGCCGCAATCACGGTGCGACTCGCGGATGCGACTTCCTTCAAGCATGCGGCGCAGGTTCTGGGCCGTTTTGATTTGCCCACGATGAGGCCGGGCTTTATGAATCCGCTCATCGAACGCAGTGTCAGTACCTTTGAGGGCATCGCAAGAAAGCCCACCCAGAACGTCAGCGGTATCCACGAGGATTTCTGCGGCCAGCAAAACCAACGTGCCAACGGCCAACATTGCCTGGGTTCCGTTGATGAGGGAGATGGCCTCTTTGGCTTGCAGTTCGATTGGCTTAATCTGCTGGCGTCTGAGAGCCTCTGCCGCGGCCATTCGGCCTGAGCTCTCATCGTGACATTCTCCTTCACCGATCAAAGCGAGCGCCAGATGGGCCAAGGGGGCCAAATCTCCGCTCGCACCCACGCTTCCTTGAGAGGGAATCCACGGCGTAACGCCCCGATTCAGCATCTCACACAGAGTGTCGATCACGGCGGCGCGAACGCCGGAGTGGCCTTTGGCGAGTGAATTCGCGCGCAACAGCATCATCGCCCGGGTTTCCGGGACGGAAAGAGGGTCGCCAACTCCGAAGGCGTGCGACCTGACCAGGTTCACCTGCAGCTCGCGAATCTGGTCGCCCAGAATTCGAACGTCACTCAATTTCCCGACCCCGGTGGTAATCGCGTAGGCCACTTTGTTGCCGGCCACGATGTCGTCAACCACAGTGCGCGCCCGGTTCACGGCTTCACGCGCGTCGGGCGAGAGCAGCACGGCCTGATGGGTGACGGCGACTTCTCGCACGTCTTCTAATCTCAGATCGTTTCCAGTAATGTGCAGAGCGTTCAAGCGATCCCCGAAACTGATTTAGCTATTTCCCCGCTGCGGTGCGAAAGACACTGAGATACTTTTTGGGCAGAGCCGAAACTTTCATCTCAGAATTGGTGACGACGTGTGTGGTTTCGCCCTCGGCAAGTAGTGTACCGGTATTGGCACGCGACAGTTCATAGCTGAAGATAATGAGTGACTCTCGGACCGCTTTCAGCCACGTCCTCACCAGAACTTCCTCGTCGTAATAGACAGGTGCACGGTAGCGGCACTTCGCCTCAGCCACAGCAATAAATAGTCCATCCTCGCGTTCCATATCGCGATACGAGAACCCCATCTGCCGCATGAGTTCGACTCGTCCAACCTCGAACCAAATCAGATGATTGGAGTGATAGACAACACCCATCTGGTCCGTTTCGGCATATCGCACACGCAGCTTCGTCTCGTTCACTGCCGGATGATGATTCGAACTCATTTCCCCGTCCAGACCGGCTTCCGCTTTTCCAGAAACGCTGAGATCCCCTCACGGAAGTCGGCGGTCTGCCGGATCGCCGCATTCTCGCGGACCCCCGTGTCGATATGCTCATTGAGTTCCATGCGAGCATGATCGGTGAGCAGATGTTTCGTGGCCCGCAGCGAGGACGCGCTATTTTCCAGCAAAACCGCGGCCAGTTCCCGGGCGCGCGCCATCAAATTCTCGGGTGGAACGATCTGGTTAAGCAGGCCCAGCTTCAGTGCCTCGTCTGCCCCGAAGATTCTTCCTGTCAGCAGCAGATCCCGGGCCTGTTTTTCGCCTATCTGGCGCAGCAAGAACGTCGACACGATCGCCGGAACAAAACCGATTCGAACTTCCGTATATCCGAATTTCGCGTCAGGAACCGCGAGTGTGAAATCGCAGAGCAGAGCCAAGCCAGTCCCTCCGGCGATCGCGGGTCCGTTTACAGCTGCGATTGTGACTTTGGGAAACTCGTACAGAGACCGGAACAATTGGACCATGGTTTGCGAATCCTGCAGATTCTGCTCCGGGGTTCGCCCGAGCAGAGCTTTCAGGTTGTCCAGATCCATGCCGGAGCAAAAAGCTTTACCCGCACCCGTCAGTATCAACACGATTGCCTCGGAGTTCGCCACCTCGTCAAGCGCTCGTACCAGGTCATCGATCAGATCGAAGCTGATCGCGTTTCGTTTCTCCGGGCGGTTCAGGGTGATTGTGGCGACCGCTCCTTCATACGCGAGTTGAATCGTGCCGTAGTTCATAAGTAACTAGCGAACCTGCTGGCCGTTGAATGTAACGAATCCTGCGGCTAGTCGGCGGCGTGCGACTCCGAATATTTTGCCGCAATGCCCCCCGCCGCCTTCAGAAGAGTATCTAGCGGTTTGATCGGCGGCAAGTCCGCACCGCGGCTACGAAGCGCCTCGATGACTCTCTCCGTCGGAATGTTTCCAACCAACGCGTCTTGCGCGAACGGGCATCCGCCGAGTCCTCCGATCGTGGAGTCGAAGCGCCGGCAGCCTGCATCGTACGCCGCCAAAATCTTGTCCGCGGACTCCTCCGGCCGGCTGTGGAGGTGTACCCCAATCTCAAGGTAGTCGTAGTTCGTCCGAACCGCCTGCACAAGTTCAGAAATCTGCTGCGGATTTGCGATGCCCACAGTGTCGGCGAGTGAGATCATGCGCAGGTCTTCTGCCTCGAGCAATTCCACTGCGTCAACGACTTCCTCGACGCCCCACGGGTCACCGTAGGGATTTCCAAAAGCCATGGAGATGTAAACCACCACATCGAGGCTTGCAGCGTCGGCTTTCTTCTGAATCTTTTCCAGTTCGTCAAGAGCATTCTCGGGTGATTGATTCTGGTTTTTTCGTAGAAATGTTTCCGAGACGGAATAGGGAAAGCCGATGGTTGAGACGGCCCGAGCTTCGATGGCTCGTTGTGCTCCTTTCTCGTTCACGACGATCCCGATGATCTCCAAATCATCCGGAGGATCAAGTTCTTTCAGCACCTCTTCCGAGTCCGCCATCTGCGGCACAGCTTTTGAAGAAACGAACGACACCGCGTCAATGTGCTTGAAACCGGCGCGGATCAAGGCTTTCAGATAGTTCACCTTCAAGTCCGCCGGAATGATTCCCTGCAAGCCTTGCCAGGCATCGCGCGGGCATTCAATCAGTTTGACAGAATCAGCCATCACCGCCATCGCGAGAGGCCGCGCTTATCCGCAGCCGACAGAAGTAGAGTTACGTTTGCAACACTCCCACTTTGAACTCGGGTACATCTGGATTGAGGGACGCAGCTTCCAGTGCCTCAGTGATAGCTTCGCGAGTCTCAATCGGGTCGATGATCCGATCAATCCACAACCGCGCGGCGCCGTAACGGGGGTCGGTCTGTTCGTCGTAAGTGCGCTTTACGGACTCGTAAAGTTCCTTTTTCTCATCTTCGCTCAGCTTTTTGCCACCCCGCTCAAGCTGTTTCACCTTGATTTCGACGAGTGTACCTGCTGCTGAGTCTCCACTCATGACTGCATAACGTGCCGTCGGCCAAGCATAAACGAATCGCGGATCATACGCCTTGCCGCACATCGCGTAATGTCCTGCTCCGAAGGAGCCTCCCAGGATTACCGTGATCTTGGGTACCACCGAGTTGGACACTGCATTCACCATCTTGGCGCCTGCTTTGATGATGCCGCTCCACTCGGCATCGCGGCCCACCATGAATCCGTTCACGTCATGGAAGAAAACGAGCGGAATCAGATTCTGATTGCAATCCATGATGAACCGGGAAGCCTTCTCAGCGGACTCCGTGTAGATTACGCCGCCAAACTCAACTCTCTTGTTTCCTTCGTGATCGGTCTGCTGCGCGTGTAGTTTCTGATTGGCCACGACGCCCACCGCGAAGCCGCCGATCCTTCCGTACCCACAGAGCAGCGTTTTGCCGTACTCGGGTTTGTACTCATCGAAGCGGCTGCCGTCGAGAATTCGTGCAAGGATTTCTTTCATATCATACGGTCGCGCTGGCGAGGGATCGTAGATTCCGTAGATCTCCTCAGGGGCCAATGCTGGTTCAATCGGTTTCTTGCGATCCCACGGAGAAAGGCGTCGATAGCCCCATTTTTCAACTACAGATCGGATCCTCACGATGCATGCTTCGTCATTGGGCTCACGGAAATCGACCGTCCCACTGATGGCAGAGTGCATCGCTGCGCCTCCCAGTTCCTCGGCCGACACCTTCTGCCCAATCGCGGCCTGCACGAGCGCTGGACCAGCGAGAAATAGTCCGCTCCCGTCCGTCATCAATACGTGATCGCACATCACGGGCAGATAGCCGCCGCCGGCAACACACATACCCATAATGGCTGCAATCTGTGGGATTCCCATCGCTGACATCACCGCATTGTTGCGAAACACGCGTCCGAAATCGTCGGTATCGGGAAACACATCTTCCTGGAGCGGCAGAAACACTCCGGCGGAGTCGACCAGATAAATCGTAGGGATATGATTCTCAATCGCTATGTTCTGCGCGCGGATGACTTTCTTCGATGTCATCGGGAAGAATGCACCCGCTTTCACCGTGGCGTCGTTGGCGATGATCATCACCAGACGCGTGTGTATCCGTGCCAGACCGGTAATGACTCCGGCAGATGGAGCGCCGCCCCATTCCTCGTACATGGCATGCGCCGCGAAAAGTCCAAGTTCAAAAAATGTGTCCGGATCAGCTAACAGGTTGATGCGTTCCCGTGCTGTCAGTCGGCCCTTGGCGTGCTGGCCATCAATCGCTTTAGCTCCGCCACCTTCGGCGATCTTCTCTCCTTCATTGCGGACGTGCGACATGAGGTCCGCCAGAAATCGCATATTGGCTTCAAAGCGAGCCGATGTAGGATCAATCCTCGTGGTGAGGACGCTGCCCGCTAGGGACGTGTTTGCGGCCAGAGTTTCGTTCCGGTTAGCCATCAGATATCCATAGAGCGGACTGACTACGGTATACCAGCAGGCTGGAGCGGCGCAATCGAGCGCAGCCTGGATGACACACTGATTTCATCGTTGGAGTCGGCGACTGGCCTCGGCGACCGGGTCCTCCGCAATTGCATCAATTAGACCGAGGTGCAAAGCCTTTGAGGCATTGATCTTCTCGGCGGCAATGAACATTTCGAGCGCCTGCGTTTTGCCGATCAGACGGGGCAGCCTTTGAGTTCCTCCCCATCCGGTGATGAGTCCCAGGGCGGTCCCCCGGTGACCGAAGATCGCATTGGGCGCGGCAATCCGACGATGACAAGCGAGCACTAAGTCCAGCCCGCCTCCCATGCAGTATCCAGAAATCGCGGCGTACACTGGAGAAGGGAACTCTGCAATCGCGGTCATCAGGCGCTGACCCAGTTGTGCAAAATCATAGGCTGCTGCTGCAGTCAGCGCGCCGATTTCACTTAATTCCGCTCCCGTCGAAAAAAACTTGTTGCTGCCTGCAATCAGTAGGCCGCCGGTGCTGTGCCTCAGCTGACATAAAGTCTCCGTGAGTTCGGCTATGCAGGTGGAGGTAAGCCTATTCGTCCCGTCGTCAGAATGTAGCCGCAGCACCGTTATACCTTCGTGGTTCTGGATCTGAAAAGTGGTCTCAAACATGATTGGCTACCTATGTGCTTGTATCGGGCGAAGCATGTTCTCCAAGACTTGGGAATCATCTTTTGCTAGGGGGATTACACAAGGATGCCGTCCTCGATGCCGGCGGGCACATTTCAGCGTCACCAGGTACTGTAGGCGGTCCCGTCGCTGGCGGTGGCATTGGATGCCGAGTGCACGTCGATGACGCCGGGGTCCTGCTGTTCCGTGGACAACAGGTATTCGTCCTCTTCCACTTCCCAGTTGGGCTCGTGGGTCATGGGGTCGTCAGGAATCTTTACGATGTAGCCGGCCGCCCGAAGGTCGTCGAGCGATTGCGGAGCTCTTTGCTTGTCGAAAGTGTATTTCCAGATGGCATCCCGCAAAAGGTCAAGATCCGCATGCAGCGCTCGTTCGCGAGCCGCGACGAGAGAACGGCTGTACATAGGAATCACGATTGCGAGCAGAATGGCGATGATAGCCATCACTACCATCAACTCGAGCAGCGTGAAACCGCAAGAGCAGCTACCAGTTGCGGACCGACGGTGCCTCAATGTGATATTCGCTGGAATAGGCAGAAATATGTTCATCACCAACTGCTGTATTCTTCGCCGCTGAGTGCCGTTCCCGTCGAGGCAGAGTGAACTTTGCCAACGCCCGTCTGCTGCGGGTCAACGGCCTCCGTAGAATCCTCTGGCTCCGTAACCCAATCAGGCTTTCCAGTCATAGGATCGACAGGCAGCTTTGGTAGATAGCCCGCGGTGACAAGATCGTCGAGACTTTGCGGAGACTGACCCTTATCCAATCGGTATTGCTCCAGGACTCTTCTCAATGTGTCGAGGTTCTGATGGAGTACCGCCTCGCGAGCCTGGATGACGTGATGCTGATATAAAGGAACCGCGACTGCCATCAGAATCATCATGACACTAATGACGATCATGAGTTCAAGCAGTGTGAAGCCGCGATAGAAACAGCTTCTCTCCAATCGCGCCCCAGAGCAGTTTGGGGCACGATGCGCTGTCAGCCGTGGTCCTACGAATTGTTTCTTGCCCCGAGTCATTTACCAGTCTTTATATTTCGTGCCATCCAGGCCAGTGCCCTCCGACTTGGTGTAAACGTCGTAGACATTTTGTCCGCCCCAGGAGTCGGAATCGACATCATCCTGATTCGACCGGAGGCCCCATTCCTTACTATTGGTCATGGGGTCAGTGGGGATAGAACGCAGGAAACGGTATTTCTTGCCTGCCTGGCCTTCCACCCCTTTAACGAGAGTATCGAGGTCGGGCGGATAGTTCAGGGAGTCGACCTTGGTCTGGAACGCTCCTTTATCGGCCATATCTTTGTAGCGGTCGATAGCGTCGCGCATCTCCCACAATACCTGGCGGAGCCGCTTTTCCTTTTCCCTTTGGATGGTCACGCGGGCGAGCGGCAATGCCATCAAGGTCAAGATCGAGAGGATTGTCGCAGCCACAACCAGCTCGATCAGAGTGAAGCCACTGTGGCGCTTAGCCATAACCTTATTTTGAACTCTCGAAAGCATCGCCACTTTGCTCCACTTCAAACTCTCGGCATCACTGTACTGTCACGGAGGCTTGGGCGCCGTTGACCGTGATTGGCTGCAGGCCAGGATCACGAGCTCCGCCCCGCGTGATCGAAAGGGGCGTCTGTCCAGCCGCCTTTGCCATAAAGGTTATGGTCGCAACAGTCCCCTGGCCAGACACGCCGCCGGCCCCGCTCGGGCGAGAGACGGTGATCTGCGATTGGCCGAGAGATTCATCCTCACGATGGACCAGGGTCACGACCTGGCCATCCTGCGAGAGGAAGCTGCCGTTCGATACGTTTACGAGTTGCAGTAAGTTCGGGTTGTAGTTCAACTGCACGGGAACAGAATAGACATTCTGAGCTCCGGAGATGAGGAGATTTACCGCGAACGTGCTGCCTTTTTGCGTCTGAATCGTTGGCGGATCGAACAGGAAACTCGGCGTCCCGCCGGAGTTAGGACCCTGCGCGGAAGGCTGACTCGAAGGAGTTGGCCGTGCTGCAGACTGATTCGTACTCTGGTCGGAGGGCGCAATCGAAGGCGTTCCATTCGGTCCGGATTGGGGGGCTGACGTCGGAATTACAGCCGGTTTTGGGGCCCGGTGGAGTTCGATCGTGGTCGCGGTGCCGATGTCGATCGCACGTTGGTTAATCTCGTTAACATCGCTTGCGCGAATGATATGAGGAACAATGGCGAAGACTATTTGGTTTTCGGAATGATCCTGTGTCGTCTGCCCGAACAGATATTTCAGGATAGGAATCTGGGCGAGACCCGGGATGCCGCTGAGTTGCTTGGTCTGCTGGTCTTCCATGATGCCGCCCATCAGGTTCGCTTCGCCATCCTTCAGCCGGATTTCGTGCTCGATCTTGCGTTGTCCAATGATGGGCTGGCTGATGCCGCCAATGTTTTGCTGGCCCGTGACAGCGGAGACGTCCATCGTAATCTTTAATGTGACTTCGCCGTTGGCGTGGACGCGGGGCGTAATGTCGATATTGACACCAACATCGAGATACTGGAATTGCGTGTTCACCAGCGGATTGATGCCGACGCCGCCAATGCCTGGCTGGAACGATCCAGTCGCGACCGGCACGCGATCGCCGATTTTGAGCGACGCTTTCTGGCCATCAAGAGCGCGGATCTGCGGGTTCTGGATCAGCTTGGTATCGCTTGCGCCCATTACGGCTGACAGGTTGGCGGCGGGAATCGTGACCTGAAAATTCTCGGCGGTGAGGTTGGCCAACGTGTTGAGGTTAATGCCAGTGTTGCTTGTACCAGTCGTGATTGTGGCCGAATTTCCGCTGGACGTTGTGCCGGTTGTCGTGGTGCCAGAAGTGATGTTGTTCTGCAGCTGAATTGTGGCGCTGGTCGGTGGATTAATGCCCAAGGTTCGCGAACGGTCTTTGCTGACCTGCATCACAGCGATATCGATGATGACTTCCGGGCGGGCCTTGTCAAGGTCTTCGACCAACTTCTGGGCCAGAGCGATCTGATCGGGAGTACCGCGGACGACCAAGGCATTCTGCGACAGCAACTGCTGTACACGCTGCACATCAAGCACAGCTCGAATGGCGTTTACGACGTCCTGCAATTCGGTTGGCTGGGAGAGATTCGTAAGATAAAAAGTCTTGAGGACGCTTTGTTCTAGTTCCTTGCGTTTGGCCGGGTTGTCAGCGGCCACAAAGATCGTGTTCAACGTCACAGGGCGCCAAAAAGTCTTCGACTCCAATGCGGTGATTTCAAGCGCTTCTTCTAGAGTCACCCCGTTAAGTTCGACCTTGATTGGGCGCGGGGTGTAATCAGGATCGAACAGCACATTAATGCCCGCCAGCTGTCCGATCGTACGGTAGACCGTGTCAGACTTGTCTGTGAGCTTGACGGTGATGGGAATATTGGAAATCGGGGCAAGTTCCACTGGACCGGCAGCTTCGTGGACCTTGCGTTCCAGGCTGGCAGGAGGGCCGGCGGCCTGAGGCGGCGGGTTCCGCTGGTCGTTGATGATCTTCTGCGTGCGGATCAACTCCTGCTTTGCGATAAAAAGTGACGGATCGATTGTCAGCGCCTTTTGGAACTCGGCGACCGCGTCATCGAGTTTGCCTTCTTCGCGGAGTTTCTGGCCCCGATGCACGATGGAGGACGCAGCTTCGAAGCGGGCGTGTTCAAAGGCGGCCCGGTAGCGGAGGTCCTTGGGTTTCAGATCGTAAGCCTGCCTGTAGAAGTCGTAGGCAGCCTCGTACTGCTGCCGTGCTTCTGCATCCTGGCCTTTGGCATACAAGTCTTTAGCTTTATCTGCTACTGCGGGAAGGGTGGCAGCAAGCAGCCACACAAGAAGAGTTGGACGCATCAGGCGTCTCATTCGATGATCCTCACGGCATAATCCTCTGAAATGCGAACTTCGCCGGACAGCGGTTCCCTTAGGTTTCTGAGGGAAACCACTGGATCCACAACAAAAAACTCGCGGTAAGGCGATTATAGCATCGGCATTTTGGGCTTCCGAAGTGCTTGCATGCACGCAAGTTACAATCGTTAGTCGTAGGACCACTGGAAGCCGGTCTATTCTGATGCGCTAAGATAAAACTCATTACCGCGATGGCCCGTCAGTCCACACATCAGACGAAACCCAACCCGGAGAAGTCTCCGCGGCGGGACCCGACTGCGAGCGGACACAGGGATGCCGCCGTTAATAGGATCGCTGCACATAACTATTTCTTGCTCGAAAAATTTGAGGCGGGAATAGCGCTTACGGGGACTGAAGTGAAGTCCATCCGAGGGGGACGTGCCAATCTGAAAGACGCGTATGGCCTGATCAAAGACGGCGAGTTGTGGTTATTGAACTGCCATATCAGCCCGTACGAGCATGGTAGCTATTCGAACCACGCTGCTCTGCGCACCCGCAAACTCCTGATGCATCGTGAAGAGATCCGCAAGTTGATAGGCAAGACGCAGCAGAAGGGGCTGACACTCATTCCGACGCGAATATACTTCAAGAACGGTAAAGTGAAAGTTGAGCTTGCGCTGGCTAAGGGCAAGCAGCTTTGGGATAAACGCGAGACCGAACGCCGCCGTACTGCGGACAAGGAAGCCAGAGAAGCGGTGGCCCGCGGTAAGGCGAGAGCTAGCCCGTAGCGAGTGCGGTGGTTTGTCTGGGCGGCTGTCCCGAGCTTGTTGACTCCGAAGATCAAGACGGTGAACCTAAAATTCGACCGGCCTGGTGTGCAGCGGGCGCTGGAGCGACTCAGTCGCGAACTTGCGATCGCACGCCAGGAAGACCATGCCCTGTTGAAGGTGATCCATGGTTACGGCTCGACAGGAACTGGCGGAGACATCCGCATCGCAGTGCAGAAGCATCTGCGTCAATTGCTCGACTCCGGCAAGATCAGGGGGTGCATCTTCGGCGAGAACTGGAGTACAGCCGACGGTGAAACTTGGCGAATCCTGCAGGCCAGGACGGAACTGAAAAATGATCCGGATCTTGGCCGGAGGAATCCAGGGATCACGGTCGTGATCCTCTAACTCAGGACGGTGGCGGCTCGATCGGTAAAGTGCTGAGAGGAGGCGGCGCCTCTGGGGTCGGAAGTTCCACCGGCGCCCCGACCGGAACGGGCACTGGCTTCGTGATCACATTCGCGGCGAAGGGAATCAGCATTCTTTCCTGCCAATACGAAACGGCAATGCCACGCTGCCAAAAGCGCGGAACCAGCAGAAGAAGCAGCGTAATCTGTGCGACAACGAAGGCTCCGAAAACATTTTCGGGTGCGACGAATTTCATCCAGATCCAAAGTCCGGCAAGCAAAACAACCGCCGCAATGATCGTCACGACAACGTAGCTCGCGAGCAGCCGCACCAGGCTGCGCAACGTATGCCTGAACGCCTCGGCGATCGCTTTGCGGACCGCCCTCTGATCGTTCAGAACCGTATCGACTTCCGCAAGATCGAACCAGACACGGAGCGTTGCCATGGTCAGGAAGATCACGGCGAGTCCAATCACCTGAAGTTCGAAGGGAAGCTTTTCATTTGTGCTCTCCTCCGCTTTCTTGGCGATCGCGTCGTTTGCGGCGAAGAGTAACGCTGCCAGGACTCCCATGATGACTCCGGCAGTGATCAAGATGCGAATGAACCGCCAGAGATTCCGGCCGCAAGCGCGGAAGAATTCTTCCCGCGGCAGCCGATAGGTCGATGCGTAGCCGGTGAAGATTCCGGGCAGAACAACGGAGGTAGTGAGAAAGAACATAAAGCCAAAATAAAGGCTCGGGTAGGCCATCGACTTCAGTGTTCCGAACTCTGGTTTCGATATGAGTTCAATGAGCACTCCAAGATCAAAGCTTTCTACGAGGCGGTCCGCATAAAGGCTCCGATCGAGAATCGCATGAGCTCCACGCCGGAAAGCGGCCGTACCAAATTCGGCGAGAGTGAGATTCAAGACCCAGAACCAGAAGATATATCTCTTATTTTGCGCGACTTTAGTAAAGCCACTGCTTAGGAGATTCGCCATTCGTGGTCATCCTCGCCAGGCTGATGCGTGTACACGCTAGACTGCCCACCAGGCCATCGCCTGGCCGAGCCATTGGGTAATAAAGAGCCAGTAGGTGGAGAGCTTGTTGGTCGGCTTCGATTTGGGCTCTACTCCCCGGCTGTTATTGAAATTGTCTCGATCAAAGTAGATGCTGTGATCGGGATCGATTTCCGCCGAAACAACTTTTGCCTTCTTCTGATAGCTGAATCGGTTCCAGCGGCTCTGACCATCCCAAGGCTCGCGAACTTTTTCTCCGCTATCGAATGTGATTTCAACGTTGACCGGCATTATGAAGTCGCCCTTCCGATGGACGGAAACATAGGACTGGTAAACCGTGTCATCTTTATCCTTTTTGTTTCTGTCTTCTTTATCTCTGTCCTCATACCAGTTCACCGGGAAGGAGTTCGCATTGAGAACCTCGTAGTCCAGAACCTGCGACCCATAGATTGCCTGATTGAAGTACCAGCGCAGGTCTTTTCCAGAAACCTCTTCAATCGTTTTCAGGAAATCTTCCTTCGTAGGATGCGTGAAGCGATATCTCATGAAATATGTATGCATTGCCTGAGCCATCGTGTCCTGGCCGACGATGTTTTCGAGCGTCAGCAGCACGGACGCAGTCTTGCCGTAGGTGGCGCCGCCATAGGAATTCAAGTTGTAGTAGTCGTATGCTTTCTGCGCCATCGGGTCTCGATCCGCGACGCTGACATAAGACAATCGTTGCTCTTCTCGCTCCCCGAAATGGATACCGGCGATGTTGAGGATGGAAGTGTCTTTGCCGAGAATATCGTCCATTACCTTGACTTCGGTGTAGCTGTTGATGCCTTCGTCCAGCCATGCGTCTTCGAATTCATTCGTGGCAACCATGCCATACCAGTACTGGTGGCCAAATTCGTGTTCGACCACGAGTTCGATGAAGTACAGGCCATTGGGGAGCAGCCAACTGCTATCTCCGGTAATAAAGGTGGGATACTCCATCCCCCCTGCCGCGGAGTCGGGCTCAGGATCGACCACGGTCAAAGTCTTGTAAGGATATGGCCCGTACCATTTCTCGAAGTGGTCGAGAGTCTCGCGTGTGATTCGTTCGTGCCGCTCGACTTGGTTCCAGTGTGCGGGTTGCATTAAAAAGCGGAGTTGTACGGGGCCCATCTGCGCCTGATACGTGCTCTCCTTGACCTTGTATCGTGGGCTGACGGTCCATGCGAAGTCGTGGATGTCGTCGCCATGGTATGTAACGGTCTTCGTGCCGTCGGCATTATTGATGCTGCTGACTTGAATACCGCTGGCGCCAATCACCTCGTATTGCGGCACGGTAAGGTTGACGTCGTAAACACCGAAGTCGGCGAAGAACTCAGTGGTGGCGTGATACTGATGGCAATTCCAGGCTCCATTCCACCACACGCCGACTTTCGGAAACCATTGCCCGCCGAGCAGGAAGTCTCGCTTCCAGCCAGATCGCGCCTGCGTTTCGGGAAACTTGGTCTGGAATGCGATTTTGAATTGCACGAAAGCCCCGGCAGGAATCGGCTTGCTGAGGTGCAAGTCAACCACCGTCTTGTCGTCTTTGTTGTTGTCGTCGGGGGATATGAATTGAAGATTTGCGGTCGCGTCCCCTTGTCCAACGACCTCGACACTCTTGATCTCTTCTGAACCGAATTCCTTTGGATCCCATTTTTCGTACCCGATATCGCGGCTTCCTTGTATCTTAGCCTCTCTTACCCATGTGGAATTTGGCTGAAACGCGTTCTGGTAGAGGTGGAAAGGGAAGTGGTCAAGGGAGTGTCCGGTGAGATTGTGGTAGGTGAGAATCTCGGCCGCATCGACCGTATGCTTCGAGGCATCGTACTTGGCGTCGATCTCGTAGTGAACCACCCGCTGCGACATAGGAGCAGATGCGTTCACGGCCGTGGTCGTGCTGGGAATATCGAGAGATGGATCGGCCGATGGAGGGGAGACCAGTTTCGCAGGAACCGGGGCTTGCGGTGCCGCGGTCGCGACGCGTCTGGGCGCCACGAAAAAAAGGCTGATGCCGAAAAGCGCGAAAATAGCGATCCATCTCCAGAGGGTTCTCATGAGCTCCTTGTTACCATGCATGCGGCTCTGAATCATATCGTAGGCGCTGGAACCCAGTCATCCCGGTGTAGGCAATCCATGAAATGGGAGTACAATTCGGGCGCCTCATCAGAGAGTGTGCAACGAGGAGCCTAGTATGCCCCAAGTTCAGCAAGGTGACTTGAGCCTGCTGCAGCATCCAGCTTCGCAAGAATTGTTGTATTCGAAGATTCCCGCCCGTCTGGCCTATGTCTGGACTGATGGGACGCCCCGCGTGATTCCCATCTGGTTCCACTGGAACGGGAGGCAGATAGTGATGGCGTCACCGCCCAAGGCTCCCAAGCTGAAGGCGCTCGCAAAGAACCCGAAGGTCTCTCTTACGATCGACGACAATGTTTTCCCGCACAAGGTTCTTTTGATCCGTGGTAGTGCGCGCTTAGAGCCGGTGGAGGGAATTGTGCCCGAATACGCAGCTGCGGCGGAACGGTATTTTGATCCGGAATTAGCCAGACAATGGTTAGGTCAACTGCGGACCCTCGTTTCTTCGATGGTGCGAATCACCGTAACGCCAGAGTGGGTCGGGCTACTGGATTTTCAAACGCGGTTCCCGAGCGCCCTTGCCGGATAAGATCAGAAGTCTATCAGTGCGCTCAACTGCAATTTCGGACTAACACGGGAAAAATCCCGCATCGATCTCGCAAATGCTTGCGCTTTTGCCTTCCGGCCGACGATACTGGAAGTACTGACAGTCAGCGCACTTCCACCATATGAAAACGACAGTTTCTTCTTTAGTTCCATCTGCGGTCGAGGCCGAATCCATAGTTGCCGTAGTGCTCGATCAAGCGACCTCAACGAATGACAGAGACAAAAAGCCTGACATGAAAGTTGCCAGTTCGGATCCCGTAGTACAAGGTGCCGCTGGCGACTTGTTGGCGAGCGGAGAGGTTAGTGGCAAGCCATTCGAGACGAACCTGCTGCATAAACCGAGCGGCCTGAAAACGAAACGCCTGTTGCTGGTTTCTGGTGGAAGCGCCAAGAAGTTCTCCAGCTACGAACTGCGCCGCATTGCCGGAGTCGCCGTGCGGACGCTGAAGACGCGAGGTATTCGTAGCTTCGCTTTCATCGCCCCGCCTGGCATTCCAGCCGAGGAAGCAGTGCGGGCCATCATCGAAGGAGCGCATATAGGAAACTTCGATCCTGATTATTACCGCAGCGATCGAAAAGATCAGAGGATTGAGGAAGTTATAGTCGTCGCGAGTGGAGACTCCAAGCCCCTTGAGCGGACCGCGGAAGAGGCCAGGGTCGTTGGCGAATCACAGAACTTCACCCGGGATCTTGTCAATGAACCCTCCAATCGGATGACCCCGACAATCCTTGCTGAGCGGGCCAAGAAGATGTCGGCGGAAGTCGGCCTGAAGTGCGAAGTTTATGGCCCTGACAGGATTAAAGAGATGAAGATGGGGGCATTCTGGAGCGTAGCTCAAGGTTCCGACGAACCGCCAGCGCTCATTGTGATGACGTACGAGCCTGCTGGCGCACCGGCAAAACCGGTTCTTGGCCTGGTGGGGAAGGGAATCACATTCGATACCGGTGGTATCTCTATCAAGCCGGCCGATGGTATGGAGAAGATGAAATATGACATGGCCGGTGGCGCGACCATGATCGGTGCCATGCGCGCGATTGCATTGCTCAAGCCGAAGGTGAAAGTGATCGGTATTGTCTGTGCTACTGAGAACATGCCGTCTGGGAAGGCACAGAAACCGGGAGACGTACAGATCGCGATGTCAGGCAAGTCGATTGAGATCATCAACACGGATGCGGAAGGACGCCTCGTGCTTGCCGACGGCCTCTACTATGCACGACAACTGGGCTGTACGCACCTGGTGGATGCCGCCACTCTTACTGGCGCCGTAGTGGTTGCGTTGGGTTATTCGAACGCCGGAATCTTTGCCAATGACGAAGATATGTACAACCGGTTCAAAGAGGCTAATGCCAAGGCCGGCGAGAAGATGTGGCGTTTGCCGCTGGATGACGAATACAAAGAGCAGATTCGCAGTTCGATTGCAGACATCATGAACTCCGGCGGGCGCTGGGGCGGGGCTGTCACTGCAGCAATGTTCCTGAAGGAGTTCGCCGAAGATACACCGTGGATCCACCTCGACATCGCGGGAACTGCCTGGATGGAGGATCAAAAGCCCTGGATTGCGAAGGGTCCTTCTGGAATTGCGTTGCGAAGCCTCGTGGAGTTCGTGAAGGGTTTTGCTTGATCGGTGTGAAATGCAAGTACGATGCCTGCATGACGCCAGGTCAGCGCGAGTGTGGCGATCAGTATTTGCCCGGGTCGATCGGTTTCAGTCTCGCCGCGAAAGCTCACAATCGAATGACTCCCGCTCTGAATATGGTGATCGCTGTTCTAGAATGCGAACCTTAGAGCCAACTGTCCCACACGGGCGTTTACCGACGTGGTAGTGATGACTCCGAATGTCGGCGATGTGAAGTTCGCATCGGGGTTAGCAAATTGCGGATGGTTCAGCGCATTGAAAAACTCCGCCCGAAACTGAATTTCGCAATTCTCATGAGGCCACTTCAACGGCCACCTCTTGGAGACCGCTAGATCGATGTTGGCTTGTGGTGGACCATCAACGAGTCCAGTTGGACTATTCCCAAATCCTGTTCCGATCCCATCTGTGCCGATGATCGGAGGGTTCGTAAAGCAAGAAGTGTTGAAGAAGGCGTTCAATTTGGCTTCAATCGGACCTCCTCTTACCAACTGAGCTTTCTTGCAGGCGCCGGTCAATTCTGCTCGGTCCTGGCTTATGCCGAAGACGTTATGGGCGTTCGTATCGCCGATGGTCAGTGCTGTCCCAGACTGGATCGTAATGACGCTGGCCAGGCTCCATCCTCCCAACATTGCGCGCGCAACTCCAGAGTGTGGACTGGGGAGATCCCACGTTTCGCTTAAAACGAATCGATGTGTTCGGTCGAAGCTAGCTCTCCCCCAACGCTGTTTCGGAGAGTTCTGGTCTCCCAGGGTCAGTGCATTTCCAGATGACGTTGAGTTGATATCGGCACCGTCCGTATCTAATGCTTTTGAAAATGTGTACGAAGCGAGAAGTTGCAGGCCGTGACTTAATCGCTTTGTAAGGCTGGCCTCGAGCCCGTTGTACCAGGAGCTTCCTTCCGATTCCATGATCACTAAGGAGTCTGGAGGCACCCCGGGAATCGGAACTCGCTCCGGGATGTTGTCCAGGGTATTCACCGATGCTGATGACGCCTGATTCAGAGAACGTTGACGTACAAAATGGATGCCGCGTGTACCCACGTATCCTGCTTCCAACAACCAGCCCGTGTGCAGTTCAGACTCAACACCCAATGAATACTGCTGAATCACTGCAGGCCGAAAGTCAGGTGCGATGGAATAGATAGTCGTCGTGGTTGTGGGAGAGTATGAGGGAAAGAATGGAAAGGATTCCGAGGTGGGGAACGGCTGAGGAAACGGCGCTTGAAATGTCGCGTTAGCGTTCGCTTTTCCGCCATTCAATCGGAATACGGAGAAGGGAGCGCCCAACAAGTTTTGGTAGAAAGACTGTCCTGTGGGTCGTGAATAGTGCATGCCGTACCCGCCTCTGAGCACCAATCGACTCGTTCTTGGCAGGAACTGCCAGGCAAAGCCGATTCGCGGTGCGATCGTATTTTGCCCGCTGCCGTGAGTCGCAAAAGTGTTATCTGCACGCACGACACCCGGCGGAGTTACCCCAGGAAAGTTGGAAGCCACAACGTAGCCGGCAACACTGCCCTGCAGAGGCGGGTTGTGGTCAGCTTTGCTGATGTCGAAGCTCGCATTTCTGCCGAACTGGTCACTGAATTGGCCGATGCGTTCAT
This sequence comes from Binatia bacterium, assembly GCA_035577905.1. Lineage (GTDB taxonomy): Bacteria > Acidobacteriota > Terriglobia > Terriglobales > Acidobacteriaceae > Sulfotelmatobacter. Next base: position 100,899 of record DATKAP010000121.1, read on the forward strand.
AACGCACGCCGATATTCAGAGACAATTGCTTACGGATTCGATAATCGTCCTGAGCGAATCCGGAACCCTCCCATACTCTATATTCACGAGTTGTCAGTCCGAAGTCGTCGAATGAGGCAAAGACATTGCTGAACTCGGAGCCGTTGCCGTCCGCACTAAGGCCAAGCAGAAAATCCGGCCAGCTCAGAAACTGTAACAGCGATCCGAGGCCCACTAGATTGACGTTGTCTTGCAAGCGCGAAATCGATCCTCCCAGTCGGACAGCATGGGCGGCGCGGACGAAACTGAGGCCGTCGCTGAAGACGAAACTGTTTTGAGTTATTGTGCGCGGAAAACCCGAGGCAATACTGACCGAACCGAGGATCTTAAGACTTGGGAGGTCGTTATTCCTGCTCATTTCTCCTTCAGAAACACCAATGTCCGACCAACGAAATGGAGTTTCAGCCTCGGTATTAGTCCTGGTTCGGGAATACCCGACCCGCGCTTCGTTGATCCAGGTACTGTTGAATGCGTACGAGTGAGCAAGAGAGAACACCCGGAAGCTTGTCTCGCCCGGACTCGGAAATCCGGGCGTGTTGCCTATCGCATTCAGGCCATTCCCAGGAAACGTGACGGTCTGATCATCGTTTGCCAGGAAGAAGCGTGTCGAGAGTTTGCTTTTTGGCCCAGCCACATAGTCGAGATTGACGGAGAACTGATCTTCATTAAAGTGGCACGGTTCGCTGAAGACTGAGAAGCCCCGTTCCTCAGCAGGTTCCTTGGTTGGATCCAGAATCTGTGGTGATGGGATCAGAAATCTTCCGTCGGGGAGCTTGAAATTCAGGAGGGCCAAAGCCGCCGGATTGATGTTGGAACCGTCGGATTTGATGGCTGTGCCACCATTCGCTCCCGTTCGGCCGCCAAATATTGCCCCGAGTGAAGAGGCTGTTCGGTCATTGGTGAGCGGCGGTCCGGTCATACTGGCAGCGCAGGCGGTTCGCGACTGGCCAGCTGCGATGCCGTTTACTTGGCGGGTCCCCTGATACGAACCAAAGAAAAGCACCTTCTCCTTCCTGATCGGTCCGCCAAGCGCAAAGCCAAACTGGTTTTGTTTGAGAACAGGGCGTGCTTGCCCGGTGTGGTTGAGAAAGAAATCGTTGGCGTTTAGAACCTCGTTCCGGAAGAATTCAAAAATCGATCCGTGGAAGCTGCCGCTCCCTGTTTTTGTAATCAGGCTCACATTGGCGCCGCCGTAGCGCCCGTAGGCTGCATCGTAGAGTCCCGTTTGGACCTTGAATTCCTGGATGCTGTCGGGGCTTGGGATCGGGATCCCACCGCTCCCCGCCGCGCTCCCCTGAACATCACTAACGCTAATGCCGTCCAGCTGGAAATTATTGTCATAGGAACGTGCCCCATGCACAAATAATCCATCGTTGGAGCTGGCGATCTGCGACAAGGCAGTGCCTCCCACACCGAGCTCTCCGGCGTTGTAGACGCCGGTAGTAACACCCGCTGAGAGGCTGGCGATTTGAGCAAAATTCCTCGTCACCAGAGGAAGGCCACTTACTGCTGTCTGGTCGACGACTCGGCCGAGAGCAGAGCTATCAGTCTGGACCATGACCGGTTCGGCAGAAACGTTCGTACTTTGGGGAACCGTTGCGAGTCGCAGACTAAGTACGAGATGGACCGTTTCGGTGACGCTGATGTTCACGGATGTACTGCCGACGAGGGGGCTAGCGTCCCTTGTAGTAGCGTGTAACCCATATCTGCCAGGCGGCAATAGAGCGAACCCGAATCGACCTTCTTGATCGGAAATCGAAGACGTGGTGGTCCCCGTAACTTGGTTCTCGAGACGGATCCCCACACCTGGCAATACAGCTCCGGTTGGATCGAGCGTCACCCCGGTCAATCCGCCCGTCGAAGCCGTCTGGCCGGGTGCGCTGAGATCCGCAAACAGTATCGTAATCGTCAGGATGAGATGGAGCGTTGCAGGGCAGCAGCGCCGCCGTCTCTCTGGTTGACTGATGCGCACCTCGCCCTCCGGGACGCTTGGCCCTGTAATATTACGCGAAGCTGATGCCTTCAGGCTGATGCCTCCTAGTCCTGCCGTGGCGCCGGGAGCCTGTAAATACTTCCAGTACGCTAACTGGTAGAGATGCAGGACTATAGAGGTGGGGCTCAGGCCGTCATCGAGAATTGCCGTCCATTCTTGTTCTTAGAGTTCGCCCCTTCATTTGCAGAGACTTTTGTGTAAAGATTCCTCGTCTGGATTCTATTGATAGTCGTATGTCTGCCGCGTTAATCCGCTCTGTTCGGCTTTTCGGGCGCAAAGCTCACGGTGTATGCCGCATCCTCACCGTATCTGCCCTTCTCATTGGGATCCTGATCGCCGACGCGGCTGCCGCGGCACCCACAAAGGAAATTCGGCGCATACTCGTCTTTAATACGCTGGGGTACCTTTCGTCGCCCGGTGTCGCCCGCATGGATAACGCGATATTCGCGGCCTTGGAGAAGGTACCCTTTCAGATTGAGCTTTACAGCGAGGATATGGAGGGGACGCTGTTTCCCGATGAAGCTGTCCAGCAGGAATTCCGTAAGTGGTACATCCACAAATATCGGGACCGCAAGCCCGACGTGATCATTGCCGTGGGCCTCAAACCCTTGCAATTCATGGTCGATGCGCACGAGAAATACTTCTCCGGCGTGCCGGTGATCTTCTGCGGGACCACCAGAGAAATGTTAGGCCAAATGAAACTCGGTTCTGACTTCACAGGAGTTTGGGGGGTAGCGCAGCCGGAGAAAACGCTGGACGCGGCACTGGCACTGCAGCCTGGAACCAAGCAAGTAGTAGTGGTGGGTGGTGTCGGAGAGTATGACCGGTACCTTGAGGCTATCGCTAAAGAGAGCTTTAGGGAGTACGAGTCAAAACTTAAGTTTACCTACCTGACCGACCTTGACATGGCCACGCTGGTCGAGCGCCTGAAGCACTTGCCGGATCATACAGTCGTGTACCACACCTCCATCATGCAGGACGCCTCTGGGACTGGTTTTATTGATGCGACCCAGGCAGTTCCGATGGTTGCTAGAGTGGCAAATGCACCGGTCTTTGTAGTTGACGACGTGGACCTCGGCAGGGGAAGCGTCGGTGGTTACTTGTTGAGCTTTGATGCACAAGGACGATCCGTTGGTGAGATGGCGGTGAGGATTCTAAACGGGGAAAAACCGCAGGACATTCCCATTGTTGCGAGCCCCAATATCTATATGTTCGATTGGCGAGCCTTGAAGCGCTGGGGATTAAAGGAAAGCGACCTCCCGGCCGGAAGCATCGTACTGAACCGACAGCCCAGCGTCTGGGAGGCCTACAAATGGTATATCGTTGGCGGGATTTGCTTGCTGTTGGCCCAGACGTCGTTGATCGTCGGGCTTCTGTGGCAACGTTCCACTCGGAGAAGGGCGGAAGCCGAACTGGCCGTTACCTTTGATCGTCTCCGTCTCGCAATGGAAACCGGAAAGGCGGTCGGCTGGGACTGGAACATCAAGACTGGGGAGGACAGGTGGTTCGGCGACCTACAGACCGTTTTCGGAATTTCCTCTGACACGTATCTCGGGCGGGTCGAGGAATTTCGCCGTCGTGTACACCCGGAGGACCAGGAGCTTGTCTGGAAGGCTGTTGCCGATGCCCGGGAGAGCCGCAAGCCTTACGCGGCAGAGTTCCGCGTTATTCGGGATGATGAGAGTGTTCGTTGGCTTACTGCCAGGGGAAAATTCTATTACGCGAATAGTGGCGGTGCCGAGCGGATGGTGGGCATGTCGCTGGATATTACCGATCGCAAGCTGGCGGAACAGCAAGTGCGAGAGAGCGAGGAACGTTTTCGGCTGGTGGCCAACAAAGCACCCGTGATGATCTGGATGTCCGGTTCTGACAAGTTGTGCAACTACTTCAACAAGCCCTGGCTCGATTTTACCGGCCGCACTCTGGAACAAGAACTCGGCAATGGCTGGGCCGAGGGAGTACACCACGAGGATCTTGCCAGTTGCCTGAAAACCTATTCAGAAGCATTTGACAAAAGAGAACAGTTCGAGATGGAGTACCGGCTCCGGCGGCACGATGGAGACTACCGCTGGATCTTCGATAACGGAGTGCCGAGGTTCAATGCCGACGGTTCGTTTGCTGGCTACATCGGTTCCTGCCTGGACGTGACCGAACGAAAACGCGCCGAGGAAGCTCTCTCGACCATAGGCCGCAGACTGATCGAGGCTCATGAGGAGGAACGCACACGGATTGGCCGAGAGTTGCACGACGACATCAACCAGCGGCTTGCGCTGTTGGCGGTTGAGTTGGACCAGTGGAGTAAGGATAAGTCCCAATCGAATTTCTCCGCTCACTTGAGCCATGCACAGAGCCGAATCATGGAGATCTCCAAGGATGTGCAGGCCTTATCGCATCGCCTGCATTCTTCGAAGCTCGACTATCTAGGGCTGGCGAGTGCCGCCAAGAGCTTCTGTAAGGAATTCTCTGCAAAGGCTAAAGTCGAGATTCAGTTCAACCAATCGGCGATTCCGGCGACGATACCAAAGGATGTGTCCCTTTCTCTGTTCCGTGTTTTACAGGAGTCGCTGCAAAACGCGGTCAAGTACAGTGGCGTAGAGATTTTCAGGGTAGAACTCCGCGGTACCTCGGACGGCATCGAGTTGGTGGTATCCGACAACGGTAAAGGATTCGAAGAGGAAGAGGCTTTCTCACGTCACGGCCTGGGGTTAATCAGCATGCGCGAGAGAATGCAGATGGTACGCGGCGTATTCAGCGTTAAAACACGGCCAGGTATTGGAACGATGATCTCAGCCCGCGTTCCACTGCACAAGCCGGACTATCGCGCAATGGTGGGCTGATACCTCGGTGTCGTCGGATCGATGCCTTGGGGCGACCTGCGGATCGCCTTTTTCGAACATCAGACTTGGCACCAGGTCAGCGGACTGGGTTCAAAGTGCATCGGGATGGCAATTCAGAGACTCGATTGCACTTTGCCAAACTGACCAGAAGTGCGGTCCATGCGTGAAGCATTCCCACTATGCTGAGAAGAACGCATGATGAGGATGGAAGGCCGCATATCCGCGTAATTCTGCCGATGTGAACCTGGCGAACAATGAGAACAGCGAAGTGCTCAAAACGGAAGAGGGCGTTCTGTGGGCCAAATGCTTTGTGTCCCGAGTAACGGTTATTTCCCACAGGACATTGAGCTGCCATCTTCAAGTCCAGACGGTGGGTCGGCACTACTGTTGGAAGGGCCAGGCTAGAACGCGATCAAACATTGGAACCTTAACCGGCTGCGCGCATCGAACGGTCTGAGGCCTTCATATGCGACCTGACATCGTGCCCAGAGCCATCTTTCCCGACTTGTGAGCTTGCTGACCATACGGCTAGGCACCGCAAACTCTCGGAATTGCAACAACAGGGTCCCATGGTTCTCGTCCTCAGCTGTGGGGTTTATTGTCTTAAGGACGGCATATAGACAGAAGGATTAGTTCCGCTGCACCGGAGATGAAGGTTGGCTATTGCCAGTCTGGTTACGATCAGCGCTGACAAAAACGCAGAGACAAACGAGTATTGCGGCGGAGTCGGTGCACATTGGACCTTGTTGTCGGACGCCGGACGCGTGGTTCAAAAGGATCTCGACATTGCCGAGTACACGGATCCCGATCACAACCCTATGATCCACCACACCATTGTTCTGGAGCCGGGGCCGGTCGTGTACAAGATCTAGAATGGCTACTGGTCCTTCGGTCGGGCGACTGACTAAGAGCTACGTCAGGATCTGCGTGCGGTGCTCGAGAGACGTAGGCCCGACTGGGACATCACGGGTCCGGAAGATGAAGAAGGCGCGGCAGGAAGGTCGTAAGGATGGGTTCTATCTTTATGGGAAAACGTATCTCCAAACTCTTGCTGAGCAGGATTAAGATTGACCATTGAAAGTTCAACGGCACTAACTCTCTGATGACGAAGGCGTTCGCCCCTCCAACCATCGCCGAATACTTGCGTGAGCGATTGATGCCGGTGGAAGGCGCAATTCCGCAGATTTCCGGCATCGAGATGTTTGGGAACTCAGTTCCCGTGGGAACTGTGGGTGGCGACATTTTTGAGTACATCAATTTTCAACAACGTTACGACATTGACGCGCGCATTCAGCGGGCTGAACGTTTATCAAAGGAATTTCTCGAACCGCTGCCCCCAGGCATCCCGATACGCGATTCGGTGGACGATCATGTGCAGTGGATGAAAGGAGCCCCGGGTTATAGGCCCGGGATGGAAGCCGAATATCGATTCGCCAGGAGTTCGGAGCAGATACGAGTGGCAGAGGACCTGCGCGATCTTCGCTCCACAGCGGGAGTTCTGGTGGTAGACGCGCAGGGACACGGACTCATCTCGGCGAAGATCGCATCGACGGTGCATGACACATTCCACGCGCTGATGCTCACAGAACTGGATCGCTATGGAAAAGCTACCCCGGAGCTGTTAGAGAACCTCAATCTGCGACTGGCACAATCGAAGACGGCCCGCAACGCGCTTGGGATGAGCGAGAAGGAAAGCGCGCGCGAAATCGCTACCATGGTGTATGGCGAAATCCGTCCCGGTGGTCATTTTCGCTTCGCGAATTTCGGGCACCCTCCACCGCTGGTATTCTCGGCCGAGTATCGCAAATTCGTGAATATAGATGAAAGCCGGATGGTGCAATTCCTTGCCCTCGGCTTACAGATTCCCGCAGATCATCCGGATCGCAAGCGATACTACTCGCTGAACTTCCGGCAAAAGGAGTTCGACTCTTCCGATGTCGCGGAGATCACATTGATGAGCCCGGGAGATATTGTTGTTCTTTATACAGATGGAGTCTTTGACGGCAGCGACACAGAGGCGCGCTCGCTACTCGAAGCGGTGATGCGCGACCACTATCGCCAGTCGGCTAGAGACATCTGCCATGCAGTGTTGGATTACGCGGTGAAACAAGATGACCTTCTCCGTCAGAAGGGCGACGAAGCACTAATCGACGACAAAACGGTGTTTATCGTCAAACGAACTGTATAGCCTGTGGCGCTCCTCTCCTGGGCACCTCTAGCGTGCTGCAGAAATACCAACACTGGTTAGCAGACTCGTGGAGTTGTGGCTCACTCATCCCTGGGTCGACGCGGTCCTCATGCACGGTCTTCCGGTCAAGTAGCGAGTTGTTGTACCGCACCCAGAGCAGTTGCTAAAGCTTTGGCCCCGTTCTTCGCACCAGTTGTTACGCCCTCGGCAACCACGAACTCAGGATTGTCCACTCCGAGGAAAGATAACACGGTGCGCATGTAGGTTTCAGCGTGCTCAGCCGAAATCGCGGGTGTGCGGTACGCGTAAAATACGCCGCGCGTGATAGCGACAATGACGCGTTTGTTGCCTACCAACCCCTCCTCCGGCCCCTGCGGTCCGTAGCGGAAGGTCTTGCCCGGCACAACAATGATGTCAATCCAGGCTTTCAGTTGCGTGGGGATGCTCCAGTTGTACATGGGAACCCCGAGCACTACGATGTCGGCGACCATGAACTCGTCCAGGATCCGCTGGCTCTCGTCACGTACGCACCGTGCGATGTCGTCCAGTGGTCCCGCGAATACCGAAGATGGATGGTCGCCTGGCAGCGAAGCCAGCGTCATATGAGGTGGAGGAGTGGCGACCAAGTCACGATAAGCGATCTCGATCTGGGGTTGCGCCTGCCTAAACCTGGCCACGATCGCAGCCGTGAGTTGACGGCTCTTCGAGTGACTCCCCAGGATACTTGAATCGATGTGAAGAAGTTTCATCATGAAAATTCGATGTGGTGGCACGACCGCTACAGCGGTCGCGCCACCTGCGGTCGCGCCATCATCTCTCAATGTGCGGCTGCCTGTTTTTTCCTCCACTCCCTTGCCTCGTCCGATTTGGCCCACTCGCCCGCCACTTGTCGGGTAGCGACGTTGATGCGATTCCAAACATTCGTCATCGCAATCCGGAGAACCAGCGACGCAAGTGCACTTTCGTCGTAGCGCCGCGCAGCTTCGTCCCAGATTTCGTCTGAAACCGGATCGGGATGATCGCTCAGCCGGGTGACGGCTTCGGTTAGTGCGAGTGCAGCGCGCTCCGCATCCGTGAAATATGGAGCGTCTTTCCACGCCGACACCGCGAACAGACGTTCCATGGTTTCGTCTGTCTTCTTAAAGCGGAAGTCCATGTCAACGCATACGCTACATCCATTGATCTGGCTCGCTCCTAAATGAACGAGGGCGAGTGTCTTATTTGGCACACCGCCCTGCTCGGCGGCCTTTACCAGAGCTTGAAGTGCATCCCTTACACCGGGAATGATCATTGCTGGGTTGTTGATTTGTGCTTGCACGATTGTGAATCTCCTTCCTGAGAACTTGTATTCTCGACTTCACAATCTTGACGAATCACAACGGAAGAGTGTGACTGCGGAACCGCGCCGCGGCCTAACGCAAGTGTTTTGAAAGACTTATTGTGTCTTCTGATTTCCTCAAGCCTTCCAGTCACAACATTTCGATTCGATCCGTCATCCCTATGACGAGTCACAGTGAAAAGACCTGACATCGAACGATGAAGGAGCAAAATCGTGGCAAGAGTCGAAGGTATCAATCCCCAAAACACATCATTCCCGATGCGGCAGGTTTTCAAGAAGGTCCGAAAGATGCTGGGTCGGGATCTGACGCCGCAAAAGATCTTAGCCAGAGTGCCGCGCGTGTTCTGGGTCAATGCGCTCGCAGAATGGCTGCTGGGGCAGAAAGCGTCGGTACCACAACGGCAACGGATGCTGCTAACGCTGCGGACAGCGGTGCGGATTGGGTGTCCGTTCTGAATCGACGCCAATTCTGCCGGAGGCAGAATGTACGGTCTGAGTGATGACGAGATTGCGGCGATCCACCAAGGACAGTTCGAAGGGTTTGCGCCAGCGGAGTCGGTTTTGTTGCGCATGGCCGATTGCCTGGCTGACACCCCGTCGAACGTCAGCGAAGAGCTCTATCAAGAACTGCGCAGCCATTTTTCGGAAGAGCAACTCATCGAACTTACAGCGACCGCCGCGCTCGAAAACTTCCGTGCACGATACAACCGTGTGTTCGATGTGGGCAGCGACGGTTTGTATCGTAAAGGCTTGAGGTTTAAGTAGCGATAAACCCGATCACATTGCAGGCCGCTGGATTTCGCCAGTTTAGGACGGAACCCAGCAGGGTAAACGCCTTCATGGCCGAACACCAATGGTTGGCTGAGAAATTCGAGGAAAATCGCGGTCATTTGCGAGCGCTTGCTTACCGCATGCTCGGTTCGGCCAGTGAAGCCGATGACGCGGTGCAGGAGGCTTGGCTTCGCCTGCGCCGCTCGGATGCGGACGCGATCGAGAACCTTGGCGGATGGCTCACCACGGTGGTCTCGCGCGTTTGTCTCGATATGTTGCGCTCCAGGACTTCGCGCAAAGAGGAGGCGCTGGACGCTCAAGCCGCGGAACTGGTTGTCTCAAAAGAGCTACGCAGCAATCCAGAACAAGAGGCACTTGTGGCCGACTCAATCGGCACGGCACTGCTGATTGTGCTTGACCGGCTGGATCCCGCCGAGCGGCTGGCTTTTGTTCTGCATGACATGTTTGCGGTTCCCTTTGACGAGATCGCGACGATTCTTCGGCGCTCTCCCGCAGCGGCCAGACAACTCGCGAGTCGGGCGAGGAGACGCGTTCAGGGTGCGCCGGCGGTTCCCAAGGCTAGTCTCATGGAACAGCGACGGATCGTTGAGGTCTTCCTCGATGCATTGCGGCGAGGTGATTTTCAAGGGCTGGTTGCTGTGCTGGATCCCGAGATTTTGGTGCGGATCGACGAAGCTGCCGCGCGTCCTGGCGCGCCGAGAGAGATTCATGGTGCACAGAACTGGGCGAGGGGGGCGATCGCCTTCTCGCGACAACTTGCAGGCGCGGTGCAGCCAATGTTGGTCAATGGAGAGGTGGGCCTGGTCTGGAGCCCAGGTGGACACGGATTGCGTGTGCTTTGCTTCTCCTTCGCCGATGGAAAAATTGCGTCAGCCGACGTTATCGCCGATCCATCGCGTCTACGCGAACTTCAGCTTGCGACGCTCGATGAATGATGGTTGTTCAATCGGATTTGAGTGAGAGGTCGAGCGCTATGGCAGCGGTAGCTATGGGGATCCGGAGTACGTCTCCATCTATGGAATGCGGCCAGTGAATTGGCAGGCGAAAGGGTGCGACTTCTTGGACGCACTGCGGTTGAATGCACGCGCGACAAATTAGGCCATGCAATTGGCAAAGACGTTGCCGAAATTGTCTCCACACCCGCGCCCATGGGATGGGTTCCGGTACTCAAGACCGATTAGAAAGCAAAATCCGCCAGCCACTGGCTGATCGGCTGGCATTCGAACACATTCATTGCGCCGGATTCCATTGGTTGGTTGAGACTCAACGCATTCCGGGATCTCGTGACGACACTCTTGGTCGGCTCATCTCAACCGGGGTAGATCCTGTGGATGTATGGGCGGGCTCACAAGACTCGCCGTCAGATCTCAATGATCATTTCTTCAAGGCGGGTTGGGTATTTATTCAGCACCTCGCCCTTGTCCTTGCGGACTACGACAGTATCCGAGTGTCGAACGCCTCCCCAATCTGGATCGTAGACCCCTGGCTCGCAACTGAATGTCATTCCTTGTTCGAGCACCGTTTTGTCGCCTTCCGCAATCCAAGGGGCTTCATGGCCTTCCAGACCGATGCCGTGGCCAGTGCGGTGTTTGAGGAACTTCTCGAATCCGGCTTTGCGGATTTGGTCAAGGCTTTTACTGTCGACCTCTTCGGCGATCGCGCCTTCCTTCAAATTCTCAATTCCGGTGTCATGGGCGGCGAGCATGGCATCGTAGAGACGCTTCGCGTAATCGCTGGGTTTGCCAACAATAAACGACCTCTCGCATTCGACCGCATAGCCTCCAACCTGGCACGTGTAACTGAGGATCAGTGCGTCTCCTTTCTTGAGGCGGTCCTTGCTGGGGATGGCATGCGGAAAAGCGGAACGCTTGCCGAACGGTACCAGGCCGCCGAAGGGGGGATCAATGCCAATACCAACAACATCTTTTAATTCCGTTCCCATCTTGTCTGCCAGCGCATCCGCCGCAGCTTTTAGGATTTCATTTTCGCTTACGGCACCGTGCTCACGTACAAAATCGCGGCCCGCTTGAATCGAGTAGTCATTGAAAAACATGCTTCGACGCATAATGTTGATTTCATCTTCGTCTTTGACGTAGCGCATTTGTTCCACTAGATCGCCCGTTACCAGAATCTCCGCATCGGGCGCGCCGAGCATGATCTGCCGCATGCGGCTGGGCGGCGGCTCTTCCACTCCGATGCGGGACTTGCCAAAGCCACGTTTGGAAATCCGCTCGAAAATCCAGCGGACGCGGTCTACCGGCCCTGGATAGTCGAAGTACGATTCATAATCTTTTCCCCACCAGAGCTTCACCTGGTCGGACTCAAGCCCCGGAACAAACAGTACGGGATTCCCGGACTTCGGAATAAGCGCAGCAAGTGGTCGCTCGGTCGAAAGATGGAAGTAGCCGGTTGTATAGATGACGTTTACGGCCTTCAACAAGAGCAACGCGTCGAGGTTGCGTTTCGCCATCTCCTCTTGAACCTGACCGATTTTCCGTCGGTACCAATCTGGGGGCAGGCGGTCTGGTAGATTCGGCGCCGACTCCAAAAGTGTGGCACGGACGTTCAACATGTGAGTACGCCCAAAAACAGATCTACATGACGTAAAGGTCAAAGCAGCCGCTCCAGTTGCATGGCGAAGAAATGCGCGGCGTCCGGTAAAGCCCATAGCACCCTCCAAGGTTGCTGTGACGGCGAGTCATGGTAACGCAAATGGGCTTGTGTGACATACAGTCCATGAGAACGTTGGGCACAGACGGGACTCGGTCAGAAAATCAGAAGTGCTGTGACAGCGGCAAAGAATGAAGAGTCTAACGTGGAGTTCGTTGACAAGCCCGGACACCTGTGGATACAATATCCCAATTTTTCTTCGACCCTTCCGATTTTCTGCCATGTAGCCGGAGATTGGCGTGGCCATTGAGATCGCAATCCTCTTTGGGGGTGGCTTATGGATCTTCGCCTTCGGTTCTGCGTTCGTATCAGCACCACACTTCTCGCAACCTTCCTTACTTCCCTTACTTCGATTTTTCTGGTCAGCAGTGCAATCGCACAGGTTGCCACCACCGGAAAAATCACGGGCATCGTTACGGACCCCTCAGGGGCGGTCCTCGCGAATGCCACGGTTACTGCGACTAGTCCTGCGCTGTTTGCAAAGCGCACAACCGCGACACATGCCGATGGGAGTTATCTGCTGGACCTGCTTCCTCCAGGTGAGTACGACGTGACCGTCAGTCAAACCGGATTTCGCACGTTTAACCAAACCGGCATCGTCCTCACAGCAGGATTTACGGCAACGGTCAGTCCAAAGCTTCAGGTCGGCGAAGTGAGCCAGGCTGTGACCGTGGAAGGTGAACCCACGCTCGACCTGCAAAACAACCAGACCACGACTACATTTGACGAGACCCTCCTGGAAGACATTCCGAGTGGACGAGACCCGTGGTCGACGGTCGCCCAGATGCCAGGATCCACCAGCAGTACATTTGACGTAGCCGGCAACAACAGCTATCAGCAATCCACCATGCAGGTGCACGGAAGCACACCGGCAGAGCAGCTCTATAGCTACAACGGCCTTGATCTCAACTGGCCCGGCGCCAATGGCGGTTACACCCAGTTCTATACCAACCATGACTCATTTGAAGAGTTCCAGGTAGTCGCGGATAATGCCCCCGCTGCCGTCCCGATCGGCGGAGTCTACATGAATATGGTTACCAAGTCAGGTTCGAATCAGTTGCATGGTGAGGCGTTGATCTATTACTTAACGGCGGCGTGGCAAGCGGATACCAAGTTTCCGAGTTACCAGGGTAGTCCTGTCACCTCCGGTTCGCCTTTTGACATGACGCGGGACACGTCGGTGAGTCTTGGGGGTCCGATCATCAAAGACCGTTGGTGGCTGTTCGGTTCCTACCGTCGCTATGACCTGCGCCAGCGAATTCTTTCAGTCACTGACCAAGAGGGCAATCCGGTAAAGGACGTCAATCACCAGACCAACACTGACCTCCGCAGCGATTGGCAAATCAACTCCAGGAACAAATTCAGTTTCATTTGGATGTACAACTCGCAGAATCGCTTCTTCCGACGCGACACGGCATACTCGTTTGTGACGGAACAAGCCAGCTGGCGGCAGATTGAACCGGCGTACATCCTGGAAGGACTTTGGACCAGTCAGGTTTCGAATAATCTCCTGCTCGATTTTCGGGTCGGCTGGAACAAAATTACCTTCCCACTCGGTTATCAGTCTGACTCAACCAATCTGAACTATCAGGATGTGACAGCCTCCACTGAGACCGGCGCCGCGCCCTACGAATTCATAAACCCCGCTTGGGTACTCAAGTGGACGGCGGGTGGCTCGTGGCATAAGGCTGATTGGGCCGGCTCGCACAATTTTCAGTTTGGCTTTGAATGGGGCAAGAGCTATAACGCGTACATCTATCAAGTGAAACAGGGCATCAACGCGATTTTGAACGATGGCATTGGCTACCAGGTGCTCGCCTACAACACGCCAACTACCCAGAAGAACTATTTTCGCGACACCAGTTTCTACGTGCAGGATACATGGGCCCTTAAACATCGCATCACGCTCAATCTCGGTCTCCGCTATGACCGATTCAATACGTATTATCCAGTCCAGCATAGTGATCCAAACGAGACCTTTCCCGACCTGTTTCCCATCACAACTTATCCAGCATCCGGCAAACTGGTGAATTGGAATACGGTGTCACCCCGCGTGGGTATCGCATTCGACCCGCGAGGTAAAGGCACTTCTGTTCTCCGTTTCAGCTACGGACGCTACTACATCATGCAGGGCACAGGTTTAGCTGAAACCGCAAACCCGGTGGGTCTGTTCGGGAAGTACTACGCCTGGACCGATACAAACGGGGATTTGATTCCGCAGCAGAGCGAATGGCTCCCACAGGGGGCAGCCACAACGCCGGTGAATGCATTCGGCGGTTCGAGCACCCACATTAACACCAGCATGAGTCGCCCGTATTCGGATCAGCTCAGTGCCGCGTACGAACAACAGATTTTGGGCGATTTGCGCATCGGCGTCACTTATTACTATCGCACCAAGAAGAATCTTATCGGTTTGGAAAACACCGCGGTTCAGACTTCGGACTACGTGCCCGTCACAACGATTGGCGGCCAACCAATCATGAACCCCATTACCAATCAGCCGCTGACCTTGTTCAGTTTTCAGCCCTCCGACCCAAGCAAATACGGAGCATTTAACTTTGCTGTTACGAACATTCCCCAGCTCAATGACAACTCCTATCACGGGATCGAATTTACTGCGGTCAAGCGGCTCACACACAAATGGCAGGTGCTGGCCGGCTTCACGATCCAGCGTCAGAAAGGCGTGTACGGCAGAGGCTACTCGGACCAGGCTTTCAGTGATAATTTCACGGATCCGAACAACAACATCAATCGGAACAACAATTACCTCAATCTCGATGCGACCTATGTCTTCAAGATTGACGGGATCTATGAATTGCCTTGGAAACTCAGTACCAGTGTCAACTTCCAGCACTATACAGGTTTTCCTCTTCAGCCGACCGAGACCTTCAATGTGCCGAACGGAGAAGGAGTGAATGTTGGAGAGTCGGTCATCCTCCAACCGGCTGGAGTGCAGCGTCTCCCCAGCGTGAACATGTTGAACCTGAGGCTCTCCCGCGAGTTTGTGATCAAAGATCGCTTGCATGTCATACCAACGGCAGATTTCTTTAACGTGACCAATGCGCAGACCGTAATCGGGGAAGTCACAACCTATGGTTCCAGCTATTTGTTTCCGTATTCCACCATCAATCCTTACGCCACGCGCTTTGGATTGCGGGTTACGTTCTAGTAGCTTGTTCAATTGGTTGGGGTAGATCGATGACTGACAGGTCGGACACTTTCTGCACCCTACCTGCCTGATTCTTGGCCCGGAACTCTCTTTTCAAACATCTCCAGGAGGCCCATTCAAGTGGCCATGAGATCGATTGCGTTCATTCTCGGTATCGCCGCAATGCTAGTAGAATTCAGCTTGGGGCAGGCGATGGTCAAAACCGCGCCCTTGACGATCGAACAACTGATCGACATCAAACATCCGTCCGACCCGGTCTGGGCGCCGAACGGTAAATACGTTGCATTCATTTGGGACCGTGCCGGCGTTTCGAATGTCTATTTGGCCGATTCCATCGCCAGTGGTCAGCCGGCTCCACTGACTTCTTTTCCGGAAGGCGGGGTGGATCACATCTTCTGGAGTCAAGACTCACAGACAGTCTATTTCGCGCACGGTGGTGACCTGTGGCAGGTTGCGGTGTCCGGAGCAGCGCCGAAACCTGTTTGGACCACGCCGGCGGTGGAATCCGACGTCGTTCCCTCGCCGGATCACGGACGCGTGGCGTTCGTTCGTTCAAATCGTGGCGCGGATGAAGAAAGTTCGCGGCATAGCGAACTGGTCGTGCGTTCGCTGGCCGATGGCAGCGAAACTGCAGTCGCCAGCGATGACATTAGCATCCGTGGAATCGTTTGGTCACCGGACGGTAGCTCGCTTGCTTACACAGCAGGTGCCAAGGTCTTTCACCACGACGAAGCGCCCTCCTACTCCGGCGCTAAGATCATCTATCGCGTCTCGGAGTACAAGCCGGGACAGATCTATGCGATCCGACTCGGCGGAGGCAAGCCGGTGGCCATCGGCACCGAGGAGGAATATGGCGGTCTGGCCTGGCTCGACAATAGCCATCTTGTTTTCGATCACGTTTCAAACAACTTCAGGACATACACCATCTACGTTGCCGACGCATCCGGCGGTCCGCTGCGCTCGGTCTACGAAATTACGGAGAAGGAATTCTGGAGCATTCCTGATTGGGGCGAGGCAGGTGCGCAGCCCTGGCCTTCACCCGACGGTAAGTGGATCGCCTTCCTCAGTGACCGCGACGGATGGGATCACTTATACGTCGTGTCGGCTTCAGGTGGCGAAGCCACTCAGCTCACAAAAGGGCTCTTCGAAGCTTGGCGGCCAGCTTGGTCGCATGACAGCACACGCATTGCGTTCGATGCCAACGAGGCAGATCGCCCGGGAGACCGCCAGATCGGCATTGCGGCCATCGGTAGCGATCCGGCTCATGCCGCGATTACCTACATAACCGGAGGCAACGGCACCAACATCGAACCACGCTGGTCGGTAGACGATAAACGGCTTGTTTACCAGCACACTGATACCCGCAACAGCGCAGATTTCTTTGTCGCCGAAGCAAAGACGAACACAAAAGCGGTCCGCCTTTCGGACTCGATGCCTGCCAGCATTGATAAATCACAATTCGTCGAGCCGCAATTCGTACACTTTCCAGGTCCTGACGGCAAGCCTGTGCCGGGATGGCTCTTCGTCCCTCGCAATCTCGACCGTTCAAAAAAACATCCGGCCATCATCTGGGTTCACGGCGACGGTGTGAATCAGAATTACGACGGCTGGCATGTGCAGCGGAACTATGCCGTCTATTACAGCTTTCATCAATATTTGCTTCAGCAGGGGTATGTCGTCTTCGCTCCCGATTATCGCGGGAGCATTGGCTACGGTCGGGACTGGCGCAACGGAGTCTACATGGACGTGGGCGGGAAGGATGCCAAAGATGCCTGGATGTCAGCCAATTTTCTAAAAACTCTCCCTTACGTCGATACCGATCGTATCGGGATTTGGGGACTTAGTTATGGTGGTTTCTTCACGCTGATCGCCATGACCGATCAACCCACGCTATTCAAGGCTGGTGTCGACGTCGCTGGCGTGGTGGATTATGTCATGTATTATTCGGACCCTTATCACGGTGACTGGACTGAGAGCCGCATCGGGCGCCCGGAACAAAATCCACAAGTCTATGCACAGGCCTCACCAATTTCGCACATCGATCGTTTGGCGCGCCCGCTGCTTGTGCTACACGGCACGGCTGACGTCAACGTACCCTATCTCGAATCCGTTTGGCTCATTGACGAAGCGCTCAAGAAGAACAAGGGGGCTCTGCTTTCTTTCATGATGTATCCCGGCGAATTTCATTACTTCACACGCGCCCACGTCCTCGACGATGCATGGCATCGTGTGGATGACTTCTTCGGTTATCACTTGCAGGGCAGGATTAGTCGGTCGCCGCAAAGCAACTAAACTCGGCGTGCGGCGCCACTGACCCGAAGGCGCCATTGTCAATTAGCCTCGCCTGGATTTGGGCTGACGGTTAAGGCCATTGCACCGAAGTCGTTCAGACTGCGATTGAAAACCCGGAGATCGTCTCTCAGGAAGTTGCGGAACTCAGTGTCCACTTCGGTCATCTGATTCTCGTAGCCCTTTAGCAACTCCAGTTGTGTATCAGTCGGAGCGAAATCGGCACCGCCGGCGATGTCTCCGCCACCCGTTCCGACTTCTGCGTTGAGCCAGATCAGGTTCAAATAAAGCTGATAAGGTTCCACGAAGTATTTGTCATCACTGTTAAGCAGGGCTTGCGAAACAAGCTTGTGCTCAATTGACAGCAGTTTCTTGTCAAGGGCCTCGGCGGCGTTGAGCAAATCCGCTTTGCGCTTCATCTCTGCCTCGCTCAGAACCTGGGGCGGAGCGGGTTCGAACTTCGGTCCTTCGTACTCGTCTTCTTCGTCTGTCGGGGTCTCCTTATTTTCTTCTTCTTTTTTCTTGGGCGGACGCAGCATGGCTTTCACGTCTTCCAGTTGCTTTCGCAGCCACTCGATTCGGTTCACGGTGTCTGAGACACGGCTGATGTCATCGCGGATGGCTAATAGCGTCTTGACTGATTGCTCGATATCCGCATCGGAAGCTGTAATGCGGGGATCTCGTGCGATTGTCAACGGCTGCGAGAAGGATTGGCCATCAACTTTCAGGCGGACAACATACTTGCCCGGCGCAACAATCGGCCCTCCTTCGGCCGGCTTCGATCCCCAATGCGTGATTGACCGCGAATCCGAGTCCCGAAAACGTGGTTCATCCCAGATGTGGGGGTTGTCCGGTGCCACCGTCCGCAGCGCAACCAGTCGCGGAGAGTCATGCCGAAGATCCCATTGCACGCGGTTAATCCCAGCACGCCCCTTGGTATCGAGTTTTCGGATTACTTTCCCTTCGGAATCGAGGATTTCGAGTTGGATCGGATCCTTCGGCGCGGTCTTTAGTGAGAAATTCAGCATTGCTTTGCCGCCGCGAGTAAAGCGGTACCCTTGTCGAGGCTCGAATAGCACGACCGCGGAGTCGGAGTGAGTTTTTGCCATCTGCTCGAGAGGCGTGATGTCATCAAGAATGTAGAGGCCCCGTCCGTAGGTTGAGACAACGAGGTCGTGGAAGTTCTTCTGCACTACGGCCCAAGTCACTGGAGAATGCGGTAATCCGGCATCGAGCGCGGTCCAGTGTCCCCCGTCATCCGGTGAGTAGAACAGCCCATTGCCAGTACCGGCGAAGAGCAGTCCTGCACAGTTTGGATCTTCGGCAATCGTACGGACGTACGAGAGTTCGTGCTTGGGCAGGTCACCCGTGATCTTCTTCCACGTCTTTCCCATGTCCGTGGTCTTGTAGATAAAAGGATCTCGATTATCCATCAGGTGGAAATCGACGCTCACGTAGGCGCTACCTGCGTCAAAGTTGGAGGGCGCTATGCTGGTAATGGTGCCCCAGGACGGAAGACCACTTATGTTCTTGGTGACATTGACCCATTGGCCACCGTCATCGGTATGCCAAATCTGTCCGTCGTTGGTCCCCGCCCAGATGAGCCCTTTCTGAACAGGTGAGGGAGCGATCGCGAAGATAACTTCCCCGTAGAACTGGCCCAGATTATCTCCTACGATTCCTCCCGACGGAATGATGCGAGAGGGATCGTGTGTGGAAAGGTCCGGACTGATGACCGACCAACTCTGTCCGCCATTGCTGGTCTTGAAAATGACCTGGCACCCGTAGTAGACCGTATTGTGATCGAATAGATCGATTGCGAGCGGAGAGGTCCAATGGCAGCGATACTTGATTTCATTGGGCGGTGAATCCAGGGTCATCATCCAGGGACTTACCGAACGGGCGTGTTTGATCCGCGCATCCCAGCGAGTCACTTTGTTGCCATAGCACGTGGCCCAGACGATATTTGGATCGGTCAGGTCTGGAATTGTGAACCCTGATTCGCAGCCCCCCATGCCATGGTCCCAACCGGTCTCGTTCGAGTCAATGGGCACGCTCGGGCCTCGCATGTTTCCATCGTCCTGCATGTTGCTGTAGAAGTAGTACGGAATCTGGTTGTCGACAGCGACGTGATACATCTGCCCGATCGGCAATTTCACGCGATGCAATCCGCGGTCGTGCACGGTTGTGATACTCATTCCCCCATCGTCGGTGATGACAAAATGGTCCGGATTCTGAGGATCAATCCAGATGTCGTGCGTGTCTCCTCCCCATGGAACTTCCTTGAAATTCTCCCCGCCGTCCAGCGAGCGGTGGAAAGAGCTGTTGGCGACGTAAACCTCATTTTCATCCCCTGTCGAAATGGCGATCCGGATGTAATAGCCAGCGCGTCCAATCAGTGCGCGCTGATAGTTGACCGCCTTCCAGTGTTCTCCTCCATCATCCGAACGCCAGAGTGAACCTTGGTCTTTCGTCTGGATCAGGGCGAAGACGCGGCGGGAATCTGTGGGTGCAACTGCGACGTCGATTTTGCCGAGCGGCGAGTGAGGCAGACCGAGTTCCTCGATACGGGTCCACTTCGATCCGCCGTCGTGGGAAACGTAAATGCCGCTGCCAGGACCGCCGCTGAATTCGCCGTAGGTATGCATCTCCGCCTGCCACATTCCGGCGAATAATGTGCGCGGGTTGTGCGGATCCATAGTCAGACCGGAGCAGCCCACATTGTCATTGGAAAAGAGAACGCGCTCCCAATGCTGACCACCATCGGTGGTTCGGAAGACCCCCCGTTCCGGTTGAGGCCCAGTCATCCGGCCCAATACGCACGCGAAAACGATCTCCGCATTAGACGGATGAATCACGATTCGCCCGATCCTTCCGCTGTGCTCGAGCCCCATGTTGGTCCATGTTTTGCCGCCATCAACGGACTTGTAAATCCCGTTTCCCATGACGTCGATATCGCGAATCGCCCAAGCCTCACCTGTTCCAGCCCACACCGTGCTGGAATCGGAGGGTGCCACCGCGAGAGATCCGATCGCGGCCGCGGGCTGTTTATCGAAGATGGGCTTCCAGGCATTTCCGCCATCGATTGACTTCCACACCCCACCCGACGCAGCTCCGGCGTAGTAGGTCGTAGGGTTTCCCGGGATTCCTGCGATCGCAGAGACACGATTACCATTCTTCGGTCCGACGAAGCGAAACCGCAGTTGGTTTTCCTCGTCGGAATCCGACAGCTGTGCCGTCGCAGCGATTGAATAGATCGTGCATGTGCAGACCACACCGACCTGTATGGCGCGGATGATACATGCGATTCCTGTTTTGTGTTGAATGGTGTCTTCGATTTCAGATCGTTTTGGGTTCATAGGTCCGTTTGTCACAGGATGCGTTTACTGGCCTCAAAAGATTTGGACAGCGTTGTCGCGTGGCATTGGCAGCTCAAAAGACTCGCTTCCTGGCACGAAATTCTGCTCGGATTGATAAAGGTCATATATTGTATGCAACATCCATTTATCTTTCCAGAGGATCAGTCAGCTCGCCTCTCCAGCTTTCACGTTACGCACGCATTCTTAAGTTTGATCCGGAAAAGGGAGCGGCGTATTACTGTGCCAAATACGTGACGAAGCAGTTTGGCGAGTGGGATCTCAGCGACAACGTCAGCGCCTTTTGGGCATTATCAACCAACTCATCGATGAAACGAAAAGGTCAACAAGTCGAACGAAGAAGACGGTCCTTGGTGGCCCAAACCGCTGTGCACGAATGGATGACCGCCGCGGAGGCGGCTAGGCATTTGCGGGCTAAGAGGCGAACGTTATTGCTCTGGGTTCGGCAGGGCAAACTGCAAGCTTTTGCTCTGTCAGGCACAAAACGTCACATATGGAGGTTCCGCCGGGCTGATCTCGACCGCTTTTTGCTCGCCCATCCTGTGATACCCTCAGCATCGCCAACTGTGCTCCCAAAAGAAAGGGGAGCTATTTGAAGAGAGCACAGAAGCTGAAAGGGAGTGTGGTATTCAACAAAACCCGCGAGACCTGGAATTTCCTATGGTCTGAAGCGGGCATGCGTAGGTCGCGCAAGTTGGGAACACTGGCGGAACTTCCGACTAGATCGGATGCTCTCCGCAAGGCCGAAGCCGTCCGCCGCGAGTTAAGGCTTGTGGCAGAGCGACTAACGCTGACGGTCAGCATGCTGGTAGACGATTACCGAAAAGAGAAGATGCCAAAGCGCGAAGACACAAGGCGCTCTTACGAGGTTTGGATCAAGCACTACATCATTCCACAATGGGGTGATCGTTCGCTGACCGATCTCCAAGCGCGTCCCGTGAAGCTGTGGCTTGATTCTCTCCATCTAGCACCAAAGAGCAAAGCCCACATCCGTGGTGTTCTGAGTGTTCTTTGGGACTACGCAATGTGGCGCGGGGAATTGCCCACGCAGCGCAATCCAATGACGCTAGTCACGGTCAGGGGAGCAAGCAAACGCAAGTGGCAACCTCGTAGCTTGACCGTTGATGAGTTCCGCTCTTTTGCGCAAAACCTCGCTGAACCTTTCCGAACAGTTGCTTTGCTCTGCGTCTGTTTGGGATTACGCATCAGCGAGTGCCTAGCGCTGAAGTTCGGGGACGTAGACTGGTTGGCCGGTAAATTGGCCGTGGAACGCAGCATCGTCGCACAGGTAGTGGACGATACAAAGTCGGAAGAGTCGCGCAAGCAACTCACGATTGACCGCGAGTTGCTCATTGCTCTAACGACGTGGAAGCAATCAGCACAATTCTCCGCCCCGGATGATTGGATGTTTGCTTCCCCGGTGCAGCAAGGCGGGTTGCCGTGGTCGTATGACCAAGTGTGGCGCGTGTATCAGAAGGCAGCAGAGGCAGCTGGCATAGGCAGCCTTGGGACTCACAGCCTCCGGCACACGTACCGCTCGTGGCTAGATTCTGTAGGCACTCCGATAGGTGTCCAGCAGAAACTGATGCGTCACACGGACATTCGCACTACGATGCGGTACGGCGATGCATTCACGTCAGACATGGCAGAGGCGCACCGCAAAGTAGTGCGGATGGCCTTCGCAAAGGTCAACTGATTTCCGACTGATTTCAAAATGCCGCAAGTTGTTGAAAAGATGGTGAGCGCGGAAGGAATCGAATCCGCGCTACAACGTAGATTCAACAACATAGACAGCAACGGACGGCATAAAAAGCGATCTTAGTACACGGTAAGCAGTACAAACGGCAGGTGAACGGCAGGTGATATGCGTTCAGGCATCTATTCCAAGAACCGTTGTGCGGCACTGCCCGAAATAGCCAACGTTAGCTACGCTCTGCTATCATCGCGTCGCAAAAGTGGTGTCTACTTCAATGCGAACGCTTTTGTACGTTGTCCTCTCGGTCCTTACCGCATTTATAGCGACCGTCGCGTATGGATTCCTGTGCGGTGTTCTGGGAGTATTCTTTCCGGGTTTTAGGAACCTCGGCGGCGGTGCAATTGTATTTTGGTCCGCGTTGGCTCTCGCACTGATCTATTCGCGGTCGCGCCTAAAGCGGGTAAGAGCAAAAGCCATTAACGCGACCGAGGAACGTCAGTAAAACAGGCGTATTCTAGCAGTGCAAACGGCACGTGAACGGCTTGTGATAACTAAGGCTTCAGCCTTCCACTGCGGATTACGATACTCAGGTTCCGCGCCACATCTCTCCCGTCTGGGTCTTTCTCATGTTCGGCACGATGGAGATGGTACTTAGCCTCTGCCAAATTGTACGCACGCTCCAAAGCAGCGCTCGCGTCCCTATCTGCCTTGAACCAACGCGATTTCGACCGCCTGTCGATGTGCATCGGGCGGTAGAAAGTCCAATCCCGGTAAGCTTGCTTACTCGCTCGCTCCAACTCCTCACAATCCCGACACGGTGCTGCATCAATCATATTCACTCCTTCGAGACCAGTGCAGCTTCCAGCGCATCGCCTCGTTCTTGGCCCAGTCGCATGTCCCGCCCATTACCACAAAAGGTCTTAGACTCCGGGTCGTTTTCAACACAGTCGTCGCTGTATAGCGTTTCTCCACTCAGCAGATCAACCGTCAAATAATCGTGGATTTCTATAAGGCAGTTGCAACGTTGAAGTTTGAGCTTTCCCGTAGTCCAGCGAGTAAAAGCGGCAATGCACGAATTTCGGCTCGGACTGAAGTCAACGCGCTCTAAGATCAAGGTGCCGCTGTCGTCCGAGTTCTGCTTTGCATAATCGTCGGCCACAGCCTTGCAGCGTAGCCGATGCTGAAACAGTTCGTTGCTGTCTCGAACTTTGGCTTGCCGCTTCCGGTTCCTAGCAGCATGTAGTGCTTCATCTATTGCAGCGCCGACGGAGATACCGACTAGCGCAACTATCACCAATAGCCAAAGTTTCTTCATGCCAGTTCCTTGCTAATCGTCCGGGGGATCGAACTCACTTGGGTCGAATCCGAACTTGAACTCGCTTATGCGTTCCAAATGGGGATCGAACACCCAGACAAAGCGAAGCAGCCCGGACTCTTTGGTGGAGGTTGTGCAGATCACTTCGATTTCCTCTGGGTACTTCCCTTCAATCTGGTGCTTGTCGCGTCGGATGATCCTGCCGACTTCATAATCACAGGGCGCCAACTCAGGTGATTCGTCATCCGCGTACTCGGCAGCAATGGAGTTGAGAAGTCCAATCTTGCCTAGAGGCATCTGCTGAACGCGCGAGATAGCTTTCTTGTCGGCATCGGTGAACTGTTTGGGTGAATGAACGTATCCCTTCTGACTATCGCAGGCAAGCGAGCCGATAAGAGCCAGCACGAGCGGCAGTGCTTTCCTCATCACCGCACATTGTATATGCGCCAAGTGCTGACGCAACGGACTGCGTTGCGTTGTGTGATTGGAATCACTTCATCCGCGTGAGATGTCCTGAAGCACTTTTGATGGAGAACACGGTAAGCAGCGCGACCGCGTACCATTCCGCCTCAAATCTTCTCCACCCTTGCGGTTTCCCATGCCTGATATTCATTGCCTTCCTTGTCTTTGAGAGTCACACGCCGCTTGTAGTAGCCTGCATCCCTCATCACTTGCTGGACATACTGCGCCGAAATCTCGCGCTCTTTGCCATATTCACTCGCTGCCTGCGCGACTTGCTTCCACGACATGAGAGGGTACATTGTCGCCATTCTGAGAATCTTCTGCCGTCGTTTTGCAGCGGGTCCGTGCATTTTCAATCTTGATCGGCTGCGCATGGAATCTTGCCTATCGTCCAGACTCATTGCTGATCCCCCTTTCGAGAATGTTTTGCACCGTCTGCGTCTTGAACTCCTTCCCATAGCGCGTCCGCGTGCCTTCCCCATTCAACGTCTTGGCGATGCGGTACGCCGTCGCGCCGTCCGCGCTCATCTGCCGAATCCGCTCCACAACTATCCGCTCCGCATCGTAGTCGTGGGATGGATGTTCACCGTAAGGCCAGCGTCCCTCAACCCGTTTCTGTCCACGCCATTGCCTCTTGCCATCCGCTAGGCGCTTGATGATCTTGGAATGCTCCATCTCTGCCAGCATTCCCCGAATGCCGCCTTGCAGCGAGTCGGACAGATCGTTGCCGGAGACATCTACGACTGAGATTCGTTTCGCACGGCACAGACCGATGAATTGCCAGAAGACAGGCTGCGATCTCCCGATGCGGTCACCGTCATTCACGATGATCGCACTCACGCCGTTGTCGGCAATGGCTTGCACAAGCTTGGCACCGTCAGGACGTTGATCCATCGTGTAGAGCTTGCCGCTCCATCCGTCGTCCACGAACTCGCGCACGATCTCATAGCCCGCGCGTGCCGCAAAAGAAAGGCAGTTATTTCGTTGTGACGGAATCCCAAGTTTATCGTCGCCGTCATCCGACGATGTTCTCAAGTAGCTGTAAGCCTTGGTCATGTTCCTCCTAGTGGCTTTTCGGCAAGGGTGTGCCAAAGACTCGATTGTTCTCGACGGCATCGCGGTACTCTTCGATCCACTGCCGCGCCAGCGCGTCGAGTTCCGGTTTGATTGATGGTGCGCCACAGATCGGACAACCGCCTTCACACTCCGTTCTCATGGCAAGGTCCGAGCAAATCGGACAAGGTTTTTCCATAGGCTCCTCCAAAGTCGTTACGACGTAACATCTGAAATCCGGCACGAAGACTAATCCCGATGACGCTAAAGAAAGGAGGGCAGACACTCCACCAGTGCATACGCTCTGGTATCCCAGAGGTTGACCTGCGGGTAAGGCTTGCACGGGTCACACGTGTCACGCTCCACTTCTGAAAAACATTGCTTAAAATTGTTACTGGGATTAGCAGAGCTTTACAGCGGGCTTGCTGAGATTTCCCACTTCGCTGCATCGCCGCGCGTTATCTTCGCGCTCCCATCGCATATACAGCGCCTAGTCCTGCCTCTCCCTCGCTCTTCGCGTGTACGTCCTCAGCGATACGGATGTGCTTCCCTGTCGTCAGCCATGCCGTCAGTCATACGCCTAAGCCTAGGCGCGTGTTACGCGGTCTGCCGACTACGCAAGCAGCCGCAACTGGCACTGAGCCATCCGGTACGCTTACGGCCTTCGATTGTCAGAGATCGCAGTCTCAGGGCCTCAGCCCGTTCAATCCTATGTACTTACCGATTAGTGCTTACACAAATCATAGAGCAGTTATTTGACCAAAGGAAGATCGGCGTGTAAGTACTTTAGAATCAGCAAACGCAGCAACAATTTCCCACTTTTTAATTGACGCGGATCGGCAGAGCTGGCGAGAAATGTTATCAAAAAGTGACAAGTGCCTAGCGAGGGACTTATCAAATAAGCCATGGTAGGGAAAGTACTTAGATTGTAGTGCCGCGTCGGTTATGCAGAAGTTCTGCCTGATGGCGATGCTGTCTACATCTTCTGTCCGCCACATGGGTGATTGCAATTGCTTCCCACTTTTGACTTGTAAACGGGCTTCTCTGACCGCTCCTGCCTAGTGGCCGAGATCAAGCGATTATATAAGCAAGTCTATATCTATCAATACGTTAGACTTGCGATTAGTTCATGGAACATCTAATCAATTGATTACACTATATTTATTTAAAAAATAGCTTTACGACGAGCAGGCGATCCTCTGATTCGCAGCCTGTCTCGGCGTCCAATTTGAGGTTTCCTGAGCCGATTGGCAATCTTTCTATTCCTTTGTTTTCAAGTACATACGGTGCAATCCCGTTGACTTCTGGTAAACCCAGTGTAAAATTATCTTAGGTCGAAGTTCTGGCCTAATTCCCAAAAGACATCCGGGCAGGCACCGCGTAGGCGTCATCTCCTTCGCCTCGCCGTAGTGTGCCTGCCCCTCGAAGGAGAACATGAGTACGAAACGTAGAGCGCGTCCCATCTCGGATGCGTCGAAGGCGATCACGCCAGCACCGCATCAAACCGCCTCGATTCAGGAGTGGCATCACTACTCCAAACGCAAGCTGACATGCGAAGGCTGCATTGCACGCGGCCATAAGATCGCTGAATTGCAGGCGATCTTGAAGCACTACCGGACATTGATCCGGTTCTATAAGCACGCATCGCTACTGAAGGTGGGACCTTCCCGATGAACGGCATCATCAAAACTGAGGCACCGAAGCACGATGAGAAAGTGCTCGCAGCGTTGGAGAAAACCCTCGCATCGCACGATCTGCGACTGACGCCCGGTCAAGACCTGAGCACAGTTGCCGACGCTATTGTCGGCAAGGGATTCGCGCTGAGCGCACCGCATGGTTTCTTGGAAGCAGAGCAAACCACAGCCGGGAACACAGCGCCCGTACACGTCAGCCGTCTCATTGAGGGACTGGCGACGCAGGAGCCGACGCGGTTCTTCCCGCGTGATCCCTCTGGCGTTGCTGGCAAGGATCAACTCGATCTCAAGGGTAGGGTGAAATTTCTCAAGACACACTCGCTCGCAGAGTGGGAAGCACTTCCGCTCAAAGCGCCTACCGAACGCACCGTCGTGCTCGACAAGAGCAAGATGACCCGAGAGCAATGGAGCAGCTTGGATTTGAAAACCAAAACGCAGCTATCCGGGCAATGGGGCAGTCGCGTCGTGGGCGAGATTATGAATCGCCGGAGCGCAAAGAAGTGAGCAGAGATTTTCGCAAGGAATACGCAGAGGTTCTCGAAGCGTGGGAGCGGTACTTCCCGCAGGAACCGCCACAGCAAGACACTTTCGTCCGATCATGGCTCCGTCATGCTGACGTGGACTGCATTCTGCAATGGATTGCCTACGCAGCAGACTGCCACGCCGTAAGCCCGCTTCGCAATCCGGGCGCGTGGATCACATCCCGCCTGAAGCCAAAGCAACAGATTAACTAACGAGTTTGCGGGGCAGTCGGCTGGACACCGATGTTTGCCGTCGTGTGACCGCGAAGCACGCGACCGCTCCCCGCAAGGAATCTCTATGGCACGAACGAAACAACAAGCCGTTGCCGACGCGATAGCGAAAAGGCTAATGGCTAACACCCGCAGGAGGTTTTCAACCTTGCACGCGGAATCATTGGAGGAAATCTACATGAGCGACATCAACTCAGGACTAAACGTACAAACAGTAGTCCCTGCCCCCATCGCAAAACCAGTGGATCACAATGCACTGGAAGGCACCAACAAAGGCGACCATCGCCAGACAGGAGCGCCCGCTGTGATGCCGCCTCAGCCCGCTCCCCGTGCTGAAACGAACGATCAGCCCGAAGGCGTAGGAGCGTAACCAGTGGCATCGGAACCGAATCAGAAGCATCCGAGCACCGCTCACTACAGAGGCGAAGAGTACATCCCGTGCAAGGACAACCAGCCGCTTGCCATCGCGGAAGCGGAAGGGCGGACGGGAGCGCAGCCAATCGCAGAGCACAAACACCCGACTAGCATCAGCGGGTATTGCGAGCACGGCAAGCTCGGCGGATGTGAGAAGGATTAAGGGGGAGCCGCATCCCCCTTAGCAAGTTCCCCGCACGCTATTGACAAAAAGCCCGTGCGGGACGCGGTGCAGCGTGCGAAAGGGCCTTCCATCCCTGTGGTCTTCGCTGCACCGCGAGATATTTTCAGGAGCACCATGACACTAACCAGAAAACAATGTGCGGACTTGTTGGGAATCAGCTTGAGCACTTTCCAGCGCCGCGTTGCCAAGGGCATCTACGGTGCGGGAACGAAAATCCCGAACGAGAAAAATCCTCAAATGAGCGAAGTGCTGTACTCGTATAGCGATCTTGGGTTGCCGGAGCCGGGACCTATGCAAGGGGAACTTCCCCTAGCATCGCCGGAACCGTTGGCAGACAACTTATCTGCCACTGTGCCAACCTTGGGGGAAACCTCCCCAACGTCCAACGTTGACTTGCAACTTACTGCCGATCTTGCCTTCGCAGAGAAGTACAAGCGCGGTGAGGCGACGGACTCCTTTGGAAACAGCATCGGATGCAACCCACAAGTGAGCGCGTTAGGCCCCATTGAACCGCCAGCGCCACAGCCCCGCATCCTTGGCGATGAGCACATGCCGGACGATAGGCGTAAGCAGTTGCCACTTGACGAATCCGGCATGACGGCGCACGCGGGCAGCGACGATCATCCGCTCATCGCACGACGTACCGACATCCCGAAGCCAGTGCGACGGGTCAACCCGAATCAGACGAGAGCACAGATGGTCAGCGTTCTGATACGCGACTGTCTCTACAGAGGATTTAGCAGATGAACACCACAGGCCCCTTAACCGACGAGCAGAAGATGGTCAAGCGCATGAGGCGCAGCTATGGCTCCGCTCGGAAACGAATCAACAAAGCACTTGAGGCTTGCACTCCCGGTAGCAACGTTTACTTAGCACATTTGAAAGCACTGGCCGATCTGGACTCGAAAGAGCGTGAAGAGGAGCAACGCCTAGGCTTGGCTCCGTCGAACCTAGGCGCGGCAATCAAGACGGAGTTTGTTTTCATTTCACACGTCGGCACCATCCCGTCCAATCGGCAGGAGCTTGAAAAGATTCTCAGCAAGCGCTTAGCGAAGGACTGCGAAGACTTGTGCTACGACGAAGACGACGAACGAATCAGGAAAGAATTGGAGGATCAATATGGCACATCGGCTAGAAGCAACGAAGACAGCAAGTAGGAACATGCCGATCAGTGAGCAAGAGTTCTATTCGATCTTGGACTTGACGAGACTCTTCCGCGTCAGCAGACCGACCGTGAACAAATGGCTTCAGAGCGGCGAACTGCCGTTCATGCGAGTAGAGAGCACCATCCGCATCCGGCGCAGCGACGTAGAGCAGTTCATCTCGGACAACCTAGCGAAGATCGCTGCCAAGGCCAGCGCATGACACGCTATCAGGAATGGCTTAGGAACAACCCTCAGCCTTTGAACATGACGCCGGAGGAGCAAAGGGAGTACAGACGCAAGATCATCTCCGGCTGCGTCGGCATAGACGATTGTTGGGTGTGGGCAGGGGCCAGAACGGAAGCAGGCTACGGGACTATTCGAGTCGGTATCAGTAATCGAGTAGTGTCACGGCTTGCTCTCTGCCTCAAGACCAATCAGAGCTTGTCCACTCCGGCTGATGCCTGTCACATCCCTGAGTGCTTATCGCGGGCTTGCTGCAATCCAGCGCATCTGTACTGGGGAGATCACAAGTCGAACTGCTCAGTAAGGGAGCATCGGGACATCCGATGGGAGCGCTACATCGCTGCTCTAACCGGAGAGAACAAGAGTGTGTTTGTGGTTTTCGAGAAGCGGTTTCAGACTGGATGGGGATGGCTGGACTGCCGAACAGTACACCAGAGCACGCATTATCCTACAGCTATGCCAAACCAACACCTAACCTCATCCATCCCATTGCAAAGCAATGTTCTCCTACACCCTTGCCAAACTTTGGCATGACGTAGGATATGCAGCCCTTTTGCCAACCCAAACCCTAAGCATTGGCCTTCCCTCTGCCTGTGCTGCCCGGTTGATAAAACCTCAAAGTCAAACCCTGCCGGGAATACCGCTGTAGACAACAGTTACGACGTAACGATTAGCGAATGGGCCTTAGTCGATTGAGGGGCATTTTGAGTGTAATCAGGATTTTTCACCAATCACTAGCGGCGAGAGGCGCTTGGCTATTTGTCGAACCGACGATAAATGCCACCGGCGTTTGCAGATGGGTTGATGAAGTGCACCTCTGTTGGCGAGAAGATCAGGATTCTCAGATCCCTCAATTCACCTGCAGGCAACGATCCGAGAATACGGCGTCCGTCAGTCAAAACAACCTCAGGGTTCTGCCGAGGTAATCCATCCCATTGCTTGCCGCCGACGATCACCGCGTTCCGTTTCTCATCGAGGACGATGTACGTTCCCCGGTCTACGATTCCGATTCCACCCTTCCTCATCGCGGGTGATCCGAGCACATACTCGCCAAGCATCGCATTCAACTGCTCGTCATCCAAGGAGTTCTGTTGAGCAAACTC
>DATKAP010000122.1:0-6096 GCA_035577905.1 Binatia bacterium
GAATTGTTCCTGCTTGCTTTTACGCAGGCAACGCGCCGATATCGAGTCAGCGCCTCTATTGCTTGGTCGAATCCACCTGCGACACAGCCGATTGCCACAGGAACGGTTTCGTAGCTTGCCCCGGGTTCTAAATGCTTCCAGGCTGCGGAGTGCAGATCATCGGGACCGCCGAGATAGGCGTATACGTCATCGGCATAGTTATTGCGCGCCGAAACATTTGATATTTCCCAATACCATGATCCATTGTGTTCAATCTGCCAGAACCAGGCAAGTCCTAGTTTCGAGTTTTCGACTATCGCCATGGGCAGGTATCGTTCTGTCGACCAACTCCCGATGCTTCCAGCTCTTGCCTCAGACCAGCTCGTTCGTTCGTTTTCTACGAAGCCCATCTCGGATGGGCGAAACGTATGCCATTGTCCCTCTGCCATCCAGCTATTCATCGCAACATGGATGCGGAGTTCGCGATCATATTCTTGTGGTGCGGAGAGCCCGTGGAGCATTGCTGAACTCAAGAACTCGATACCGATTGCTGCATGACTGTTGTTCGTAACTCGTGAATGCCGCCGGACCACGGGAACGCCGTCGAAGCCCTCATAAACAGAATCCACTTGCAAGCTCAAGAGCGGGTCTGTGTGCGTGCAGATCAGCCGCTTGCCTGCGCCCGTAGACTCCTCGCTATAGCCAGCGAACAACAATCGGGCGCCGGGCTGACCCATGCCCGATTTCATGCCCTGATCTGGGGAATTTTCTCCGCTGCATTGCAGGGCGACTTCGACGCCAGACGAGTTGTCTTGTTGAACTAAGCTTCTTGAAGGAAGAAGACGCTTTTGGCGCAGTTTTCCGGCCTGTACGTCGAACGAAAAAGTTAAATTCCCGGTCACCCACTGAAACGGCTGGAGGTTTTTCGGATCAGAGACAAGGCGAAAAGGCACAAGTGCGCCAATTGCTATGCTGCCACTATTTTTGATGAAGCGTCTTCGATTTGTGAGCATACGCAGCTCTCTCAACCGGTACCCCGACATTAGTTCCGGCTGGCATACTCCGAGATCCGCCAAAAGTGTAGCGATAACTGTAACGAATCGAAAGCAGAGTGCCAACTAGAAGCGGGCTAGCATGTAATCGGCCAGCAGTGGGTCAAGAACGAGACCTGGCGTTCAGGGACACACGTTTTGATCCACGCCTCTCTGTGGATCGACGCTGGATCAACTGCGGTTGCAGTATCACCGTTTGAGGCTTGGGCGAAATTTTTGAGTTCAGGATTCCAAGAGCGATGCGCGCAGCCTCCTCTCCAATTCTCCGGCTGTGCTGGTCGATGCTTGAGAGTGGAACACGCAGAGAATCGTCGTAGTGAAGATTTCCGCAACCAATCACCGCAATGTCCTCCGGGATGCGTAATCCTTGATCGAGCGCGTAATTCATGGCACCCATCGCAAGCGGATCGTTGAAGCAAAACACCCCATCAGGCCTCGGCTTCAGACTCAAGAGCTGGCCCATCGCCTCCGCACCGCGCTGTTTCGTTCCCACGTCTCCCTTCCGTTCGGCGATGATGTAGTCATCAGTGACCTTAAGACCGGCTCGAAGCAGTGCTCGTTTGTATCCCTCCATACGCCGAATGCTAGGACTGGTTTCTGGCCCGCGAATGTGCGCGATTTTTTTGCAGCCGATGTCGATCAGGTGTTCTGTGGCAAGGATTCCGACCGCGTCGTCATCTACGCCTACGAAGTTTGCAGAAAGCCCCGGCAAGCTTCGATCAATCAACACATAAGGAGTTTGCTGCTTTTCAATTCGGAAGAAGAGGTCGACAGTCGACCGGCACGAGGCAATGATCAGCGTGTCCAGCCGACGTGCTAGCAGGTGGTTGATCTCCTGCTCCTCGAGATTCGGGTCTTCCTCCGAGGAAGTGACGATGAGATAGTAGCCGCTCTCCCGCAAGACATCGGAAAGAGATTTGGCGATTTCTGCAAAGAACGGATGAAGCAAATCCGGAACAACCAATCCCACCAGATACGTGCGTCCGGTGACCAGGCTGCGTGCCGCCAGGTTTGGCCGATAATCAAGCTCTTTAACCCGCGCCAGAACGCGCTCGCGCGTCTCGTCTCCTATATCAGGATGATTGCGGAGAACCTTTGAAATGGTGATCACCGAAACGCCAAGGTCCTTGGCAATATCCTTCATTCGTGTGCTCATAGATCGTGATTCAGTATATATAGAACCAGACGAAATTGGTGTTTACGATGACTTTAGCGTGGAGATCCAATCCCAGCCCCCGCGAATTCTTTTGGGCGAGACCTTCCAGACTCTTTCCGTAGAGTGCTGGCTTCCTGTTGACATCGGTAACTTTACCGATTATTGTCCTTTGCGTGTGCCTCTCTCGTGCTCCCGCGTCAAGGAACTGCGTAGCACAGCGCGGAACGCTCGAGGGTTCGGTCACTTGATCATAGGAGTTCAGGAATGAAACTTCGGAGCGCTTCAGGACCGTTGATTAACGGATATGTTGATCCAGCACTGGTACCGCACCGAACTGTATACACCGGTGCCCGGATGCCAGCAATCGGTTTGGGAACCTTCGGTTCGGACCATGTCACAGCGGCTGAAGTTGCGGCAGCGGTAGAAGGTGCGACGGAGGTTGGATATCGACACTTCGATTGTGCATCCGTGTATGGCAATGAACACGAGATTGGATACGCACTCCAGCAGGTATTGCGAAAGCATCTTGAACGCGAGCAACTGTGGATCACTTCGAAGTTGTGGAACGATAAACATGGCGAAAATGATGTGATCGCTTCGTGTCGAAAGTCGCTGACGGACCTGAGAATCAGTTATCTGGATCTCTACCTGGTGCATTGGCCATTCCCGAATTTTCATGCACCGGGGTGTGATGTATCGTCGCGCAGTAAGGATGCGAAGCCCTACATCCACGCCGAATTCATGAAGACCTGGCGAAAGATGGAGGAATTGGTCGACCTGGGGCTGGTTCGCCACATCGGGACTTCGAACATGACGGTCCCTAAACTCAAGCTGCTCTTGCGCGACGCTCGCATCAAGCCCGCGGTGAACGAGATGGAGTTGCACCCGCATTTTCAGCAACCTCAGTTATTTGATTTCGTCCGATCCAACGGCATGGTACCGGTCGGATATTGCCCCGTCGGGTCGCCAGGACGGCCCGAGCGAGATCGTACGCCCGAGGATACTGTGCCGACTCAAGACCCGGTGATTGTCAAGATCGCCAATCGGCTGGGAATACATCCGGCTGTCGTCTGTATAAAATGGGCGGTTCAGCGTGGGCAGATACCGATTCCGTTTTCCACCAACAGAGGACACTATCTCAGCAATCTCGAAGGTGTCGTCAGCGAACCATTGAGTGACAACGAAATGGGAGAAATCAGCGCAATCGACCGCAATTGTCGGCTGATCAAGGGTCAAGTGTTTCTCTGGAAGGATGGACAGCCTTGGGAGGATCTTTGGGACTTGAGTGGCGAGATTACCCCGCCGTGAACCCCCGCTGGTGAAAACATGGAACAGAACATGCGAGCCGCATTTCTGCCCGGGAACCGCAAAGTTGAATTCCGCACGTTGTCTATCCCTCACCCCGGTCACGGCGAAATTCTAATCCGGGTAAAGGCTTCAACCATCTGCGGTTCCGATATTCGCTGTATTTACCACGAACACCTGGGCAAGGGCCCGGAGGGCTATCAAGGAGTGATTGCGGGCCATGAACCAAGCGGCCAAATTGTGGAGGTTGGCCCCGGCTGTCGGCGGTTTGGTGTAGGCGATCGGGTCATTGTGTATCACATTTCTGGCTGCGGAGTTTGCAACGACTGTCGACGCGGTTACATGATTTCCTGTACCAGTGAAAAATACCGTCGTGCGTACGGTTGGCAACGCGACGGCGGCATGGCCGACTACATGATTGCGGAAGAGAAGGACCTCATCGCGCTACCCGACCAGCTTTCTTACGCAGACGGGGCGCAGGTTGCGTGTGGCTTTGGGACGATATACGAAGCCATTGAAAAGGTTGGGGTCAATGGCGATCATTCTGTGCTCATTACGGGCTTGGGCCCCGTCGGGCTGGCGGCTGCAGCATTGTGTCGCAAACTCGGCGCCCAGATGATCGTTGGAATTGACATCGTCCCCGAGCGCCTGCGTTTGGCAGAGTCTCTCAAACTATGTGACGTCGTTCTAAGCGCAGGTCAAGACAACGTGGTTCAGGTCAAGGAACTCACGCGGGGTTCCGGTGTGGAGCGTGCCTTGGACTGCTCTGCCGATGCAAGAGCGCGTGCCACCGCTATTCGAGCAACGCGCAAATGGGGAAGAATCGCCTTCGTCGGTGAAGGAGGGACGGTCGAATTCAATCCGTCGCCCGACATTATTCACGATCAGAAGACGATCTATGGTTCATGGGTGACGTCGACCTGGCTGATGGAGGAATTGGTCGAGCGCCTCGTGCGATGGAATTTACATCCCGCAGATATCATCACTCACCGCTTTGCGCTTGAGGACGCCGCAGACGCATATGCCCTCATGGCTTCCGGCAAGTGTGGCAAGGTTGCTGTTTGCTCGGACGAAGAACTGGCACTCAAATGAATGCAAACTGGGAAGAAGTCCTGAAGGGTCGACTACAACTCTATGGACATCGCAACTGGATCGTGATCGCGGATTCGGCATATCCGGCGCAGTCCAGGCAAGCGATTGAGACTATTGTTGCAGGCGAGGAACAGACCACGGTGTTGGAACGCACCTTTGCCATTCTGGGTGGATGCAAGCACATCAAACCCAATATTTATCTGGACCAGGAGTTGACCTTTGTCCCTGAGGAAGACGCTCCCGGCATCCACTCCTACCGAGAAGCGCTTGGCAGCTTTCTTACGGGAGCCGAGGTACGTGTCCGTCCACACGAAGAGATCATCGCGAAGCTCGATCGCGCCGGCGAGTTGTTCC
Organism: Binatia bacterium; assembly: GCA_035577905.1. Lineage (GTDB taxonomy): Bacteria > Acidobacteriota > Terriglobia > Terriglobales > Acidobacteriaceae > Sulfotelmatobacter. Next base: position 4,939 of record DATKAP010000122.1, read on the forward strand.
GAGTGCTCGTAGTCAAAACCAACATGCGAATCCCGTACACATCCGTGTTTTTCGAACTGGACTGCGGATATTGGAATGCTCAGGCCGAGAAGAAGCTCCGGGACGCAATGAGATCCGAAGGTCGCACCAGGAAGGCCCGAAAGCGTAAGGTCTGATCTGTAATCCGAAGTTCCATATTCAACCATGAAGGCACTCGTACTTCATAAGCCCGGGCACGGATCGATCGAGACGGTTCCGGAACCAGTGGCTGGGAATGGGGATGTATTGCTGAAGGTCCGGATGGTGGGATTCTGCGGAAGCGACCTGAATTCCTTCCGTGGTCTGAATCCACTCGTGTCGTTCCCGAGAATTCCCGGGCATGAAGTGGCGGCCACGGTCGTACAGGGCGGCCGCATTGGGCTATCCGTCGGAACGGACGTAGCTATCTCTCCTTACACAAGCTGCGGGAAGTGCGCATCATGCGGGCGGGGACGTCCCAATGCCTGCCAATTCAACGAAACTCTCGGAGTGCAAAGGGACGGCGCTCTCACCGAACTCATCGTAGTGCCGCCAGAGAAGTTGTATCCGGCAAATCTCACGACCAAAGAATTGTGTCTGGTTGAACCGTTGACTGTGGGGTTTCACGCAGTATCACGTGGACGGGTCGCCGCGGAGGACACAGTCTTAGTCATGGGTTGTGGGGGAGTGGGGCTGGGCGCAGTCTGTGCTTCGAGTTTTCGGGGTGCGCGGACGATCTGTGTTGACGTGGACGACGAAAAACTGGAACTCGCACAAGCCTCGGGCGGTGCTCACACCGTCAACACGCAGAGGGAATCGTTGCACGGCCGGTTGCTGAAATTGACTGAGGGCCGCGGTCCGGACGTCGTGATCGAGGCGATCGGTACACCAGCGACGTTTCGAGCCGCCGTGGAAGAAGTCTCATTCAGCGGCAGAGTGGTGTACATCGGGTATGCCAAGGAACCGGTGAGCTATGAGACCAGGCTGTTCGTGCAAAAAGAATTGGACATTCTCGGTTCAAGAAATGCTCTCCCTGAAGACTTCCAGGCGGTGATCAGGCTCCTGGAGGACCGGAAGTTCCCGGTGGATCAAGCGGTAAGCCTGGTGGTTCCTCTCGATGAAGCGGCAGATACATTGCGTTCCTGGAGTGAGAATCCATCA
>DATKAP010000123.1:0-11481 GCA_035577905.1 Binatia bacterium
TGGTCAATCCTGCTTCGCCTTGCTTCAGGATCGCTATGATCTGCTCTTCACTGTGTCGCGTGCCTTTCATTGCGGTTCTCCTTTCCTGGGTTGGGGAGAACTCACATTCTAGATGGTCCAGTTTTCGGGGGTTGGGTCACCTCTATCCCGGCTCAAGCCGGACAGGGAGTCACTGAAACTTGTCGTATTCTTACGTGAACGAAATCGGGGGGCAGGTCAGCATTCGGTGACTGAACGTATCGATGGCTGGAATGAACGTGTCGCCCCTTTTGTTCACATATGCGTTATATAACCGGCAGTATGCGGTCGCTTTGTCGGGAACGTGCGACTACCTCGGCAATATCAGGAATATAGTGCCTAATCGAGCGGCGTACATAAGAGCGCTTACTCGAGCGCGGCGACAACAATCAGGTGCCTCAAAATATCATCAAGGTTAAAAAAAGGCCGGTCGTTTTGACCAGCCTGTTGTGACTTGTTCGGGTTGTGAGAAGGGCAGCGTCTGGAAATGATTACTCCGTGCACACAATGCCGCGCTCAAGAGCATTGCGGGCGGATAGACAAATAGCGATGATGATCTTCTAGAGGATCAGGTGCGAATCAGAAGGAGCCGTACGGGAAGCAGACGTTAGAGTGGCGAGCGAATTGACGCTTCAAATGAGGCGAGGACTTCTAGTCGTGTTCAACAGTTTTGATTGACATGAAACGTGACAATAGACGCCGGCGGAAGCTCACATACGATTCTCCTCCTAGTCCTTTAAGAATTCGTTTCATATTCCAAAGCATGCTTTGCTTCCAGCGCGGCCAGCGGCGTCCGGCGGCGATAGCGGCTGAGACCGGAGGCATGGTAAACGCCTGCACGCTATAGCGGCCTAGCACGAGGCAATTGTGGACTACAGCAATGGTCGATGTCGGTTCGGAATTGAAAAGCACCTGGATTCCTACCGAAGCGGCCGCTTGGGCCACAGCCTGTGAGTAGTATCCGCCTGCTACTGAGGCCGTGGTAATTGGACACTGCACGATTGCGCTAAGGACCTCGCAACTATCCTTCCATTCCCGCAATAGATCCGCAGGAGCAAGGTGAGACATTCTCTCAGGATGAGAGCAGGAGTGAGTTCCGATAATGTGGCCGCGGTGATGCAGATCCCGAACCTGATCCCGGTCCATATAGCCGTCGCGACCGATCCAGTCCGTTGTGATAAAAAAGTGACCTCGCCACCCATATTTTTCAAGTTCTGCGGCGGCGAACTTGTACGCCCCGGCGGTTCCGTCATCGAATGTTAGGAATACCGGAATCTGCTTCCCCCATTCGTAGCGGTAACGAATTGTATGAATTGGCGGGCTCCGCCGCTCGATCGCTTCCAGATGCTCGCTGAAGTCGGTCAACTTCAGGGTGTAGACGTCTCCCGGTTTAACCCGTTCGACATCGAGCACGTCATGCAGGCAGAGACTGATCGCTTTCACAAATTAGCCCTATCTTGGTTCACTTAAAACGACGGGTGGCATTTACAACCGTCAAGCCGGCCACGGGTGCACTATATCTCAAGGAGGAAGAGCGCTGGCGTTCGTCGGCCTGCGGAGACCTCTGCAGGATGCTTCGGTTGTGAAAGATGGTCGTATCTACACGCATCTTTCCCGGTGAAAACCCGATTTCAACTACGTTGTTGCCGAAGTATGGAAGCATATGGAGTACGCCTGCGAGCACCGTGAACGGAATGGATGCGGCACCGCTGCTTTGGATCTGCGCCTGCAGATTTGCCGAGGCACCGTCGGCTGTGATTTCCAGTCTCTTCGGCGAGATGTCAAAGTGAATAGGATCGTCCGCAATTCCCTGCATTCGCGCAAGGCCTGTTAACAAACGAACACATGCACGATGTAGATCAGCGGCATTCGTGCTGAATTCGACGAGCACAGTATCCTCCTTCCTGTTAAACGCGTGGTGAGTCAATGGGCCGCCCTGATCGAAGTTGACTACCGCGAGACGAGCTGAACCAGAACGGGTTCGTCGCGCAAATAGCGCGCAACTCTTCGTTTGGAATCAATCATCTGGTAAGCCCTCTTCACTTGTTCTTCGGTGAATCCGGCGATGGGCGCAAGTTCGGCAGGGCTGATCGCGTGATCTTTTCCGTAAAGGCAGAGATCCATCTTTGCGAGTGGCATCGAGAAGTAGAACTCCTCCTGCGACTGTTCCAGTGAGTAGGTATCGGTGGTCGGGGGCCGACGCTGAATTTCTTCGGGCACATTCAGATAAGCCGCAAGCTGGTAGACCTGCGACTTGTAGAGGTGGGCGATCGGCTTAAAATCGGCTGCACCATCACCGTTCTTTACAAAGAATCCCTGATCGTATTCCAGTCGATTCGGAGTGCCCGCGACCGCATAGTGATATCGATCGGCGTAGTAGTATTCCATCATCTTGCGTGTGCGCTGTTTGAAATTGCTTGCGGCAACAATACCCAAGTAAGAATCGAGGGGCAGCCTCACCTTCTTTGTTTCCCCTGCCGGCGTTTGGACGACGAGAGAGAACACTGCATACGTGTCGGCAGCAACCATGTTCGGCAGCACTATCTTGCTTTTGTAGCCAGGACCAAACTCAGGGACCACTGCGCGAATGGCTTCGTCTCGACGATGATAGCAACCTGCTCCTTCAAGGATCGCGCTGATATTTTCCTCGAAGGCGCGAACTCCCAGCCGCTCGGTCAGTAGCTTGCCCAGTCGCAGGCTCTCCCCTGAAGAATCAGTCTCCGGCAGGAATAACACGATCACATTTTCTGACCCAAGGGCTTTTACGCAAAGCGATGCAACCACGCTACTGTCGATCCCGCCGGAAACAGCAACCACAGCTCCCTTTCTCCGGAACCGCGTGAGGACGATTTCGCGGATCGCTGCCGCGATACTTTCGGTTTCTGCGGCGGCATCAATTTGCAGCAAGTTGGTGTCTGGTATAGAAGCGACGGTCATTTCTTATCCTCCGGGATATTTCGCTCTTGACAGTGCGGTTGAGAGTTGTGAGCGACATTGATCGAACCAGTCCTCACCCACAATTGAGTGGAACTGCTCGGTTCTTCAGAGCAGATTTCAGGACTTTTCCAGAACTGTTTTTCGGTAAGGACCTAAGGAATAGAAAGTCCTTTGGTACAAAGGCTGGCGGTAGTTTGCGACGGCAATGAGCTTCAAGTTGCGAGACGCTTATCCCCCCCTTGGGGTCACGCAGCACCACAAAGGCAACTGCCGCCTCCCCGAGCACCTCATCGGGTACACCAATGACTGCTGCCTCCAAAAGTTCGTCATTTTCGAGTAAAACATTTTCCAGTTGCCGCGCGCTGACACGTTTCCCACCGCACTTCAGGAAGTCTTTGGCGCGATCGACAATGTAGATAAGTCCGTCTTGATCCACGGTGGCTAGGTCGCCGGTGTACAGCTTTCCATCGCGGAAGCAACCAGCACCTCCTTCGCGCCAGTAACCTAAGCACACGTTCTCACCTTCGGCAACGATCTCTCCCTGTTCGCCCGGTCGAACGGGACCTCCTCTTTCATTGATGACGGACAACTTAACCCCTGGAATAGCCTTGCCGACGGATCCAAGCTTCGTGTCGAGTAGCTGCGGAGGAAGATAGGATAGCCTGGCGGTGGCTTCTGTCTGCCCGTACATTATGAAAATCTGTTTGCCGGGTAAAGCGCTCCGGAGTTCCCGAATGAATGGCGGAGCCAATTGTCCGCCGGCCTGCTGCACATAGCGTAGGGCAGGAAAATCCATGCTCGCCAACTTTGACCTGCGTAACAGAATCTGGTAGTGGCTCGGCACTCCAGCGAAGCCGGTGCAGCCCGTATCCCGCATTCTCTGCAATACGACCTCCGGGTACATGAAGCGTGGCTCGATCACTATGCTGCCACCAACCCTGAGATGCGTATGGAGGAGAGATGTCCCGAAGCAATAGTGAAATGGCAGAACCGCCATGATTCGGTCCGCAGATGTCAAACAGAGATATTCAATGATCGAATCCGTATTCGCTGCGATGTTGCGATGCGATACCATTACTCCGCGTGGCGAGCCCGTCGAACCAGAGGTGAACATCAGTGCAGCCAAATCGTCAGGGCTGATTTCTGGCAATGGATCAGAACCGACACCATTCTGCGGGTACTGTTTCTGCAAGTCTTGCAAGGTGACTCGATCGTTGGACGTCCCGAAAGATAGATCTGAAATTACAGGGATCGTGCCCCAGGAGGGCTTATTCGGCGGAGTCGACAATCTGACAATAGCTTTGGACTCCACGAACGCGAAGGTCGGCTCTGTTATTCTCAGAACGTACTGCAGATCCTCGAGAGAAACACCCGGAGGGAGTGGTACGCATACCATTCCCGCGCGAATAACGCCGAGGTAAGACACCGTCCAGAAGAAGGAACTGTCCGCGAGGAGAATAACTCGGCCTCCTTTCTTGGCGCCCGACGCAACAAGGAACGCTGCAACGCTCGACGCCGCGGAACGCAATTGGCCGTACGTATACTCACCGCCGAGTGTCAACAACGCCGCCTTCGACTCGGGTTTGCCACCTAGTAGATAATCGCAGACGTTCATGGCGTGACACTATTCCAGCTGAAAATACGACATGCGCAGCCTAGAGTGAGGCACTCTGCTGGGATGCCTTTAGCTCCGGGGTGACGGCAGTGAGTTTTCGGGTGAGGTATGCAGCAATCTTGTTGACGCTGTCGAGGTTATCGGGATTGAGTTCCTCGTCCAGAATCTCGACCCCATAGGTCCGCTCTAGGTGGGAAACCAACTCGAGAATTCCCGTTGAGTCGATGATTCCCTGGTCCTGAAAGGAGTCATCGTTGCCGAGCCCTTCCTCACGGCCCAGCAGGTAATTGCTAACAACAAAACTGCGCACTTCCCCAACGAACTTGGATTGCATGTGTAAGGTCCTTGTTTGTGATTTTTGAACTGATGGGGGAGGAAAACTGATCTGCCAGAATCCGGCTCAGCGACGCATCTTGCCGCGGCCGTCGGACGCGTCGGTGGTGAATCCTAACTCTAAAAAAACCCTCAAGAATACCATACCTCCTCGTCGTGAGGTTCAAGGACTTCGCGACTTCTCTACGACGTTGGGATAACTATTTGCGCTTCATTTGAATAATCGCTCTCGGACTGCTGATCCACGGCCGTGACAACATAGTAATAAGTTGCTCCGTTCTGTACCGTGGAATCGGTGAAACTAGTAGAGGGCAGTGGAGTGGAGTTTAGCTTCGTAGTATACGGACCTAGATGCTGCGTGCCGCGATAAACGTTGTATTGCACATTTGAAGTGCTGCTGGGGTTCCACGACAAGGCTACGGTGTGCTGCTTCGGGGAGGTCTGACCATTGTGTTCTCCACCGCATGCCAAAGAGCCGGCGGACGCGATTACCAGTACTGCCAATCCACAATTGGCAATTAGTCGGTGCAGACTCAGTAATCTAATCACGATTCACCTCACAAGCTGCTTACCCTCCACCGGAGATTCTCGCATACACGCCGAAAGTCCCTGGGCTTGATGTACAAACTGCTCTAAAAGGAGTTGCGTAGACAGAATCCCCACGAGAGCCATGTTGTCTTTCACGCTAGTCGGGCGATCCGACCTAAACTTGGTCATTAGCGCTGACACGCGCTGGCTGTCGAAAATATCATATCGATCGATCTGGCTGGGCGAGAGCATGTCCATCAGGCGCTCGGACCCAAGCAGACTCTTTCCATCGGGAGCTCGATACGGCTGCTTGTAGCGCTTTACGATGGATGGTGGCACTAATCGATTGCACGCTTGCTTCAAGATGTATTTTTGATTGAGAACTCTCATCTTCAGCCTGGCAGGTAGCTTGGCCGCCAGTTCTACTACTCGGTAATCCAGGAAGGGGTAGCGACCCTCCACCGAGTGTGCCATCGCCATCCGATCGCCCTGCGACGACAATATGTATCCAGGCAACAAGTACTGTGCCTCTAGATACTCTGCCCGAGTGAACTTCCCCCACGAAAGGTATTCGGGAGGCAACTGGCCTTGGAGACTGGGCACAGCAGCACCGTCGTCTGTTTCGGCACGCACAGAGTCCGAGAAGAAGGCCTTCAATTTGGCCGTCAGGTCCCAACGCGGAACATGTGAAAAGAACAGGCCGTCAGATTCGTCCGCGCTTACATGGAAGAAAGCCTTCAGGTACGCAGTGGACTGGCGCTGAATGCCATCCATGTATGGATAAAGGCGTTTAAGAAGAAGGGGCCGGCGCGTTGAATTTGGATACTTCGCCCAGAACTGCCGAATCTTCGTCTCCTTGAAAATGTCGTATCCGCCGAGCATCTCGTCAGCACCTTCGCCCGTCAGCACCACCTTGAAGCCGCTACGGCGGACGAGTTTGGCTAACAGCATCATGGGAGCCGGGGCTGTCCGGAGGATCGGCTGCTCGCAGTGCCAAACAACATCGGGGAAGATGTTTGCGATGTCGTTGTATCCACAGGTGACTTCACTATGTTGCGTATGCAGAAAGGCACTCGCCTCGCGCTGATACTCACTCTCGTCGAATTCCTTTGCTTCAAAGCTGACTGAGAATGTACGAAGTCGATCCCCGACCAGCTTGTGAGTGAGTGCAGTGATAACCGTTGAGTCGAGCCCTCCACTCAGGTAGGCGCCGACAGGAACGTCAGACCGCAGGCGGATCCGGGTTGCATCCAGCAAAGTATTGAGCAGGTCCTCCGTGAGTCGTTGCTCTTCGTGTTCGGACGGCTGATGGTCGGCGCTGTAGTTGAGCTTCCAATACGGGTATACACGAGTGCGTCCGTTTTGCAGCACGAGTGAATGCCCGGGCGGAAGCTGTGAAACCTGCTTGAACGCCGTGCGAGGAGGCAACGTTACCCAAAAAGTGAATATCTGATCCAGCGCCTGCAGATCCAGTTCGCGCGAAATATCCGCACCCGCGAAGATCGCCTTAATTTCCGAAGCGAACAGGAATTCACCGCCCGTTGTAGTGTAGAAAAGCGGGCGCACTCCAACCCGGTCGCGAGAGACGAACAGCTTTTTGTTGACGGAGTCCCAGATTGCGAATGCCCACTGACCATTGAGCCTTTGAACGCAGTCTTCTCCTTCTTCCTGGTAAAGATGAAGGATGACCTCGGTATCCGAACGGGTGGCAAACTTGTGGCCCTTTTTGATTAACTCCTCTCGTAGCTCTACATAATTGAAAATCTCGCCATTGAAGGTAATCCACAAAGTTCCACCTTCAATGGACATGGGCTGCGCACCCCCGGCCAGATCGATGATACTCAGACGTGCGTGGGCGAACCCCGCCCCCCCCATGCACTGGACTTCCGTCGCATCGGGGCCTCGATGCGAAAGCGTCGCGATCATGCGGCGAAGCCGAGCAGGATCGCTCTTACTACTCTCAGTGTTAACGATTCCGGCTATTCCACACATATGGTGCACTAATAGGCATTTAGGGGAGGGGCGCGTGCTATCGATCAATAGACATTCTACGCGGGCTCAATTCACCGCCGTGGCAGCATGCGAGTCTTGCGTAGCAAAGTGTTTTTCACAAAGAAGCGTTCGCAAGGTCTGGTCCAAAACCGTATAGGCAGCCGAATTCAGGTGAGAGCCATCCTTCGCCGCGAAGTCCTCGCGCAGATACTTATCCGAATCGTTGGAACGCAAAGCTGCTTCCAAATCCAGTACGTCGAGCCCATGCTGGCCGGCAAATCCCCGGACCCATTCGTTGTAGTTCAGAAGACCTTCCTGTTTGCCGGGATCCTGCCCGGCGCGCGACCGCGTTACGGGAACGACCGTTGCCAGGATCACTTTGATCTGTTTGCCTTGTAACCGACTGACCCAGTCTTGAATGCTGCGCTGGTATATGGAAAGATCGCCCGGGAAGTAGGATGAGCATTCCTTGAGAATTACGAGGTCAGGTTTTCGGGGTGGAGCCTGAAATAGCGATCTCAGGTACGTCCGGGTCGGGTGGAATTTCCGGGCCGGACGCATCAACACTTCTTCGAGCACGACGCTTTTATCAAACTGCCAAGCCGGAACCGATTCTGCGCTAAAGCCGGTCACCTTCACACGACCAGGCCATTCGGCCAGGTGCCATGCCTGTCCAATCGATGCACCAATCAACACCACGTGAGTTGTGTTGCCAGCAAGGTCCGTCTCCATACTTGCAGAATGCTTCTTCATCATAAGAAAGAATCCAACAAACAATGCACCGATAGCCGAGATCCAAACTGCGACGCGCATGTTAACTCTGGTTGACACAGCGAATTTCGAACTGCTTCGTGATGCCTAGATAGTTGTCGATACCTCGGACTCGCGTACAGCCTGCGCGTCTTTCTTGTCGGGCACGGGCGAGGGGCCAGTACCCTGATTTCTGTCTGCGAGCCCGCCGGGCCGTAGTTGGTCTCGAAAAATCGTCAGCAGATGTTCTTTGAGCTGCAAGCGTTTGGCGGTGGCCTGGGGCGAATTCCACCAAGTCTCTCCCTCAGCAAACGTAACGTCGGGGGGACGTTGTTCAGCCCATCGCTGCAGGCACTTCTCCCGATACTTATCCATGGAACCGAACGAGCGGGCAGGAACGCCCATGACGAGCGAATTGGGAGGAACGTCGTTGATGACAAGCGATCCAGCAGCCACAACGGAGTTCTGGCCAATTCGTACGTTAGGAAAAATCGTCGAGCGCAGGCCGATAATGCAGTTGTCTTCAATCACGATAGGACCAAAAACTTGCAAATCTGGCACCTGATCGCGAAATACCCAAACCGCGCCATCATGAGTTGCGAACGCTACCTCTGCAGCAATGGCGACGTGATTTCCTATCTTGATTAGATAGGGCTCCGCGCCGAAGTCGGTCGGAACAATGAAGCATCCCTCGCCAATCTGTGCTCCCTGCTTTCGAAAGTACTCCGCTATCGTGTAAGGGTTGTACTTTCGCAATTCAATAGACTTGCGGACTCTGCTGTACAGGGCCTGAATTGACTTCAGAACTGTCATCGCTATGGTTTGACTGTCCTCAAAGTTGCTTGAATCTCGTCGATGCCACCGACTAGGTATGCCAAGTGCCGTTCGCCAAAAGTAGGATGGCGATCTACCAGCCACTGTATCACCTTTGCGAAGACGCGCGCGATCCAGCGGTTCATCGGTTGAATTGAATATCGCAATCTGACTGACATCACCTGGAACCGTGCTCCCGTGTAATAGGAATAGCCATTCTCGCCGAAGTACCCGAACGACTCGGACGTAAAGCTACGTTTGTGCGTGGGGTCCTTCCACGCAAGTATGCCGGAGAAATGGGGCACGCGGATGTGCACGGTTGCCCCAGGCTTGGTGATGCGCCAGAGCTCTTCCATGGTTGCCATTACGTCCGGAACGTGTTCGAGCACGTGGTATGCATGAATTTCGTCGATTGAATCGGCAGCGAACGGATAGGGAAAGGTATTGAGATCATGGACTACATCGACGCCGGGAAGCGCCACGCAGTCCATTCCAATTGCGCCTCTCACCTTCTTCTGTCCGCACCCAATGTCCACCACTGTGCGAGAAGCGGGATGATCGCACATCGCAGCTTGGACACTCGGTTGTTGGAGTTGATCGATCTGGGTATCTGCAGACATCAACATGTTGCTTGGCTCCGGTTACGCGAACTGACAGCGCTTTGACAGGGAAAGTCGTCAGGCTGTGGCGCTTTGTTGACGCCACAGCCGTCCGACCGGCGTGGGGGAGTACTAATCGATTTACGATATCAATTCACTTGCTGAGTCAACGGCGCGGAGACGCTTGAACCATACCCAATCGCGCCGCCGTAGGTCGCGGTGATCGAATGTGATCCCCGTGACAATCCTGAGGTACTCAGGCTTGCCTGTCCACTTGCATTCAGGCTGCGAGATCCGAGGCTGGTTGTCCCATCCCGGAAGGTTACCGTGCCCGTTGGCGTTCCCGCTACCGCGGTCACAGTGGCAGTGAAGGTAACCGTTTGCCCTCTGGTTGATGGGTTGCGAGAAGATACGAGCGTTGTGGTTGTGCTAGCGTTAACGGTTTGGGTTAGCGACGACGATGTGCTTGACTGGAAGTTCCCGTCCCCGCTATATACCGCACGCATTGTGTGGTTCCCGGGAGCGAGTGTTGAAGTAGTGAAGCTCGCTTGGCCGGTGGAATCGAGGGTAACTGTTGCCAAGGTAGTTGAACCATCACGGAACTGAATCGTTCCGGTCGCAACCGCGCTGGTTGTTGTCACCCGAGCTGTAAAGGTCACAGGTTGCCCGACTGAAGCGGGATTCCCTGAGGATGTCAGCGTTGTTGTGCTGGAAGCGCGACTTACTGTTTGCGTCCGTACAGTCGATGTGCTCCCTAGCCAGTTTCCATTGGCTGCATACGTTGCAGTCAAACTGTGGCTTCCGATTGCAAGAGTGGCCACAAGCAATGTGGCTTGTCCCGAACCACCAGTCTGGGTCGATCCCAGATTGGTGGTCCCATCGTAGAAAGTAATCGTCCCTGAAGGAACGGAATTGGTCGCGCTTACCGTGGCTGTCAACGTGACGGCTTGGGCGAGTGCCGATGGGTTAGGCGACGACGTTAGCCTTGTGGTTGTTGGAGCAGGGTTAACAACCTGGGTGAGGGCGGGTGAGGTGCTGCCTTGGAAGTTGTTCCCGCCACCGTACACCGCAGTAATTGTGTGTGTCGACGCCGACAGGGCCGTTGTAGACAGGACCGAACTGCCGCTGCTCAGACTGCTTGTGCCAAGGACGTTGGCCCCGTCATAAAAGGTGACTGGGCCGGTCCGGGTTCCCCCCGCACCGCTCACGGTCGCCGTGAAATTCACAGACTGGCCGTACGAGGAAGGGTTTCGAGAGGAACTCAGGGCAACCGTCGTAATCGCAGCCGTGATAACCAACGTGCCACTGGCGGTGCCTTGATAGTTGCCATTAGTGATGGTGGCCACCACTGCATAGCTGCCGGCGTTACTCGGCGCGGTAGTAGAACCATTGTAGGTGATGCTGACTACCAGTCCGCTCGGAGTGGTGGTAGCTGTGACGGATTTCGGCGTGCCGTCGTAGGTCGCGTTGAGGCCAGATAACTGGATGGTGGCCGTAGCCTTGGCGATAGCGAAGCTCTGCGCGACGTCTGGGGCGGCAGAGTAACTGCTGTTACCTGGCTGGTGAGCAGTGACAGTACACGTCCCAGCCGCGGTGACCGTGACCGTCGTACCCGAGATGGAGCAGTTATCAGTCGCGCCCACTGTAAAACTAACCGGCAGACCTGAAGATGCGGTAGCCGACACGGTGAACGGCGGATCTCCATAGGTTCTGCTGGGAAGAGCTGCAAATGTGATTGTCTGAGACTGGCGCAGGCCGGGGATCCACTGGATGAGTGGATTGATGATAGAGCTCAGGTCGGCGCCGGGCGGGTTGAGGAGCAGGTAAGACTGATTCCGGTTGGGAGTCTGCGACCAGATGATGCGACCAGGGGCGGAGGTGGTACTGTCCCACACC